>CAWKZY010000052.1:0-18835 GCA_963854625.1 Gammaproteobacteria bacterium | reverse complement strand
GATTCAAGAAAAGACGCTAACTCGTAACGATCAGAGCTACGAATCGCGCTTCATTACAATCACATCAATTTATACCCAGTACATCAGAACATAGACCCCTTTGTACGCAGAGGTAGTTCCAATGCTGAACTTAACTATATTGCCTGCCTTGAAGATGAGATGTATGAGACACGCACAGCAGGGCTTGTTTGGGCTAGATCGGTAAGTCGGGTTCACTCGATAGTCTCTGGTGAATATGTGCATGAGGATCGGGCCGGGCCAGAATTTCAAGTCGCCTTCAGGAAATTGCGGGCGGAATATCCTGCCAACCTGAATGAAGAGTTAACTCAGGCCAATTAGACTACCGCTTTTGTGAAGTACCCAGTATTGCTTGTCGGATATTGGATAGCTTTAGATTACATTGACTATCAGCGGTAAGTTGACGAGAGCAGATAATAAAAAGTAGTAGCCGGTTGAAAGTTACAGAGCCTCTAATTAGTTCGAGAAGAGCGAAGTAGTCGGTCGACGCCAGCGTTGTAGAGCGTTAAATCAACAGCACTTCTGATCATTTGCGCGTCATCCATTTGCATTACTTGGTCGAGCAAATCTTGGGCCGCATCTAAGCTAATACTCCGTATAACAGATTTCACTTTTAGCAGTGAAGATGCATTCATCGATAGAACATCAAATCCCATTGCGACCAGTAGAACAGCAGCACCGGGGTCCCCGGCCATCTCCCCGCAAATGCTAACGGTTTTTCCTTCAGCTTGAGCGAGCACTACAACCTGTTGCAAAGCTGCCAATACTGCTGGGTGAAACGCCGTATAAAGATTTGCGACTCTGGGATTATTTCGATCAACTGCCAAAAGATACTGAGTTAGGTCGTTACTGCCGACAGAAATGAAATCAACCAACTTTGCCAATGCCTGAGTTTGGTAGACGGCCGCAGGTAACTCGATCATTACACCCACAGGCGGGAACTTAACGTTATGACCTTCTTGGATAAGCTCTCTATAAGCTTTTTTGATAAGCTGATTAGCCGAATTTACTTCGTGAATATTACTTATCATTGGCAGCATTATCTGAAGGTTTTCGAGGCCAATGCTCGCTCGCAGCATCGCTCTGACCTGCGCCATAAAAATCTCTGGATGATCAAGGGTCACTCGAATTCCTCGCCACCCCAAAAAAGGATTTTCTTCATCGATTGGGAAATAGGACAATGATTTATCACCACCAATATCCAGTGTGCGCATGGTTACTATTTTCGGAGCAAATGCCTGAAGTTGTTCCCTATATATCTCTGTCTGCTCATGCTCACTTGGAAAACGCTCACTCAGAAGAAAAGGAACTTCTGTTCTAAAAAGACCAATCCCCTCAGCACCTTGATCTAAGGACTGCATAACATCCGACATTAAACCGGTGTTGACCCACAGGCTAACTCGGTGATTATCTGCTGTTTCACACGGTAGATCTTTTAGGCCTTCTAAACCTGCTATTAATTGATTTTGTTCTTCAATGGTATTTTGAAAGCGAATGCGCAGTTGATCCGATGGATTCGTTATCACTTCGCCTTTGTAGCCGTCGACGATAATCTCTTTACCGTCCAGCTTATTGAAAGGTAAATCTAGAGCTCCCATTACCGTAGGAATACCCATAGTTCGAGCAAGAATTGCAACGTGGGAATTACCAGAACCCTTTACTGAGATTAGGCCTTTCAGCTTTTCTTTTGGTACCTCAACTAACATGCTCGGAGTTAATTCTTCACTGACCAGAATAGTATTATCACCGTATTCAGTCACCACGGATTCTTTCTGCTGTAAATAAAACAGTACTCGACTGCAAAGATCCTTAATGTCCACCGACCTTTCGCTCAGATAGGCGTCGTTCATCATTTCAAAAGTTCTAACATGCTCATTAGCCACGTAGGCCAGTGAGCCTTGCGCCCAATTTCCGAGCTTTATACGCGCCACCACCTCGTTGCCAAGGGCATCATCGTCTAACATGTGCAAATAGACATCAAAGAGTTGCCGCTCTTCCTCTGCCACATGCCCTGCTAAGCGATCGTGGATACCTTTCATATCGCTTCGGACAGATTCTAAGCAGGTATTAAAAAATTCAATTTCCTGGTCGATATCTCGAGCTCGCCGATTAGGAATCTGGCTAAGATCTGCAGGAGGAAAAATCACTACAACCTGACCTATGGCGACACCGGATGAACCTGACACACCAGGAAAAACAGTATCCGACGTCTTCTGTCCCGAAGGACTCATTCCCTCAATAGCACCGGTTGCTTCTGCATGGGCGATAACGCCAGCCAATTGAGCCGACAACGTTATAAGAAAAGCTTCTTCCCCCTCATCGAAGCGACGCTTTTCTTCATGCTGAACCACTAGAACGCCAAGTACTGAGCGATGGTGAATGATTGGGACACCAAGAAAGGCGTGAAAATCTTCTTCACCGGTTTCTTGCAAATAATGGAAGCTTGGATGCAGAGATGCATCTCTCAGATTAATAGGCTCGGCATGTTTTGCCACCAATCCGACAAGACCTTCACCTACTTCTAGGCTAACGTGACCAACCGATGCTTTTCTAAGACCTTCTGATGCCATCAGAACATGGCTATTTAAATCAGAGTCGAGCAAATACACAGAACAAACCTGTGTCTTCAGAGACTCTCGAACTTGATGCACAATAATGTCCAACGCAGACTGCAAATTTTTTGCCGCGTTGACTTCCTGCACAATGACGCGCAATTGTTCGAGCATACCGGTTCCAGTAGTTCTAAATAATCGCAAAACTGACACAAACTAGCATGAGGCCTGCCAACATTGCGCTTAATTTTTAGTAATCCACAAAAGGCGGAAATTACTTCTAGTTCGCTTTTACGTACTTATTCAAAGGTGTAATCAATTCTTTCAGCGCACGGCGGTATACATCTCGCTTAAACTCGATGACTTGATTTATAGGATACCAATAGCTCACCCACTTCCAGTCATCAAATTCAGGTTGGACGTCTCCTTTTAGTTGAACTGCGCTTTCATCGCTTTCCAAGCTTAGTAAAAACCACTTTTGCTTCTGACCTATACAAACGGGATCTTTATGCTGGCGGATATAATTTTGCGGCAAATCATAATGTAGCCATTCTTTAGTCTGATAAAGAATGGCTACATCAATTTCCTTAAGGCCAACTTCTTCCTCTAGCTCACGAAAAAGAGCTGCCTCTATATGTTCATCCTGATCGATTCCCCCTTGAGGGAACTGCCATGCACTTTGACCAATCCTTTTCGCCCACAGTACTTGGCCAATGCGATTGCAAATTACAATGCCTACGTTAGGCCGATACCCATTAGAGTCAATCACGTGCATTTATCCATAAACAGGAGTGAGCTAGCATTGTTTCACAACCTGTCTTCACTATTCAATGGCAACAAGCCATTGATGTCAGCTAATATTGTTAATATTCAACAACATAGAAAAAGAGGTCAGAAAAATAACAAACCATATACGGATTTCCTGACCCTGAACCTAGTCCGTGGGTATAATCTTGTCTTTTGAGCAGACAAACTACATGACAACTCGCTTAGCCCTTTTCGATCTAGACAATACTTTACTCTGCGGAGATAGCGATCACGCTTGGGGTGAATATCTGATAGATAGAGGCTTAGTTTCGGCAATCGAACACGGCAAACGTAACAATGAATTCTATAGACAGTACCAAGACCGCACACTAGATATACACGAATATGTACGATTTACCTTGGCGCCAGTAATGCACCTCTCTCAGCTTGAACTGGCGTCGATGCACCGAGAATTCACTCAAAAGTTCATCAGACCACTGATCTTACCTAAAGCCGTTGCACTTGTTAATCAACACTTAGCCGCCGGTGATTATTGCGTAATAATCACTGCCACCAATTCCTTTATCACCACACCAATTGCTCAGATGTTCGGCGTAGATAAACTAATCGCAACAGATTTAGTAATTCAGAGTGATCGCTTTACTGGTGAGATTCTTGGCACTCCCTGCTTTCAATCGGGTAAAGTGAATAAGCTAGATCAATGGCTGGGTTCAGAGATCGCAATATCTGCCGAATTAGACCTTAAGGAAAGCATTTTCTACAGTGACTCGATTAATGATTTGCCCTTGCTACAGCGAGTAAAAGAAGCTGTTGTAGTGGATGGAGATGAAATGCTTATAGACGAAGCAAATAGGCGAAACTGGTCATGTGTTTCTCTACGTTAATTGTGAAAAAAATCAGCACAAAAGTAAGGTTAAGCGTCGCTTGTGCATCCATTCTTATTTTTCTTTCATGTAGTCCAAGCTCACCTAATCCAACCATAATTACACCAATTACACCGTCAACAGCCGCTGGTGTGCCCTCCTCTAAAGAAGTGCTAATACAGTCTTTTGACGTGGAGACATCCCTATCGGTAAAAAAGCTGATGTTGGAATACGTTGCACAGATTGATTCCGATTTCACGGACCTGCGAGCCGAGCTCGCATCCCTTCAGCAAAATATAGAGTCTCTCCTTGAGTCTCCTAGCTTACGCACATTAGCTGACGGTCAAAAAAGTTGGGCATCGGCTCATCAAAGCTATCATCAAAGCAACTTGCATTTGTATTTTACCACACTGATTTCACGAGAGAATCAGAGCGATCAACTTTACCGAATGGCTTATCAGATGGATTACTGGCCTATCATCGCCGGCTATGTTGACTCGGTAGCCGGCTATGAAGCCGGCGGAATTGTCCATGATGTCAATGTAGAGCTTTCCCCCGAAAGCCTTAAGCGGCAGCATGGATTATTTGATGTGACTGAGGCAACGCTAGGTTTTCATGTGATTGAATTTCTTTTATGGGGCGAACCAAATGTTAATACCGAACCAAGAGGATTCGAGGACTTCGTCCCGGTAAATGAACTCACCAACATCCAACGCGAAAGTGGTATGGAGATCAGCCAAATTGGCAATAACCGGCGACGCGAACTACTGCGTCTAATCAGCGCAATTCTACTTGAGGATTTTAATTCCAGTTTTGCGATCTGGGAAGATGCCAGTAATAGTTTCCTAAAAACAGCGCAGGATCGGAGTTCAGCGACCCTTTTGAATTTGTTACTAGAATCATCGACAGCGATGTTAACCGAGGAGTTATTAGTTCGGTCACTGTACCCGCTTCTAAACGGTGAGTATGAGTCTGGCCTTCAATCTCCGTTCAGTCAAACCTCTGAAATAACAGTTGCAGCTCAGCTACAAAGTGTTGAACGGCTTCTTTTAGAAACGCCAACGTCTAATGGAGTCACCTTGGATAAGGTACTAAGTTCAGTGTCCCCCGCTTTTGAAGAATTTTTCTATCAGAATTTAGATTCAAGCAAGGCTTGCCTGATTCTGCTTTATAGTAGTTTTGGGCAAGCCAACAGCTATTTAGAAGACAGCACTTTAGAGTTTGAGGTGGTTGAGTGTATTAATTTGCTAACAAATCTTATAGATCAGCTAGAGCAAATAAAGTTAACTCTACCGGTAATGACAAAACCAATCTGACCACCTTAGCTCGCATCAATTTCAACTATCATATCGTCAGCGAGACTCTCTAACTCTTCCCGCAATCTACTCAACTCTAGCGAAGGCGGCACTTTCAATGTAGCCGTCGCCTTGAAGAGATCTACCCCGGACATTGGCGCAGAAGAGCAACTGGTGGTTAATTTCTCTACATTCACAGAAAGGTCAGCAACTGCACGGGATATCTCTCTAACAATCCCCGGCCGATCATTTGCCATCAGGTTTAACTCGACTGTTATGGGTCCCCCAAAAGTTTGATCCGTCTCAACACGCTCCATAACCAGCTTTAGCCCGCCGAGCGCCTCTAAAGCTAACTCAAGCTGATTGAGATGTGAATCATCCACACTTATCTTCAATATTCCGGCGAATTTGCCCGCCAATTGCGACATGCTGCTTTCAAGCCAGTTACCCGAGTTCTCCGCTATTACTGCCGCCAAAGACTCCACCAATCCCGGCTTATCGTCAGCTATTACTGTTAATACCAAGTAACTTGTCATGTATACCTCCAAAACCTAAAAAAGGCCGATCTGTTTGTTGAGAATTTTATCCATAGTTTGCGACTGAAAGGCCAGTATCGAATCTGCTATTGGCGCTAATTGTCTGTCTATATAAAAATCAAAGTCAATTACCGAACGTAGATACTGCTTGGGCTCTGGCCCATTAACCGTCATTACATACTCTATCCAACCACCCGAGTCATACAAGCTTGGCAGCCCTTTGGCAGCCCTTATTGCCTCTGCTTTCCTAGCTGCCTGAACATGGGGAGGTACATTTTTCACATAGGCCACCAGCTTCCGGCGCAACCTTTTCCTTAGCGTTAACTGCGAACCACACTCTCCGGCTAGTAATTTTTGCACCGTTTGTTTAATGTAAGCTTCAACGGGCTGGTCATGGAATATCTTTTCATACAGGACCCTTTGAAAATCTCGCGCCAAAGGAGACCAGTCACTGCGCACTGACTCAAGTCCTTTAAACACTAACTTGTCTGAGCCAACTAACCCAGCATAGCGTTTTTTGCTTCCCGCATCTGACCCTCTGATAGTAGGCATGAAAAATTTCCGGTAATGGGTTTCAAACTGTATTTCAAGGTGGCTTTTGATTCCTTGGTCTTGCCATAGTTTATCTCCCCACCAAATATTTAGTTCTGAAGAAAGTTCATTTCCAATTTTAGCTACTTCATTGTCGTCAATATTTGAAAGAAGAACGAAGACCGAATCGGTATCTCCATAGATTACTTGGTAGCCTTTAGATTCAATATAGACTTTACTTTGAATGATGATTTCATGCCCACGCTTTGTAATTGAGCTGACTAATCTCGAATCAAAAAATCGACACCCTAGTGTCCCCAACACGCCATAGAACGAATTCATTATGATCTTTATTGCCTGAGACAACGCCTTGTTGTTGGCCAGCTTGGCACGATCTCTGGCAGCCCAAAGCGTGGTTATAAGCCCTGGGAGGATACTGTCTGTTCTAGAAAACTTCCCGCCATCAAAACCTATGATAGGATTTTTTACATCTAACCCTTTTACCATTGCCAAGGGGTCAATATTAAACGTGCGAATGATACTTGGATATAGACTCTTAAAATCCAAGACAATAACATTTCTGTGAATACCAGGTATGGAGTTCATTACGTAACCACCTGGACTGATATTACTAGATTCAAGCTGATCCATCGCGGGAGCTACATAGCCCTGTCTATGTAAGCGAGGCAAATAAAGGAAGTCCATAGCGGCAACAGAACCTCCAGCCCTGTCTAATTCCAAACCAGTTAGTAGACTTCGCTCAATAGCAAAATCAATTAGCTTTTCTTTTTCAAAGATATCCCAAACCAGCTTACAGTCTTCTAGATTGTATTTTGCTAAAGCCAATTTCGCGTTTTCAAAAAGTGATGTAATTTCAGCCCCCCGGGCATCAACGTCATCTACCAGTTTCCCTCTATCAAGCAATTCCCGTGACACGTGCTCTAAGGAAAAGTTTTCAAATTGATAAGTTGCCGACCGCATCAGTTCGATCCCATCAAGCACCACACGACCCGCTAGCAGTGCATAGTGACGATCATTTGAATCAGCAGATTGGCGCCATTTGACCACCTCTGCATTTCGACCTAGGCGAAGCTCAATACTGGCCCGATCGCAAAACATTTGTAGACAGCGAAGGTCGAAATTAACAACGTTCCATCCCATTAAAATGTCAGGGTCTAGCACTTCTATTGTTTCGATAAAATAGGCGAGTAGCTCTTTTTCAGTGGGGAAATATCGCAGTACTAACGTCTCTTCATCAACCTCTTCTGGATTCTCATTAATCATTAGAACCAATGATACTGAGTCTGAGTAAATGGCAATAGAATAGAGTTTCTGAGCAGCAAAATCAGTTTCTATATCTATAGAAACTGCGCTTAAGCGTGGCCTAACTTGGGCAGGTTTAAGTTGGGGGTTCTGGAGATCTCGGAAGCCTGTGCGACCAGCACTCTCTCCCTGAATAATTACTCCACCGGTTATAAATCTCTCCATTAGAAATCTATCGGTAGGTTTAATATCAGCTTCGTAGCAGACTATGCCAGCATCGCCTAATTTCTCTCGCGCCGTATATAGCTGCCTTTGGCTTCGAAAGTAGAGTGCAGAAACTAGTTCTTTATTGAAATTTTTAAGCTTAGTTTTCTTGCTGTGCCAACCCCGTATTGCACGCAAGGCTCGGCCCACATTCTCAGTTTGATCTGCAACATAAAAACACACTGCCTCTTGACCGGATAAGCGGAGACGCAATGGTCCATCTACTGTAGCGAACCAATATATTAACTCTAGACCTACACTCGTCTCCACCCATTGACGCGTTAGGATGAAGCCTTCGACAGCCTGTGGCTTTGCAGTCTCAGGCCGCAATTTGAAGGAGGATATACAATGTCTTAAGGCCTGCTTAGACTACTGTCTTCAACACTATACTTCTACCGTGCGCTCGAATTGCCCAAAGTCTTCCCAGTAGCTGATTTTTTCAGGTAACTCTTCGGGAGTCGCTTGCACATTTCCATTGATGTCAGTAACCCTTGAAATCAGTCTATGCTCTCCTGGGCTTGGATTATTCCAGTCAAAGCTAAACAATTTCCATGAGTATTTAGTATTGCGCGGGTTCATTTCAGCGGGCTGCCAAGGGCCATCGTCCACCTTAACTTCAACACTCTCAATCGCTGTACCATCGTTCAGCACGAAACCTTGAACCTTATAATTGCCACCTAGTTCGGTAACCCTAATGATAGATGATTTTAAATTCATGGTAGTCACTGAATTTTCTACCCATCTGTCAACGCCGCCAATATTTTCTTTCTTCAAAGTAACATAATCACGGCCCATAAAACGGCCCATATATCGTGTGTCTTGCACATGAATCTGGGTAATCCATTTTACGTTTGCTACACCATACCAACCCGGCACAACGAGTCTCACAGGCTTGCCGTGATAGTGGGGTAATGGTTCTCCATTCATTTCGAACGCGAGCATATTCTCTGGTCGCATTGCATCTTCAATCGAAAGGCTACGCGCAAAAGCTTTATCCACTTCTTGGCCTCGAATTTCCTCTTTGGCAATATCGGCGCCAAAGAAAACGATTTCCTTAGCCCCATCCTGTATACCTGCTTCTTCCAGAATCGTGTTTAGCGTTCGTCCGCGCCAGTAGGCATTTCCTATCAATCCCTGAAAAAGCCGCTGAGCATTACCACCGCACTCAAACCCGACTTGCTGTTCAATAACATCTTTTGACATCAGATCGGCTAGCGAGAATTCAAGTTCTTTGTCTACCATTCCAGTGACACGCAAACGATAGCTATCATTGTCTACTTCGGGCTGGCCGTAGTGTTGAACCAAATAGAAATCATCATTATCTGTAAAGTAAGTATCAATTTCCCTCGTGTCGAGATAGTGAACAGCATTGGGTTTGACAGGCCCAACTCTAAATGTGTCTGGAACGTCGGTGAAAGGCACAAGTTTCTCTCCTTGAGCCAGTGCAGGAAACACAAGCCCAGGCAGAGTTGCCGCACTTGCGGCTAGTACACCGCCACTGATGGCGCCTTTGAGTAGGTTTCTTCTTCCGTTATCTTCTGGATTCTTATCGAAATTCTTATCGAAACTCTTATCGAAACTCTTATCGAAACTCATAGTGCTTCTCCTGACTGTAATATTGTTTTTATTTTACCACTCTCACTTACTTGTGTTTGGGGGCCCAATTCGGCACTTAGGTTAACCGTTTTTCATTATGTGCTGTGAGATGATGGATTTCTAGTAAATTAAGCTAGTTTTAAGCAATGAAAAATAAGTTGAAGGCTATTTATGCTAGTGCTTCCATTCTATTTTGAAGCAGGACCTTGTCATTAGTCACGATTAACTCAACTATTTAAATCCGTTTTTCTAACTCTTTAACTTTAGCGAAGAGCTTTCCATTTTCGCTTCTCGCCGCCGTCGAACCTTGATCAAAGCCTAATTTCATCTGTGCGATCTTATATTTGAGATACACGCTGAAACTTACAAATGAGAATACAATCGCCACTATTAATACAGGCACTCAGTTTTATTTCTTTCTCTTATCCATCCAAACTTAATTATTAGCCGCACCTGCAGGCAGCCCAAGCCCGAGACGAAATTGCGAGACCTACGAGTGATTCTTTGTGAGTAATGCCCTTAGTGTCCGCAGTAGTGACTTCTTCATCGAAGCCCACGCACTTAATCAAATTTTAGCTTGCCTAAGCCTCTGACTTGAGTTCAGATCAACAATTCAAGTCAAGATTTACAGTAAAACTATCCTATGAGCACCTACAATTTCCCAGCCGCAAACATTAAGGTCCACCACACAGCCATTGACCCAATGCTGGTTGGTCCCGCTCCTGAGCAAGTTACAGGTATTTGGGCATACCTCATAGAAATCAGCTCTTGGTCAGATTGGGTTATAGGAGTTGATAAGGTATTGACGAATGGCCACCACACCATCTCAAGAGGCTCAATATTTGACATAAACGGCTTGTTCGGCAACGGACTAATTGAGATCTTGCACTGGGACCCAGAGGCAGAGATAGTTCTCATGCTTCAAGTGAACGATTTACGCCTAGCCTTTTCTATCCTCCTTCGCAATGTCGATTGCAATACGGTTGTTGAAGTAGAAGGGGAATACGAGCTTTCTGGTTGGAAGAATACCTTTGCTGCGGTTTTCAGATTATTTTTACATCGCCAGCAAAACCAAATGATGAATAAGCTGGATTTACTGCTAAATCAGCCGTCAGCTATACCCTGAAATGGCTTATTTTATGTTCACAGGGAATCCCCCCACCTATGCATCGCTGTAGATTGATATATTGTAAAGATTCTCGTTTTATGTAGATTTTCAACCATGTGCAATCGTCCACAAATTTGCGGCTGCAAGTTCCAACACTTTTGAAATACTGAAATATGAAACAAATTCTAGCTAAAGAATGAGATCAACCCGCCCGTAGAAGAAAGCCTGCTGTCATTATTGAAAGCTGAGCCCAGTTATAAAACTCAGTACTGAAGGTTTGTCGCGGCTCATCAACAACGTCCACATTGGCGTTAAACTAAGCCGCAAATACTTTAGAGATAGTAAATAACTAACAGCATTACTGTTGTCACAAGCTGCTACTCCAAAATCCAAAGCCTAGGATAACTCAAAGCAGCTTAAGCAATTTCGTTAACCCTATTTTGATATGATGACCGTATAGTCCATCGGGTTAAAGCCGATCTCACTGTCGATCATGTCAGCTTTCTTCAGCTTGCTGCGATCAAGCACCTCCTTTAACCAAGTCGCTCGCACGGAGATCAGGGATATTAGAGCTCGATTGTTGTAACTTGATTGTCTGATCTAAAAGTCCGCGACGCCGCAGAGGCGCGGGCGATAGATTGAAGGTTATTCTGATTAAAACGAAGCTATGACACTATATTGTACAGCGTCAACAAACCACTATTAGCTCACATTCAGGGTGTCGAAGATCGAGAGCTTCGCCCCATTTGAGACCGATCTTGGGGGCAGATCATAAGGTTCTTCTAGATCTTATTCTGAACTCGCTACTGCAGACCACAACGCTTAGCTAAACTGACCCTGTATCCTTACGAATACAGCCTACAAGATACAAATAGAGAAAAGTCTGGCGGACTAAGTCTTGATCTTAAAATTACAGACATGTTTAGTCCCCGCGTCAGCGCGCTTTAAATACCACTGATTAAACAAAGCAAACCAAAGCCCGCTAAAACCGAGATTCATGATGAGCTAGATGGTTTGTTTCGACTGTAAATCTAAAGCGGCATTGCCGAAGATACAAAGGTAAATACAGTAGAGAAGTTTATTTGGATTGAATCAGGAGACAATATTGAAATCTTCTTCGACGGAAAAATATTCGCAAGTTGGCTACCTACAAGATGGAAAAGTTAGTGTCCCAACGGACAGCCACTAGCGTGCTTAAAAATTATCTAACTCTGCCTTGTTAGAACGCTTAGAAGTAAAGACTGCCCGTCTCTTTTTAAGCGGAAGAAAGCATAAGTGAAAACCAAAAACTTAACTCTGAACGCATAAAATCATTTTATCAATATAGAGACAACATATCAGCTTAAGTTAAATCCGTAGGTGCATAGACAACCCTATAGCTCCTGCATAATGCCGGAAAATTTAAACGTGATCTAAAATTTTTTCATATTGTTCATAGGGCTTTTAATAGCATTAATATTCTTAACGATAAGGAGGACAATAGGTTTACTAGGTCTTCTGGTACTCTGTATCAACTACAAACACACTCTGGGGCAGAAGAGGCAGATGCCAAAATATGTCATTATACAATTCTCCTAGCAGACGTTCGCGGCTCTACCAGTGTCAATGAAGAGTCGTTCAAAAGGCTCTCTAATTTCAGCATCCGCTTTTTTAATCCAATCAATAAGATATTCGAAACCTACAGTGCGAATAGAGTTTCTATTAAAGGGACATAATTCTTAGTGTTTTAGAACATGAGCACGTTTCAGAGCATTGGTTTCAGTTGCTAGAAGCTGCGGCTATCCAAAACACATGCTGCCAATCACCGGGGCAGGTAACTGTTATTAAGATCAAATGGGACTGTCTTTACAGATACGTAGTATCGGCATTTGTTATTCCAGTGATTCCTCGCGCTTTCTTTACAACGAGGTTCACACCGTAATTATATCCGCCCCTATTGGCTTGGCCGATAGGATGTCTGGATGCTCATAGAACCTGCCAGACGCTATTTATAAGGGCCTGTTTAACGTTGACGTACTTCAAATAGCGGTTGGGAACATAGTAAGAGTGTGAAAGGTCAGCATTACTCCAGATATAATGTGCATGGATTAAATAACACCGATTTAGTGTTTAAAAAAAAATCAAAAATTTCCTTAAAAGACTAGAAATGAAACTCAACGGCGAACAACATACTGTTATCTTGAACAAATATTAGGATATGAATGGGCAATAAAAGACTTAATCATACAACAGGAAAACGTCGGTATTTGAGAAAATAACAAATTACTTGCCCAGCGCAATACCGGAGAGAATTATTACGAAGATGTGATAAGCCAGAAAATTATCTCGAGCATTCTTGAGGTAGCTAAAACCTCGCCCGATCCAATTAGGTGACTTGGAAGGCTAATGGTTATGGCCACCGTTACCATGTACATGTCGGTGAGCCACTTCTTCAGCGCTAGCCTGCCTGACGCTGATGATCTCTAACTCATAGTGAAGGGTCTTCCCAGCGAGAGGATGATTGAAGTCAACATCAGCGCTGAATTTCCCAGCCTTGACTATGACAACATTGCGCATACCTTTTCCAGTCTTGACTCCCGCCACCATACCCGGAAGGATCTTTCTTGCAGGCTTGGCAAACTGCAAATGCTTTACCGGAACTCGCTGAGTCGCGTTGTCTTTGCGCGGACCGTAAGCTGAAATCGGGTCCAACGTTACGGCAGTTGTATCACCCACCAACATACCTTCCAGTGCGCCTTCTACTCCACTTATAATGTTTCCAAAACCATGGAGGTAGTAAAGAGGCTCCGCCTCGTAAGAGTCTTCCACCCAATCACCAAATTTACCCTCAGTATCCACTTCGCTCATGCGGTAGTGAAAGCTCACCACCGTTTTTGCGGCTACCTTTACTAAAACGTCATTTTGTTGTTCTTTTGTTAAGTTAGACTCTGACATTACTCCGGGCTCCATTCATTCTTTACGACCATAATTATTTTAATTAAACCCAAGGACACCTCAAAACATCGGAATATGGACGTTCAAGTGGGTTTCTATTCTGAAATTTGAACTTACAGTGGACTACAATCTCTAAAAAAACTAAATTTTACTCAAAATAGAAGTAAATATTACCATTAAAAAGTAGCTGTGCTAGCGTTGTTATATTACTTATGGCAATTCGAAAGGTCATTCACTTCGCTGATCTTCAGTTGTTGATTAAAAATAAGACCGGAGGCATGGTCTTTCACATTTGGTGAATCGCACTATTGGAATCACCAGCTGAAAGGCTAGCGATAAATCTATGGATCAAGCTCAATACTCAAAATTTTCACCGATAACTGTTACCGTAAAAAAGAACGTCCGCCAACTGCGATTAAATGCAGGATATTCCATGAACGAAGGTGCTCGCTTGTTGGGGGTATCAAGGAAGCAACTTGAGGATATCGAAACAATTCGCAACTACGGCTGCCACCTAGATTTAGAGCTAATGGCTAAAATGAAGGTAATCTACAAAGCATCGTTAGATGATGTGATTGGAGAATTGCCTGTAGACTATTATTCTAGCTATTACACTCGGCCTCGAAAGAGATTAGGTTCAAAGGCAAGAAATTAAGATCTCACTCCCTAGCAGAAGTCAGATTAGATGAAAGCGCAGATTTGCTGTACAATTATCGGCTTTTAACGCAGTGGGAATGGGTTGTTATGGCTAATAAACCAAAAAAAGAAGCCGTCGTAAGTAGCCGTGAAGATTTAGCGGAGCACATCGATGCATTTATGAAGACTGGCGGGAAAGTTCAACAAATTCCCTCTGGTGTGAGTGGTCAGACGTCAACAAGTGGCCCAAGACAAATTGTATTAAGTCACAAAACCAGTTCTTAATCCTTTTAGAACTAGGGCATTATAAAAAGAGAGACTCTTTGAGTCCTCTTTTTTTTTGCCCGCCTGTTAGCTTTTAGCAGCCTAAATCAGGTCTTTCATAACCCGCTAGGCCTCTCCGGATCGCCCATGCAGGAACTATTGACGCTAAGCCAGGGGTTCTAGAGCTGCGAGATTTGATAGCCTTTAGCCTGCAACATCGCTAGCAAGCCATCTGGGCCTACTAGATGAGCGGCTCCAACTAATACAAACTCAATTTCAGGGCTTTCTAGCATATCCTCTAATTGAGGCAGCCAATTCAAATTCCTCTGTTTCAACAAAGAATCATATATTTCAGGCGCTTGTTCTAGCATATCCGTGACAAAAAGCTCTGATAAGGCATCATTATCCCCTATTCTCCATGCCGCAATCATGTCATCCATAACCTCCACAGTATCTTCTAAATCTTTTAACGACAGTAGAATAAACTCGCTTTCGTTACCTTCACCCATGGAAGCGAGAAAACCTATTTGAGCATCGATAGTTTCCAATTGACCAAGGGGCTTACCATCACTCATTGCCAAGGTGTTAAAGTACGCGTCAACACCTTGCGGGGTGAAGCCTATTCGCTGGAATTCCATAATCTGTAATGTACTTACGATCATCCCGGGTTTGAATTGTTCTAACATAGCTAATGGCAACCCAATAGAACCTGTGTAGGCTTCCAATACAGAGTACGCCTCCTCGTTGAGCACCGTTTTCAGTGACTCTCCATCATCGTAGCGAAGCTGTTGCAATAGCTTGGCCTGAACCGATAGATCGCTCATAGAGCTCAAATCTGTTTCAAATACGAGACTGGCCGACGCAGCATAGGCTTCACCATATTCATCTGGCAGTGGATAATCAGCGGCTCTGAGCAAGTGCACAGTGCCACCGAGATAAACTGTGTGGTCCTCGGCTTGAACCAGCCAAACCGAGCTGTCTGCACTAGCGATACTCGAAAGAACGCACGTGGAAAACAGACACCCCAACATTAACCCACAACTACGTAAAATTCTTGATTTCATGGGAATTCCTATACTTCTTATTACACTGATTTACTCTGATTTAGGATAAAGGTAGCATGCTCCCTATAGACCTCCAAGTCGAAAGCCCACATCGAACATTTATGTCCAAACTACTTTTTAGAATGCGTGATGTACCCATTGAGGAAGCGGATGAAGTCCGCGCTTTACTCGACTCACAAAGTATCGATTACTTCGAGACTTTCGCTGGCAATTGGGGGATTTCAATGCCCGCACTTTGGGTCAAAGATCCTGCTCAATTCACCCAGGCCCGAACGCTTATCGATGAGTATCAATATCAACTGCTGAGTAATAAGGATCTAGATACTGAGCAAGAAGCTAAGGTGAAAACCTTAACTGACAGCTTTAAAGATAGACCTTTCCAATTCATCGCCTACTGGCTTTTAATTGCTATCGTTTTATTCATCTCGATTTATTATTTCTTTTCGCTCTAACACAGCAGCAGCCTTTTTTGTGTTCCGCCCGATGTGCTTTTATATTCTAAGGGCCTAGTTTATAGCCGAGTATCAAAATCATCTGAATCATCGTAGAGAATCGAATCGCTAAACGGAAGAAAATATTCTTCATCCACAGGCGGCATCCAAAAATCTTCACAGCTATCTAAAAACCTTAGTGCTATTTCTCTCTCCTGCACGCGCATAACTTTCATAGGCAAAGGCGGCATAGAACCGTCCCAACCCTCGCCGTGTACTTGGACATCTAATTCCATCATCACAAAAAAGTTCATTTCTTCGTCCAAGGTTAAAGAAAATCCACTTGATGACATTTCCTGAATATCAGCCGTCACCGCTCCTAACAAAGGATGCTTAAGGCTTGCCCAGTAATCAACTTCGACCCGTCTATGTTGTCTTCTCTCAATCATCGTTCCCACCAACGATAAACTCTGCTATTTATCAAAGTGTAGCCTAAATATTCAAACTGCAAGCTCTGTGCAGCAGATTCGATCGCATAAAATAAACTCACTCATAATTTGGATTTTTGGATTCTTAGCTTTGTAGGAATTTATGTGATGAGCATGGCATTATTATCGTATTAGCCTCTTTACACTTAGCGCCATGTGTTATATAAAACCCTCAGTCCTTTGCTATCGGTTCTTTACAGGGGGAGCCCATTAGCAGTCTTTGTCACCCTGAGTTTAAAAAAGGAGGTGATCCCATCAATAGCCAATCTATTAAGGGAGCCTCCAACTGCTCACTCTAGTTTTTACGTTTTGTATTTACTGTGAGGGTAGTTGGGGTGAACTAACTTAATTCTTCAGATTTTATCTGAGGTTTATATGGTTTAGATTCAGAGCTCCCATAAAAGTAGGAGATCCCGCTATTACGTGAGTAGTAGCGGGGTTTTTTTTACCTGCAAATCGGCCCTTTGACTGTAGTAATTTATTTTGCAAGCTATGACTTCATTACAATCTTTTATCGCTGATGAAACTGACAACATTGCTCCAAATAAATACGAATCATTTTCCTAAATAGCTTTTCAGCTTAACCGGAAATTTTCGCTTCAAAAGCATTTGTTGAAGGCTTCATTTTTGATCCTCTGGAACATCACGAAGAAACTGAGCCTCCCCTGCATTAATAACAGCCAGTGGCACCCCACCTTAATACAACACTCGGTTACTCAACATCCGTGACAATTTCCGATTCGGTAACAATAGGCTGAGTAAATTCAATGGGTCTGTAGAGGAAAGGCAAAAGTATTTTTTTTCAGACCTGTTCTGTTTATCTTTACTAACTTTTCTTAAACCATCAACTATTTCAGAATGGGCGAATTGCTCTCCCCCAGCTCCCGCGACAACTCTACCTCCACGAATTGCGCCACGTAATTCCATCTTACGCAGACTTTTTAAAGCACTCGCCACGGCGTGCGCGCACTCTATTATTCAGTCTATCCAAATGAACATGCGTGCCATGTCTCCCTCGCCTAGTGGTGTAGCCCTCTGCCAGCATGGTTATCAGAATATCGAAGTCTTTCCGAGTTAATTCTTGATAAGAATAGGCGTTTGCAAAAAGAGCGTAGAGGTCATCTAAGTCCCAACCCTCAAATGCTCGCTCACTCAACATGGGTGGCGAACAAAGTTCAGCGACAATTTGCTGTGACAGTATGTCCAAGGGTTTCTCAGGCATTACTATACTATCTAGTTCGCCCAGTTGAAGTGAATGAAGCAATGCCGAAGCCTCTACCAAATCGTCTCGGGTTAGAGGAAACAAAATACCTTTTGGCGAGCCATGGATTGAGTGACCACTCCTGCCGATCCTTTGTAAAAATGTTGCAATACTTTTCGGAGATGAAAACTATACCACCAGATCCACAGAACCAATATCAATACCTAATTCCATAAAAGCGGTCGCCACCAGTACCTTTAGATCTTCGGCCTTCAGCTTCTGCTCTGCGGTATGCCGACGGTTCTTACTCATACTGCCATGATGGGAGCAGACAGCGTCGTCACCAAGCCTTTCAGAAAGTGCTAACGCAAGCCGCTCTGATAATCGTCTTGTGTTAACGAAAACTAACGTGGTGTCACGGCTCTCGACTAAAGTCACCAGCCTTCCGTAGAGTTCTTCCCACACCTCGTTACCCATTAAGGCGGTAAGTGGCGAGCCTGGCACTTCCAAGCTCACCTCTATTTTCCTTCTAAATCCCGAATCTACAATAACGCAGTCAACATCTGCGTCTTTACTGTTGTTATTTACTACCAGATACTTAGTCACCATCTCTATCGTCTTCTGGGTCGCTGACAGCCCGATTCGCTGTAAATGCTGCCCTGAGCTTTTCAGAATTAGCCGCTGCAACCTCTCGATAGACAAAGAAAGATGAGCCCCTCGTTTATCGCCTAACATCGCGTGGATTTCATCAACGATAAGTCTTGATACGCCGACCAACATAGCCCGCTCGCTGGCGCTGGTTAAATGCAGATAAAGTGACTCAGGTGTCGTGACCAAAATATTGAGAGGTTTTTTCGCCATTTTCTGACGTTCACCGGCTGAGGTGTCGCCACTGGGGACGGCTGTTCGAATATTAACAGGGGTCTCGCCGACCCAGTGCAGATGTTCAGCTATGCCATTAAAAGGCAGTTCCAGATTCTTTTGAGTGTCATCGCTAAGAGCTTTCAAAGGGGAGACATAGAG
>CAWKZY010000051.1:0-19701 GCA_963854625.1 Gammaproteobacteria bacterium | reverse complement strand
AATGGCAGTGTGTCTGCTGGAAATAGCTACCGTCATGTAGGGCTTTACGCGTATCGAGTAGAGGTGCTAAATCAGTTCATTAGGTGGCCAGTCGCGCAGCTTGAATTGTCGGAGAAACTTGAACAGCTACGAGCGCTTCATAATGGTGTCAAAATCCATGTTGAAGTGTCGTCTCAGCAGATTCCTGCCGGTGTAGATACGCAGCGAGACCTTGAGGGTGTGCGCCAATTTTTAATTAGAGCGGATTAGGTTGAGATTATGGCGTCTAATCAAGACAACGCAAAAGTCCATGCTGTCGGTCTAATAAAAGAACCCGGGCGGGTTATTAAAGTTTTGATGGTTTGTCTCGGCAATATTTGTCGATCGCCAACGGCTCAGGGCGTTATTGAAAAGCTAGTCTTCGACAGGGGACTTGAGAAGGCGGTTTCAGTGGATTCAGCAGGAACTGCTGATTACCATGTAGGCAAGAACCCGGACCCTAGGTCCATCGCGGCAGCGTCTCAACGCGGCTTTGATCTGTCTAGCCAAGTATCGCGACAGGTCAGCGATCAAGATTTTGATCAATTCGATTATATTTTCGCTATGGATGTTGAAAACTTGACTGTTTTACAACCTCGATGTCCTCCTGAATATAGGCAAAAGCTTAAGCTTCTGTTTAGCTTTACCGAGCAAAAGCGACTTAGCATTCCAGACCCTTACTACGGTGACGACGGTTTCGAGTTGGTTTTGGATTTAGCTGAACAAGCCTGTCATCAATTTTTAGCTCATATTGCGTATGAGTTTTCATCTAAATAAGGATCATTCCAGTGGATTTTCATCATGGCGTCGATCTCGCCCCCTATAACAGCTTCGGAGTCCACACGAGTGCCGCTCATTTTTGTGAGGTGACAAATCTCAGTGACTTGAAGGAAGCGCTAGCATTCGGTGCGGCCTCTAACTTTCCCTCGCTGGTCATAGGCGGCGGTAGCAATATTCTTTTATCTGCGGATTTTCCTGGGCTAGTGATTCGGATCCATTTTAAAAGCATAGAGTGGCTCAACAATGTTGGTTTGGTGAGGGTGGCCGCCGGTGAGAACTGGCACGAATTCGTTAAGAGTTGCATGAATAATGGTTTCTATGGATTAGAAAATTTAGCCTTAATTCCAGGAACCGTGGGGGCTGCGCCGATTCAAAATATTGGTGCCTATGGCGTTGAATTAGAAAAGTTTGTGGTGTCTGTAAGCGTTTATGACGAAAAGCAGGACAAAGTTGTGGAGCTTAGCCATAGGGATTGCGAATTTGGCTACCGAGACAGTCTCTTCAAGTATCCAGATGCCCGGCACTTGATCGTGCTAGGGGTTACTTTGCAGTTGGCCACGGAGCAAATTCCCAATATTAGTTACGGTGCTTTGCAGGCTGAGTTTGAAGGCCTCGATTTTTCTGAAATTACTAATCAAGATGTTTTTGATGCCGTTTGCCGAATTCGCAACAGTAAGCTGCCTGATCCAAAAATTTTAGGTAATGCAGGTAGTTTCTTCAAAAATCCGCTGGTTTCAGAGTTAAAGGTTGAATCTCTGAAAGAAACATTTCCTGATTTGCCTTGTTTTGATTCCGGTGAGCCTGGTTTAGTAAAAATTTCCGCCGCGTGGTTATTAGATAAAGCAGGTTGGCGAGGAAGGCGCAAGGGCGGAGCTGGCGTCCATCAGCAACACGCATTGGTAATTGTTAATGTTGACGATGCTAGCGGAGAAGATATCGCTTTACTTGCTCAGGAAATGGCCAGCTCGGTATTAGGTCGGTTTGGTATTGCCCTAGAATGTGAGGTAAGATTAGTTTGATGTGGGAAGCTTTTACCATAAAACATCCCAAAACTACCTGCTGGAACTCAAAATTCCTGCGCTTAATTTCATGATATTTTACGAATTTGTGACCCAGTTCCCGTTTTATTGATCATAATTTGTGAACCTCAATACCCTGTGATACTAATTCAACCTACAAAGTAAGTGCATTTCATTCAAACAGAGCTAGGCTTTAGCCTTTCAAGGGCAGCTCAGCTAAGAGACAAATATGATCCCTAACCCGCTCAAACCGATTACCATAACTATTGTCGATGATCACAAGCTGGTTCGTACTGGTTTGGCTAGGATGATTGATGATGAAATAGACATGCGTATCATCGCTGAGGCCTCTACCGGTGAAGAAGCCATATCGTGTTGCGAGAACGAGATGCCTGATATTGTGTTGATGGATGCTCGCATGCCCGGTATCGGCGGCATTGAGGCGACTTTGAGACTTTCAAAAACCTACCCTCAGTTGCGAGTAATCGCAATGTCATCTGTTACAAGTGGAGTTATCCCTTCTCAGATGCTGCGTTCTGGCGCTAAAGCTTTCATTACCAAAAATATTGGCGTTGAGGAAATGCTTAAATCTATTCGAGTGGTTAATGCGGGACAACACTATGTTACTGCAGATGCAGCAATACGCTTGGCGCTAGACCCCTTCAATCAGAGCCAAGATTCTTTGTTCGATAAATTATCTAGGCGGGAGCTTCAGATTGCTCAGATGCTCACCGATAGCAAAAAAGTTAGTCAAATATCGGAATTTCTCCAGCTAAGTCCAAAGACGGTCTACAGCTACCGTTATAGGATTTTCGAAAAGCTAGGAATTCACAGCGACGTAGAATTAACAATTTTGGCAGTAAAGTACGGTTTATCTGACGACCTGAATGACTTTGGCGATTCTGTACCTATAGTTGAGCAGTTGTCAGTTGTCAGTTGAGCCTGAGTGCTGTATCCGCTAATCTCCCAGCCTTAAAGTTTTCGAAACCCCTCCAGGGCTGCGTCCTTGGATTTTCAGAAGCCAACTAGCTCGGCTTCTCGCGGCTGGACCATGTCAAAAACAACAGAATCGAACAACAAGCCTGTGCCTGAAAAAGGCGCAGATAATTCTGTGCCTGTAAAATTTGATTCCAAACACTTTCTGGAAACCTTAAGCTCTCGCCCCGGTGTTTACCGCATGATCAATGGGGCGGGTGACGTGATCTACGTGGGCAAGGCTCGGAATCTTCATAGCCGAGTGAGCAGCTATTTCCGTGCATCGGGTTTGGCGACCAAAACCATGGCTATGGTGGCCAAAATTCAATCGATCGAGATAACTGTCACCAATAGCAATACTGAGGCGTTGCTATTAGAGCAGAGTCTAATCAAGACACTGCGCCCGCCTTATAACATCATGCTTCGGGATGACAAATCCTACCCTTACATTATGCTGTCTGACAAAGATGACTTTCCCCGCTTATCTTTTTATCGGGGTAGCCGCAAGCGCAGTGGAAGGTTTTTTGGGCCTTACCCGTCGGCTAACGCTACCCGCGAGACTCTTCAGATTTTGCAAAAAGTGTTTCGCGTTCGCCAATGCGAGGACAGTTATTTTAAAAATCGTTCCAGGCCCTGTTTGCAGTTCCAAATAGACCGCTGCACCGGGCCTTGCGTGAATATGATCTCGAAAGAGGATTATGCCAAGGATGTGCATTTCTCGACGTTATTTTTGCAAGGCAAAAGCAATGTCCTGACTAAGGAGCTAACCGACAACATGGAGTCAGCAGCCGTCGGCGAGAATTATGAGCGCGCTGCTGTAATTCGCGATCAAATTTTCGATCTGCGCAGGATTCAAGAGCAGCAATATGTGGCGAATCAAGGGGGTGATGCCGACATCATTGCCGCTGAATTTAACCAGCCCTATGTCTGTGTTCACGCTATTTATGTCAGGGCAGGGCGCATTATTGGCAGCAAAAGCTTCTACCCCAAGTTTCGACTGGCCGATTCTAATGAGGAAGTCATATCGGCCTTTATTTCACAGGCTTATTTAGCCAATGAGAAGGCGGCGAGCATTCCTGCGGAAATCATTGTTCCGACAATATTAGAAGACGGTAAAGACTTGGAAGAGGCGCTGAGTTATGTGGCTGCCCGAAAGATCAAATTGTCTATGCGAGTACGTGGGCATCGCGCCAAATGGCTTGAGCTAGCTCTTACCAACGCTAAAGAATCATTACAGGGGCATATCAGCAATAAGCAAAACATCCATCAGCGTTTTACCATGTTGCAAGATGCGCTGGGTAAAGAAAACAGCCTTAGTCGGATTGAATGTTTTGATATTAGTCATACTTCCGGCGAGGGAACCGTAGGGTCCTGTGTCGTGTTTGACGAAAATGGTGCAGTAAAAAGCGATTACCGCCGTTTCAATATTAAGGATATCACCCCCGGAGACGACTATGCGGCAATGGATCAAGTGCTAAAGCGTCGTTTTACCCGACTTGCCAAAGGTGAAGCTAAGATTCCAGATGTTGTGCTTATCGACGGCGGTAAAGGGCAGCTGACCCAAGCTCATAATGTTTTGGAGCAATTCCAGTTGCCTGAGATACTGCTACTTGGTATCGCCAAGGGCATCAGTAGGCGAGCGGGTCAGGAAACTCTGTTTTTGAAGAATGGGGACCGCTACCGGGAATTGGCTTTGCCAACAGAGTCACCTGCACTACATTTACTACAGCAGGTGCGAGATGAGGCCCACCGATTTGCTATTACCGGCCACCGAGCTAGGCGCGCCAAAGCTAGAATGGTCTCCCCGTTGGAGGAAATTCCAGGTTTAGGGCCTAAACGCAGAAGGGATTTACTGAAACACTTTGGAGGTCAGCAGGGCATTAAAAACGCCAGCGAGGCGGAAATTGGGAAAGTCACTGGTATAAGTAAGAAATTGGCCGAAAACATCTATGGACACTTACACAATGCTTAGCTCCCAACGGGGAAGCTGAGGTATTGTGTCGGTTTGAAATCCGTTCATAGGCAAAAAAGCAAAAAGAAAGAAAAAAGATGGTAGAAAAAATAAAAAGAAATAGAAGTAAGATAATAGAGAAAAACAACAATAACGGATATGCAATGATAAAAGAGTGCCCCCTTGAACCCTGTCGAATTTGAAAATGCTAGCCCGCTTGTGAACCGCTCATGAATGCAGCCAATTTAGCCACCTGTTCCCGTATACTATTGATACCAGTAGTCGTCGTTATCTATTTTGCAGATTACCACTATGCTCATTTAGCCGCCGCCGCCGTATTCGGCATTGCGAGTCTAACCGATTGGCTAGACGGCTATTTGGCCCGAAGGCTTAATTTGACCTCTGAGTTTGGGGCCTTTCTTGATCCGGTGGCCGACAAGCTATTAATAGCCGGGGTGCTGGTGATGTTAGTAAGTGTTTATCCGCTGATACTGACGGCAACGATAATTATTGTATCTAGAGAGTTTTTGGTTTCTGCCTTGCGGGAGTGGATGGCCACAAAAGGCAAGCGTGCTACCGTCGCGGTTGCCTTCAGCGGCAAGCTCAAAACAACGGTACAGATGATTGCCATCATCGCCATGCTCTTGGCTAGCGATGACTATCCTTTTTGGATTTTACAGCTGGGCTATGCTGGCACCTATTTAGCGGCTGGGCTTAGTCTTTGGTCCATGGGATTGTACTTTCAGAAAGCATGGGTTGTGCTATTTCCTGACGTTGATTCCGATAACTAGGGGGCAACTTGAGGCCGCTACTCATGATCAAAGCCAAAAGACCTGTTTAAAGGCAAAATATTCAAGGATTTATGCAGCTTCTTGTTGACTTGATCGGTCCAATCATTAGAATACACGCCTCTCTTGGACCAGCTAGGTTCAAGTACCAAGAAGTCTGTTCATAAGTACGCAATCAAGAGTAGATCTTTATTGCAGGTGTACTGAGGTAGTGAGCATAATAGGTCTTCAGACGCGGGAATAGCTCAGCTGGTAGAGCACGACCTTGCCAAGGTCGGGGTCGCGAGTTCGAATCTCGTTTCCCGCTCCATTTTTATGTTAGTAAAAACAATGACTTAACTACTAACAAGGGTCGAAAAGGGCGTTTTGTCCGACTTTTGTCCGACTTTTAGTTTAGAAGTCCGCAAAATCTGACTCCAATAAGCTGTCATCGCCGCTATCATATTCCGGTAAATAATCAGCGTAAGTCTTTAGGAAAGTTTCCTTATCATGCCCCAATTGCTTTGCAGCTTTTGCCGAGTTAACTCCCTTCGACAACAGTTCAGACGCTCGTGTATGCCTAGTAGTTTTCATAGGGCGATACTCAACACCAGATTTCTCATGTGCTTCTATCCAGGCTAAACGAAATCGCTTCGGTTTCTTGTAATAGTCACCGTCTGGCTGTGGGAAAACAAAGCCCTTTCCCCAACGTGTCTGTGCTTTATTGATTGCATCGATCGCGGAACCATTTAAAAGAACTTCTCGCCCCATAAAGTCAGTTTTTACTCTCTCCTCAATCCGATAATTTGAAATACAACGTTGGACGTTTGCGATAGCCCCATCGATGTCAGACCATTTTAGCGCCAGTATTTCTTGATGACGCATTCCTTCGTCTTTGTTGTAAACATTGTTGTAAAGTTCTGCCACTATTACACTGCTTAAGTGTAATAAGTATGTAATACAAAATACCTGAAAATGAGCAAAGCCCCGATGACAAACATTTCAATAAAAAGCCTACTTCTCAGATTTAGATGGCGCATACTGTTTACATTCGTTTTGGTGACGCTGGAAGCACTGACTGGAATTCTTTTCCCGCTTCTAATTGGAATAGCGATCAATGGTCTTTTGGAAGACAGCTTCGATGGAATACTCTATCTATGTGTCGCTGGAGCGGCAGCACTAATAGTAGGAAGTGCAAGACGATTCTATGACACCCGAATCTACTCTGGAATTTACTGCAAAATTACTCCTGAGATGATCGAAAAAGAAACAAACAAAGACGCATCGGTTTCCAGAATATCAGCCCGGACGGGCCTTCTAACTGAATTTGTGGAATTTCTTGAAAATTCGATGCCTGAAATGATAACTGCACTTATTTCTGTAGTCGGCATTCTTGCCATCATCGCTACTTTGAATATCAATGTCTTTTTTGCTTGCCTTTCACTACTAGGCCTCGTTGTTCTTATCTATACCATAACTGGAAAATTCAACTATAAGCTTAATGCAAACTACAATAATCAACTTGAGAAACAAGTAGACGTCTTAACCGCAGGAGATTCCATTGCTATCAAAAGTTTTTATCAGGAGTTAATGAGATGGAATATAAAGCTGTCTGACCTTGAGACTATGAATTACTTTGTAATATGGGTGGGGGTTATTGCGGTGTTTATCTATACGCCTATAACTGTAATTGGTGCAGGGGTACTGAGTTACGGTTTCGTATTCTCGATCATAATGTATGTTTTCGATTACATCGGCAGTATTGTCAGCTTCCCTCTTTTCATTCAACAAGCAATTCGATTGAAAGAAATATCTGCTAGATTGGCTAAACCCTGAAATTCCGGCTCTGGCGGCAGCAGCTAGGTAGCGTTCGAGATATACAGCGTACGTTCATCGAATTCCAAAAGTACCTTTATTCCAAATCTGCTTAAACAAGGATATGTCCAGAAAGGAAAAAGAGCATTAGAGCGAATACACATAAGCTGAAGCAACCATCAAAGCAGTAGAAAAAAGTGTGCTTGGAGTAGGGCATTAGCAGTTGCAAAGTTTACAACAGCAGAAGCAGAAAAAGCCGCAGAGGAAACTATCTCAACAGCAGTCCGGTATCTAATCAGAGGAGCAGGAAGTAAAGCAGCCTCAACTGAAACACTTCTGTTTGAGCCTTCTACAGAAGAACGTGATAGAAGAAGTGGAGCGATTCAGAATCAGTAATAAGTAATTCGTCCCACTATTCGTCCCACTTTCACACAGGATTACCACCATTGAGAATGCGTCTCTTTGAGTGCGTTTATTTATTATTGATTAATAACAATAGGTTACAATGCACTCATTCACACTCGTATAATCTCATAAGGGGCTGATTGCGAGTTCGAATCTTGTTTCCCGCTCCATTTTTGTACGACGTCGATAGCAACGATCAGCCGATCTTGCTACTGCCTAAACCAACAATTTCGCCTGCACAGGTAAAGCTCTGAAGTTTTACCTCTGTGTGTGTTCCGCAAAAATCCCGGCAAGCAAAAACTCACTTGTTTCCGTCCCTGTGCTTGTTTGTTCAAGGAGAGATGCCTGTTAGCTCCTTACCCAGACAACTAGCTGCTTTCCAGTCGCGGGTTGCTATGACGAGTGATTAGGGGCCTAGGCGGGCTATATTGACAGTAATTCTTGCTCTAACAGCGCGGCCGGCAGGTTGCCAAAGGGGCTGATGATGAAGAGGAATACCCATTGTTGGCTGAATAAGCAGAAAAAACATGGCATTAGGCCGAATTCAGTTTGCCTCAAGGACCCGTATCCTCTATCATTCCTGCCGCTTGAGAGATCAAGCAAACAGAAGAGAAAAAAGTAAAATAGTAAGAGAATATGGGCTGGGTGGCAGAGTGGTCATGCAGCGGACTGCAACTCCGTTAACGCCGGTTCGATTCCGACCTCAGCCTCCATTTTCAAAAGTAAGATTTAGTGTCTATCTCTAAATCCCTTCGCAACAAGGCAAGACCATCCTTCAAAATGCCCGGATGGCGAAATTGGTAGACGCAAGGGACTTAAAATCCCTCGGTGGAAACACCGTGCCGGTTCGATTCCGGCTCCGGGCACCATTCCTTATAAATCAACAACTTAGCAGGCTTCAGTCTACCATAACGGGAGGGTGTCACCCGCAAGATAATTGACCCTACTGTAACCCCTATTTGTAACCCTTTGGCCTATCGAGGGCTCCAGATATTAGCTTGAAACTGTCACCCTAAGATGGGCGTATCTGCTTATTACTGATAGATTCGAGTGGCCTAAAATATCCCTGATTGTAGTCAGTGGAATGTCTGGATTTTTAGCTAACCAAGAGGCGTATGTGTGCCTCAAATCGTGGAATCTTATGTCTGGCCTTTTCATCTTGTCTCGGGCTGCCTCAAACTCTCTTCTCAGCTTCACCTCGGTAATTTTGAAGGGAAGAGTTATGAGATCGTGAAGGTCTTCAATCACAGGTACGGTTCTAGGCTTTTTGGCCTTGATGTTATTGGTGAGAACTATACAGGGCTCTTGCCAGTTAGAAGGATTTAACCCTAATAGCTCGCTTCTCCTAAGCCCGGTATAAGCGGCCAGCAACACAACCTTTCATGCTCCCCATCTTGAATATATCTATCAAGTATAAAGTCAACAAGTATCTCAGCAGCCTTCGAGACATTTAGTTACTTGCTCCGCTTCTTCGCGGGTGAATTCCATTGATCCTACCATGTCCTCAACGCTAATTAATTCTTCGGGTTTGAGGTCGAGGTGGCCGAAGCAGCCCCAGTAGCGATCCAAGAGTTCTTTGCAGGTCATTTCTTTCTCCTTTTATGAGTACACAGTATAGCCTGACAAACTCTAACGGTGGCAAATATACAGAAGTGGAAGCGTCAGTGGCAGCAACTGCCTTATTTTCGCTAATTAGTTGATTTTATTCTATAATATTCTAATTCTAAGACGATTAAATTGTAGTTAATTCAGTTGCAACCTAATAGATTGCGGTCAATATAACTCACTATTACTGGGCTTTTTAACAGGAGGGTCAGATGTATTTACACCGAACGTTAGTAATCTCCGGCAAGAAAACATCCATTGCCTTGGAGCGAGTCTTTTGGGATGCGATTGATCGTATTTCTAACGGGAATTGGATGCGATGGGTACTTAATGCCATCGAAAAAAAACGACAGGACGTGGGGCGTGCCACTCACCTCAGAGGTGTGCTACTTGATGCAGCTATGCGAGGTCAGCTTCATGCATCTGCTTTGACAGGTCTTCTAGACGGTAATAACTAGGCTTTCTAGGCATCAATAACCCAAGCCTGCAGCGGTAATCACGCCTCTGCGGGCTTTTTTTTCAGTGACATCCTGAGCGGTTGAGGCAGAAGTTATTGATACTTTAGCATATCGCTTGTCTAATTCTGACGTAAGGGAACCTAGTTAAAGTTTTTTTAACTTATTGGTTTTTTATAGATTGTGTAAAGGGCGTTAGTTCCAAATGGAACCACATTAACGAGCTCCCATCCTGCAATACCCTGCCTTCTCATCATTGTTTCTAACTTATCTGCACTTTTACTTTTTTCATTTTGATCAACAATAATTGCACTAACATAATAGTCCCATGTCATAGTCATAGCATTCTCCAATAGCTACCTTCTATATCAAAAATTAAAAGCTACAATTCTGTTTTTCCTTTCTTTTCCCGCCTTGGCCGTTGGGTTGGGATCCATCTTGGTTCAGATATCATCCTACACTAGTATGCATAGGGGTCAAATGGAACCAAGAATCCGTCAGAAGGATTTAAACTTTTATCAGGCTCTGTTTAGGCTGCGTAACTTTACAAGTCACAATCCTTATAGTCAGACTCAAAGCACTTGGTAGCTATCTCTTGACCTCGTGCTTTTTGGTCGCGTGTTAATTGTTCAGAAACGATGTCTCTATTATTTTTTCCGTTTTCGTTCCCTTGTGCCGCAGCTACTGACCACCAGACATAAGCCTTCACATAATTCTGAGGGACACCGTTTCCTTTAACGTACATGAGTCCTAGATTGTTCTGGGCACCTGCATCACCTTGTTCAGCTGCTAACCGATACCACTCAACCGCTTCAGCTTTATTCTCAGGTACACCGTCTCCTTTAGCGTGCATGAGCCCTAGATTATGTTGGGCACCTGCACTGCCTTGTTTAGCTGCTAACCGATACCACTTTACCGCTTCAGCCTTATTCTGAGGTACACCGTCTCCCCTGTAGTACATGAGTCCTAGATTGTTCTGGGCACCTGCATTACCTTGTTCAGCTGCTAATCGATACCACTTAACTGCTTCAGCCTTATTCTCAGGTACACCGTCTCCTTTAGCGTACATGAGTCCTAAATTATGCTGGGCACCTGCACTACCTTGTTCAGCCAATAGCTTGGTTTCCTCAAAGTCCAGACCATAAGAATTCCCTGCAAATCCAAGCAGCAGTGTGAAGAATGTAAGGAAGAGTAGTTTCATAGTCTGTCCTTAAGAATGTCTTATTGTTCGTCCAGAATAACATGTTTAGCGGTGTACCTACTTGTACCTACAGTAGATCCAAATCAAAGGATGGTTTTAAGCCCTTCGTGTACCTGTCAGGCTGGTAATCGTGTTCATCTGCTGATTCAGACGCAATAGCCGCCATAGGGGGTAGTAGATACTTACACAGCTTATTTACAGCATCTGTGGCTCTAGTTCTCAATTTGATACTGACAAGTTAACTGCCAAACTGCCAGAATCCCAGGCATGACTCAATCGAAGCTGAACAAGCGCCACACGCTCCAGTACATAAACAATTTTGTATTTAATCTTAGTATCGGTTGCTGAAATAAGATTTAACTTTTAAAGTCTCCGCCGCCCATATGGATGATTTTTTATTCAATCATCAGTAACGTCGCCATTCTCGATATTAAGTACATCCATTTGTGCAAAATCCTCAGCCAGAGGAAGGGTAGCGCTAAACTACATCTGTGGAATAGCTCGAACGATGCAGGCGCGAGGCTTTGGCTTATTTTAAATTGACTTCATGAATCTCGCATTCATAACCAAGTACGCATTTTCATTTGGATGTTTAGACCAAATCTCTTGCCATTCAGGATGTTCTTGTACTGCAGCAAAACCTCTGTCTCTGTCTTCTTTGCTACCCCATCGTATTATCCAACATACATTTGGTTGCCCATGAGGAGATATTCGAGGGTCTGACCCGTCAAGTTCGGCTTCGATTTCATCGTCGACCCAAAAATCGATTACATCCATATTCTTCTTCAACCAAGGCACTGCCATTTTTTCTGCCCAATCTTTATATTCCTCGAGCCAATCTCGCTCAATGGTATAATCTCTAATTTCTACAATGCCAGACATAATCATCTCTCCGTTTCAAATTTTTAAAATTTACCTATGCCTACCAACATTCTCTGCAAACCCCAATAAGTAGCGGCGTGAACAATGCAAAAAAAGCAGTTTAATAACGTCATTCTTATAAATAGCCGACCATTCGTCAAGAATAGTATGTATGTGGGTTAGATGGAACCACTCTGAGTTCTCGGGGTGCGCCCCTGAGGCGGGGCCTGGATATGGCTACTTTGAGGTTTTGGAGGTCTGGTCTGAGTGCCCTTGAGACGGGGGACATAATGCAAGTCCTTCGATGCACAAGGGCTTAAAATATGCAAATCAAACGGGTACTGGCCGATGAAGAGTTGTTTGCAGAGCATTAATGCATCTACACGTTGTTTCATATTGCGTTGTCCAATATCATCGATAGATCGAAAATCATATTTTCTTTTTGCCAAAAGTTCAATGGCTTATGCCCAAAAATTACTGCATTTGTGGGCAGATGTTCGAAATTTACTATACAGTCAATAATACAGAATTTTTTGTCTTATTGCGTAAGAGTTTTGGGGTCTTAGCCCAACATATTAATATTATTTCGTTATTTACTTCAGCTCAGCTCAGCTTAGCTCACCAATTTCAACCAGAATTACTCGCCAGCTAAAATTAACTGGCTTAAAGAATCAGGCGTGATGTGCTTAATTTCCATTCTGATTAATTTATCAAGATCATCGGCTATTTCATTTCCCTTATTGAGTTCTCATTTAAAAATTTAGGCTATCCAATTTTGTCTCCCGTTATGTAATTGTTGTTTGAGTGTAATCAGAATAATCGTCTGTAGCTCGTCTAAAAGCAAAGAAAATATTACCTCGGCTTGAGGCCTTGCGCGAGCCCTAATGCTAACGCGAAAAAGAGCAGCGGAATCCAGCAAGAGCTAGATATTACTTTTGACTAGGCTCTCAATACATACTTAGGCCTTCGTGAGTCAGCTCCTTCAACCATAAGTTCTATAAGTAAGTTGTGAAGAGAGGTTTTGATGACGGGATGAAATGGCCGATACGTGATATTAGTTGGAGCAATGTCGTTAATGTGCATAGGCATATACAAGATTGCATCTCTAAGCGGAACATACAGCCGCTGAAGGCAAATCCTAGAGGTCTTGCTGATGCGACCTATTCTGTAACGAATTCCACTAATAAAGAGGACCACACGCTGCCAATAGCGTCTGCAGTGGGGAGCTTGTTTAAGAAAAATAAGAACGATTTTCGGTATCTCATTTTTTGGGAAAGATGATGCGGCTGCCTCTATGTTTAATGTTATTCAACGAGCTTCACAAATCGCAGGCATTACCTTTGCCGCTTATGATCTCCGGCGCACTGCAGCGGCTGTAGTTGCGGAATGCGCATTCACTCGAGACTCGATTGGAAAGCCTCTCAATCATTTAAACCAAAGCGCCACCGAGGGTAGTATCCAGCGAAAAGTTGGGGCGCTTAGGCCGATTCTCCTAAGTATTGAAGATGAGATAGCCGCTAACTATATGGTTGATCTAAATTAGGTGAAATAATCGATAATACATACAGGAAAAACTATGTATCAAAAATATCACGTACTAGCCTTCGCAGCCCTCTCATTGTTAATTGCCTTGCATGCTAATGCTCAAAGTACTGGGCAAGGCACAGATGACCTGCTGTATACCTACACTAGCTTTACTATTGCAGATGCCAACGATTCATCTACAGCTGTGATCGCCGCTTCCATAAGTAACTTAGCCGATTCACTTAATGGATCGATCTATGCCTTATGGAGTCCCACAACTCTAGCTGAAGACGCGCCTTTTAAGGGGCTGACCAAAAATCGTTACATCGCGATGCTGTCATTTACCAGTGACGTCCTTATTTCTAGCAAATTAGTTGATTCGTTATTGGAAGAAGAAACGCTTATTGCTGAGTCCTCTACAAAGCTGTATTCCTCTATTGACCTGCGAGTCCGTGAATCGTTATCGACTCAAGACGGATTTTATGTTCATCGCGATGAGCACTATCGAGTTGAGCATATGGAAGCGGCTGTATCTTTAAGCCAGCGCGCATGGGCAACATGGGAGGATTACTGGCAAGTTAAAGTCGTAGGTCTTTTTCGTGAAATAGATGAGGATGCTGACATTGCCAAGTTAAATCGTATAGTTTGGTACCCAAGCTATGAACACTGGCAAGCGACAAGAAATAATACTGATACGCAGTCTAGAGATAGATTTCGTGAGCGCAGGCAGCTTTTAATTGATGGAAGTGGCGTTGCTGTTGCGACTAATAGGTTCTAGCATATATACGCAGTAGTTAATGGTTAGGACCGCTGTAGCGCCCTAGATGGAGTATGTGTAGAGGTAGGTTTGGCTAATCTAAGAGTTGTTATGACAGGGGATTAAGGGTTTTACCAAATAGGCTAGTCTAAAGCTAAGGTGATTAGCTTTAGACTAGCCTTCATATACCAGCGCGGCCAATTACGGCAGGCTGCGCTACCACGAAGCCACATGACTCATAAATAAATTACTATCGCTACAATTTTCCATCACGCCGTCGGGAGTACCTACTCTGCGCGGGCCAGATAAGTCTAATCGTTTTGCTAAATCAATTAAATCTTTACCTACAAGTCGAATCGTAATTCGTGTTCCCATTTCTACATTCGTCATACTGCCGTGCTTCAAATGAGAGAGTTGCATCATGGTTTCATGCTCACCGTCGTATTGAGCATTATTGCTTAAAAGTACTTGATATGCCTCCGCTATTGTTGCACCGGGTTTCAACGTACAAAATCTTGCGGCTATTCCTGAAACTTGGTTTTGACCATTGTTATAAGGATTTCCTGTTCCAATATTATAATTATCAAAAAACTTTCGATTAGAATTGTCACAAGTTATCAATTCGTCCAAATGATTTTGAGCTTCTGATTGCTGCCTGTCTCTGCTATTAGCCGCCGCCCAATGGGATAGGTTGTCCCAGTAAACTGTTCTAAGAACCCAGTCATCACTAAAGTTTGAGCCTGATATTGGAGTTCTATAAAAGACACGATTTGGCCCTTCTTCAGATAAGGGCCGTGCGCGCGCTACAGTAATTATGTCGTCAATTGAGTGTCCATGACTCATTTTGCAGACCGTATTCACAATAAGTGAACTGCTAGGCAATCCCTGCGCGAAAGATATACCTGACACAGTAGATAAACTAGATAGTATTACCAAGCCGATAATTTTTTTGTACATAGGTAACTTCCTCGTGATCGTAGTTTAAATAACTAGCTTTATTTTTTTGTTGTATTTTAAATGTACTTTTGATGTGATTAAGATCAACCCTATAAAATACACAACACATAAGCAATATATTTATGTTTTTTAACGGACCCTACGAACTCGGTTATGAAGGAAGTAGTATCCATCTCTATGGGAAAAAAGGCAGGTGGAAGATATTTTTTTCAATGGGCAGGAGACAGAGAATAATCGCGTTCACATTTGAGAATCAGTCATTAACAAAGCGATTAACAATAATAACGTCACTCCGTTTTCTCGTTGCTGCCAATATATACAAGTATTATAAAAATAACTTTTTGCATCTTTACAACTGAGGATAAGGTTTGATAAGTTTATTCAACTTGAAATTAAAGGAAATATTAATATGAGTAGTAACTCTCTTAACCTTGAACTACGGCAAGATACTGCTGAAATGGACGTTACCTTATTCGATTTGGGAGAAACTGAAAGTGCCATTCACTGCGAAGGAAGCATGGGTGAATATGGAAAGGTATATGCCACTCTTCGATTGAAATATGGCATGGATAGAACTCGTGGAACCCTTACATCTCAGGGAAGGGGGGTAGTGGATGAACATACCTTTTTTACGGGCACCGGTGTAGGTATTTGGAATCGGGAAGGTTCTAAAATTCATATTACTGAAGTTGGACATATTGATGATGGAACTCAAAACCTATACAAAACAACAGTGGACACAGTGACAAAGAAAATCACGATACACACTTATAAGCTAAAATAGCTTTTTTAAGAGGAGGGAGGAACCTGGTTTCTCCCTTAAACTTATTCCATTCCGTTTTTTACTTTTGATAATCAAGATTTCTTAGGGTCTTGTTAGTTTTTTTTACTTCTGCATGCTTATCAATAAACGGCTTGTTGTGATATTTCTTGCTATTAAACTTCTTACACAATATCGCCACTCTCGAAACCTATCTGCTGAATATTAACCTCGAAGTAGATTAATCTGGGTTTTCTCTGTCTAATATTATTGAGCTTCTTAACAACAGGCTAGTCGCTGGGCACTGGTATGAATGTGTTTACTTCACCCGGCATTTACTCCGCTTCGGTAATCATTCGCGGCGAGTAATTTTTAGTAACTCAGTGTAATAATTTATTTTTTTAAACACCATCTACAAAATTAATTCTCTTTTTTTTTGATAATTCGTTTTTGATTGTTGTTTCGTCAATATATTGTTTACTGGCAGTTCAATTAAACCTATAGTCTTTTTGGAAGCTAAAAAAATTAAATAAAAGGGTAACATTATGAAAATTTTTACTACTGCATGCATCGGACTTGTGTTGACAGTGCAAGCGACAAACCTTTATGCAGACCATCATCTCGAGGATGCTCCTTTGTCGAGTGGCGCAATGACGATTCTAAACCTTGTTGCGGATGACCCCGCTGCGTACACAGCGGCGCAGAAAAATAATACTGAGATTTTTGAGGCGATGAACGTTCTCACTGCCGGTGCATGTGTTGCTGTATCGGGGAATGAAAGCATAGGCGAAATGCAGTTTTTCAGCTTTCACTCTAATTTAGCAAGTGCTTTTAATCAGTGGGATGTAATGGCTACAAGCCCCGCAATAAAAGATCTACAAACCGATTTACGAGCATCACGGACGTTGACGGGCAATCAAACACTGCAAATTGTGAAAGGCTACGGTTATAAAGGTGAGATCTATAAAAATTGGGCCACACGGACTGTTGAAGTCAATCCCACGAATCCTGCAGTCTATTTACAGGCTGTAAAAACATTAGGAACTGCCTACAAGGAGAATGGCTTTGAGGACGTTGAGTTCAACGTTTATCAGCCTATAGCTAGTGGCGCTTCGGGGTCCTATACAGTAATCGCGGTGGCGCCGTCATTGGGGCGACTTGGTGAAGCCTTCGATGCACTTTCTAACGAGCAGTGGGCAATGGACGCATATTCTTCCGTAACAGCATCTCGTGCTACGCCTGTTTCAGACAAGGCATACCGTTGTGAGGAAGTGTATTCGTCACTCTGATTTCAGAAGACGTACTGTAAAGTGGACGAAGTATTTCTAGTCTTACTTTATGTAGCCTGAAAGGAACGTTTACGTTCCTTTCAATTTCACCGACTAAACGTGTACATTATGATGGTGCCCTTAGGTTGGCTTCGGGCGCCATCAAAATCTGAGGCATAGGCCATGTCCAACCCTTGCTTATTTCACTGGTTTTGATCAACAGAGTAATTCTCCTGCGCTCCCTAAAAAACCCGTGTTATTACTTAACCTAACGGTTTGCCTAGCTTTCTAAATTGACATGATCCCTGCTACTGTCATTTGAGTGGGGGTAATTGCAGAGAGTAACAGTAACGTTCTAATCGCTGTCTATTTAATAACAGAAACTTTTTTATGCAATTGCACGGAGTTAATCAAGATAAGCGTTTTTAGGGTGACCTAGTATTCAGTGGTCTTTAGTAAAAATGCCATCGTTCTCACCCTTAAAGAAGTCTTTTCCATAAATCAGCAAGGTAAGACCAATACCGATGGCAAACGCCCATCCTGCACCCTTAACCACGAGAATCGCGCCTATCATACCGGCTATGCTCAGATCGCGGTTGCTGCGGGCTTGAAGAATACCAATTCGAATGCTGACATAGCCTTGAATCAACAGAGTTAACGCAAGAGCAACACCAAGTATAGGTTCAACGAGACTGACTATAGGCAATAGTAATAGACCGGTATTGGTTCCCCACCTGAATGATCCTGACCCACCAAATAAAGAGTGCATAGCGGTTTTTCCTTCTTTATAACGCTCGATAATCACTACTTGCATCGCGGCCCATAGGGGGCCGGCCATCGTGAGATCTGGTCCTATTATGCTCATTAGGGTATTGCGACCGCCAAAAATAAGATGTGCACGGTTCGGATCGTAATCGATATGTTCGTCCGGACGCACGGCTACTGCTTCGCTGATAAGGGCACGGCTCTGTAACACGTCTCCAAATAGAACGATATAGACCGCAAGAACAGTCGGTATAGCGGTGATAAACAGCATCAAGGGAGGGAATCCAAGCCCTATCACGGTGTAATCACGCCAAAGTGTCCCAAAATCTGGATTGATTAGGCTCCACTCAACAGTAGGCCAAGGTGCTTCCCCAAACAATGGCGCTATGACCACGCAAAGGAGAATAACTGGAAGTATGCCGAGTTTACCAAGCACCGCCAGGATAGGATTTCGTTTTTTTATCTCGTTGAAATGTCGTGAAAAAATTAGATAAAACGCGATTCCCACCGCAATTGATATTGTCCATGGGTAAGTATCAAATCGACCACCTAACTCAAACACTGATACAACAGCTGCAAACCCTGCACCAAGGATAATGCCTGATTTGATTGCGGCTGGAACATAGGAAACCACGCGACTTGCCATGCCAGTGGCGCCTAGTGATAGCGCGACGAGTCCCAAGGTGAGCTGAAAAGCAACTAGTGCATGCACGCGATCCTGCCCTTCCGGGAAGGCAGAACAATAAACCATAATTAAAGGAATAGCAGGTGTTATCCAACCAGGAACCACTGGGTCTCCCAATAGGTGATGACTCAGGTAGAGAATGCCATTGAGCAACACCACAGCAAGCGCGACCTCAAAGGGCATTCCTAACAACTCGATCATCAAAGGAATCGCAGCTAGATCCACTGCGCACATCATTAGACCTTGGACATAATCTGGCCATTCAAATCGGTAATGAATAAAGGGTAACCGCAGCTTGAAAGGCCCCAGTTTGATGAAGGGCGATTCTTCTCCTGTTTTTCGGTTATCCCAAATATTATTCATAGAGCTTCCAAAGAGTCAAAATAGTGAACGTATCTTTTTTACGGTCCATGAATGATAGGGCATGGAGTGCTGCTTTTATAGGTTTGGTATGGCCGAGGCCGTGAGCATTTCACACTTCCTTTCCCGCTGCTCTTGTTACCATTAAAGACAATTCTTTCATGTCTTTAAGTGTGTAACCCATACATTCTTATTAAATAGGGTCAGTAATGAAAATACGGCCCTTTGAAAGGATAGTATTCTTTGATCCCCATATCAGGTGAGTCGATAATTTGTAATTACGTGCGTAAAGCTTAATTAGATAAAAGCTCAAACTGATCATTTATTGTCCGCGTATGCTTTCTTGCGCGTTCAATGCCTGTCTGGTCTTTAATCGACGAGGTCAGACTAAATTGATCAGGGCAATTCAAAGTGCTGACACTGAAAAAACAAAGTACCCAGCCTTCTTCAAGTGAGTCTGGCTATTCGTCTGTAAAACAATCGAGCTGCATCTTAAGGTCAAGTTTCTCAGAATTTTTTAATTGCTTTTCCTCATTTCTAAGGAGTGTTTTCAATACATGCTGTCCCAAAAAAGCATGGTCGCGTATCTCTCTATTTTGAATCACGATCCGTACATCTGCCAGAAATGTCTGTACGCGAACTGATGTTTTGTGTTGTTGTTTGTATGTCGTTTCCGCCGCTATCGTTGTCAGATCAAAACCGTAATCTCCATACCAATCCGTAAAGGCCCTTTAAGGCGGAAGGTCCGGACGGACTTCTCAAACAACTGAGCA
>CAWKZY010000050.1:0-20040 GCA_963854625.1 Gammaproteobacteria bacterium | reverse complement strand
TGGACCGATCCAGGCTCTTCCTTAGCCTTAGTTAAAGGCGAGTTTCGCACCTCCTATATTATTGACCCGCCAAGTGGCCGCGTTCCGCGCTTAGAAGTCCCTAAGGTTAGCTTTACAGACCGAGGGTTTGGTAGACGCTATCTTACTGGCATGGGCGATAACTCTGGACCAGAAGCACTGCCTTTGGCCGAGCGCTGCTTGCTTGGCTTTGGCAACACCGCAGGCCCGGGCATGATGGGCACGCTTTACAACAGCACCTACCAGTTTGTGCAAACTGATGACTACGTGATGATCTTGGCAGAAATGGCACATGACGCCCGCATCATCCCACTATTTGACTCAGCGGAAGATGCGAGAGCGAATACCCGGCCCCAAGTGATGGAGCAGTGGTTAGGGGATTCAAGAGGCTGGTATGAAGGAGACACCTTGGTCGTAGAGACAATCAATATAAAGCCAATTCAGATGGAACAAAGCTCGGTGGCAATCACGGACGACGGTACGATCACTGAACGCTTCAGCCGTCATTCCAACTCCGAAATCGTCTATCAATTCATTGTCGAAGACTCAAATCTTTACCGCCAACCTTGGACCGCAGAACTTAGCTTTTATGCAACCGAAGGCCCTGTTTATGAATACGCTTGCCATGAAGGGAACTACGCGATGCCGGGTATGTTGGCTGGCGCAAGACTTCAGGAAGCAGAAGCCGCTGACAACCAGTAGTGATGCTAAAAGGCTTAAACCGGTCGGTGCTCTCATATAAAATTAATAGACAGCACCAGCTAAGCTCTTGATAAAAGCACCGACTGGAGGCTTGGACTAGGCAGCCATTGATCGCAAATAAGCCTGGCACTTGGCCCACCCAAGCTCAATCAAGAGCCGTCTTTTCTCTACGAGGCACCTCTCGGATTCCAACTCAATACCTAGTGTGAATTCCGACGCTGACCATAAATCAAAATTAAACTTATCCTCAGCTCGCCTCATCCTATCAACTAGATTTTGCTATCCAACGCATTAAGCTAGTCTCATTGCTGGTCTGTAATTACGATGAGGCACTCGCTTTTTAGTTTAATAAGCTGGGATTTGAGCTGATTGAAGACACCACCCTAAACACTCAATGCAAACGTTAGGTTGTTATCAAACCTAATGGCTCAGCGGGTATGAATCTATTGCTGCTGAAAGCCTAAAGCGAGGCTCAATTAAATCATGTTGGCTATCAAGCAGAATGCCGATTTTTTATTGTGACCGACGATTTGGACAGAGACACTCAAAACTATACCGGCCTTGAGGTAAAATTTATCCCCCAGCCTCAACAGCATTAGTATGGCAAGGTCGCAATATTCAAAGGCCATTATGGGCATCTTGTGGATCTAATCCAATACCAACAATGAGATCATAGAAACCAATTTTATCGACGCGGAATCTTATCAGCCAAAGCAAAAATCTATCTCAGTGGTCAAACCCCATTAGCTACGCAGTGGTAATTGGCAAACAGTGTTTTGTTAGTGAACAGCTATCGGTGAGCACAGCAAGCGCTTACATCTCTGGAACCATTTTAGAAGAAGTCACCCTCGCCTACAGTAACTTTCTGGCCGCCGTAAAAACTGCTGGTTTCACAAAAAGAGAAATTGTTTTTGTCGATATCGCCTTTATCAATCAATGTGATGTAGATACGGTTAATACTCTTTATGAGAATTAATTTGCTAACAGAAAATAACCTGTCAGAACAATCTACGAAGTCGCAGCCTTACCCTTCGGCGGAAAAATCAAAGTGATGAGTACAGCAGTTAAAGACTAAAGCGTGCTTATAGCAATTCGAAATCCAATAGTAAGATTTCTGACGCTGGGGTCCACACCTCCTCTTACTGCGGCACGGACATTGTTAACTTGATCAGCATAAGACCCTCCTCGCATTACCCAAATCACATCAGAGGAAAGATTGACTTCGTCGTCATCAGGATTGTAGGGGTAATCTTGAAGGGGGCTACGAGTTAATTCCCAGACATTGCCACTCATGTCAGAGAGACCATAGCTACAAGGGGGGCATGCTACAGCACCAACTACCAAGGGTCGATTGCTATTAAAATTTGCAAAGTCAGTCCTGACTCTTGACCCCCAGGGGAACACTTTATTGTCTGTGCCACGTGCCGCTTTTTCCCACTCCGCCTCGGTAGGCAAAGTGACGTGACCACCTGAATCTAATAACGCTTTAAGCTGCGCTGGCGTTGAATCAGATTGGCGAAGTTTTTCTTCCAACCATCTTGCATAGCCAAGTGTCTCTGGCCAAGTCACGCCTGCAATTGGAAAGTTCCCAGGTGAATCTAGATTCAGTGCAGCGGAAGTTTGAGCGGTGTCTTCTAAATAGGCGCTGTACTGGGCAACTGTAGTCTCAAAGCGGCTGATAAAATAAACGGGCAATTCGACTTCCCCCTGACGCTGCCTGCGAGACCACTGCTCGTTGCCGTATGCCAGCGAGTCGAGCACCGGGTTACTGCCCATTGTAAAGGTGCCGGCAGGAATTTCTACGAAACCAAGAGTAGAATCGTCCGGTAAGTACCAGCTCTCAAGTTCAAACCCAGAAAGTTTTTTGAACGCGTCTGTGGAGATTAGTGTGGAATTATCCAGCGAGGTGTTTCCAATGCTTTCTCGAGTCAACCAAACTGCTGTAAAAATAATAAAGAGCAAAAGAATAAGTAGGCCAAACGTACGACTAGGCTCCATCGGTGCTGGAGCAGAATCAATCACTGAGTCTTTTGCCGGTTTCAGTTTCTGGGTTTTACTCAAAGTTGACTCTCGATATTTAATTCATCGCAAGCAAAACTCCAATTATGATCACAAGCCTTCGTGTACAAATCTGATGCAGGAAGATCGATAAGGTTTTTACCACCCTGTCGCAACATTAACCTTAAGTCCAACTCCTTCGGCAGATCAGCAATAAGCCTGTCCTCATTTAGTAAATTTAAGCAGCCACTTTTAAATTTTAGCTCACATGCTTGACTGAAATAGTTAAATGCCAGCTCAGTATTTATTTCAGTGATCTCTCCTTGACGATAGTGAATGCCTAATTCATTGCAAGCCCATGCAGCGTTATCATTGCAGTAGGTGCCCTCGATTAATAGCAGGCGATCGCATGCACCATTAAGACTCTCAGCACATGACTCTTCCCAAAAGGGCAGACTATCACCGGCATGCTGTCCATCGGTTTTATCAAGCATCGACATAAATGCAAATACCGCAATCCATACACTCATATGCGCTAAGTTAGCTCGACCACCAAACCAGTTCGGATTCCAAACATTGAGCCAAGCCTCAGAATTAATTGATCGCACCGCCCTATCGATTGCGATAACGCTCAAATTCAGTAGCGGCACACAGAGAAGTTTGTCATAAAAAGTAGGCGCACCAAAAAGATCAAGTATCGTATAAAGTGCAAATACGCCGATGCCGTAGAGTCCTCCAAATATCATTTTCCCAAGGGGGGTTCGCGGGGAAGTAGACGGGTCAGTCACCAGCAGATGAAGGCCTAGAAAAACAGCTGCGGGAATTTCTGAATCTAGAAAATACGGTACGCCGTTAAAGATTGAATAGAGCGCGCTTGAGCCAAAAAGAACCAGAGCAGCTGATCCTGCAACCAAGGTAATAGAAAAGAAATGCATCACCACCAGGCCAGCAAAAAACAAAAAAAGATAGATGTTTGGCGCTAGGGTTAGGTTCGATGAAATTAAAGGAGCCCAGGTCAAATTTGTGCTGTCAGTAACAATGAGAACTAGAGAGAATAAACCCAAGGCAAATGCAGAAGGATTGAAGATGTGGACACTGCGCCCCTCTCTGTTCCAGCGAACATATTCCTTCCCCATAAAACCAACCGCAATCATCAAAAATTGCATATAGAACCAGTCGTCTCTAAACCACAGAAACAGGTTGGTACTAAATATTATTGGAATCGGCCCAAATCCTAATGTGTAGTTCCTACCTCGAGACCAAGCCAGCAGCGTACCGAATGCAAAAGCGAATAGAACCTGAGCCAAAAGCAGCAGCATATGATCATAAACAGGCCGCCAGAAGTATCCCCAGTAAAGATAAACACTAAACTGCACCATTGCCTGAATATAGTGCTGGGAGTGAACAACTATTGAAAATCCGTGTTCTACCCCCCTGCGCTTACTGAGCAGCAAAAGATATGCCTGCCATAACAGCAAGGCGAGAACCGCGGCCCAAAATGACCAAATCAATGCCAAACTAGATTGAACTCTAGGGGTAAATGACAAAACGAAAAGTCCAACGGTTAGCCCCATAGGCAGTGCAAAATTACCTAGTGAAAAAGCCGAACCGGAAGAGTTATTGGTTTGTGCAGTGCTGGCCATACGAGAAATGCCTAAAACCCCTAGTCTCAGGATTGCTGAGGACCAGTAAGTGTTTAAAAAACGAACCTGAAGAATAAACCAGCTAAAGGGTCAATTCAATTTTTGTAATTGGAGGGCGTAAGCAGAATCATGAATGAATTTTTCATCTTGCCCTGCCTAAAACGGGTCTTGGTAACTCGAGAATCTCTTTAAATCAGTGGATTACACTCAGGATGCCGACCCTCCATTCAATGATTCGAGCACGGCCTGAGCAGATAACCAAGCCCGTCTTGTCAGATTTAGCTTTTTGAGCTTTTATGCTCACGAAAATTTTTGTGGTTATCACGATTGTGGCGGTGTGATCTTATCTCCTCACCCGTCGCCTCCTCAGCCTCGCCATGGACGCCCTCTTCGTAATAGCCACAACAATGCTGTCAACCCCAACAGCTGCCTCAACAGCCCTGAAGGGCCCCACAATGACTGTGCCGGCAACCTAAAATGGCGCTTTAACGACTGTAACCGCAGTGTCTACGGCAACCCCGACTAAAGTGCCGATGCGAGCAACGCTGCAGTGGCTAGCTTTAATAACATTCCGAATTTCATATCCTTAAGCCTTTCCTGTTTTGATAGTGGTGCTGCCACACTCAGGACGTAGGCCCGTGTTTGGACTGTGGCTGTTTCGCTCTGTGGTTGGCTGCTTTGTCTGTTCAACCGCTAAGCCCTAGCTAACAGCACAATAGCTAGGATGCGCTTAACCCTCTGAATATTTAGCAGATATTGAGCCCTCCACTTTGTCCGTTTAGACAGATAACAAAGCCTTGAAAATAGTAGGAAACAAGCGTATTTTCAGTGGATTAGCTATCACTCAGCAGCCGTTTAATAATTAAAATAATAGTTGGAGGTTAAAATGATTCAGCCCCACGCAAAACCAGCTTCTCCTGTGAAAAACTCGCAAAAAATCACCAAGATTGGAATGAAGTCGCTGGCGTTGATTCTTGGCGCTGCCTTATATACGTCGGCTCAGGCGCAAAGTAACGACATCCCAAGAACAGAACATGGCCATCCCGACTTACAGGGAACTTACACTTTCCGAACCATAACACCATTGAATCGGCCCGCCGAACTTGCAGACAAAGCAGTTCTCACCGCCGAAGAAGCTATTGAATGGGAAAAGTTTGAAAACACCCGTCAGAATCGTGACCTGATCATCGACAGCGAGGGCGGTGCTGGTTATCCGCCGGGCGTTATTTCTTATAATGAATTTTGGTACGAGCGGGGCAATCAAACTATCTCGGATAGACGCACATCGCTCATTTACAGCCCTGCTAATGGCCGTATCCCAGCAGCCAACGCGGCTGGACAAAAACGTAGAGCAACCTATAGAAAAATGGTCTTTGATAGTGCCGGCCCAGAAGGACGAACCACTGTTGATCGATGTCTTACCGGCTTTGTTGGCGGCCCACCGATGATACCCGGGTCGTACAACAACAATATGCAGCTCGTGCAAACTAAAAATCATGTAATGATCCTAAACGAAATGGTTCATTCGGCCCGAATAATCAAACTTGATAGTGATCACAATACTCGGCAGTTAAAATGGGAAGGAGACTCAATCGGTCGCTGGGAAGGTGATACTCTTGTGGTGAAAACCCAGCATTTTTACCATGATTACAATTTGCGAGGCATGTCCGGCCAAGCCGTAATTGAAGAGCGCTTTGACTATGTCGATGAAAATACCCTCGATTATGACTTCACGGTAACAGACCCGTTGTCATGGGATGGCAGCTGGTCAGCTAAAGTACCGCTAAGAAAATCTGGGGATCCTATTTATGAATATGCCTGCCACGAAGGCAATCATGGGCTGCAGGGGATTTTGGCAGGATGGAGACGCTATGAGTCATTGGGCATGAATGGCAACGGCACTCCTAAAGAATAGCTTGCCCCGCGGATATGTTTTGCAGGGGCCAAATGGCCCCTTTTTTATTAGAGAATTTTGCAATGACTTCAGTCTCACTTTTTTCCCATAAGCTTAATTGGCTGAGGTTGAACTGTGCATTTATATTACTAATAGTGTTTGGCTCGAGTGCCAACGCGGCGTCATTAGCCTCTGTTGAGATTAAGTCCAATCTAGATCCAAACGCGATCACGATCACCGAAATTGATATTGTTTTTCTCTACGATCAAGCCCTTCTTGAGGATTTTCCAGCAACCAAGTCACGCTGGTATTCCATGCGGCGATCGCTAACCCGGCGCTGGGGTGATTCAATGGATGTCGTCAGTGTATTTATCCCCCAAGGCTTTGACTCAGACACAGCAATTTTGCCAGATCGCCGACTAGACGCGGTTAAGGTCTATGTTTTTGGCCAGCATGATGAGGGCTCAGTGATGCCAGTGGATGTGACGGATTTTTCGTCCGTATTAGTCACCATAGACGGCTTAGGCATTATTGTAACGGGTGGTGAGTAATCGGTAGTACTCTATTGTAAAAATTCTTAGCTTAACTATAGCAAGCTCCCAACAGAGGATATCTGGCATTTTATATCTTTTGACATTGCAGCATAGCTACAAACCGCAACGCTTTAATCCCCGCAAGACATTGCAACTCTTCTAGCGCGTTAGCAATTTATTCACGTCAACATACATTCTTGTAATTTCAAACCGCTAAAGCCTTGTAAACAATTGTTACAAAGCAGTTCTCATGGCTGCTCAGTCAACAAGCCTATCCTCAAGCTCGAGTATTGCTGAGGCTTGAAGGAATCACTGGCTGTTCTTGAGTGTTTTACTCCCACTGTGTGGGCGCAGCAACACTAACCCGCAATTGTACTGCTGTTTTTACTGGTTTATCCTTGCTGGTCCCCTCAACGAAGCAGTGAGAGATAAAAGAATGAATAATAACAAACCTCTAAAATCCTCGGTGATTGGCTTTCTGGGCCTGCTAGTTTCCTCGACGCTGGTTTTTGCACAAGCCGACATGGACCCCGTAAACGAACTAGCCAATCCTTATATTACCCAAGCAGGGTATTTTAAGATGCCTGCGGGCCGAAGCTGGGGCTCTTCCAGTACTGTCGACATTGACCTTGACGGTGAAAGCGTCTGGATAGCTGAACGCTGTGGCGCTAATTTAAATGCCTGTGTCCAGAACCCAGATACCAATCTGATTATGTTGTTCGATAAGAACGGCGACATGGTCCGCAGCTTTGGCGCAGGCTATATAAGCTGGCCTCATGGCATTCATATAGATTTTGAAGGCAATGTTTGGGTAGCAGATGGTCGCGATAATCAATCTGGCAACAATCCACCAAGTGATGCCTACGGACATCAAGTTCACAAATTTAGCCCAACCGGCGTTCATTTGATGGCTTTAGGTCAAAAAGCCGGAGGCCGCGATGATGATTTCTTTTTCACCCCTAATGATATGCATGTCGCCCCAAATGGCGATATTTTTGTTGCCGAAGGTCACTCAAACAATCCTGGGACGCCTGCTCGAATCCTGAAATTTAACAATGACGGTGAATTTCTCATGTCATTTGGTGAAATGGGAAATGGACCAGGCGAGTTTATGCAGCCTCACGCCTTGGCCATGGATTCCAAAGGTCGACTTTTTGTCGGAGACAGAAGCAACAACCGCGTACAGATTTTCGATCAAAACGGCAACTTTCTCGACATGTGGTATCAATTTGGTCGCCCAAGCGGAATCTATATTGATAGCAACGATGTTTTCTACTCAGCGGATTCTGAGTCTGGTTCAGTAAATCCAGCTCATGGCGATTGGCTTCGTGGTATCCGGGTAGGCTCTGCGCAAACTGGCGAAGTTGAGTTTTTTATTCCTGATCCCAATCCAGACTGCAGCGGCACGTGTACTGCTGAAGGCGTAGTAGCCGATGCAAACGGTAATATCTTTGGCGCTGAAGTTGGCCCTGTCGGCGGAGTGAAGCGTTATACACGCCCAGTCAGATAGATAGATAGATAATTAGAACGAACCCTTGGCAGTTCTAAATTTTTAACAGTGAAAGTGATTTAAGTAAAAAGGTATTGGCGCAACTACGCTGACCTCTAATCGCTCTAAGCGTAATATTAAAAGTCAGTTACAAAAAAGCCCGCCTTGCCAAAGGTGGGCTTTTTTGATGATGACTCAACTCAATATTATAAAATTTGAATAACCTTATGCCTTCAGCAGAAACCTTGATCGCTTTCCACCCGCAACACTCTAATGAACTTATCTTCTGGCCCCTCAAATCTCTATGTGATGACGAGAACTATCTCTCGCGGGGTTAACGGCAGTTCCGCCGCTGTCGCAGTTAGCTGTTGGTAGCCTTGTCCATGTCGTCGCCACGGTTCTTGGACTTTCGGTATTGTTCGGGGACTCACCTTTAGCCTATGAGGTAGGGAAAATTAGCGCTGCCTTATATCTCATCTATTTGGGTGCACGCTATTTTATTAGCCAAAATTCTGAGCTGGAAACAAACGTCAGACTCCCAACTCAAAGCTTAAACCAAGTATTTCGTGAAAGCATTCTGGTGGAAGTCACCAACCCAAAAACTGCATTATTTTTTCTGGCACTCTTACCGCAATTCGTTGTGCCAGAAGCAGGTTTCGCTGCACCACAACTTTTAATCCTTGGACTAACTAATAGTCACAGTCTCCGCAATACCTTGTGATCTTTTTGTAACGTTCTTTGCGAGTCGAGCGACACATCCGATTCAATCTAATCCAAAGGCGCAGAAGATTTAGGAACGGGTTTCAGGAAGTATAGTAACTGGCCTTGGATTTTACGTACCCGCGAGTGAAAAACAATTAAATCCAAGGCCTAAACATCTCAGTGTTTTACACTTTAGATATTATCTGATTTAGCGTTTCACTCGGGCGCATAGCCGCCGATGCTTTAGCAAAATCTGGCTTGTAGTAACCACAAACATCCATGCTCACACCCTGAACTGCGTTAAGCTCATCAACAATTTTATCTTCGTTGTTAGTCAGCTCATTAGCCACAAGCTTAAACTTAGCAGCAAGCGATGAATCTTTTGTTTGCTCGGCCAAGGCTTGTGCCCAGTACATAGCAAGGTAAAAGTGGCTTCCTCGGTTGTCCAGCTCATTTACTTTACGTGAAGGTGATTTATTCGTGTCCAAAAATAGACCCGTCGCATTATCCAAGGCGTCAGCCATGACTTTTGCGCGATTGTTACCGGTGACATTTGCCAAATGCTCAAGAGATGCCGCCAGCGCAAGGAACTCACCTAAAGAATCCCATCGAAGGTGATTTTCTTTATCAAACTGCTGCACGTGCTTAGGAGCAGATCCTCCAGCACCGGTTTCAAACAGTCCACCGCCGGCCATTAATGGCACAATTGAAAGCATTTTCGCACTTGTACCTAACTCCAAAATTGGGAACAAATCGGTAAGGTAATCTCTAAGCACGTTGCCGGTAACTGAAATAGTGTCTTTGCTTTCGCCAATTCGCTGCAGTGAGAATTTAGTGGCGTCTTCAGGCGACATTATATGCAGTTCAAGACCATTGGTGTCGTGTTCGGGTAAATAAGCTTCAACCTTTTTGATCAACTGCGCATCATGAGCACGCCCTTTATCCAACCAAAAAACCGCAGGAGTGCCGGACAATCTAGCCCTGCTAACAGCCAATTTCACCCAATCCTGAATCGGCGCATCTTTCACCTGACACATCCTCCAGATATCACCAGACTCCACTGCATGCTCTAAAAGCACGTTGCCGTCAGCATCTATGACTGACATTGTGCCATTGCTTTCGACTTCGAAAGTCTTGTCATGGGAGCCGTATTCTTCAGCTTTTTGTGCCATCAAGCCCACATTAGGCACGCTGCCCATTTTAGCTGGGTCAAAAGCTCCGTGAGTGCGGCAATAATCTATGACTTCCTGATAAACACCTGCATAGCAACGATCAGGAATCATAGCCTTCATATCTTGCAAATTGCCGTCAGCGTCCCACATCATCCCCGACGTTCGCAGTGCGGCAGGCATTGACGCGTCAATAATGACGTCACTAGGTACATGTAGGTTTGTAATGCCTTTGTCTGAATCGACCATGGCAAGCTCAGGCTGACTCTCGTAAACAGAGCTTAAGTCCGCTTCGATCGCTGCGCGCTCCACTTCGGGTAATGATGCGATTTTCGCATAGACATCACCAACACCATTGTTAGCATCTACCCCTAAGCGCTTAAACGTATCTGCATACTTCTCAAAACATCGGCATAGTAAACAGTCACTGCGTGACCAAAAATAATCGGATCAGATACCTTCATCATCGTAGCTTTAAGATGCAAGGAGCAAAGCACACCTTTGGCCTTGGAGTCAGCTATCTGCTCAGCCAAAAAACTTCTTAGTGCGTTCTTACTCATGCTAGAAGCATCAATAACCTCACCTGCCAGCAACGTTATTCCGTCTTTCAGGACAGAGGCATTGCCAGAGGCGTCTTTGTGTTCAATACGCACGCTACTGGCACTAGCAATCGTCACAGACTGTTCGCTGCCAAAAAAATCACCTTCGCTCATGCTCGCCACGTGAGTTCTAGACTCAGGAGACCAAGCACCCATAGAGTGGGGGTGTTTACGCGCATACGCTTTCACTGATGGCGGAGCTCTACGGTCAGAATTGCCTTCTCTCAAAACAGGATTAACCGCACTGCCTTTTACTCGCTCATATCGGGTTTGAATATCTTTCTCGGCATCGGTGGTAGCAACTTCTGGATAGTCAGGAAGCGCGTAGCCTTTCGCTTGAAGCTCTTTTATTACCGCATTCATTTGCGGCACTGACGCCGATATGTTGGGCAATTTGATGATGTTGGCCATAGGGTCTTCGGTAAGTGCGCCAAGTTCAGCCAAAGCATCTGACTGCCGTTGTTCTTCTTTTAAAAACTCAGGAAAGCTGGCGATAACGCGCCCGGCTAAGGAAATATCGCGGATTTCTACATCAATATCAGCAGCATCGGTGAATGCGCTGATGATGGGAAGGAAAGAATAGGTAGCTAGCGCAGGTGCTTCATCTGTTTCTGTATAGATGATGATAGGTTTTTGCTCTGACATTTCTGATCCTTTAAGGTTGTTACTACAATTACCGCGAACCGAGTCGCTGCTCTGACTTCTTCACAAAATCGCTCAGCAAAAAAGGGCGCATAGCATAGCAGTAACGAACTTTTCAGAACAGGGCAGCAAACTCTATCAATTTGCGAAACCTAACCCCAATCAACATGTATACTGTTACACATTACCGACTTGAAGGATAAATATGACTATTACAACCTCACTACCCAATTTGAATATTAGGCACGCAAAGGTCGAAGATTGCCAAACCATACTTAGTTTCATTGTGGAATTAGCCATCTATGAAAAACTTGAGCACGAGGTTGTAGCCACTACTGCGACTTTGGAAGAGACCCTTTTTGGTCCGACCCGATATGCTCAGTGCATTATCGCTGAGTATCAATCCAAGCCTGTAGGGTATGCACTTTTTTTTAATAACTTTTCAACTTTCACAGGCCGGCCCGGCATTTATTTAGAAGATCTTTATGTGCAACCAAAAATGCGCGGCAAAGGTTTTGGAAAAAACTTACTAGCCTATCTTGCCAAGCTAGCCGTTGATTCTAACTTCACTCGTGTGGAATGGTCAGTCTTGGACTGGAACAAGCCCGCTATAGATTTTTATCGCTCTATTGGTGCTCAGCCAATGGAAGGCTGGACTGCACAACGACTTGACGGTGATCAACTGCAAGCATTTGCCAAAGAATTTAAATAGGTTTACGTTTCTAAAAATTAAAACTAAAAAATAGCACCGATAACTGTCGCTGTGAACTGGCGGCCAACATAAATAGGACAGCAAGAAAATGGAAAGAATCGTCTACGTTAATGGTGAATTCAACCCCCAGTCTGAAGCCAAAATTTCAGTTTTTGATAGGGGCTTCATTTTTGGCGATGGAGTTTATGAAGTCGTCCCTGTTATAAACGGCAAACTTGTTGACAAACAGTACTTCCTTGAGCGCCTGAATCGATCTCTAGCGGAACTTTCTATCGACTGGCCCTGCAGCCAAGACCAGTACATAGAGGTAATGGAAAACCTGATTTCAGCCAATCAATTGACCGAAGGAGTTGTATACTCACAAGTTACCCGAGGAATTGCAGAGCGAGATTTTCCCTTTCCTAAAGACGCCGCCCCAAGCTTGGTTGCGTTCACCACCGTAATGACTTTGCTAGACCATCCTGCCGCACGCACAGGCATTCCGGTTATCACAACTGAAGACTTACGCTGGAAACGCCGAGACATCAAGTCAATTAATCTTCTCGGCCAATGTCTTGCTAAAGAGGATGCAGTATCACAGGGCGGCACAGAAGGGTGGATGGTTGAAGATGGTTTCGTAACAGAGGGAGTATCCTCGACTGCCTATATCATTAAAAATAATTTAATTATCACCAGAGAACTATCCAACTCAATCCTTCCGGGTATACGCCGAAGAACAATGCTGGAGATAGCAAAAGAAAATAATTTGGCTTTTGAAGAACGCGCGTTCTCAGTTGACGAAGCCTTGTCAGCCGATGAAGCTTTTATCAGCAGCGCAACTACGCTGGCCTTGCCGGTGGTAAGTATCGACAGAAAACCTGTTGCTAACGGAGTTCCTGGCCCTATCACAACGCGGCTTCGTGAACTCTACAAGAACAAGCTAATAGCGGAAGCTGCTGCTTCATAGATCAAGCTCAAGCTAGGTCTGTAGTAAAGCTAATCACTTCGCTGATGCGTTTAGCGCCGGTTGCAATCATCAGCAAGCGATCTACTCCCAGAGCAACTCCAGCGCAGTCTGGCAGCCCGCTTTCTAGTGCCGCAATAAGATTTTCATCAGTCGGCACCAGTCCACGATTAGCTTGCTGCCGTTTATCTAGGTCTGACTCAAAGCGCCTACGCTGCTCAACTGGATCAGTTAGCTCAAAATAGCCATTAGCTATTTCCATTCCAGAACAAAAAAGCTCAAATCGCTGAGCGACTTTTACTCCGGCAGCATCAAGTTTAACCTGTGCTAAAGCAGCCTGATCTTCTGGGTAGTCATAGAGAAACCAATTGCCTTGCATGGCGGGTTCGATGATTTCGGAAAGTATCAATTGAAGATAGTCAGTTCGGCTAAGTCCTTGGGCCACCAAAGAAATCTCGCTTTTGACGAACCGCTCTAAGTCGTCAGTAAGTGCTTGGTGAGGGTCTATTCCTAAATTTTGCTGAAAAAGTTCCCGATAAGAAAAACGCCTAATGTCAGTCAACGTGGTAACTAAATGAACCAAAGCTTCGACTTCGTTCATTAGCTGGGATAAAGAATAGCCCGGTTGATACCACTCTAATAAAGTAAATTCAGGATTATGGCGGTCACTTATTTCTTCGAATCGAAATGCTTTGCCCAGCTGATAAATGGCACCAGACCCCGAGGCCAACAACCTCTTCATGGCGTACTCTGGAGACGTTTGAAGGTATAAGGCTTGGTTATTTTGCCCCCAACTATTTTCAGTTTTCCATGACTGGATATGAAAATCACTAGCCGTTGCCCTGGCAAGTATCGGTGTTTCTACTTCTAAAACTTTGCGTTCAGCAAAGAAATTTCTTATTTGTGCCAGCAAATCGGCACGAGCGGCAAGCATGACGGATGGCGCGCTCGGTTTCCAATTAGTCAAAGGAGTAGCTACTTATTCACCCGATTTTGATACTCGTTGGTCCGGGTATCCACTCTCAGTACATCACCTATGTTGATGAAAAGTGGTACTTTCACCTGGGCACCAGAACTTAGTGTGGCGGGCTTGGTGCCGCCCTGAGCCGTGTCACCCTTTAATCCTGGGTCCGTATCAGTCACCTCTAACTCAACAAAATTAGGAGGCGTCACTGATATTGGGGCGTCATTCCAAAGTATTACCGTATACAGGCATTGTTCTTTTAGCCAATTCTTGGCGTCTGATATCGCGTTTTCATCTGCCGCAACCTGTTCGTAGCTGTCGTCTGTTTTCATGAAGTGCCAGAATTCCCCATCGGCGTAGAGATATTCCATATCAAGTTCCATTACGTCTGCAGATTCGACAGATTCACCGGATTTGTAAGTACGCTCCAAAACACGACCATTCATCAAATTTCGCCACTTAACTCGGTTAAAGGCTTGCCCCTTACCCGGTTTGACCATTTCGTTTTCTAAAATAGAACAAGGCTCTCCTTCAACCAAAGCTTTCATTCCGGATTTAAATTCGCTGGTTGAGTAATTAGCCATAGTTCCCTCTTGATCTGTTTAATTCTGGATATCGTTAAATTCATGCTGCCAAACTGTCTTAGACGAGCTATTTTTCAAATATTTTAGCTGAGATATCTTACATCAGTTATTTTAACCGATTTTTTTGCTGAGCTTCGTTTTAATTTAGCTCCTGCCGATCAATCTTTACAACACGTCTTGCCCTGAAGGATTCGTCTTGCAAAATTGACCTCTCAAATTAAGGGCGGCAAAGATCGTTTTCACCGCTCATGCCCGTGATGAAGATAGCTGCTATTATCTACACTTTTACGAATCTCGATGATACCTGACTCAAGCAAACACAAAATCAGAGCCCACGTTGCTCCTGCCCAGAACTTATGAATAAGCCAGAAACTTTGATTATACAGTCAGATCAGCCTAAAAAATGGCAAGAATTACTATCCGATCTAATAACAGATCCAAAGGACTTACTAAACTATCTTCAGCTTGATGAGGCCCAGCAACCTGCAAGTTTGATGGCACAGACTCAATTCCCAATGAAAGTGCCCATGCCTTTTGCCGCTAAAATGAGAAAAGCAGACTGGGCTGACCCTCTACTCAGACAAGTTTGGCCAGCCTCGGAAGAGGAAATTGTCGATAGCCGCTATGTGACTGATCCGTTGGCAGAGGCCGACAGCAATCCAGTATCCGGCTTGCTGCACAAATACCAAGGGCGAGTTTTGTTAACCGCAGCTCCCCATTGCGCAGTGCATTGTCGTTACTGCTTTCGTCGTCATTTCGACTATGAAGAAAACGCCCCCAGTCGCATTCTTTGGCAGCGATGTTTCGATTACATCAGTGCCGACAACAGCATAGAGGAAGTCATACTCAGCGGTGGTGACCCTCTGGCCTTGGCGGATAAACAACTAGGTTGGCTTCTGGACGAACTGGAATCTATTCACCACATCACCACAATCCGCATTCACACTCGATTGCCCATTGTCATACCCCAGAGGATCACCAACGAACTAACCGAGATTCTGAGTCTCAGGAAAGTAAAGCTGGTGATGGTAATTCACTGCAACCACGCGCAAGAGCTATGCACTGATAGCCGCCACGCATTAAACACGTTGTCGTCAAATGGGGTCATTTTAATGAATCAATCTGTTGTTTTAAAGGATGTTAACGACAATGCAGACTGCCTAGTTGAGCTCAGTCGAAAACTTTTTTCTGTCAATGTACTACCTTATTACTTGCACTTACCTGACGAGGTTGCTGGAACCGCACACTTCGACGTCAGTAAAAACAAGGCGCTGGACTTGATCGCCCAAATGCAAACACAACTTCCCGGCTATCTAGTGCCCAAGCTGGTGAAGGAAGAGCCAGGACAGCCCTCCAAGACTCGAATTGGCTAGGCCGGTAAGAAATGACGAGGTAAATCAGAGCATTGGCGAAAGAGAATAAATAGATAAAGTAAGCAGACAGAAAGTAGCGGGAAGGCGAGGCGAAGGTAGGGAAGGTAGGGAAAAATCAGTTCAGGCCAAAGTGGATTTGGCCAATCAAACCAGCTACCGAACAAGGAGTCATCATGGCCGTGGATAATCACTGTACCGAGCAACAAGTATATTCAGGCTTACTCCATGATCCCGCTATACTCGACCCCCTGACAGGCTTTCACCATCAGAGCTATCTCGACAGGGTTCTCAATAAAAGCATCCAAGGCCACAGGCTCAATCCTGCTGCTGCCAGCCTGGCACTTCTTCAGCTAGAGAATTTCTACGAAATCAAAGCATGGCTAGGAAAATCTGATGCAACGCTTTTCCTTAGTGATATTGCTCGCCTTTTAAAGAAAACCCTCCCTGCCTCAGCCCTCCTGAGCCGCTGTGAACGGTACGAGTTTGCAGCATTACTCATCGACCAATCCAGTCATAATGCCAGAGTGATTACCGCGCAAGTCCGACACGCTCTCGAATCCATCGCCGAGAAATCTCTGCCGGATAGTGTCAAATTAAAGATCAGTATTGGAATCGCGGAAATTGACGATCGCACTACCGGCAAAGACGTTCTTTATGCTCGGGCACGGCACGATATGAGCGACTACAGAGAAGGCCAGATTCATTTAGCGCGTCAGCAGCAAAATCTGCAGCCAGCCATTGTCTTTAAACGCCTTAAACACGTCCTGAAATCAGGCTTGCTGCGGCCGTTATTTCAAGCAGTAATCAGCTTAAAACCTGATCAACTAGAACACTATGAAATCAGAACACATGTGGAGGACAGCGAAGGTGTCATTCCAGCGGAGCTTCTGTTTCAAGTTGCCGTACAAAATGCATGGGGAGATGCCATCGACCGCTGGCTTATTCAAAATGCCCTCAGGATACTTAAGCAATTTGCTAAACCCTCATTGAAATTTACCGTTAATATCACCCAGAACTCCATAGTTAACCCACATTTTCTATCCTGGCTCGACTCAATATTGGCCAAGAACCCAAACCTTGGGACCAGCTTAGTGTTCCAAATTAGTGAAATTGATATGCTCATCGCTCAGCATCATATGAGTTATTTTTGTCAGCGATTAGACAATCACGATATACACCTTTGCATCAACCATTTTGGCTGTGCGGATAATCCGTTCCACTACCTAGACTTATTCCGCGCTGAGTTTGTAAAACTCAATGGTCCAGCTGGCCAACATTCAGCCCCCGAAAGTGGTGACTCACAAAGTTTGGCAAACTTAGTGGAGCGATTGCATGAGAGCGGCTTACGAGTGATCGTCCCGAAAGTGGAGAGCATGCTCCAGATGCCACAACTTTGGAGCAATAATGTTAACTATGTCCAAGGCTATGGTTTGCATAAGCCTAGCAAATCACTTGATTATGAGTTTTCACAAGAGGTGACGTTGAGCATCCATTAGGTTTGTAGGCCTAAAGTAAACTCGAACCTAACACCTGCTTTAACTCCACTGGCCTTCATCTTAACTGCCCTTAACCCGCACCTTATCACTCCTATGTCTTAACTAGGGTGGCCGAGTCCACTAGCGCCTTTTACGGAAATATCCTAAACAAACTTATTGGGGAAGGCTGCGGCAGCTGTTATTCTTGCCACAATACCCAAAAGATACAAATCAGCACCGCCACATGAGATTCTACTTTGTCAGCAAACCCTTCAGATTCAACACCTCGCGCGACTCGCCAAACACCGAGGGATAAAGAGCCGGGCAAAAAGTCAGCCAAGGTATCGACTAAATTTTCATTCACGGTGTCGGTTCTGCTTATCTTAGCGCTATGCTGCTATTGGTTAATAAACACTTACACCACCCAAAGCTTAATGCGTGACTATGCTGACGGCATGGGCAATACACTCGCTAGACAAACAGCAAATCAAATGACTGAACTCATGCTGGCCAATGATTTGATTAGCATGAACGTGGTGCTATCAGCTTTGACTCAAGATTCTTCTATCCTCAAAGTAGACGTGTTGAACGTGAGTAACGAAGTCATAGCAACGTCGAGCACGAGGGAGGCCTCGCCTGCTCCGATCATCCCGCTACCTTTCAAAGTTAGTCAAATTCAAGGTGAGTACATCGCTTCAATTTTTCTAGCCAACTCAATAGCCGGGTCAGTAATACTGAGTCTAGATCTTGGCTATCTAGAAACCGGATTAGTTAACAGCCTAGTTCTTAATGTCGCAGCCACTTTGCTCCTCATGACGATGTCATCGTTACTAATTAGCACCTACTTCCAGACGCTGGTTAGCTTTCCAGCAAACTTGTTAGCCTTTGCATTAAACCAAGTTCGAGAAGGAAAAATAGAGACCTGCCCAGAGCCAAGCAACAATAACGAGTTAAGCACCGCAATTAGGCAATTTAATGCTACCGCTGAATTTCTAGCACAGAATACTTTTCTAAATAATTTTGGAAATCGCCAACCGGATATCGAAGGTAATGCACCAAAGTTTGAGCCTGGCACCCAAGATGTCACTCTACTAAACATTAAGATGGCAAACTTCCACTACCTAGCCTCAACACTAAGCGAATCAAAACGGGTTAACCTTCTCAATAAATTTTATTTCTATGCAGGTAAAGTCAGCCAGCTTTATAGCGGCCAAGTCACATACTGCTCTGACGGTGAGGTGTTGATAAACTTTGGGGTTGGCAAGGTAGAAGAAGAACAGGCTTTTTATGCGATCTGCGCAGGTCAGCTTTTTCTTCAGTTAGTAGGTGACATTGGCGATATCGCCGGTGAGTCTACTGACGCAAAATTTAAGCTTGCTGTGCATGGAGGGCAAGCTGTTGGAGGGCTCTACTCACCCATTACTCAAGACACCAGTAATTTAACCGGTAAAACACTGGATTTATGTCGTCAAATTTGCGATGAATGTCCCGTCAATAATTTACTTATTAGCCAGGCTTGTTTTGAGAATGCAGGAGCGGCAACCCGTGTTGAAGGCGAAGCATTCACAATAATAGGCGAGCAAGAGCAGATCTCTGCTTATCTAAGTTGCGAGCCTATGTCTGATTTCAAATTGCTACTCGAGCGCCAAGCGATCCAACTAGTCACTGTATTCAGCGAGTAGCCAGACCCGTGCGCTATTGAGCATTTACTCTCCTTCTGGTTTCAAAGGCGTCTTAGATATCACTTCAATACGGTCAACGTTTTGAAAACCCCTCGGTAATTTGTTGCCCCTTCTACCTCTTTCACCCTGGTAATGTTCTAGATCCGACGGCTTCAGATTATGGTGGCGGCGACCAGCATATACAGTCAGAGTGTCTTTGTTGCTAAGAACTGCAATCGCCACAACAAACTCAATACGATCGGCAACACGAGCCGACGGTATGCTAATCACTTTATTTCCTTTTCCTCTAGCCAATCTAGGTAGATCAGTTAGTGGAAACATCAGCATGCGGCCCTCATTGGTAACCGACACGATATAGTCTTCATCATAGTTCGCTAATATGAGGGCTGATAAAACTTCACTGCCTTTAGGCAACTTTAACACCGCCTTACCGGCTTTGTTTTTGCTAATAAGATCGCTGATTTTTGCAACGAAGCCATAACCTGCATCACTAGTTAACAATACATCAATTGTGTCCTCCCCAATCAATACGCCTTCAAAAGTTGCTCCGGATGGCGGATTTACACGCCCGGATAATGGTTCACCCTGACCTCTAGCGGAAGGCAGACTATGAGCTGGCAGCGAATATGTGCGTCCAGTGGAATCCAAAAAGATAGCAAGCTGGCTGCTTTTGCCCTTAGCGGCCAACTTAAACTCATCACCCGACTTGTACTGCAGTGAAGTAGGATCAACATCGTGACCTTTCGCAGCTCGTATCCAACCACGGTCAGACAAAACAATAGTGACAGGCTCTGTTGATAATAATTCTGTTTCGCTGAATGCTTTTGCCTCAGTGCGGCTCACCAATGGGGTACGGCGATCATCGCCATATTTTTCAGTGTCCTCCCTAATCTCTTTTTTGATTAGAGTTTTCAAACG
>CAWKZY010000049.1:0-20817 GCA_963854625.1 Gammaproteobacteria bacterium | reverse complement strand
AAATCATATGGTAATTAGTCTAATTCGACTACAAACAGGAAGCTGCGATGCGAAGACGAGATTTCTTAACGAAGTTGCCCGGCCTTGCGACTATGCCATTGATGTTGCCGCAGGCTGCGAATGCTGCACAGGCGGCGAACCTAAAGGTCACTGATGTCCGTTTGATCCGGATCAGGATGATCGAAGACAAGGGCATCCTTGCCCGACGCGTTGATACTCCCCGTGGAGGGCTGCACGTTAAGATTGGTGGGTTCACCGTGATTGAAGTGCACACAAATCACGGATTAGTGGGCATCGGCCCCGGGATCCCCCCAGAGAACATTGAGTCCGTGAAACAACTGCTCGTTGGCAAAGATCCTTTCGAAATAAATAAGCATGCCGCAGCGCTATACCGCCCGCATCGCAGATGGGGTGCCTCGGTAGAAATCGCGCTTTGGGATTTGCTGGGCAAAGCAACGGATTTACCGCTCTACAAGCTCTGGGGCGGTTCACGCGACAAAGTCCTACCCTATGCAGCCATGTGGGGCATCGGCACCGTGGAAGACCGGGTCGAAATCGCCATTGGACTCAAAGAAGACGGCTGGCGCGCCATCAAACTGCGCTCAGGGTTCAGGACGATGGAGGAGGACGTGCGTGTCGTGGAGTTGGTTCGGGAAGCGGTGGGCGATGATTTTCACATCCTTTGCGACGGCAACAAGGCACCCGGCAACGCAGACGCCCTGGGGGAGGATCCCACGTACTGGAACTTTAAGCGTGCTTACGACACGGCGATGGAGTACCAGCGACTTAATGTATACTGGTTCGAGGAGCCACTGCCCCGCTATGACTACGCCCGATTGGCGGAGCTTAACCGGCTCCTGGCGATGCCGATGGCAGGCGCCGAGTCAAATTGGGGCATCCATGAGTTCAGATGGCTTCTTGAGCAGGGATGTTTCGACGTCCTCATGCCGGAGATTGGCGATATCGGGCCTCTAATGTCCCGCACGGTCGGGACCCTCGCGGCCGCGTATAATAGACAAGTTTCGCCGCATTCGGCGCCGTTTGAACGGCGATTAGTCAATATCTGCGGGATCCACCTTATCGCGTCCATGCCAAACGCTCCAATAACAGAGTTCATCCACGAACCGCCGCACGCGGATATCTTTGAGGGCTGGCAGGTCTTCGAGAACCCGCCCGTCTTAGAAAAGGACGGCCAAATTAAAGTGCCTCAGGGCCCTGGCCTCGGGGTTACATTCAGAGAAGATTTGATCGAAAAATTCTAAGGGAATGAAAAGCCACCGCGCGACTGCAGCCGCGCGGTGGATACGGATAAGCTAATTCCCAATCCGCCAGTATTTTGCATATAGCCTCTCAAATCTCCGAGCACCATCCACTTCCGTTTGAAATGATTCAATAGACGGTATGGTAAAGAAGAATTTCTGACGTGCAGGGTACTCACCCACGGCCAGCGGATTTTAAAATTCCATAGTCCGTTATGCCAAATAGGAAGCGTATAAAAATACCGAGAAAATGGTGGACTAAGAGGGTGGGGCGAGTGCTTTCAGCAATGCGCAACATTGTGCGAGTGTAACGACAGTAATCTTGGATTGCGGGCCGAAATAGTCCTATTAGGTTCAGCATTGCTGATCTTTGGGTAAGAATTAGAATGGAGCTAATAGCATCTCAAATTTAAAACGGCTATCGTCAAAATTTTATAAATCATGGCCGTTTCTGGTTAGGGAGTAAAATTTAACGTGTAGCAATGTTCTGAATTCTTGGACTAAAGACGCCAAAGATTGCTGTGTTTAAAGTCCTGCTTTTCCATTGCTGCTAATGCGGATTTTATTTTTGTGAGGCTGTGACATTTATACAGGTTTGATACTTCCATGCTAGGATTCTGACAGGTCGAGAATTAATTTTTCAGCGCCCTAGCATTCGATTTAAATAAGCTTTTAAGGAGAAACTGATGCCAATAGCGAATATCAATGAACAAAATATAACTTATGACGATACGGGGGGGAATGGCCCCGCCCTAATCTTTAGTCATGGATTCCTGATGGATAGAACTATGTTTGATTCCCAGGTAGAACATTTTCGTGAAAACTTTCGCTGTGTTTGCTGGGACGAAAGAGGGTTTGGGGGTACACCCGCTACTGGGTCTTTTTCTTTCTGGGACTCGGCTGACGACGTAATAGCTCTAATGGATCATCTCAACATAGCCGAGGCTGTCCTGCTCGGCATGTCTCAGGGCGGCTTCCTCTCGCTGAGGGCAACACTGCGGTATCCAGAACGAGTTAAGGCTCTCGTATTGATCGATTCTGGTGTGCATGTGGATTCGGCGGAAACTCTAGCCGGCTACGAGCAGCTGATGGATCACTGGATGAGTGAAAAGCCTCTCGGTGACGTGGGCAAGCATGTAGCTGGACTAATTATCAACGAGCCGGAATTATCTAAGGAATGGATAAACATTTGGGAATCCCGTGATCGCTACAGTCTAAAGTTCCCTTCTGAGGCCTTGCTTACAAGAGATGATATTACGGATCGGATTGCTGAAATCGAATGTCCTGTTCTCGTGGTTCACGGCGAAGAGGATCAGGCAATTCTTATCGAAACGGCTGAGACATTATGCACTCAACTTCCCCTCTGCAGAGAATTGATAAGAGTACCCGGTGCCGCTCACGCGGCGAATATGACCCATTCTGAGGTAGTAAATCCAGCCATTGCTTCGTTTTTGGAAGAGCTGGAGCAGGAGACTAACTGAGGTTCAGAAATAGACAACAGGGGATTCTGCCAAGTTAACCCTCAATCTGGCAAGATTAAGCGTATGTTTCAGAACAAAATGTACAAGCGCCATAGACTCCCGACTGAAATAATTAAATATGCCCTGTGGCTCTGCGACTGGTTCAGTCTTAGTTATTTAGATATCGTAAATTTGATGTCACAACGTGGCATTGACGTGAGCTATGAAGCGATTCGCTTGTGGTGTAATAAACTTGATTCGAAATATGCTCAAAGATTGAGAAGGAAACATCAGGGTGCGGTGAGACTTTCTTGATTGATGAGGTATTCGTGAAGATTCAGTGGAAGCAGGATTACCTATAGCGAGCAGTAGACCAGAATGGTGACGTGGTTTATATGTGCTTTCAGAAAAGACAAGATAGAAAGGCTGCAAAGCGCTTTTACAGGCACCTAATACGCAAACATAAAGGCGAGCCGCGTAAGATTGTCACGGATAAATTGAAAGGTTACCGCGTGAATCTCAAAGAGCTGCTTTCAGGCACGATTCACGGGACTACCCATATGCTAACAATCGGGCTGAGTTTTCGCACGAGGCAACACGAGTGGGCGAGCGGGGCACGCGTAAGTTCAAATCGGTGGAGCATGCACAGCGATTTTTGAGTGCTCATGCAGCTGTGTACAATTTTATTTACCTTAGATTAAACTTAGTATCGGCTAAGAATTAACGCTTCTTTAGACATCCTGCCTTTGCGTCTTGGGAAACGGAACTGAGGATATAGTAGTTGAAAATAACTGTTTTTCTCGATTCCAGTAGTAAACTTATCAATACTGCATATAGACGCTGCTAAGCCGAATGTTTTGAGAGCGGATACAGTAGACTAGACAATACCTTTAGGCCCGATCATACAGTGGAGGCGTAACGAAATATCAGCATGCGTAATCATTCCGTTAGCTCGCAAAAGTAACACCGACATTTTGTGTGATCTATATGCCTAGGACCTGCCAAAAAGCGTTCTCGTTGAAATTTGAATAGACGGTATCTCCGATGAAAAATTGCTGTGACCAACAATCCAGCGATGGATAATGCAGCCACAGTAGTGACTGTTGCGAGTAATAGTTGCCATGTCATTTTATGTTCTCTATACGCCTAATCTTCTCATCCATGGAGTTGGCTGCGAGTGTGTTAATCAAATTATTAAGCGTTACTCATTAACTGTAAAAATTCCTTTCATTAGTGAAAAATGCCCAACAAATGAGCAGAAGAAAGTGTAGTCTTCGTTAGCATCAAGTAGCGAACTGGCAAAAGCTACACTCACAGATTCACCGCCACCAATAATATCTGTAGTTGCTATAACCCGTTCGTCGTCTAGAGGCATATATTGATTTTCTAGTCCTGATTGCCAGCCGGCTTGCGCCACAGATTGAGCATTCTCTGTTAGTGTTAATGCCCAATTATGTCCCATACCGTTGCGTGGTAAATTGCCTAAATGAGTCAAGTTTAACCTTACCGTGGGACATTTCGACTTCGAAATACTCAATTGTGGTGGAGTGAAAGTCAGGTTATCGCCAACTCGAATCTCCAATGTGCATTCCTGTGCTTTTACTGAATTGATTCCAAAGCAAAGCAATGTGGAGATAATTGTTAAGTAAGATTTAATCCTATTCATGAGTTTTGACTTCTAAACCGCAGGTCTATCGCAGTAATTAGTGTTGATCGTACGTTCAGTTAAATGCTGGAGGTAGTTGAGCATTAGCAACCGGAGAATGAGTTACAGGACTCTACCAGCAGAATTAAGGAATGTAAATGAGAATCATTATCATTAAGTGAAAAATATACTGCGGCACTTTCCCCAACCCTTGCACGGTCAGTGCAGGTAACTTCAAAGATTTTGTAGATTCTAAATAAGGATTACTGACATATTAATGCACCAGATAGAAAATCTTATAGGCTTGCTTGTTTCCTGTTCTAGAAAAATGGCGCTTTACTCTGCAGGTTTAGTCTAGCTGTGCTGCTTTTGCATCTCCATAACGCTAGTTGAGCAACCTATTGCTCAAAACGTAAACACAAAAAGATCAAGGCGGGTGACTAGCAACTTTGTATATGAATCAAAGGAATCTTCACTCGGGATTCTAGAGTACTTTCAGGCGTTCAATTGAGCGGGGTAAAAAGAGAGCTTCCAGATATTGTAGATGCAGCTAAAACAAATCAGGTCATACTCATTGGAGAGACGCATATTGATGCAATTGACCATAAACTAGAGCTAAAATACTAAGGAAATTAATTTAAAGGTGCGTTGACTTTTCCCTAGAAATGTCCTGAAGAAGTGCGAAGGTGGCGATGAGTATTTGGCTGGTTTGATTAGTGAGGAACATTTTTGGAAAAGCAGCCATGGTTGGGATGATTACTTGACTAAGGGTCGGCCATTATTTGAATTTAGCAAATCGCAGAATATTAAAGTGATCGCGGCAAAGGCTCTGCGTCGTTAGGGGCGCACCTCGATAAGCTAGAACGATTCTATTTCCTCCTATGCGTACTCTAATTAGTCGTGATTATAGTGTTGGAGTGGTTTTAGAGTATTTTTTATGATATTTTTTTTTACAAAGGGGCCATGATAATGTCTAATTTTTTTACTGAAACGCAACGCAAATTACAAACTGAATTTGGTACGGTAAACCTCGCTGATCGAATAGTGGAGGCAGCAGTCACCGAAGAATTATCAGACCAGCAAGCTAAATTTATTGATAGTCGGAATATGTTTTACTTATCTACTATTGATGAGTCTGGCTTTCCATCTTGCTCCTATAAGGGAGGAGAGTACGGTTTTGTTAGAGTAGTCAATCCAAAGACCATCATATTCCCAAACTACGATGGGAATGGTATGTATATGTCTATGGGGAATATTCAAGCCAAAGCTAAAGTTGGTTTACTTTTTATTGATTTTGAAACTCCGCAGCGAGTTCGAGTGCGCGGAGAAGCTAAATGTATCCGAGAAGGGAACTTGCTTGAGAGTTATCCCGGGTCAAATCTTGTTGTAGAAATTTCGGTAACCCATGCTTGGGTAAATTGTCCTCGTTATGTTCATCATATGCAGCCGCTAGAGCAATCTCCGTACGTGCCCCAGAAAGATGGAGCAATTCCTCTCGCACTATGGAAGCGAATTGATCTTATGCAGGATGTGTTAACTGATCAGGATCGCGATAAAGCTGAATCTTTAGGGCTAATTACTATTGAAGAATATGAAAGCTATGTTTCTCAGGGTAAGGTTATATAAAAAAGCTACTAACAATAGTAACCCTATTTTGCTTTTCTGTTGGAGATAATGCGGAGATTTGGTGCTGGCAAAGTTAACTCCCAACCTGACAAAGTCCGACCCATGACACAGTCAAAAATGTACATACGCCACCGATCCCGCCTAAAATTATTTGATATGCCGTCTGGCTCTGCCATCGCTTCAACCTTAGTCATGGTGATATCGAAGATTTGATGCCCCATTGTTGCGCAGAGGTTAGCTTGGAAGCAATTCGATTGTTGTGCAATAAATTTGGATCGAAGTATGCTCAACGACTGAGAAAAACTACCAAGGTTATGGTGACACGTTCATCATTGATGAGATGTTCGTGAGGATCTAAGTAAAGCAATATTACCTTTGGAGAGCGGTTGATCAGGATGCTGAAGTTGTTGATGTATTCTTACAGAAGCGGCGTGATGGGGAAGCTGCAAAGCGCTTCTTCAAGCGACCCTTGAAGAAGCACAGGAGTGAACCACGTAAATCGTTACGGACAAGTTGCGAATCTACAACGTTGCACACAGAGAACTGAACCCTGAATCAATTCATGATACTACGCAGTATGCCAGCAACAGAGTTGCGCCATCACGCGAGCCTACACGGGTGAGGGAGTAGGGTGTGTGTAAGTCCAGATCAATCGAGCGGGCGCAACATTTTCTAAAAGCAGATTCTGCTGTCTACAACTCATTTAATCTGGGTAGGCACTTATTATCAACTGAGGATTATCGACATTTCCGGCTACGTGCTTTTGCGTCTTGGGAAAGTGCAGCGGCGATATAAAGCGCTGTATTCGTACTTTTTCCGGCTAAGCACGTTAACTCTTCAACATCCAACATCAATATCCAACAGAGACAGGAGAAATCAAAATTTATTCCTCCTCCCTCTTCTGTTGATCAAATAGGCTTTCTCCCTAAAAACGCATAGCCGAGAACACCGAACTCTCTGGCGTTAGACTCTCCAGATGCACCTTTGAATGTATCAATTCCTGGCCCAATCTGTAGGTCCACAAAACCCGCTTCTGCTAATATTTTTTCCCAGCCTGCACACGGCAGGCCACCGGCGATTCAAGCAGTCCAGAGATCGATATTCTCAACCGCCGCCTGCGGAACGGGTTTGCTATTGGCAATATCCGCAAATTGTAAATAGCCTCCGGGTTTAAGGATGCGATAGATTTCTGCCATAGCCTTTTTTTTATCGGGGCATAGATTGATTACGCCATTGCTAATGGCAACATCAGCCCAGGCGTCTTCTACTGGCAGCTCTTCAAGTAAGCCATCGCGAAACTCGATATTTTTCAGCCTCATATTATCAGCCAATACTCGCGACTTGCTCAACATCTCTTCAGTCATATCTACGCCGACTACTTTGCCTTCATCGCCAACTAGAGCTGAAGCGACGAAGCAATCGAACCCAGCACCGGAGCCCAGATCGACTACTTTCTCTCCAGACTGTAAGTCGCGCAGTGAGAATGGGTTCGCCACTCCAGCGAAAGACTCAACAGCATGATCTGGAATTCGAGAGGTGATGGCTTCGTCATATTTTAGGCGTCGTGACAGCGCGCGTCCTGTGTGAAAGTGAAATTCCTTCTCAGGGTTGGTAGCGACATCGCGATATTTTAGTTTGATCTGATCTCTAAGGGCATCTGCGTCAATCATCGGTTCCGCAGAAGAAGGTTTTTTAGTCATGCTCGTCTCCATATTTGTTAGTTAGGTTACTCGACTAATAGATTCAGCCTTACAAGCGAGCGCCAAGTTCCTCGAAGGCCACTTTTTTGCTGAACGAGCAATTGCAGCGCCTTCGATCAAATCATCTGCGGACATCCCCCTTGGCCTTTACGTAGGCTAGACAGAGCCAAACTTTAACGCCATTTTCCAGAAAGCCATTGGGTAAATCCAATAGAGGCTCATAGCCTTCTGCCTTAATTCCGGCGGCGCTGCCTCTGACGCAGAGTTGTGCGGCATCTATCGAAACATTACAGTCTCGCATGTTTTAATGCGGTAAATGCAAAAATGAAGGAGATTGTTGCGCGCTCTGGGTTGTTTGTTTCGTCCGAGCAATTAATTAGATATTTCTCACGGGCGAGCGCGTTGTAGCTCGTTCCTAGGCTCCTCTATATTTTCTTGTTTATCAAGCCCTGCGTAATGCTGTCCGTGCCAAGAATCGCAGGCGTCACATTTAATGGGTTTTTACTGTTCGGAATCAGAAACCCATGAGATCGCTGAAGATTGGCGGCAACATAGGATGTCACTGGCGGTGATGGTGTTCGGTACGCCGAGGGTTTACCGACATAGAAACACTTTTATGAAAAGGTTCCTATCTCAGCATAAGAGAACATAACCTGTTTTCTATCCTGAGCCTGTTGCATTATTCCGTTGAAGATTACAAAGGATATCAATATGTTTAAAATAAAAGGACTAGACCACATCGCTTTGCGAACAATTCAATTGGATAAGATGCGCTTCTTTTATTGCGATTTATTGCGATCTATTGGGATGCACTGTCGAACGAGAGACTTAGCCCAAATTAGGGCTTACACAATTAAAAGCCGACATTGCATTTATGGGTCTAGTGATCGTCGACAGTCAGATAGGTAGAACTGGGGTGGCGCCCAGACGAAAACCGAGAAAAATGTAGATCACTTTTGCCTACAACTCTAACATATCGAAGAAGGGGCTATCCAAACACAGCTGTCTTCTTACAGAATCGAAGTCGGAGAATTTGCTGAAAAATATGGCGCTCAAGGTAATGGTTAATTTATGCACGTTTACGACCCAGAAGGGAGTACAGTTGAGCTTAGTTCAAAAAAAAATAGCTTAGCTTGCATGTGCATCAACTTTTACTAAAATCATTGCGCTGTTCTGAGCTCTTAAATAGTTGTCGATAAAATCAACGGTCGACTTTTGTCGCCCTGACTTTTTCAGATCCAGATTCTCTACGATAAGCTGGTGACTACCGATATAGCCACCGAATAACGTAATGCCAATATTGTCATTAAACAATCTGGTCACTAGGCGAAAACAGAGAAATTAACGATCATCGATGATGACTCAACCGTAAAAACTAATCGTCAGGTTAAGATAAGGATTTTAAGAATGGGTGTTCACTCGCCTCTGTTACTCGATTGGCTTGATGCTATCGCGCTCGGCTACATGTTCATTCTATGGATTAGCTATGCTCAGTATGCAAAGCATCGCGCCAAGCAAGGGGATAAACAATCCTTGTCACACTCTATGCGATTACACCGGGTTCGATGGGTGACGCAGATGTTAGATCGAGATATGCGTGTTACCGATGCAGCATTGCTCGCCAGCCAGGAACGAGTCGTTGGTTTTTTTGCTTCTACAACGCTAATACTCTTGGCCGCTGTTTTTACAGCAGTTTCTGCCAGCGCAAAAATTGCAGAGCTGACAGGGGAGTTACCATTCTCGGTTGAACAGACCACGACACAAATTCAAACCAAGTTTATTCTAATTGCAGTCATGCTGATCTATGCGTTCTTTCAACTTACTTGGAGCCTACGCCAATATGGCTTCGCTGCGGTGTTAATGGGTGCGGCACCGATGCCGGACGATGAATTAGCCGATGAGGATCGTACAAGATTTGTTCAGCAAATGGCCGGTTTAATGGACGTTGCGGGCCATGACAACAACGCCGGCCTTCGGACGTATTACTTCTGTCTTGCCATGGTGTTCTGGATGTTGAACCCTTATTTTTACATGGCAGCCACGACATTGATTATCGCGGTATTGGCAAGGCGAGAATTCAAGTCTAAAACCGTCAAAAAACTGGAAGCCGCTCTGTAAATATACTAATTCTGGGCTCGTCACCAATTGCGCTGTTTGTTTTTGAGAGTTCAAGGTAATCCTTAAACCTCTTTGTGATTTCTAGATATGCCTTTTAATTTAAAACCGCCTTTAGACTATCAATCACGGCGCCATAGTCAACGATAAGGGTAAGCGGCGCAGGCGAACTCAGATTTGGTGTCGGCGTAGATGCTAACCACCGATGTAAGACATCTCAATTTTATTGCTTCGCGCAGTATCTTTTGTACGGATTTCAGAATACTGATCTTCACGCTGGTTCCAAATCAACCCAATCGCACCGGCGATTTCTTGGTCGCTCCTGCCCATGCGCATAGGCGTGCGTAAATCATGGCCGGACTGCCCAAACAGGCAGGTGTACAACTTGCCATCGGTTGAGAGTCGAGCGCGCGTGCATGTGGAACAAAAAGCTTGCGTCACACTGGAAATTACACCGATTTCGCCACTGCCATCTGCATAGGCCCAACGCTGAGCGACTTCTCCTGAATAGTTCGATCCCGCTTCGACGAGTGGCATCTCTGCGTTGATCATGCTCACGATTTCGGCCGAAGACACTACATCGTCCATACGCCAGCCGTTTGAGGAGCCGACGTCCATGAATTCGATGAAGCGCACGATGTGGCCGCTACCCTTGAAGTGCCGAGCCATTGCCACGATGTCCTTATCATTGACACCTTTCTTGACCACCATATTGATCTTGATGGACTCAAACCCCGCAGCGTGTGCAGCGTCGATGCCTTTCAACACCTTCGCCACCGAAAAATCTACGTCATTGATGGCTTGGAATATCGCCTCATCGAGTGAATCAAGTGAGACAGTGATGCGGTGCAGGCCTGCAGCCTTGAGCGCTTGGGATTTCTTAACCAGCAGCGATGCATTAGTAGTGAGTGCTACATCCAGTGGTCTGCCGGTATGCGTCTTGAGTCCGACCAGCTTCTCGATCAAAACCTCAAGATGTTTGCGCAACAGTGGCTCGCCACCAGTGAGGCGAACTTTCTCGACCCCGTGTTCGATGAATAGTCGGGTCATTCGAGTAATTTCCTCGAAGTTTAAAAGTTCGGGTCTTGGTAAAAAACGATAATCCTTGTCGAATACTGACTTCGGCATGCAATAGGTGCAGCGGAAATTGCAGCGGTCGGTGACCGAAATGCGCAGGTCTCGCAAGATCCGGCCCCGGGTGTCCGAAAGCATGCCGTCTGAGGTAGACGTGTAAGCCGGAATAAGCGGTACGCGATTAGGGTCATCCTGATCAACAACGGTCGGTGTCCTGATGGTCATGAAGCCTCTTTACATGGATTAACATATTTTTGAAAATGCGTTTGGCTACGCCAAGCGTTGCAAGTGTCTTTGCCGGTGTAATAACCGCCGAGACGGTCAGTTTTCGAAAAGTAACGGCGGAAATCTATAATACAGCAACCCGCCAATTTCAAAGAACACGGACGGCTTCAGTTTAGAATATCTTCCTACCGCATCCGAGTTTAGCAAAGTCTAAGAACAGACATAACACTAGCAGCAATATATAAGCTGATCACCTTAAATACAAATACTGTAGCCCTGTGTGTGCAAGACCGAATAAGCCAATGTTAGTGGCTATTAGTTAGTGTTCTGCAGCAAGGACGCCCAGCCCCACCCCTGAGTCAAAGCTCCACTGTCAAGTAAATCTGCCGTCAGTATATTCAGTTGTCCCTCAGAAGGTGCCTGGCCGATGAGGCTGTTGTAAATCAGATTAACGACTGCCTTATTGCTCGGGCCGTGCCCGAGAATGGTCTCAAACGCTAAACTCATCAGTGCATCCAAACTGATGACATTATTATCGACGGTTTCCAGACCTTGACCGGTAAGCTCTTTGTTGCACCAATTTTCTTTGCCCAAAGCGATGCCAAATATTTTGGCAATTGTGCCGGCATTGCCTTCAATATCCAGCGCTACATTGATACTCTAATAATATGAATAGTCTGTTCTATTAGCTCACGGATTACCCAGACTATGCTGTTCCCTGAGGGGGGGCTCATCATGTTGATCAAGTCGCGGGCCCTCAGTGGAAAAAAACCGGAATAGTTTTGGGTTTTCCTCGGCAAATTAGAATGCTGCACGAACAATGGATTCGGACGTCATATTATTTTGCTCTGACGGCATGACAGCCGCCGCACATTCGCGCCCATAGTCCTCAGCTAGCCTAAAAAATAAATCACGTTTTGTGGGAAATTGGTGAAATAAGGCACCCTCTGAGACATTGGTCGTATCAGCAATCTGCGCTGCAGGCGTATTTTCATAACCTTGTTCTGCGAACAGTTCTCTAGCCGCATTAAGAATCAGAGCTGTTTTAAGTTCTGGATCCCGCTTTCTAGAGAGGTTTGGCTTCTTGCGGGCGGATGTTTTAATGAGAGGCCTTTGCAAAAGCCGATATCTTATAAAGTAACACTTCATAAGGCAGCGCTTTTTTCGTCCGATAGCTAGCTTTCCGGCAAAATTCCTGCTTTTGTTGCCTTATAACCCATTCATGAGAGGCCTTAAAGCAATATCATCGATGAAGCCAGAACCACACAGGACACGTATCCCAGTTTTGGAATCCAAAATATATATTGTGCAATATTAATTTCGAGCTGTTGTTGTGCTAACTGGGTTTGATGTTTTATCTTATCGTCAATTCTTTAACTGCTTCCGCCGTGGAAATCACCTGATCTAATTCTGGCGTTGTCAGCAATGAATTCCGTGATAGTGTGAGGCTAAGAGATTGCTGAGCTATAGCTCGGTCTAGGGATCAATCCCTTTGTAGGGGTTATAATTTTTGAATAGGTTAAATCAAAGATAAAAGGAAAGACAGCGAAGAGTAAAGCTATACCGGAATGAAAGTATAACTACGGGGCTTTGCAGTGCCGAGGATGAATGCCGGCTAATTGTGGACTATGCCTAGCCGCAGACGCACGCACAGGCATTGAAGGCGGCAGCGTAAGCAGTTCGCGATCAATGCCAGCGGGCCACCAGCAAGGCCAGCCCGCTGTTTAAAGCGCTTGGGGGCGAATGGAAATCGCTTTAAATTAAATACCGCCTAAGAACGTCTTATCGTTGCCAGATTTCTTGCTAACAAAGTAAGGTGCGTCGATTAGGTTGCCCTTGTAGGCGCCAATAATTAAAGAGCGAACTCGATAGGAAGCTGCCGCTGTGCCCGGAATGCTCAGCGTCAGTGACGTCGAGCGATCGGCATGATAATGATAGCTGAGCGAGTCATGTAAATGACCTCCCCAGGCGTCGAACGGGGTCCCAAATCCTTCGAGCTCCGCGTCTTGACCTTCGCGATAAACGCCAAACAGTGCAATACCGTCGTAACCAAATCCAACTAATGGTGGATGATCTTTACCCTCATAGTCGGCGTCGTTGTAAATGCCAAGGACGCCTTGGCTTTCATAGCCATCGGCGTGGCAGTGAGGTCCGCCTCCGCCCTGACCCACGTGGCAGCCGTTGGCCGAAAGCTCGGCCTCAGCCTGCGACGGTATGAGGCGATTGTTATACACAGGGAACATCACCGCTCCCGAAATCAATATGCCGTTGTCGTTCACGCTCGCGTAGTTAAAAATATCGCGGGCTCCCTTGCTGCCAGTCACATCGTCCCAGAGCTGGTTCGACAAGACGCTCGCGTTATCGTCAACGTTACCTACCTCTCCGTAGTTTTTCATTGGAATGCCGATTGAGTAGCGGTCGAGATTGGTGAATCGGGTCACGTTGCTGCTGCCATACCCGCCGGTGCCTTGGCCGGGCGGGCGCGGAACATCCATTAATCCATGCGGAGACCCTGGGTTGCCGTAACTCATAATGACCATGTAGGGGTGGTTAACACCGCTGCTATCTTTTTCGTTAGTGAAGAAAACATAGGGCACTAGGTTTTGACCTAATACGCCGTTCGAAATGCCATCGCTTTGCAATGTCGAGCCAAGTAATCCATCGCGGAACGCGGCGTAGACTTTGATGTCGTAGCGAAGCGATTCACCCGGAGGGAGAGAGTTTTCAATTTTAAGGAGCATCGCGTCTGCAGCTGTGCGAGTCGTTGCGTTTGCGCCGGGCGCCACTACGCCATTGACTTGTACCTGCGCCTTATAGTCGCTACTTAATCTATTGATATTAAAATCCGCAGGCTTGGTTATAAATGCTGCTGCGGGGTTGGAAACCGGCGTTGTCTTTGCTGGGTTAAACTCAAACGGCACTGAAAAGTCGAGGGGCGAATCAAAAACATACAGTTTGGTTGCCTCACTACTGCTTGCAACGAGGCTATAGCCACCATTGCCAAGTTTGACGTAATTGTTACTGCCCGCGAAGCTCGAGTCTTGGGCGTAAGTAAAGTTGGACGCGCTGTATTTGTAGCGCGTCTTAGCTTGCAGCAATCGAGTCGATTTGTCGTAGGCAAAACAGACATAGCCAAAGCTCGTACTGACGTTGCCAAAGTTGTTGCGAAATTTAAGATTATTGAAATCGTCTTCGTCAGCATCAATTGCAAAATTCGGATGTAAGTGTGACCTCAAGCGATAGCAGGAGGAGTCCGACGCTGTCGTCTCGAGCTTGAGGAGCTTGCTGTAGTAACTTCGGTAAGTGGAGTTTTCGTTTAGTGCTTGAGCGTCAGTGGAATAGCCGGAGAAATTCGTTAATGCGTCTCCGATCGACAGGTAGTTTGCGCCGCTAACCATCGACGGCGAATCGGAGAGCATCACGCGCGCTGGCGTCGTGAGCGATGTGGTGAGTGACAGGCTGTTCGCACTGTAGCTCGTCTCTACCCATTCGGAGAAAAGTGCGGCGCCGTAGAAAATTGCATGATCCGAGGAAACGGATACTTCTTCTGTTCCTCCAGTATTTCCTGATGTACCTGTAGCTTCGGCAGCTGCAGCAACAGCGGGGTCTGCGTTTGGAGCATTAAAATCACCATTAGGAGCACCGCCTTCGCCGAGGCAGTCGGCGAGCGAATCGCACAGACCGCCGTCTACAGTTTATTTAACTTAGGCGGACATTCGATTTCTGCGGCGAACTATTGGTGTTTTCGGTTGTGCGCCTTTGCGACATAGGAGAGTGCAGTTGCCGCGTAGATGCAGTTTGACGGGGATTTTCATGGATTTAGAGAGTTAACTTGTCAATACCTCTAGCAGATAACTTAAGTACCTATTAAGGAAAAGTAAATGCTTGAATAGCATTCAGGAATATTTACCGAAATATCGCGATACGATCAGTACCTCCTATTCCACCGACCCAATATTCATCATCTACATCGATAACAACAGTGCCTAAGGGAAAAACATCAAGGCTAGGTATTACACGAATAGTTTCGATCTTTAGATTTTCAGGGTTAGCTTTAAGCAGGTGAGTAGCTGCGCAGCAGTCAATTATGCTGATGGAACACCCTTGGCTAGGGGTGCAATTCCTATCATGGGCGGCAAGCAAAAGTTGACCCTTGTCAGACCAGCGAATATTATCAATTGAATAGGTACTATCCACCCGTATTAACTGCGAAGAATTCTGTCGTGAAAGCTTTGTTAGACCTGTTCCGAGGTATGCGGCAACAAATATAGTAGAGCCATCCGATGAGGCTACTATGCCATTTGGTCCTGCCATTTGACTTCCGGCAATAACCTTCCAGCCTTGTGTATTCGACCATTCCCAAACCTCCCCTGCTCCCCGATTAGGACTTCCTGCAGGGGGAAGATTAGTTACTGCAATTTTGTTGTCGGGAAGTACTGTGACCGCATTGAATCTTTCGACTCCATCGGGAGCTTCTACACAGCCAACCCATCGAAGCGACGGCATATCATCATTAATCCTCAAAGAAAAAACTTCTATCGCCTCTCGATGCCCATGACCGACAACGTACAGTAAATATTCATCCTCTTCTATTTCCTGAATGGAAATTCCATGAGGTTGAAAAGTATTAATTATGCTGGGACAATCGCCAAATTTTTCTATATCAAGCTTTGCTTCCAGTGCATTAAGTGGAAATAACTCAGTTACATTTCTTGAGTTCTTATTTATTGCATAAAGTTGACCATCGGAATCGGATATTCTCCCTGAAGCGATGACAAAATCACTATTCGGTACCCGAATTAAATCTTCAGCCTGATTTACTCCGCAAATAAACTCCAATCCATCTGAAGGCGCACAATTATCTTGAGCGTTGTTGGTTGCTGATATTGACAAAATAAATATAAAGACTCCAATTCCGCTTAATATATTAATCAGCCAATTTTTTGCGTATGAGCATATAGCTTTCATGTTTTTCCTTACTTAATCGATTTTTTTGCTTTAAGAAATATTAAAAGTTCTCTAAATCATAGTATCAGAATACTTATATATTTGCTTTTGAGTTTGTCAAACATAGGACTTTTAAGCGTCAAATTAAATCTCTTTCTGTTGCCTAATAACCACCCAGCCAGCAGCCCATCCTTGGAGAGACACCCGGATAAGTCAGAATGCTTCCATCACTTCCGAATATAAATTTTAACGCGTAAAGGGTGGAGTATTTGCAGCTAGAAACGCAATATATTAATATATTAATATATTTAACGTAAGTTGAATCAAACATACAAAAACTAACAGTGGAAGAGGATATTGCTTTCGTAGAACTTCTAGTTTAAGGGCTGGATAGCATTACAGGGCTCTTGCTGCAACTGGGGGAGGTACTAATTATGAATTAATATTAGTACTAAAGGAAAGCTCCGTGACCCTGATTTCACAACGAACTGGACGGACCTTCAATCCGTGCGAGAAGATGGGAGTACTTATGGAGAAAGCGATTGGTTTTGTACGACTAACTGCAGCGAAACTTTATGTTTAAAAGGTAGCGGCACAGTGACTGGCGCACATGAGAATGGCAGCATTCCAATGCGCGTGATCAATCATTATCAAAGTAATTCTAAATAATTTCCAGAATTACATGGAGCAGCCCTAGTTGGAGAGTATTATGCTAAAGGTGCCAGTACGACAGTAATTAAGCTATGGCATTGGCAATAATATTTGCCATTAATTTATAGATTAGCGCGGGTGCGTATGCCGAAAAGGGCTGCTCACAGCAAGCACTGTTCTTTATTTTTAAATATTGCCTATGATAGAAATAGGCCAACAATAACCTTATAAAAAGACAACTACTATGAAGAATTTATCGCCTACTGCGGAAGCTATCCGTCATTATAAACTAAATGCGGATGGAGGTTATGATGAGTGGTCTAAAGTGTTGTGTACAGAAAATTACAGGATGCATGTTCCCTCAATGGGATTTGATGTTTCAGGTCCAGCTGAGGTTCAAGAAGTAATTTTTGGCTGGCTGACTGAGATAGAGGCCAAGCAAGAATTAGTGGATATAGTTGAATTTGGATCTGCAGTAACTTGCTATCTTCACATTTCTGATAAAGACGGAACAATTTTGGATATCGTTGAAATTTTTAAAATTGATAATACTGGGAGAGTGGAAGAAATTTGGGCGTTATGAAAAATTATTAACAGCAATAAACCTACTCTTTTTTTTCAAGGCTTAACCGAGCTCTTCAATTTTAAACCAATATAATAAGGATAAAACGATGGCTTTAAATGATTTGATAAAATTATAAGGTGAATATTTGTCAGCAGATGAGAAAACTACTTCCATTATTCTAGACGCCGCCGGCGGAACTATAACCGTGACAATAAACGTTGCGGCTTATGGCCAATGTTATAGATTCTAATGATTGGCAAGAAATTCTTTCGCCCACCGGCGGAGATATCCTGCTCACAGTTTTTCAAAGCAACTTGCTGAAGGCTATGTGTTTTTTAATCGCAGAGAATCTACTGAAGGAAAAACTAGCAAAGCGACTTAACTTTGACAGATTATTTCGCGTAAGCAATGTCTGTTGGTTAATTAGAAGAGTAGTCAGATTTACGGTAAGAGACGTTTGCCGTGTTCGTATATTAAGAGTGCGGTTAGGATTACGATAACTTATAGAGGCAAAAGATGTGGGGATTTGTACATAAGTAGCAGCATATCAGTCAGATAAGACCCGCCTGCTGACGTTAAGATCAAGCAGGGCTGGTGGGCGGTCTGTTAGAGGGTTAGGCATGGCAATAGCTATGCTCTATGAACAAAATCATAAAAACAGGACGAGATACTCATGAGCATTCTAGGAAAAGCACTGCTGAGTCTTGGTTTTCTTTTACTAATTTCTTTATTTACTCTGCGTATTACAGGACTCGATCCCGAGTACATGGACTACACAACACAAGAATACAATGAGCGAGGCAGGATGACGTTGCCCGGACTGTGGCTTTCTGGTGAAGTTGTAAAAGAGCCAATTGACAATTGGGATTGGGTTTTAGATGTGGCTCATCCAGAGCGTGGCAACACTATCATGCTGGAAACCCAGACGTGGTATGGCATACCTTACTCAGTGACTATATTACCGACCCCCCGTGGTAAAAAAATGTATATCGGTGGCAGTGCCAGAGATGCCAGGTTAGAGCGAGAGTTCCCTGACTATAAACAGTGGTGGGCTAACGTGGAGCGTGATCCTCGGGTGCGCCTAAAGATCAACGGCAAGATTTACGAGATGACGGCAACGCTGGTTCATGACCCTGTGGAACTCGCTGAGATTTTAGGAAGGGATGCCATCACAAAAGCTGTTGATAAAGATGGTAATGAGCGGATGGTGGCGAAATGGTATTACTGGCAAGTTTTTCAACGGAACGTCGCGGAATACTAGAATCTAGTGTATCAAGCAGATAAGACGCGTCTGCTGACATAAAAACTAAGTAGGATTATTTGATTAGAGGTGTTGATGTTCCTAGCGTTGTTGACTGGGATTAGCTGTTAATATTTCTGAGCATAGTAAGAACGAGACATGAGAGATATTGAGGAGGAAAATCAAAATGGTAAATCTTTGAGAGATGATGGGGCGGGCGCGAAATCTCGCAGTTATCGCACCGCTTATATTCCAAGTTATTGAAGCCAGGATAGCGCAGAGTTCTCTTAGAGAAAATAGTAAATGACACCGGACAGAAGCTGCATTAGCCTCCAATCAGCTAAGTAATTGTTGCCGAAGGTTGATTATACAATCAGGAGATATATGTTACAGAGGAACTTCTGGCCAAATTTTGGAAGTAAAAATACGGAAAATTTTAAATTTCTTTGTGATGGCGTACTTTATTCAATAAATGCGAATTACGAAGCTGATATTATTAGTGGCGATCAACAGCGTATAGAAAATAGATAAAATGGTGTGATAAATCTTGTGACTACCTACTCAAAACTAAAGACTTGTTACGAACAAAGAGTAAGAACTTCTCTAAAGTTGTCTGACAATTACACTTTTATGGAAGCATTTGATTCGGCTTTTCAGTGGATTTTTAAAGCGAGGCATGCAACGTTTAAATCGACGCATCAAGCGCAACGTTTTCTGGGAGGTCATACTGCTGTGCATAACTTGCTTAACTTAGGCAGGCATTTGGTTTCTGCAGAGCACTATCGGTATTTTCGGCTGCGCGCCTTTGCGACTTGGGGAAATGCAGCTGTTGCATAGAGCACTAGTTCAACTGTTTTCCTCAGCTTAGTACTTAACCTGCCTATCCCCTCAGGACGGATAGATTTATGGCTGTTGGCTTTCCATATATGCCTCGACATTTATCAAAAGAATCTCAAAAGGGCCATCTGTTTTGTCGTACTGGTACAAAGCGAATTCAGTAATCTGACTGGTATCAAGTTCAGGGCCGTCGAGCTTGAATCCTCGAAACTGGGGCAAAAAATTCAAAAATGGAATATCGATTACGCTCGTTTCGTCAGCCAAGGTGTCGAAATCAGCCCAATAATTAATGCGCCGTCCACGCCATCTAGCATCCGTTTGTATTCCCCAAGTGTAACGACGTCCGTCTGCCTTAACCTTTACTCTTATTCCAGTGTAAGCGGACAAGTCTTGTTTTAATGGCTTTGTGCGAATGGAGCTGAAGCCGCCACCGTCCGTATTGGTGTTGCCAGAAAAAATAAGCTGTCCCGAAGATGTAGCAAACCCGCCCTCGCTTCTTCCTCCCATGACGTTATCGTTTTGCACATACCAGCCAAGGTCAGGACTGTCAGCATTAAAATCAGTGAGAGTTAGGGAATCCAATTTGTCGGCCTCCGAGGCGTTGAGAGGTGCAAATAATAGTGCGAGCAGGATCATACTGCACGAAAGGACGGTTGAATGTGAAAAATAGGTCTTTTTAACTGACATGTACTTTATACGCTTCTAATCATTGGTTTGGTTCAACACTTCGTGGTGCTGACAAGTTAACTCCCAAGCTGTCACAGTTCGGTGCATAACCCAATTAAGAATGGTCAAACGACACCGACTCCCAGCTGAAATCATCCAGTGCACCGTTTAGACATTTTGAGCAAGGTAGAGGAGAGACGATAAAAGTGTTTTCGGGGTTTTATGCTGGAGCAACGGACCACAAATATGCTTAGTCTACCGGTCCAAATCATAACTCGTTGAAGTGTATAAAAAAGCTGGCCCACGAGGACTCGAACTTTGGACGAACGGATTATGAGGCAGTGGAACGAAGGGCCTTCTGATTCTATAACTTGAAGAATTCTTAAGGTTTTTCGTTTGGCGATCCACAGGTCCTGACCGAAACCGAAACCGAACCTCTTCCGAATCTGTCTGGGGTCGGTTGGCTCACCGAGCTTGGTATGTGGCGGATTCCGAACGGGTTTCAGTGACCGAGCACTGAACCAAAACCGAAATGGATTGAAGGACAGCTTCTCCGACCGTCGGTGTCTGCGCGAATAAGAAAAGATGAAGTTGTCTGTGGGGCGAGCGGGTTTGGTTTGGGTTCGATTTACCATTGAGACATTAAACTATCAGTGTCCCCTCCGTTGTTCAAAGTAAGTCTCGTTACTTTGTGTCGGACTACATCCAGCATTGAGACGAACGAAATAAGATATCTATCCGCATTACTGAAATAAATCTGAAAGAGATTTTCCAGCGATATAGACTGCATTAATTGCTTTTGTTGTT
>CAWKZY010000048.1:0-21219 GCA_963854625.1 Gammaproteobacteria bacterium | reverse complement strand
CTTTCTGAAGCGTTTAACCACCATTGTGGCCTCTGACCAGACTCCCATAATGTTCCCAGCATAAGCATATAGGATTCGCTTTCCATTTTGGCGCGAATATCTTCCTTTCTCGACTCGATTCCATCAGCGAAAGATTGAGCTAGGGCAATATCTCGGTCTAGTTTAAGTTGTAATCCTACAAACGCTAATGATCCAACTAGTGCTATTGCACCAGCGATTTCTAGGAAGTCTTTGTTGCTAAGTTTCAAATTTCGTATATCCCAGTATTTTCTCTATTCGGGTAGCACTTAATCTCCAAGGAACATAACATTTGTATATGGCGCATGTTCGTTTAGTCATCCTACCAATTATTTGCCAGCTTCTAACTACATGGTTTTATGGGAAATATCGATCAATGTGAATTTTCGATGTTCCAGAAAGCTAGCTGGCGCTATATTTGATATTCTAAGTCTATCTTTTTCCTGAGCGAATTTTTCATCCCATTGACCTTGCTAGGTATTTTTCGAGAATGCAACTGGGAAGCGAATTATTTACGCTGACAAAGCGACCATAAACGGCCTCAAGCAGCAAATACACCTTATAATTAGCGAAAGCTACTAACCTGGAAATGGAGCTGAGTTGACTGACTTTGAGGACTTTTGGGGAAATAGCTTATGTCTGCTATGGGTCGTAAGTGGACCACGATAAAATATTTGTATGTAGTAAAAAATATACTAATACAGGCTAAATACTGCTCAATTTGGCAGGTCAAGAAGGCTTGGTTCGAATCCCCAATTCGCAAGGAGTGAAGTGCCGAAGACAGTGCGAAGCATCGCCCGAGGGGCGAACTTATTAGCGGAGCTAATAAGTAAATCAATTTCTCTGGGCGCGCCAAGCAGAGTGAAACAACATCAAGCATTTATCGCATGGAGGGGAAGCCGGGTTTTTGGTTTTCTAAATCATGCCTAGTGAAGAGCTCTTGGAGGCTTTAATGGCTCAATAAATTAAGCGTGCTGTTGGGCTAGGATCATTCATTAACCTATTGGTATCCGTTAGTTTAGGTTTTCGGTATTTCGGTTAAATCGATTATTCCGAGCTAATGATCTCTGTCGAATGTCTGTTAAAAACTTTGCTAACTTGCCGCTGGCTTTTATTACCTGAAGTAGGGTTCAGCCCCTCTGGATGATAAGGGCATATCGCGCATCTTGTTTGACTTCATTGCTATGTGTTAGCGCTAGTTATTTAGTTCTAATGTGCAATGCTTTGCTTTGTCCCAAACGGTAGTTATATTTGATAAGCATCCAGCGTAAATTGTATGATGGAGGCAGCTACTACTAGATTATTTGCTCTTTAGGCCGCTCGAGATACGAGTGAATGAATGTCGGGTTATTTGTATATTTCTAAGTCCCCCATAAAAAAGGCCCCGATAAAGTTCATTATCGGGGCCTTCAAAAACAAGAATTTTAACCTACTTCTTGGATTTTGCTTCCTGTCTTTCTTTCTCAGCGGCAACAACGGCCTCAGAGACTGATCTTGGGCACTGTAGATAATGAGAGAACTCCATAGAGAACTGACCGCGACCTGACGTCATTGTTCGGAGGCTGCCAATGTAGCCAAACATTTCCGCAAGAGGCACGTCGGCTTTGATGCGAATACCTGTGGTGCCAGTGTCCTGATCTTTAATCATGCCGCGGCGACGGTTTAAATCGCCAATTACATCGCCCATGTGATCTTCCGGCGTAAATACATCTACCTTCATTATCGGTTCGATTAGCTCTGGTCCGGCTTTAGACATTGATTGACGGTAAGCGCCTCTTGCCGCAAGCTCAAAGGCTATTGCTGATGAATCCACTGCGTGGAAGCCACCGTCGTATAGCTCGATTTCTATGTCCAGTACCGGGAAGCCCGCTATTGGGCCATTTTCCATCATGCCTTTGAAACCTTTCTCAATAGCAGGGAAGAATTCTTTTGGTACGTTACCGCCCACAACCTTGGAGCTAAATACATAGCCGGTGCCAGGCTCGCCGGGCTTAATACGGTAATCGATCTTACCAAATTGGCCAGAACCACCCGACTGCTTCTTGTGAGTATAGGTGTCTTCAATTTCCTGCGTAATTGTTTCACGGTAGGCTACTTGAGGCGCACCTACTTCTAGTTCAACACCGTAAGTACGATTCAAAATATCGACTTTAATATCAAGGTGTAGCTCGCCCATTCCTTTGAGGATGGTTTCGCCAGAATCTAGGTCTGTCTCAACCCGAAAAGAAGGATCTTCCGCTACCATTTTGCCAATCGCGATGCTCATTTTTTCAACACTGCTCTTGTCTTTTGGTGATACCGCAATTGAGATAACCGGGTCTGGAAAAATCATTGGTTCCAGAGTACAAGGCTGATCTTTGCTACATAAGGTTTGACCTGTTTGCACATTTTTCATGCCGACGATCGCGATAATGTCACCGGCTTGCGCTCTATCAATTTCACTCCGGTCATCGGCATGCATTTCTACCATGCGGCCAATGCGCTCGGTCTTACCTGTAAATGAATTTAAAATGGTGTCGCCTTTGTTCAATACGCCGGAGTACACCCGAACAAAAGTTAAAGCGCCAAAGCGGTCATCCATGATTTTGAACGCCAATGCGCGAAATGGTTCGGTCACCGAAACCAGGGCAAGTTCACCGTTGGGTTCGCCTTCGTCATCGGTTAAAGGCTGAGGTTTAACTTCCGTTGGATTGGGGAGATAATCAACCACCGCATCCAATATCAATTGAATGCCTTTGTCTTTGAAAGCAGAACCGCAATAAGTTGGGAAGAAGTCTAGGGCGATTGTGCCCTTGCGGATGCAGCGCTTAATGTCATCTATCGATGGCTCTTCGCCGTCTAGATAGGACTCCATCAAGTCATCATCTTGCTCAACTGCCATTTCAATCAATTTTTCACGGTATTCCTCTACCTGATCAACCATATCTTCCGGTACATCGCCAATTTCAAACTTATCAGGATTGCCCGGATCAGGCCAAACATGTGATTTGCGTGTGAGAAGGTCAACTATGCCTACAAAATCGTCTTCAGTGCCGATGGGTAAAACCATGACTAGAGGGTTAGCGCCAAGAACGGTTTTGACTTGATTAACAACTTTGAGGAAGTCTGCGCCTACGCGGTCCAACTTGTTAACGAAGATAATCCGCGATACTTCTGACTCATTGGCATAACGCCAGTTAGTCTCTGACTGTGGCTCAACACCGCCTGAACCGCAAAAAACACCTACGCCACCATCCAGCACTTTAAGGGAGCGATACACCTCAATAGTGAAATCAACGTGACCAGGGGTATCAATAATATTGAAACGGTGGTCTTTCCAGAAACAAGTGGTCGCCGCAGACTGAATAGTGATCCCGCGTTCTTTCTCCTGATCCATGAAATCTGTTGTTGCTGCGCCATCATGTACTTCTCCGGTTTTATGGATTTTACCGGTTAGTTTAAGAATGCGCTCTGTGGTGGTGGTTTTACCGGCATCAACGTGGGCGAAAATACCTATGTTTCTATATAGTGATAAATCAGTCATTGTGCGGCTCGAAGGTTAGTTATTTAGGTGAAAAAACGGTGCAGCATGATACTAGATTTTCGTATAGAAACGCGAGGATAAATGAAGAAACTATCAACGTAATATTCTAAAAAAGGGAAAAAATACTGTTCTTGCCATGAGAAACAGGTGGGAACACTGCTAAAACAGTAAGAATTTATCTTGAGCTAAAGGGGGTAAAGTCGAGAGTCAGAGCGGTATTTCCACTGTGACCCTGTTTATTAGCCTATTTAGTGTTCATATCTTGATTAGGCTTATTGCTTGAATTTGTTTCTCGAGTTTGCCCAAGGGTCAGCATCCGCTTCAGCAGGTGATGCTGGCAAGTCCAACGATCCTTGATCCCCCGGACGGGAGCGTTTGTTATCTCGAGGTGCAGAATACCGGTTTTGTTGAGCGCCATAACTCTTGCCCGAGCTTGGGCGATGATGGTCAGCACCCTGATCATAGGCTGCAGCTTTTTCTGCGCGTTTTTCGCGCAACCGCTGCGCATCGTCCAAACTCAACTTGCTAGGCTCAGCCGGTGCTTGATCTTCTGGAATAATCCGGTCTCTGGGAGGCAACAAAAACTGCTCTGAAGATGCTTTAGGTAGGTTTTTATACTCATACAAATAAAACGCTTCAACTTTTTCACGCGCCCAGTCAGTTTTTTTCAGAAATTTCACACAGGAAACAATGGTAGGGTTGGTCTTAAAGCAATTCATGTTTATGTAGGCAAAGAGAATTTCAAAGCCGTAGTGGTCGACTATTTCGATCAACAAGTTCTTTAAGCTAAGACCGTGCAGAGGGTTATTTTTGTAATTGATCTCATCGTTCATACTAATATCCGGGAAATGAGGGGTATGTTGTGAGTAGAAGGAAACAATAATAGTTTAACAGCTTAACGGCCAGCTGGTGCCAAATTACGACTTCTTGCCATGTCATAGAAACTCAACACGCAGGGTTAGTCGCAAAAAACTCTATGGGCTCATCTTTAAGCCACTAAGCTATTAATAATAGCCAAATAAGCGCGCCACAGGCTTCGCTGTAGGGCGTTAGCCTGTAAAAGGTGAATGAGTTGGTGTAGTGAAAATCTTCTCATTCAAGCGAGTTCATCTCCACTTAGACAAGCGATGGAGGCTCGGGAAGGCTGGAGTTCATTGTTTATGAGCGTGCAATACACTGCTCTAAATATTTAACCGGGTAAGCTGAAGGTTCGATAGCCACTCAGGAGGCTGGAGTACCGTTGCTAAAGTGAAGTTATTAGCAGATAAATAAGAGAGTCAGCTTTTCTTTGATGCTCACTAAACTGCTGTGTTTTTAATCTACTTTCTTTATCTTTTATCGACCCTATTTATCACTGACCCCATTTGTTAAGGGAAGCGTCATTAATACGAGCGAGACATGGTGTTAGTGAGGATTAAGAATTTCTAGCTTTTCGGATAAATTAGCCGCCGAAATTGAACCCACTGACCGGAACGTTTCATTACCATTTGCATCAAGTATAAGAAGCGTCGGCATGCCAACTACGTCGTAATACACTGCACTATGAGGAAATTGGTCGGTATTCACTTTAACGAAGATGTAGCCTGCAAGAGCCGATTGGACCTTCTCGCTGCTTAGGGTTTGTTCATCTAATGCCTTGCACGCGATGCACCACTGAGCAAAGAAATCGACTAGTAAAATTTTACTCATCGCCCTCGCTTGTATCAACGCGTCAGCGATGGGCTGTGGGACTTCACCAATTACAACCTTAGTACCAGCATTTGAACCTTTATCTGAGGCTAATCGTGGTGCATAGCCCAAGTCCAGTATTGCTGAGTACATATCGTCAAGTGTGGTTAGTGTTTCATCATATTCGATAGTAAACGCGTCCTTATCGAGTATCATCTCAACATCTTCTTTCGACTTTATTCCTGGCAACCCTGACAGAGCTGCTACGACGCTCGATGGTCAGCTTAGTCAAGTGACGCCGCCACGACTTTTCATCATTCCCTCTACAAACAAGGTGACTTGTGATATCTCAGACTCGAGCGTAGCTGCTTTTACTGATAAAGACAGGACTATAGTGATCGCCAGTAGTGAAAAAACTCCGGCATGACGGAGGATATTCTCGTTCATAAGAATGCCTATAAACTCAAAAGTAAAAGTATAAAACACATATTGCGGTGCTTTAAGCTGCGGTGGCTCAATTTCTTTTATCGTTGATAAATCAGTATAAGACTTGACCCCACTACAACTGCAAGCTCTTTCTAATTTGATTCCGGTATGCCTAGTTAAGTACTCTAGGACGCGCTATTTGTAGAGGAGGTGACTTGGGTATGCCGAAATAAGGGCCAATATAGCCCTCAGCTATATCTAAATCCCAGTCCGGACCCTATAAATATACTGAAGTTAGTTGGTTTTTAAATTTGTTGAGCGAGGCTTGACTGAAGGATGCAAGACTGCTTTTCGTCTGGACTTAGATAAGAAATCAGCGGCGCGTATGCATTGCTAAAGTGCATCTGTTGCTCAATTTTCACAGTTCTACTATTGGCTTGTTAGGATCTAAAATATGACTAAGACAGTATAATTGTCTTAGTCATTCTACCAAACTTATAGCTGATTTAAGTAACTGTCGAGCCTGTCAGGTGACATTACAAAAGCAGACTTTTTCTCTGCTGCTTTTGCTTTGATCGATACTAAATTATCACCAGATCCAACTTGAATTACACCTACCATTGCCATCATCATGTGTGGGGTGCATTGGTAGACATAAACGCCCTCTGTTTCAAAGTTCACAGTTACATCTGCGCTCATTCCGCCATTCCAGCCTTCTGCACCTTCTGGAATCATGCCGGCTATTGAGGCTGAGTTGTGACCCGGGTTAGTTGATTTGAAGGTGACAGAGTCTCCTAACTCAACTTTTAACATTGCAGGTTCGAAGACCATAACTCCGTCGGCTCCTGTGTTCAACATTTTGACCTCGTAGTTCTCGGCTAGCGCCAGACTACCTTGTATAATCGATATAAATACTAAAACCACTTTAAAATACTTCACATTTTCCACCTTTAATTTAACGTAATTCCTTTCTCTAAACGAGCGGATACTTTGCATGCCTAGATCCAAACCCTAAGCGCGATATTCGGTTAGGAAGGATGCCTGATTATCTAACTCATCATGGGGGCGTTTGGGGATTTGACCTAAGTCCCAAATCATTTACCGCGTAGGGTACTGAGTCTGGATTTATAGCCGGATCGCCTGATGCGCCGCCGTGATTTCTAAATTAAACTATTGTCAGGCTTGCCCTTGGGGATGTATCTTTTCATGTACCTCTACTACGTTATCAGTTGCACTTTTGGTTTTATCGTAGATGACTTTTTCATGATCTTGGGGCGCTAATAGTTTCAGCTGTTTGATAAAAGTACCGGGACTTCATCACACGATTAAACTATTAGTGTCCCTGAGTCCATCTCCGCTCGTCTGGTGGGAAATGTTTAGTTAACGCTGGTTAATATTCCGCCTCTTTGCTGGGTTTTTGACTCATTCAAGCGATATTCATCTACAACATCATTTTCATCAAATATGACCGTCAATTGTTACTGGACTCTATTAGTCCCAGAAAGAAGAATCCAGACATAGGGTATAAAATAGTGAAAAAAAGGTTTGATCTTACTAAACACATAAGTCCAAACTTCTTCCCTGTCAGCTGTAAAGCCGTATCCATAGGATCACCAAGTAGTGTGTTCACCTAACTTTCTGTTGTGTATCCTTCTCCTATTTTCGTGCGGATAGACCCTCTATATTCATCTTTTAATGTTCGATTCCCCGCAGTGTACAAGATTGTAGAATAGTAAAAATCAAAAGGAGAATAATCGCGTTGGTCGAATTATTTTTCATCGGTGATGCCAAATGATTTATTTGAATTAGATGATAAAAGGCTTAAGCCTATGGCTTTATCTGAGCAAATTATTGCTAATCCACACTGAACTAAAACTGAACTAAAACTGAACTAAAACTGAACTAAAACTGAACTCATCGGTGAACTTTGATTTAGAGCAAAAAGTGATAAACGGCTATTGATGAACTGTATCCAATTTTTTTGGATCGTCCATTGCTGCGAACAAAAAAATTTTATGCTGGCTAATATCAATAGTCGAAAAAAGAGGGCGACCTTGTGGGAACGAATGAGGCTCTTTTTATTGGCTTAATAGTTGGCTAGCGTTAGGGAGCCTATAAGTAAGAACCGGCCTTTCATTAAGCCGTTCTTGTTCATTAATTTCGCTGCAGGCATTGCGAAGCACTGCCGAGTAGGTGGGTAATTTGGTTCAGCCTAAATGTTAATTATTCTTTCAGAGTCACAAGCACTAGCGGCTATTGTGTTTCTACTCTAACCCGTTTGTTCGGCATCCTGAATTGTTTGTCAGTGTTCTTTAGTTTTCAGACTTTACAGCTATTTCATTTCGTTAGCTTTACGCCTTCGATTAATATAACTGTTTGTGCCTCAGATCTCTCTATCATCTTTACGATTGCAGATTGAATAGTTTCATCGTCTCGTATGTCGCTTGCGGTGGTAAACCTTTCTATTTGCGGCTCTACTCCTTCCTCTAATATAAATTTAAGGAGCACCTCATTTGCCAACTTCTCGTTTGGTCCTAGATAGCTGATTTCAAGAGTCGGATAGCCGTGAAATCCCATCTTTGCTTTCTTCGATATTCTTTTTTTAGACTTTTCTAGATTCATAATTACTCATTCTTATTTGGCAATTAAACGGATTAGTTCTATTGGTAATGGCCCTATTTCAGTTGAGCTTCCTTGGGCCAAGTGGTCTCTGGTGCATAGTTTACTCTCAACATACGTAACAACCTAGATCGTGACGGCGCAGGCGCTTATTTTTCGACCTTTTTATTATGTGGTGCATTTATTCAATTGATATTTTCATTTTTCTGTCAAGTATTTGTTAGCTAACTACATGATTTAAAGCATAATAGTGGCACATTTTCTAAATTTGCTTGTTCTCAACTTCATCATGCGTCCAGCATCCCCATCGCACTGAATCCATAGTATCCTGCTCCTTATGGATTATAAGTTATCACTTGATGTCAGCCGGCCTTTAGATCTGTTAAAGATTTGCCCAGCGTACGAACAAACCCCGATTGTGGAGATCTCTGCGCACAATAACTTACGTTTACTAGTTAAAGATGAAACAAACCGGATGGGGCTTGGCTCTTTCAAAGCCCTAGGTGGAATTTATGCCGTTGCTAAGTTTCTTCTTGAGCAATGGCAAAAAGAGAATGGCTTTGAATTGCCGGCCCGCCGATTAATCGACCCAGAAATTCAAAGCTGGAGCAGTAAGTTTACTTTCGTTTGTGCCAGTGCCGGTAATCACGGAATGGCAGTGGCAAAGGGAGCTGAGCTGTTCAATACTGGATGCCGCGTCCATATTGCGCGAACTGTCCCAACATCTTTCGCTCAGAGGCTTTCAGCTCTTGGCGCGGTTGTGATTCGTTCCGGTGAGACATACGAGCAAAGTATGCATGCTGCCATGGGTGAAAATTCAGAAGGGCAGGTTTTACTCGCTGATAGCTCTTGGCCGGGGTATTACCGCTTACCGATGCTCGTTATGGAGGGGTATTCGGTTATCGCTGAGGAAATGCGACAAGGATTTTTACACGATAGCAGCTGGCCGACTCATGTGTTTCTTCAAGCTGGGGTTGGCGGGCTGGCTGCGAGTATCGCTTTCGAGATTCGTAAAAAATGGAAACATCAACCTAGAATCATCGTTGTGGAGCCTCAAGCAGCGCCGTGTCTTTTTGAGAGCCACAAACTAGGCCGCCTGACAAAAGTCAGTGGCCCAGCTTCCTCAATGGGCAGGCTAGATTGCAAGGAACCTTCACTAATTGCATTTGATATATTAAATGATCTCGCTGACGATTTTGTTTGCGTAAGTGATTATGAGGCAGCTACAGCAGTAGATTATTTGGCCCAGAATGAGCTCGCTACCACCCCTTCAGGCGCTGCGGGCATAGCTGCAATACTGATAAATTCGCGGTTAGATTCGAAGGAAAAGTTTGCGATTCCCGACGGCTCGATCTGCTTAGCAATTGTTAGTGAGGGGAGTCTCTAATCCGATGATTTCAACAGATCAAAGCTTCATTGAGCAATTGGTGCTATTTCGAAAGCGGCTACATCAAAATCCAGAGCTAGCATTTGATGTTAGCAGAACCAGCAAGCTCATTGCGGATGAGTTACGAGACGCGGGATTGGACGTCATAACCGACGTTGGTAGAAACGGTATAGTGGCTTCGCTTAATAAGGGTAGCGGGGTGGAGCCGATAGGATTTAGAGCCGACATGGATGCTCTTCCCATCACTGAAGCCAATACCTTCGAGCATGCTTCTATCTCACGGGGGAGATTTCATGGGTGCGGCCACGATGGACATTCAACCATGCTATTGGGTGCGGCGAAACTGTTGGCACTAAGCAATGATTGTGATCGAGAGATTCACTTCATTTTCCAACCGGATGAAGAAAATGGTAATGGCGCGCTGGCAATGATTGAGGCGGGCTTGTTTGATCGGTTTGAAATGGATGCAATTTACGGATTACACAACCTTCCTGGATTGGCTGTGGGTGAGTTTGCTATCAATCCGGGGGCTTTCTGCGCGTTTGAAGATAATTTCGAAATATCTATCCTCGGCAAGGGTGGACATTCTTCCATGCCCGAAAAAGTTATCGATGCACTGGTTATCGGCGCAAAAATTGTCTCTGATCTTCAAAGCATCGTATCAAGAACCATCGCTCCCTCAGAGCACGCCGTAGTCTCCGTAACTGACTTTAGCACTGACGGCGCAAGGAATGTTATAGCCTCGCAAGTACGCATTACGGGCGACTGTCGAGGCTTTGAAAAACATATAAGCGAATCCATCAGGAGTCGAATGGAGGCTATTGTCCGTGCTAACTGCGACGCCTATGGAGCTGACTATAGGTTCGACTATTCAACCTCTTTCGTCCCATTAATAAACAGCCCGGAACATGCCGCGGTGTGTGCCAAGGTAGCAAATAGTCTAGCCGGTGCCACGACAGATGCCGAATTTGGTCGTGTTAGTTTCTCTGAAGATTTTGCGCAGATGCTTAACTGTAAGCCCGGCGCTTACATTCTGATGGGTAATGGTCAGGGACATGTGAATCACGGGCAGCCCTTGCACAATCCTTCATATGACTTTAACGATCAAGCCCTGAGCTTTGGTGTTGAATATTGGTGCGCATTAGCGCGACATTTGCCTTAAGTCGCGGGAACGGGTTGCTTACTATTTAGACAAGGCCGCGGGGTACTTTTCGACCCACGTCACAATAAAGGGCGCAGTATATTTCTAGTTTTAGCTTAACCCGGTGACGTAAAAAAGGTGTTGGTCGTGGGCACTACTGACACCTTTCGGATCAATTGATCATGAGTTAGCTCTCTCGTTTAATTACAACGAAGCTCAGCGGGCACTTGCCCAGCACTGCGGGCTGGGCAAATCGGCTTGATTAAATAAGTTCGGCCATTCAGCCGCATTAACTGCGCATATCTAACGAGCAAATTAACAGGTCTAAAACAGTGGGCAATTGCTTCACAAGTTTAGCAAGCTATTATTAACCCCTTATTGGTGGCTTTGTCGTTCACGTATTAAGATGCTTTTCGTGCATTAATCAATTTTTTCAAAGTGACTACGTTGCTAATTTTAGCCAACATATTATTAGCCTCTTAACGAGATGCTATGTTTTAAGTAAGGTTTATGATTTATTCAACCACCGAGACTATTCACGGTAAAGAAATTGCTGAGATAGTTGGTGTAGTGACTAGCAATCTGGTTCAAGCTAAACATATTGGCCGAGATATTATGGCAGGATTAAAAAAAATTGTAGGTGGAGAAATCGGTGGTTATACGAAAATGTTAACCGATGCTAGGGATATTGCAATAGAAAGATTGGTTGCAAATGCAGAAGTATTGGGAGCTGATGCCGTCGCCGGTATTCGTTTTACAACTAGCGCAATAATGGATGGTTCATCTGAAATCATGGTCTTTGGAACAGCGGTTAAATTAGAAACATAACAAGTCTTAACCATGACTTTTTAACAGTGGGCCAGAACAAGTTAATAATTAAAAGTCTCTTAATGAGGCGTTAGGTACAACATAAGTTTGCTGCCAATGAGCTGAAGCCTATTTCTTGGGGTCATAAAGCTCTGGCTAAGCGGCAATCAAAAAATCACGGCCCTGAATTCTCTGGAGGAGTAGATAGGGTCAATGGCCTAATTCTTGTAGATATGTTCTTTAGATGTATCCCATTGAAAAGGTCGGGATTCCATCGCAGACGAACTGCCTAAAAACCGTTGCTAGTTATCTAACGGCCCGAACGAAAGACTCGCTGACAATAGTGATAGCCGAAATAGGCCCGAACCAGGCGTTCATTGATATATTGAACTGCTAAAGCCTTAATCAGATCATTTTCACCTTGCAGCAAGCCATGAATCTGGACAAGGTTTTGGTTTGGCGATAGCCTATACACCTCCTATTTGTATTAGAGTAAAAGTGATGCAGGTGATTTGCCTCGATTGCGGCATGAGCGTTGATGATTATGTGGACTACTGCCCAAAGTGCGACAACGAGCTTGGTCTCCAGCACGACGGCTCGACAGTAACAGTTGATATTGCACATCAGGGTGAGCGTGTTAGTGAGGCGCTAGAAAAAATGCAAAAAGAAATTGATGCTGCCCGAAAAGGGGTGGCAGAGAGTATTCGTCTTGTTGTTGGTTCGGGACTGATTCGTGACGAAGTGCTCTTGGTGCTGCGCGATCTGCAATTTCGCGCTGATATTAAGAGTTTCGAGTCTGAATCCGGTAATGCAGGTGCCGTGTTGGTGAGGCTTAAGTAGGCGTGCATGGAAATTAGGGGGCGCAGATAAGCTAATCTGTTAAGCGCAGGGCTCATCACGATGTGTCATTTTATTGAGGTATCAGTATCCACTAGCCTTACATCCAAGTATTAACGATAAAAAACTCTGCCCAAAGCAAGGGTCTCGTTGAGCTCTTCGGCCAATATTTTACCAGTGTTAGGTGTAGCCAGCTGAAATGTCCAGCTAGTTTTAGTGTCTTCACAGCTGCTGGGCAGGTTTTAAAACATAAACTGAAGCATTTGAGGAGCGCGAGCGTGTCGATACAGCAACAAGTACAGGACTATTACGGTAAAACCTTGCAAGGTTCTGAGGACTTAAAGACGAATGCTTGCTGCACTGTTATGGACTACAGTGCGACAGTGAAACACACGCTCAGCTTGATAAGTGATGATGTCACAAGTCATTACTATGGCTGCGGTCTTACTATACCGCCTAAAGTTGAGGGCTTACGAGTACTGGATTTAGGGTCTGGATCTGGGCGAGATTGTTTTCTCTTATCAGCATTAGTAGGCGAGAGTGGGTCCGTGTTAGGTATAGATATGACCGATGAGCAGTTAGCCATTGCGAATCGGAACATAGATTACCACACCAAGGCCTTTGCTTATTCAAGCTCGAATGTAGAGTTTAGAAAGGGAGAAATAGAAAAGCTCGACGAGGTTGACCTTGCAGATGAAGAGTTTGATTTGATCATATCGAATTGTGTTCTTAATTTGTCATCTGATAAAGAAGCGGTGCTGCGGCATGCTTTTAGAATATTAAAAGAAGGTGGAGAATTCTATTTTTCTGATGTCTATGCAGACAGAAGGATACCGCCACATCTTGTAGAGGACCCTATTCTCTACGGTGAGTGTTTGAGCGGTGCTCTGTATTGGAGTGATTTCATTGTGCTTGCTCGTAAAGTTGGATTTGAGGACCCTAGGGTGGTTGAAACCAGTTTGATAGAAATGAAATCGGACGAATTGGGAGAGAGAGTGGGAGATATAGAATTCTATTCGATAACCTTTAGACTCTTCAAATTGGCTGATTTAGAACCTACACGAGAAGACTACGGGCAACGAGTTATCTATAAGGGGAGCGTAAAAGATAACTCACATCAATTGATATTTGATAATAGCAACATCTTTGCAACGTCTAAGCAGGTTGCTGTATGCGGGAATACGTACCGCATGTTGAAGGAATCGCGTTACATAGAAGATTTTGATTTCATAAGCGGTTCCGAAATGCATTTGGGAGGTTTTGCAGTCCCCGATGTTGCTAAGCCAATCGCATCTGCCGCTAAATCAAAAAGTAAAAAGGGAGGTTGTTGCCAATGAATCAACTTAGGTTGAAATCTTTGGATAAGTTCATTGATCCACAGCTCACCGCTGATGGTCAAGAACGAGCATCTGTGAAGCTTCAATCGCTGAAAACACTTTGGTTCAATACGGGGTCTGTGTGCAATCTTAGCTGTGAAAACTGTTACATCGAATCGAGTCCTCAGAACGACAGGCTGGCGTATTTAACTAAAGAGGATGTGGCCTCCTATTTGAAGGAAATCCAAATGCTAAAATTACCGACTAAGCTTATCGGTTTTACTGGAGGCGAGCCTTTTTTGAACCCTGACTTTCTTAGTATTCTTCAACTAACCCTAGAAAATGGATTTGACACTTTAGTGTTGACTAACGGCTTTAGACGGATAGAGCGCTACAAAAAAGAATTGCTGACATTAAATAGATGCTTTGGAGAAAAACTTCAAATTCGTATTTCTCTAGACCACTATAGTCCTAGTATCCATGAGAAAGAGCGAGGTGTTCGAACATTTGGACCCACATTAAAAACTTCTAAGTGGCTTTTCGATCAGGGCTTCAGGTTGAGTATTGCCGGGCGTGCAATTGAGTCAGAGAGTCAGAGCGAAGCAGTGCAAGGTTATCAGACTCTGTTTAAGGAATATGAGATAGGATTGAATGCAAGCTCTTCTGAACACTTAGTTATTTTTCCTGAGATGGACCTTGATAAAGACGTCCCAGAAATTACGGTTAATTGTTGGAGTATTCTCAAAAAGAAACCTGAACAGCAAATGTGCGCAACTGAAAGGATGATTGTAAAGCACAAAGGAAACGTGAAGCCAACAGTTATGCCATGTACGTTGCTAGCCTATGAGCCGCAATTTAATTTGGGCTCTACTTTGAAGTCGGCTAAGACAACAGTGCCGCTAAATCATAAATTCTGTGCCCAATTTTGCGTACTTGGCGGTGCATCTTGCTCGTCCACGGTTTGATATGATCTCTATTATTATTCCTACTTTTAATGAATCTAAAACGGATTATCTACGGCCTGTTCTATCACAACTTAAATTGCTCGATAATGCTGAAATACTCGTTATAGATGGAGGGAGTACCGATGGCACACTTGACCTTCTAAGTAGCTTTAAAGTTAATGTGGAAATACTTCCAGAAAGCTCAAGAGCCGCACGCCTAAAAATGGGAATCACAAAATCGTCAGGAAAACTTATTTTACTTCACCATCCTCGAAGCCTTATATCAGCTGTTGCTATCTCTTCACTTCAAAACTGGGCCAAAGATAAACGAGGTTTTTGGGGAGGTTTCACTCATAAGTTTGATATTAATCACCCGTTGCTAAAATTTACGTCTTGGTATTCCAATGTTATTCGTTGTGATCGAAAATCTATTCTCTATTTGGACCACTGTATCTTTTTTGATCGAGAGCTCAATGACTTAGCGGGACATATGCCGGACGTTGAAATATTCGAAGACACAGAACTGTCAAAAATATTTAACCGTCATTCAAAGCCAGTGAGATTTTGCGAAAGTTCTACGACTTCTGCCATTCGGTTTGAGAAAAACGGTATCTATCGACAGGCCTTGATGAATCAGTTTTTGAAAATAGCTTATCTACTGAAGGCATCGCACAAGGCTATGAATCGTCTTTATGAAAAGGGTTTAGGTCTTAACTCCTAGACCTAAATGGATTTGAAAATTGACATCCAGAGCTAAACAAGTTTGTACGCAATTTGGTGACGGTTCAGGTGCTAAGCATCCAAAATTTGATACTTTCGGTTTTGCCAGCACCTAGCCTTGTGGCCAACGGTCAGCTTGGAATCAAGCATGTGAGTTTAATAGAGGTCTCGATAATTTGCATGGCCTCCCGGTGTTCCGGCAGTCAAATGACCTAAAACGCCCTTTGATTTCTCTTTTTTCACAAGATTCGGACTCATTCCTGAAAAGTGATTTACCACAACGTGATAGTATTCTCACGTTAACGCGGCATTTGAAAAATTAACCAAACCAAAACTATGCAAAAATTACGGGAATTACTATGAAAAAGTACAATAAACGCCTAGCAATCGCAGTACTATCACTTCTATGTCCACTGCTTGTAAATGCTCAAAACTTGTCACCGATTCAGCAGAAAATCGCTGCTTCAATGGCAATGGATTATCGCACTGACGGTGAACGAGAGCGCGATGCTGACCGTGATCCAGTTAATGCGATGGAATTTGCTGGATTAAAAGATAATATGACTGTTATCGAATTCTTGCCTGCAGGCCAGGCTTACTACACAAAAATTCTTGGCCCTGTTTTGGTGGATAATGGTCATCTGATGGTTGTAGATTCACAGTCTACATTTGATAACTGGGACGAGTCGTGGACTGCTGATGAGAAATACGCAATGACTCATCAAGTACCAATCGAGTCCCGTTACATTGGGAGCGAAGGTCGTTACTCTATTGAAGAATTAAAGTTCGGTGTGCCCAGTAATAGCGCAGATATGTTTCTGTTTGTTCGTGAATATCATAACTTCAATACGACAGATGCTGCCCTCATAAATACTAAGGTTTTTGATACGCTGAAGCCAGGCGGAAGCTATGTTGTTATCGATCACACTCGTCGCCATAATGCCCCAGAAACTGGAGCATCTGGTCGTCGTGAAGATCCGGTTGCCGTAATAACTCAAGTTTTAGCGGCAGGTTTTGTGCTGGATAAGGCCTCCGATATGTTTTACGAAGAAAGTGATGACCTCACTCAAGAAGTTGGCCAAATTGCTAATATGACAGACCGTTTTTTCTTCGTATTCAAGAAGCCTGAATAAAATTAAAAACGGCAGGAAACGAAAAGCTGGACTCTTGTTGAGTTCAGCTTTTTTTTTGAGCGGAATTAGTACCAATCAATCTTTAATGCGAGCAAGCAAGATTAGGCGGTGTTGCTACACGCCCGCAACAGGCCTAAGCAATGGTTTTTCGTCTATTCAAGAGAGCGGGAAGAAAGGAAAAGGAAGCTCGCGGGTAGTAAATGACGATGTGCGGGACGAGGCTTTTGAACAGGTGCCTGAAAGTTCTAAGGCGTTTTAAAATTGAACATTCAAGTTATTTTCTCTTATTGAGGTAGCGTGTCATTTTAATAGGATGATCGGTTACTTAAAATTGTTGACCAAAATGCCATTTATTTATATGGTAATGAGGCTATGTGACCTGAAGTTGCAGTTTTCCGACAGATTTGGCGTCAATTGAAAGAAGAAAAGGTTGGCGGAGCCTTCTGACACCATAAATCAACTATTTTTTAGTAAGGAGAGATCAGTGAAAATAATAAACTTTCTTAAAACATCTGTTTTGTCGTTTCTATTGGTTCCAGCCATCGGTAGTTCGGCGGAAAGAGTCGGTGATTTTTCGCTGTTAGACCACGACGGTTACCACCACAGCATGAGTTGGTATGATGATCATCAATCGATCGCTTTGTTAGTTCAAGCCAACGGTGATGAAGGTGCCGCAGCTTCAATACCGGCGTTTGAGGGCCTGAAAGCTGAGTACGATAGCCAAGGCATCGAGTTCATGATGATTAATCCTCTCGGTAAAGGTAATCGTGAGGCAGTTCAGGCTCAGGTGCTTCGGTATGGCGTGGAGACGCCAGTCCTTATGGACGATACCAGACTAATTTCAGAGGCATTAGGTATCGCTCATATCGGTGAGGTTTTATTGTTTGATCCAAAATCGTTCACTGTTGAGTATCGCGGTGCGATCGCTGGGGTTGAATCAGCGATTAAAGATATTCTCGCCGGGAATGATGTAATCACCGCAGAAGTGGCTGTAATGGGAACCGTTGTATCTTACGCAACCACCGAAGTCCCTTCATACACAGCTGACATTGCACCGGTCTTAGCAGAACAATGTGCCTCTTGCCACCGTGAGGGGGGAGTAGCCCCCTTCGCCATGGATAGCCACACCATGGTTCAAGGCTGGTCACCCATGATTCGTGAAGTGTTGATGACTCGTCGTATGCCTCCTGGGCAAATTGATGGTCACATTGGCGAATTCATTAATGATCGTCTGGTGGATAATCAAGACGTGCGCAACATTATTGCCTGGGTTGAAGCCGGTGCAATTAAAGATGGAGATTCTGATCCGCTATCCACACTGGTATGGCCTGAGTCTCGATGGGCATTTGGTGAGCCGGACATGGTTCTCGATATTCCAGCCACTACTGTTCCTCCTACAGGCAACGGCGTTTTCGTCAATGTTGAGGTAGCCTTTGACATGGAGCGCGACCGTTGGGTGCGCGGCAGTCAAATCATAGCGGGTGACCGTTCTGTACTTCACCACACAGTAAACAGATTGGATTTTCCTGAAGAAATCGGCAAAAAAGGTGGCCGATTCTTAGGGGCAGGAAACCCAGATAAGGCCAGCATAACAGCCTATATCCCAGGAGATACGCCAGACCTAGCTCCACCAAATACCGGCGGTCTGCTTAAGGCGGGATCTGTCCTAGCGCTAAATATGCACTACACACCCAATGGCCGTGAAACAGTCGATAAGAGTCAGTTAGGTGTCTGGTTCTACCCTGAGGGTGAAGTTCCTGAGGAGAGAATGTCAGGGAAATGTGCCTGTGTATTCCCTAACACTTGGACCACGATCCCAGCTTATGATCCGGCATTCGAGCAGACGGCCACGATCACAATTACGGACGATTCCAACATCCACAGCTTCCTTCCTCACATGCACTTTCGCGGTAAGCGCATGCGCTTCTATGCTGACTATCCAAATGGCACTCGCGAAGAATTAATTAACGTAGCAAAGTACAATTACAATTGGCAGCTCAGTTACACCTACGAAGAGCCGAAATTTATTCCTGCAGGAACAAAAATTACGGCAGTAGCGGCGTGGGATAATTCAGCACAAAATCCAGCGAATCCAAATCCAGCACGCAATGTTGACTGGGGAAATGAGAGCTGGGATGAGATGTTTTTCGGCGCAGTTCGCTGGAAAGTAATAGATCAATCTGGTGGCGAAGACTAAGGGATCTTTTGGCTATAATTCTTAGATAAAATCCGGTTGCTTGGCAGAGTGAGCGGATTTTTTATGAGGAACGCATTGGCTAAAAGACGGCGCTGATACCCTAGTTCAACGCTAGGGAATGAACAATAAGGGGTCATGTAAATGGCGGCACCCAATCTCTTAGAAAGCGCTGCCCCGGACAGCGCTGATGAACGTGTTATTTCCCCTATTCCCGAGAAGCCTATTCCTGATATGTAGTTGGCATTCTAATGATCGTCTATGTGTGTTCGTTCATGGATAGGCAGATATTAGTTTTGTTAATAGTTACGTAATAATAATTTCGACGCGGATAACTAAACGAGATATTCTCAGAATTAAAACTTCTATAGCAGCTAACGTGTTTTCTGCCTTTCTTATTGCGTTGGTTAATATTTCGGTAGCGGTTTCTGCTGCGCCCCTACTTGTCGCCGATGCGGATCCGCGTTTTCTAAAATTATTGAGTTGGTCTAAAGCACTCACGAAATGTTACTCGTTAATGTTTTCTTGGTTTATATCGGTGTAGATATAAAATGTTATGCGGTGGTGATAACTTCGCAATATGAAGGTGCGCTTGCCCTTCCTGAGGCCTGTCGGGATAGCGGTATACTCGATCTATTCCCAACTTGTGAATTCAGGAATGTAGTGGTCGAAAAATGCAATACGATGAGCGATACTGGCTAGCTTCACCAATCTATTAAATAAATTGAAACAAGAAATTCTTGAGCTTCTGGGGAATGCTACAGAGAGTTTGTGCGTTATTTTCAAGCTGTAACTAAATCTAAAATCAAATCGTGAATATTTTGTTAGGGCGTGGGCAACCGTTTAACATCAGCCCGTTGTTCAAGCGGATAAACAGCGGGACCAAATTGATTGTAGATGGCTACATCTGCGGCATCTCTTCCAAATCCTACCGCTACATATCCACCTTTGCTAGCTGACTGCACTGCATCGAATGTATACCAACGGTCTCCAACGTATGCTTCAAACCAAGCGTGCATATCCATAGGTTCGAGTTTGTAGCGATAGCCTACGACTAGGCGAGCTGGAATGCTAAGGCTACGGCACAGGGCGATACCCAAATGCGAAAGGTCTCGGCAAACGCCGGTTTGTCGTTGGTTTACTTCGATAGCAGAGACGGGCACATCACTGCTGCCAGGTTGATAACTTATCCTATCCGCCAGCCATTGCTCTATGGCATAAACTTGATCATAGCCGAGTGCCTGGCCTGCAGTAATTTCGGTCGCCATCTGCCAAAATCTATCGGATTCGCAAAACCTACTTGGTAAGAGATAGTCGAGCACGTCATTTGGCAGATTTTGGACTTCTACAAAAGGGGCGCCTGGCGCTTTATCTAAAGAATCAGTTACAGATACCTCTGTTCCTGTATGAATAGAGAATGCTCCGACTGGTGCTACTAAGCGCTGGCACAAGTTGCCATACCTATCGGTGTATTCAAATGCAGGAACTGAGGGGGAGATTTCATAGTGTTCCCTGCTGATCCATTGTTCTGAGTTGCTTTTAGGCCGTAGCATTAAGATGAACGGAGTCGGAGTAATTATCTCAAAAGACAAATCGCAGCTAGTATAAAGAAGCATGGCAAACCTTAGTCAGATGTTAGGGAAGGCGCTGCCGGTTATAATGGGTCGGAACTCAGCAGTTCATCAAATTTGCCAGTTGATACTGCCTGAGCTAGTTCCATATAGCCACCTACAGAGATTTCACCAATAAATATTTGTGGAACTGTGCTTTGGCCAGAACGTTTTTGAATGTCGGCACGGGTGATAGAATCTCCATCGGTGGCCATTTCGATAAACTCATAATTCTTACTAGTCAGTAAGTGCACCGCGGCCGTGCAATAACCGCAGTATTGACGAGTGTAAATAGTGATCTCAAGCATTCCAACCTCTTTGCAAGCTTAACCTTGCTAAACGAGCCATCGAAGTACTTCAATGACGGTAAACAGATAATACAGGACGAATTTTATAGTCGCACTCTAAAGATCAATTTTAATGCTAGGATTTATTTTTGCCTTCCAATAGCGATTGTACCGTATCCAATTGCCTCTGCATTTTATTTAGTTGGTCCGACATAAGATGTCTTTCCTTATGTGCGATGGCCTCTGATTCAGAATTGTGTTCGGCAGTCATGACTTCCAGAATGGTGCCCACCATCATATTTAGAAATACAAAGGCGGTGAGGAAAATGAATGATAGATAAAAAAGCCAGCTCAGTGGATAGACTTCCATTGTTTCATACATTACATCGGTCCAGTCTTCGAAAGTGGCGACTCTAAAAAGCGTCAACATAGCAATCGATACATCACCCCAAAGGGTTTCATTGATGTCGCTAAAAAACAATGAGCCTGTTGCTCCATATATATAGAAAATAATAAACATCAGTAAAACGATGTAGCCCATGCGCGGAATAGCTTTTAGCAGCGCATTAATGAGCGAGCGCAGCTCAGG
>CAWKZY010000047.1:0-21595 GCA_963854625.1 Gammaproteobacteria bacterium | reverse complement strand
ATCTGGAATATACATTCAATATAATTGATAGTCCTGAAATTAATGCTTTCGCCTTGCCTGGCGGCTATGTTTACGTAAACCGCGGCCTGCTTACTTTTATGAACACAGAAGCTGATTTGGCGGCTGTACTTGCTCATGAGATTGGCCACATTACGGCACGCCATGGCGTGCAACAGCAAGCAAGAGGAACGCTGGCAAGAACAGCAGCTCAAGTAGGCGGGGTGGTCACAGCTGTAGCTACTGGCAGCAGTTATGTCGGCTCGCAAATCAGTGAAGTTGCATCCATATGGGCACAAACAGGATTGAGTGGGTTTGGTAGGGAGCATGAACTCGAGGCAGATAGTCTAGGTGCAGAATATATCAAAGAGGCTGGGTACGATCCCGTTGCTATGATTAATGTTGTCACCGTTTTAAAAAACCAAGAAGATTTTAGCAAACGCGTCAATAATGGAGGTGGGGGCTACCATGGATTATTTGCTACCCATCCCCGTAATGATACCCGCTTACAAGAAGCAATCGCGGCGGTTGCCAGCTTAGACAATGATGAGATCCTGAACTTAGACAATACTGAATTTAGAGAAAATATAAACGGATTGATAATTGGTGCTAGTCAAGCTTCCCAGACGCAAGATGCGCGAAATCGATACTATCAAGCACTGTTGGGTTACACCTTGCTGTTTCCTGATGATTGGCAGGTTTCAGAAACCACCACAACAGTGTTCGCAAGCAATCAAAGTGTGGGCAATATGAAGATTGAAACTCAACGTCTTCAAGATAACGTAGAGCCACGTATCTTTTTAAGAGATACGGTTGGTATTAGTAACCTGCAAAAATCTGAATCGTTAGATCAATACCGACTTCAAGGACATACAGGAACGAATCTTTTGGAAAATGGAAATACCGAAAGAGTCGCGGTGATTTACTTAGGTCCTCGTGCTTTCGTTTTTCGTGGTGAAATTACTGACCCATCTTCAATCGACGAAATTGACGACCTCCTGCTCTCTACAATCAGGACATTTAGATCAATTCAGCGAGGTGAAGTCGTCGCAGGAACAGAGTTAAAACTAAAATATGTTCAGGCAAGCGAATTCTTTGACTTTGCTGTAGTGGCTCAAAGTAGCAAAATATCTAACTATCCGGAAGAAACTCTCCGGCTTTTAAATGGCTACTATCCTGCCGGTAGCCCAGAAGAAGGTGAGTGGATCAAGCTGATAGAGTAGTTAAAGCAGATAGCTAAGCCTATTTACCCACGACTATAGATACCTCCGCCCTGCCAATAAAAGACTATATTGTCCTAAATCTTTGTTTTTACCCACCGCAAGGTTAAACTAGATGCCTAATTTTGTAGTGTCTATGGACTTCTATTTAGGCGTTATTAATAGGAAACAGATCAATGGCGGTTATAGAGGGAAGGACAAAAAGTGCTCAAACGAATAATGGAGCCCTAGATCTAAAAGTGTTTATCAATGGGCTGGCTGCATCTGGGCGAATTAGTCAAAAAGACCTCGAGTTTATAATCAACAATAGGCGCAAACCAGAGGAGCGTGATCAACATATTCTGCATTATCTTGCCGATCTTGAGCTTGAAGACAGGGTTAGTGCCGGTCGCGTTTTAGATATTGAATCTCTGACTATGGAACTAAGTAAGCAGAGCGGACAGGACTACTATCGAATTGACCCCCTCAAAATAGACGTGGCTGAAGTAACGGAAGTGATGTCCTTCGCATTTGCTAAGAGACATAAAATATTGGTGGTTGAAGTCACTGCATTTCAAGTCACTGTTGCTTGTGCTGAACCTTACATAAATTCTTGGGAAATAGACCTTGGCCACACTTCTCAGAAAAAAATAACCCGGGTTGTCGCAAATCCAGTAGAAATAGAGCGGGTAACGAGAGAGTTCTACAGCCTATCAAGTTCCATAAGAGGTGCTTCGGCAATCGGCACTCAAAAGAAGGGGATCGGTAATCTTGAGCAAATGCTCGAGCTTGGAAAATTAAAAGATCCTGAAGCAAACGACCAGCACATAGTTAATGTGGTCGACTGGCTTCTTCAGTACGCATTTGAACAAAGAGCGAGTGATATACACATTGAGCCCCGACGAGATCAGGGCAATATTCGTTTTCGAATCGATGGCGTACTCTACACCGTTTATGCATTACCAATGCAGGTGCTTAATGCGGTTACAAGTCGGTTAAAAATCTTAGGTAGAATGAACGTTGCAGAAAAGCGTAAGCCTCAAGATGGCAGGATAAAAACCAAAAGTCCTAAGGGAAACGAAGTTGAACTACGACTGTCGACATTGCCAACGGCATTTGGCGAAAAGTTGGTAATGAGGATTTTTGATCCTGAGGTTCTTCTCAAGCCATTTGAAGAACTCGGCCTGGCTCATGATGATCTTGGTCGATGGAATAAAATTATCAGTAATAATTATGGCATCGTTATTATAACCGGTCCAACAGGAAGCGGAAAAACTACGTCGCTGTATTCAACTCTAAAAAGCCTTGCTACCGAAGAGGTAAACGTTTGTACAATTGAAGACCCGATAGAAATGGTTGAGGACAGCTTTAACCAGATGCAGGTACAAGAGAACATCGATTTAAATTTTGCTGATGGTGTAAAGGCGCTCCTCCGGCAAGATCCAGATATTATAATGATAGGTGAGGTCAGGGATTTGCCTACAGCTGAGATGGCTATCCAAGCCGCATTAACTGGCCATTTAGTTTTCACTACCCTACACACTAATGACGCCCCTTCGGCAATTACTCGTTTACTTGAATTAGGGGTTCCTTCATATCTAATTAAAGCCACGGTAGTTGGGATAATGGCGCAACGATTGGTGAGAGTACTTTGTCCACACTGCAAACAGAAAACCGAGGTTAACCAAGAAGTATGGGACTCAGTGACATTGCCATGGAAAGTAAAGCTACCTAAAAACACGGCTGAGGCTGTAGGTTGTTTGGAATGTCGTAATACAGGTTATAGAGGACGTGAAGGGATTTACGAGGTAATGCCGTTCACTCAATCATTGAAAAGATTATCGGATAACAAAGCTGATCTACCCGAACTAAGAAAGCAGGCCTATAAAGAGGGAATGTTAAGTTTACGTTTAAGCGGAGCTCAAAAAGTGGCCATTGGTACAACGACCATTAATGAGGTTTTAAGAGTGTCGCCAGACAACAATAATTAGATGAGAAATACTCAAAAAAAGCATTGTGGGGCTCCCTTTAAAGTGGACTTACTATTAAATAGCAAGTCAGCTATTGCTCGTAATGAATAGATCGCAGCAGGAGAAGTTTTTAATCATAGGGCCGTCTTGGGTAGGCGATATGGTGATGGCTCAGGTTTTATTTATTCGCCTCAAACAGAATCACCCTGACTGTGAAATTACGGTTATTGCTCCAGCATGGGCTATTGCCGTCCTGAAGCGAATGCCTGAAGTAAATAATATCCAAAACTTGTCACTGGGTCATGGTGAACTCGGCCTTCTCCAAAGAAGAAAAATAGGTCGGTCTCTGGAGGATCAGGGTTTCACGACAGCTATCGTCTTGCCCAACTCGTTCAAATCTGCGCTTATCCCGTATCATGCGGGAATACCAGTAAGAATAGGTTGGCGGGGAGAATGGAGAGTGCCGCTTCTTACCGATTGCAGAAAACTGGACAAGGAAAAATTTCCGTTAATGGTGCAAAGGTTTGCAGCTCTTGCTGAACCAGAGTCGGAGCAGCCACTGCTAGACTTAAAATCACCTGAATTTCACGTTGATGATGCCGAAAGGTCTCTTAGTCTCAAAAAATACTCCTTGGATCTAGATAAACCAATCATTGCCATATGTCCGGGGGCTGAGTTTGGTGACGCAAAGCAGTGGCCGGCTGAGCATTTTGCTGAATTTTGCAATATGAAGCTGTCTTCAGGCGCTCAAATTTGGTTATTTGGCTCAAGCAATGACTCTGAGATAAGCGATAAGATTGCTGCCGGAATTAATGAGGGTTATTCAAGGAGTTTTAAAAATCTTTCTGGCCTGACCAATTTGGCTGAAGCAATAGACCTACTCTCATTTGCTGGGGTCTGCGTGAGCAATGATTCCGGGCTTATGCATGTTGCGGCAGCGCTGAAGGTCCCTGTTATTGCAATATATGGGTCAACATCAGCAGAATTCACACCTCCGCTATCAGAAAAGGTAGAATTACTGACAACAGACATCGAGTGCCGCCCCTGTTTTCAGCGCAAGTGTCCATTAGGTCATCTTCGTTGCCTTAAGGATATTCAGCCGGTGCGTGTATCACAATCAGTCAATCGACTATTGGATCTCACTTAGAAAAGGATTTGCCATTTGCGTGTTCTCATAGTCAAAGTTTCTTCCCTAGGAGATATTATTCATACTCTCCCCGCGGTGACAGACGCGCATAGAGCACGCAAAGATATTACTTTTGACTGGGTAGTCGAAGAAGACTTTGTCGAAGTCCCGAGCTGGCATCCAGCTGTGGACAAAGTGATACCGGTGGCTATTCGGCGCTGGCGTAAGAATATATTTAAGACCTACTTTAATCATGAATTTATAGAGTTCAAGAAGTCGCTTCAAGATACTCACTATGATCTTATTATTGATGCTCAAGGTTTGCTTAAAAGTGGAATCATTAGCCGTCTTTCAAAAGGCTTAACTATCGGTTTAAGTGATAGAACAATACGTGAGCCGATGGCGACAATTTTTTACAACAAGGCTTACTCGGTTCCTTGGACAGAGCATGCTGTTGATAGGGTGAGGCAGCTTTTTTCGAGAGCTCTAAAGTACAGCTATGATCCTCAGTTAGTTGACTATGGCCTAGATGTTAATCGGATCGTCCCCTCTATTGCTGCAGACGCCGCTAAGCGAGTGGTATTTCTCCATGGCACTACCTGGAACACTAAACATTGGCCCGAGCATTACTGGCGCCATTTGGCTCACCTCGCTAAAGAGTCAGGTTTTGAGGTCTTATTACCTTGGGGTAACGATAAAGAGAGGGAGCGGGCAGAATTTATCGCTAGAAATAATGTCAGCGCAAAAGTTTTAGACAGGCAGTCTTTATCTGAATTGGCCGCTCAAATAAATCGCTCTTCCGGTGTAATAGCTGTTGATACCGGCCTTGGGCATTTGGCTGCAGCGTTTGCGAAACCTACGGTATCACTATATGGTCCGACTAATCCGGGCCTTTCAGGAACTTTTGGGCACAAGCAATTACATTTAAATTCAAATTTAAATTGTGCGCCCTGTGTTAGAAAAGTATGTACCTACAGCGGGCCCGGAGTTACAGACAAATTCCAAGACCAACCATTTGCTGTTACACCAGCCTGTTTTTCGTCGCACAGGCCCGAATACGTTTGGCAACAATTCGAAAAATTACTAGCCGAAAAGTAAGCAATAGTGAAATATAGTTTTCTGATATATACCTACTTTCCTTATGGTGGGCAACAAAGGGATTTCCTTCGAATAGCGGAGGAAATGCTCGCTCGTGGAAATGAAATAGATGTATATACATTAAGTTGGCAAGGGCACATCCCTGCCAATATGAATGTTATTTTGGTGCCGGTAAAAGCTTTTACTCGAGTTGGACTCTATAAGCGGTTTACGAAATGGGTAGAAAACGCCTTAGCTCTAAAGCATCGAACTTGCGTTGTGGGCTTCACCAAAATGCCGTTACTGGATATTTATTTTGCTGCGGATCCATGCTTTATGGAAAAGGCTGAGCATCAACGCGGCGGTTACTATAAATACACAAGAAGATACCGGCACTTTAAAGAATACGAACGTGTGGTATTTAATGGCAGCGGCAAAGTAGAAGTCTTGCTTCTGTCGCCCCAACAACACTCTGCATTTTGTCATTATTACCCAGGCTGTGAATCACGATTACACCAATTGCCTCCGGGAATTTCTAAAGACAGGAGGGTTGAAAAACGTGACCCGTGCATGGGTGATCAGATAAGAAGAGAGATTGGCGTTTCTGATGAAACGGTTCTCATACTTCAGATAGGATCTGGATTCAAGGTTAAGGGTGTGGACAGATCTTTAGAGGCTATCGCGGCCTTGCCTCCTTCATTAAAACAGAATATTCACTATCTGCTTATCGGACAGGATAAATCCAATCGCTTCGTAAAACTGGCGGCAAAGTTAGGTTTAACTGATCAGGTTACGATTTTGCCCGGTAGAGACGATGTTCCAAACTTGTTACAAGCGGCAAACCTTATGCTACATCCGGCGTATAGCGAAAGCGCGGGCTATGTATTACTTGAAGCGACCATAGCGGGTCTGCCGATCTTAACAACAGCAAGTTGTGGCTATGCGTATCATATTGAACAAGCTCGGTCTGGTGAGGTTTGTCCATTGCCTTTTCGGCAACAGAAGTTAAATAAAATGTTGTTCGACATGCTTGAAACGTTGGAGACTGCGAATTGGTCTAGTGCGGGCATTGAATATGGAACGAACGAGAATTTGTACACAATGCCGGAAGCTGCAGCTGACATGATCGAAGAAAATGCTAAACAGATTAAAGCTCACCAAAGCACCGTGGTATCCAGATTATGAATTATTTAGCCCCCAGGTTTGAAGCCGCTTGGTCAGGCAGGCACCCATTCACGGAAGTAAGCAAATTAGAGGGTACGGTATACAGAGAAGTTAAGTCTCGGCGTACGCTGCGCTTTCTATTTTCGGATAAGTATTACTTTGCCAAGATTCATTTTGGTATTGGTTGGCGAGAAATATTTAAAGACATCAGTCAGCTTAGGTTGCCAATCACAGGTGCTCGAAATGAATGGGAGGCGATAAAAAAACTAAAAGAATTGAATATAGACACAATGACCGCGGTAGCGTTTGGCTCAGAGGGTTTTAATCCAGCTCAGTTAAAATCCTTTATCGTCACCGAGGAGCTAACAGGTACCATACCATTAGAAGACTATTGCAAATCATGGTCTGAAACGAAGCCGGACTTCAAAATCAAGGTCGAACTAATTCGAAAATTAGCAAATGTTAGTCGGGTAATGCATTCCTCAGGGATGTGCCACCGTGATTACTATTTATGCCATTTCCATTTGCATCCAAGTAGGTCTCAAGATGGCGAACTTAAAATTTCTCTCATAGATTTACATAGGGCGCTGATCAATAAACGGCTGGCAACACGTTGGATTGTGAAAGATATTGCAGGCCTGTATTTCTCAGCTATGGATATTGGTCTTACCGAACGAGATAAATTACGTTTTATTCAGCTCTATACTGGCCGGCCGTTGCGAGAGGCTTTTATTGATAAAGATGGATTTTGGGCTTCTGTTATGTCTCGTGCAACAAAGTTATACGCTAAAAATAATAAAACCCAGGAAGTACTCTGATGGCTTACGTGAGCAATGACATAATTGAATTCGGACGAAATATACCGGTCCCTTGTAATGTGACTTTGTTGACCGATGGAGTAGAGAGTAAGCTTGAAATATTAAAAATACTTAGAATCCTTCCGGGAAAACGCCTTACGGCTGTTGCTAGATGGAATGGGAAAAAGACAGTAGCGAAGTTATTCTTTCACCCGACAGCTTGGAAGAGAAAGTTAAATAGAGAACTGTCGGGCATGGAAGAATTTGAAAAACATAAACTCGCCACCCCAAAGATTCTTAGCCAGCACAATATCAAGGGTGCCGGGGGAGTGATATTAATCGAATACCTCGAGACAGGGATAAGTTTAGCGGAATACTTTGCCGACGAAAAATCAGTGAGCTCACCGGATGGTGAAAGGATCTGGTCTTTGATTTTTAGTGTGGTTTGTAGTTGTCACAACACTGGGCTTTGGCAAGGAGACATGCACCTCGGTAATTACATGTTGTTTAAGGATCAGCTGTATCTGATTGACGGCGGAGACGTAAAGCGGCTGGTGAAACCATTGGGGAAATTCCAGCGACTAGAAAACATCGCTAATTTCATATCCCAGTTCCCGGTTAGTTTCGACGTACAAATAGACCTGATGCTCGAGTCTTATCAAGTTAACTATAGGAAATTTTCTTCAACGGATTTGGCTAAGGTTCAGCCTATGGTTCAGAATTTGCGCATGCAGCGTCTTTCGCTTTTTGAAAAAAAGGTATTTCGCTCGACCTCTGCTACTGAAAAGGTGAAAACTACAAAGTATCTCCTCGTCCACGATCGTATGTTGGATGAAAACGAATTAGCACAACTTTTACAAAATCCAGATAGCTATATTAAGCAAGAAGCGATGCTGAAGGATGGCGACACAACCACAGTTGCGGTGGTGAACATAGGCGGCATACCAATGATTTTGAAGCGCTACAACATTATTAGCCCGGGACAAGCATTAAGGCGCCTTCTTGATGAGTCCCGTGCGCATCGGTGTTGGAGAAATTCATCGATGTTAGATCTTTTAGGAATTTACACACCTCACGCTCACCTATTTTTAGAGGAGCGGGTGTATCGGTTTTTTCGAAGGCGGTCTTACTTGTTAACTGAAAGAATAGCAGCTAATAATTTAATTCTTCAGTTAGAGGGTGCCGATGAAGCTATTAACGATGGGTCTGTTAACAGCTCTCCTAATAGCACTGCAAATGAAGCAATAAACGAAACTAAGCTCGTGGCTGCGTTTGCAGATCTTTTCGAAATTATGCACCGGTATAAGATTAGCCACGGTGATATGAAAGCTACTAATTTTATTTTTCTCAATGACAGACTTTATGTTCTCGATCTAGATAGTATGCGTCGCCATCGCTTCAAATGGTGGTCCCATAGAAAATCGCTACAGGATATGAAGCGCTTCGAGAAGAATTGGAGAGGAAGCCGGTACGAACAGTTATTTGCACCGATGATAAATCAGTATTATGAAAATAGGCGAGCATCGAATCGTGGCTAAAATTACTTTAGGGCTATCAGGCGCTGTTGGACATGACCCTGCTGCTGCGATCTTCGTTGGCAACGAATTGATTGCCGCGGTTGAAGAAGAAAGGCTAATTCGTAAAAAACATGCAAAAGAAGAATGGCCTATTCTTGCGGCAAGGCAGGTAATGCAAATTGCAGGGGTAAGGTCCGTGGATATCGACCATGTTGCGATACCCTATGCCCCGATTTCACTGTTTAGCAAAGCGCGCTGGCATTATGCCTACCGGCACTGGTACGCGCCAGACCGAAGCGTGGATAGCCTTATCAATGGGAATCGTAGATATAATCGTTACCATAAAGAATTAGGAGACCTTTTAGAGAAGCTCCATATTCCAAAAGCGACAACTAAAGTAGTCCCTGTCCGTCACCAGTTGGCCCATGCAAGTAGTGTTTATCATCTCAATGAAACGGATCAAAAAACCGCTATTCTTTGTCTTGACTCAAAGGGTGAGTACTCTAATGTCTTTATTGGCTACGGCTTTCAAGGTGAGATAGTGAGGCTAAAGGAATTTTATAACCCAGACTCTCTGTGTGGAATGTATGCGGCTTTAACAGACTATCTTGGTTTTGAAATATTAGATGGGGAGTTTAAAGTTATGGGTATGGCTCCCTACGGAGACCCAAATAAATATGATCTCTCAAGTCTCGCTAGCTTTGACGGTAGGAAGTTCAAGGTCAACAATACACTTATCAGTACGGTTGGTCTTAGACGGTATAAAGCAAAATTAAAAGGTCATTACTTCAGTAAAAAATTAGTTAATATGCTCGGACCAAGAAGAGAAGGTAATCTGACGGATGATCCTTACGTCCATTACGCGGCAGCAATTCAACAACTTTACGAAGACATGACAATACAAATAATGGAAAGTTATTTGTCAGATATTCTCAAACAAAGTGGTCGATTGGCAATTGCTGGAACTGGCGCCATGAACATCAGGCTGAACAAGAGACTAGCCGAACACCCATTGGTAAAAGAGCTGATAGTTCATCCGGCCTGTGGCGACGCGGGCACAGCTATCGGCGCGGCTGCCTATGTTGCAAGGAAAAACAGCGGGAAACTAGCACCGTTAAAAAATGTGTCGCTTGGGCCAACTTTCAACAACAAGCTATGTATTGAGGCATGTCAGAGAAATAGAGAGAGGCCCAATTGGAAGGAATTAGAAGACCCTTTTGCTGAAGCGGCAGAATTATTAGCTAACGGAAAAGTGGTTGCTTGGATGAGGGGTCGCATGGAGTTCGGTCCACGCGCGCTTGGTAATCGCTCTATATTCGCAAACCCAACCGAGCCGGATATTGTCAAAAGTATTAATAAACGTGTTAAATTTCGAGAGCACTGGCGGCCTTTTTCCACAAGCGTATTAGACTCTATGTCAGCAGAATTTTTTGAGAAAAGTTATGACGATAAATATATGTGTATTAGTCAGCAGGTAAAAGAGCCTTGGCGAAGTGAATATCCATTTATTACGTCCAATGACGGGACCGGCAGATCTCAATGCGTCAACGCGCAAAATAACTCGGACCTTTATAAACTGCTGACACATTTTCAGGAAAAAAGTGGTCACGGTGTATTAATGAATACGGCGTTAAGTCGGCCAGGTGAGGCGTTAGTTTGTAGTCCAGACGACGCTCTCAATATGTTTATGGGTACAGACTTAGAGTACTTAATTATGCAGGATATTCTGGTAACGAAAAGAGAGGAGACTAGTAATTGGTAGTCTATTATTAGTCCTTCATGGTCCTGTAGATGGCCACTCGAGGCTCGGGGCCAGCCGGAAAACCTATTTCGAATTCAATAGCACCTTCCTCAACGAGTTCTCTCATTAGTGTTGCCATGGTCAAGTTCATTTCGATTACAAGCAAGGCATCATTTCCAACATTAAGTATTTCTTCCGTGCTAACGTTGGCCGACACTTTGTCATAATTCTCAATTTTTTTACTGGCAAAGGCGATAGCGTGATTGTTAGTCAGCAAACGTTGACTAAGAGGGCTGTTCTGTTTTAACCATTGATTAGAATTTGCAATAAATTCCTTTTTGTAACCAAAGCTGTAGTACGAGTCTATTGTGCAGTAAACCAGTAATAAATAAAGTGAGCCGCGTATCAATGAAGTTTCCGCCTGCCTAGAGAAGTTTAGCAATTCCTTCGCTAGTAGTGAAAGGAAGATCAAAAGAATAAGAGATAGAATCATGGTGTGGCGACTCGGTAAATACCGAGTTATAAAAATAAAAACGAAGATAATGATAAAGTTGACGAAAAAATAGCTATAGAAAGAGAGCAGAATAGATGAATCGATCTTAGCTCGCTGCTTGGTAGCTTGGGCCGCTAATAGCAAGAATAGTGGTGCGCCAACACCATTGAGAATTTTGAAAATTAGTAAACTGAATAAACCGCCTGCAATAAAGAGACCTAGATAATCTTCTGAGTAAATAGCGGCATAGTCTCCAAACACGGCTACAGATACAGAGGCTATCGACTCTGGGTCCGAGCCAATTGGACTTTCTATGAATGGCCTATAAACGGATACGAATTTGACCAGCTGTGTTGCGACATTGACCTGTAAGAGCAGCAGGAAAAGTGTCAAACACAAAAGAATTATGCAGCTGCTGAAAAGCAATTTTAAGTAAGAATTGCGCAAGCCTTTCGATGAGGTGAAAATAATATGAAGTAACGGGATAACAAAAAGATAAGCTAAGGCTTCCGCTCGAAAAGCCGCCGCCATAATGAGGCATGCCGTAAAACCGATGTTATTGGTCAAAGATTGATGCTGGGTATAAAGAATAAGCTGCCAAAGGGATAAAAAAACCAGAGACCAAAAAGCGACGTCTCGGATTATGGTGCCACGGTATTCATTTAATTCGGGATAAACGAGAACGCAAATTGCTGCCAAAACTAATGTCGACCTGTCTGAATCAATTGTCTTAATAATACTTAGCAAGGCAAAGGTGAGTAAGGCAAAAAACAGGCTATTAATTAAGAAGGCTGAACTAAATAGGGTAAGACCAAGTTTACTTACTAGGGCAATAAGTATAGAAAAAATAGGCCAACTATAGTGACTAACTGCAGCCTGTATGCCGTCTGCTAAAAAAACTTCGGCAGTTCTTACATAGGCATAAGAATCGTCATTTAGAGTTGAAGGAGACATCCTTTCCAAAAATGAAATCAAGAGACTAACCGCTACGGCAAAATAGCGAATATCAAGTCGTTGCAGGTCTATTTTATTCACGATTTCGGTTTCGATTTTTTGTCATTATAGGGTCGAGCAGTTTTGCCAGCCGCTTGTGTTTTGAATCGCTTATGAAGCCATAGGTATTGATCAGGTTGTCGCCTTATCGCGGTTTCTATATGACTGTTTATGATTGTTGCATCTTCAATGTCGTCGCCGGTTGGGTATCCCTCTAAAGCCTCGCTGAAATGAATATGATAGCCAGAGTTATCATCGTTTCGATAATGACTGTAAAATACAATAGCTGAACCATTAAATTTAGCAAATCGGCTGGTCGCGGTAATAGTCGCTGCGGGCACACCAAAAAAGGGAGCGTAAACTGAATTTTTGGGTCCATAGTCTTGGTCTGGTGCATACCATAGCACTCGGCCTGCTTTCAAACTGCGCATAGCTTGGCGGATGTTCTTGCGATTAAAAACACCCTCTACATTCCGCATTCTTCCGTTGTACATTATTGCGTCAAACAATGGGTTAGCATTGGGTCTATAGGTAGCATCTATTTCCCCTTGAGGGTAAAGAAACCCGCCCATCTCCAAAGTGCTAAAGTGTGCTCCAACTAGGAGTACTCCTTTACCGGATGATTTAGCTGCATTGAGGTTTTCGATACCAAAAACTTCTACCATACCCTTAAATCTATTTGGGTTAGTGAACCAAGCCATCGCTATCTCAACTAGACCAATTCCACTTGAGATAAAGGTTTTATTTACAAGTTTTGCCCTTTGCGTTTCACTTAACTCGGGAAAGCAGAGTTTGATGTTAACTTCGCAGGCTTCACGCCTATCGCGGGCAAAAAGCAGGCTGAGTTTACCGAGCAGCTTACCCATTGCGATTTGGGTTTTGAAAGGCAATATGGCAATGGCCCTAAGAAAAGCATAGAGGGCCCAGGTTGGCCAAAATCGTGGCGCAATATAGGAGTGGAGGGGCTTAAAATGAGCTTCAGGTTTAGGCAATGTCAGTATTCTGGTTCGTGAATTTCCTGAGAGATTGTAGCAGATGTGTCTTAGAAACCTAGTGATGGAGCAGATCAACTAACACAAGGTGCTGTGATATGATGCGGCGTCTACCCATTAAATTAAGCTTAAGTTCGGGAAAATCTAATGAAGTTGGAGATGCCTCTATTTCAAAACGCCAAGTTACTGGTTGTTGGCGACGTAATGCTTGATCGCTATTGGCATGGTGATGCGTCAAGGATCTCTCCTGAGGCCCCGGTGCCAGTAGTAAAAGTTGGGAATTGTGAAGATCGACCGGGGGGTGCCGGCAACGTTGCCCTTAACGTTGCGGCTCTTGGGAGCGCGGCTACTTTAGTGGGCATCATTGGACACGATGAAGCCGGCGCGGAGCTAAAATCACGATTGGAAGCGGCAGGGGTTTATTGTGAATTTCTGCGCTCTGAGGACAAGCCAACGATCACTAAGCTAAGGGTTATTAGTCAGCATCAACAGCTGATCAGGCTGGATTTTGAAGAAAATTTTGACCTAGCTGATGTTTTAGACCTTGAGTTCAGCGTCAATTCAGTTATCGACCAAGTACAGGTAATGATTCTGTCCGATTATGCCAAAGGCGCTTTGCATGATATCCCTGCGCTTATCGAGCTCGCTAGAAAGCGGAGCATGCCAGTCGTCGCAGACCCTAAAGGCTCGGATTTTTCAAAATATCAGGGGGCCACGCTTATTACACCCAACCTGTTTGAATTTGAGGCAGTGGTTGGACACTGCGCCCATGAAGAAGAGCTGGTTAATAAAGGTCTTAAGCTGGTCCAAGATTTGGGCTTGCAGGCAATGCTAATTACTCGCGGCGAGCACGGCATGACACTTATTCGGCCTGATTCCCCGGAGCTTCATCTACCTGCTCGAGCACGAGAGGTTTTTGATGTAACGGGAGCCGGCGATACAGTGATTTCAGTGCTTGCGTCCGCTCTTGCCGCTGGCGACAACCTCGCTGATGCGACTGCTCTAGCAAATCTTGCCGCGGGTCTGGTTGTGGGCAAGTTGGGCACCGCCGCAATAAGTGGGCCGGAACTGAGGCGAGCCATACTCGCTGAACAAGGATCTGGCCGTGGCTTCATGACCTCCGAACAGCTCGAAATAGCAGTTCATGACGCAAAAGAACACGGAGAAAAAATCGTTTTCACCAATGGCTGCTTCGATATTATTCACGCAGGTCACGTAGGCTATTTATCTGAAGCACGCAAGCTAGGTGACAGGTTAATTGTGGCAATCAATGATGATGATTCGGTTAAAAGATTAAAAGGATCAGGTAGACCTATTAATCCTGTGGATAGACGAGCAGCTGTTTTAGCTGGTTTAGAGGCAGTTGATTGGGTGGTAAGTTATTCTGAAGACACGCCAGAAGAACTTCTGATGAGTTTACAACCCAACATACTTGTAAAGGGCGGTGACTATACTATTGATCAGGTGGTAGGCGGTAAGTACGTAGAATCTTATGGAGGCGCAGTTAAGGCTTTAGAGTTTTTAGACAACTGTTCAACATCTGCCATGGTGGAAAAAATGAAAGAGATCAGCGGCTAGACCAGCTAAAAAGTAGCTGGTCTTAAAAGCAAGGATAATAAGCTATCTCTGCTTGGCAGCCGTTGCATTTTCTCGAAGATGGCTCGGGTTTATGGTTCCAACAATCACACTGGAAACACCAGTTTTGCTTAACGCGAAATCAAGGTTGCTCTTAGTTGTCGTTACCGCCCCTGGACTACAGGCGTGACCGCTGTCAAATGCTTTCTTAATAAGGACCCCTTTATTTTTTTGAAAGGCTTCATCTATCGCAATTTCGTCAGCAGTAGCTGACGGGTTATAAGTCACCATAATCAGATCACACAATTCTGCCGCTTTAATCGCACCCGCCGTTGTTTTTGTTGACATCCCGATCGCTCTAATTTTACCAGCACTTTTCATTTCAAGAAGTGTTTGCATGCAATCGGTAGAATCCAAAATTTCTTCATCACGACCATCAGAATGAATAAGCACAATATCCAAATAATCGGTATTCAAATACCTTAGGCTTTTTTCTATGCTTTCAGTAGTTTTTTCGGCTGAAAAATCAAAAATTGATTTGCCTGTTATAAATTGCTCGCCGACCTTAGTAGATATTACCCACTGATCTCTGTCTTTAAGTAAGCGCCCAATTCTCTGTTCACTGCTACCGTATGCGGGAGCTGTATCGAGTAAATTAATACCTTCTTGTCTAGCAATATCCAAAAGGCGCTCGATCTGCATATCTGTAGGAAGTGAAAAACTTTTAGGATATCTGACTTCTTCGTTGCGCCCGAATTTTACTGTGCCTAAACCTAGGCTGGAAATTTTGATGCCAGTACTGCCAAGGGCACGGCGTTCTAAGTTCATAAATTTAGTTCCATTGCGCAGTCGAGAAATCCGGATGAGCTAATATTTTAGTTAGGTCATTATTATCGGTAATGGGGCTGGGGACTATAGCCTTGTCTTTTAATTGCCGTAGAGCCATATCACCAAGGGAAGGGGCTAACGTAAGCTTGGTAGGCCAAACCACGATCACTCCATCTTCTTCTATCAGGAAAGCATCATCTGGGCGGTATCTGCTGCTGACGGCCGGCTCTGCTCTATCAATAGCAAAACATTCCCACTTTGTTTCGGATAAATCTAGCCACGGAAATAAGTTAGAAAGCAGTTCGCGTGCCGCTAGTAGTTGTTCCTCACGAGATTTTCCAACACCTGATTCGGCTATTTCGCCACCTAGATACCAAACCGTTTGACCCGTCGCATCTCTGTGAGAGGTAACAGTTAGTTTTGGAGTCAGACTAAAACTATCGCTAATGCAATGAACATAAATTGACGGCAGTTTTGAGCCTTTCACAAATAACATATTTAGGGGGCGCAGCTGAGTCTTAACGGTTTTTAAATTTGCTTCTTCAATCAATTCTATATTGCCTTTGCCCGCGGCAAATACGAGCCTCTGACAATCGATGGTGAGCTGCCCTTTATCGGTTTCAACTATGACTGCGTTGATGTTTCCATTTTGATCGCGTTGGAAACTAGCGGCGTTACTACTTAGTTTGTATATATTTTGCTCTTGTCCTAGAGATAGGGTTCTAATAAGAGATTCAGTCTCGATGACGAAATCAGGCAGTTTATAGAGTGCGCCGCTAACAGTAGCTTGGCCAAAAAAATCAGGGTAGCTCTCTTTAGCTACGCGCTCTACCCGGCCGCGCAGTGATTTACTGCCAAGAAATGTTTTTAATTTAGAGCGAACGCCAGATTGCGACCACATATAATATTCGTTGCTAAGTAGATGACAGCCTCTTAGATCCACGCTGTCGTTCCCTGCTAAGCATTCACGCCAACGGTTTGGCATGGTGGCAATAATATTGGAAGCTGAGTTAAGAGCGCCGTTTAAGGCATACTTGAGGCCGCCATGAATAATTCCCTGAGAAGCTAGAGTTTGACCACAGCCCAGCCCGTTTTGCTCAAACAGTATTGTACGATAGCCCTCATTATTGAGCCTGTTAAGCAACCAAAGGCCTGCAACTCCACCACCAAAGATGACGATGTCAGTTGAATAGCGTAATGTCATTAGGTACCTTTGGGCTGTTTGAGGAAGCGTTTGAATTTGGTACTCAAATTATATCGAGTAAATAGGAATATTCCCATCATCAACGTAAAAGAGGTGCAACTTTAAAAGACTTATGCCGCGCACTATCTATAGCTTTCTACTCAGACTCCTTGTTCCTGTCATTTTGCTCAGGTTAATGACGCGTTCGCTTGCTAATCCGGCCTACAGGCAACGAATTAGTGAAAGGTTCGCTCTGCAAAAAACCAGCATAATTGCCAATATAGCCCGCAATAATAAACAGCCACTTGTGATGATACATGCGGTATCGGTCGGCGAGGTCATGGCAGTGAAACCATTAGTGAAAGAGCTGTTGAGTTGTCACCGAGTGTTGGTGACAACTATGACCCCCACAGGTTCTGATGCAGTCAGATCCCAGTTTGGGGAGGCTGTTCTGCATTGTTATTTACCTTACGACCTGCCAGGCGTCATGGCGAGGTTTTTGAATTCCATTAATCCTAGTTTAGTCGTAATAATGGAAACGGAGCTTTGGCCTAATCTTATCCACGCCAGCAATAAGCTTAATATTCCATTGGTTCTGGCGAATGCTAGAATGTCAGAAAGGTCTGCCAGAGGCTATGCCCGGTTACATAGTCTCACTGCGCCGATGTTAAGAAAAATTGATCATATTGCGGCACAGTCAGAACAAGATGCTCAGAGATTGATTGGTCTTGGTGCGGGCCAGCGCAAAATAACCATCACCGGAAGTTTAAAGTTTAATCAACTAATTCCAGATTCGAGGAAAACCCGCGATTCATTTATGCAGTCGGTGTTGGATTCTGGAAGGCCGGTTATTATTGCTGCGAGCACCCGTGATGGCGAAGAGCGAAAAGTATTGAGTGCTTTTAAAAGTGTTCTTCCAACATTCCCCAATGTTTTGCTGGTTCTGGTACCTAGGCATCTTGAGCGCTTTGATTCGGTGGCGGAATTAGCGAAGAAAAGTCAGCTAAAACTCCTTAGACGGACAGATATGAAACTACTTGAAAACTCTCATCAGGTATTTTTAGGAGATAGCATGGGGGAAATGATGGCGTATTTTAGTTTAGCAAAAATAGCTTTTGTTGGTGGAAGCCTGGTAGATACTGGCTGTCAGAATGTTTTAGAACCTGCCGCAATCGGTTTGCCTGTGATAGTCGGTCCCTCTCAATTCAACTTTGCGTCAATTTGTGATCAGTTGGAAAAAGCCGGTGGACTCCGGACAGTGAAAGATGAAATGGAATTGGCAATGACATGGCTGGAACTTCTTGCAGACCCCCAAGCGGCCAATGGCATGGGTCAAAGAGGCGCTCAATTGGTTAGTGAAAACCAACTGGCGCTTCCAAAACTAATGGAGATAATTGCTAGATTTACTCTCCATTAGATTAAAGGCCTTTACCGGTTTTGGTGAGGTTTTCGAGTTAAGTTTTCGATACCTGATTTTGTGACACTAATATTGTCTTCAATGCGGATGCCCCCGTATGGATAGAGTTCATCTATGAGGTTCCAATTAAGCATTGCTCCAATAGCCGTATTACGCTGGGGTTCCAGAAGTAAGGGAATAAAATAACAACCAGGTTCGATAGTAAAAACCATATTTTCTTCAACAGTCCGAGTATTGCGTAACGCTGGTGAATGCTCAGGGGCAGCTTTCATAGTACCTGCCAAGTCTTGTTGAAAACCGGCTACATCATGTACCTGCAGACCCAGCAGATGGCCGACACCATGAGGCATGAATAGCTGCGGCAATTTCATTTCCAACATCACATCATCATCGGCGTTAACGAGATCGAGTTGGCGCAGAAGAGCACCGACTCTGTGTAATGTCGATGCATGTATTTCTGTGTAGTTCTTGCCAACTTCAATTGAATCCACTAGCTCAGTTTCAAGTGATTCCATACCTTCTAATAAGGAACGAAAAACAGGGTGAGCTGAATCCTTGGCGTAAGTTCTAGTAATGTCAGAGCCATAGTTATTGAGACGATAACCCGCATCTATTAACAGCACCTGACTATCCATGGCGCTACCACGGCGTTTGTTTTGATAGTGAAGTATGGCGCAGCGATCATCTAAGGCGACGATATTTGTATATGGCGCTTCATACTCCAATATTTCGCAGGCCTGAAGATAAGCTTGGTGTATACCATACTCACTTAGACCTTCTTTAAAAGCATCCTCTGCAGCTTTGTGGCCGACCAATGCTTTGGCGTTGGCCATTCGAAGTTGGGACACCTCGTAGTCCGACTTATATGCTCGTTGGTAATTAAGATAATGTAGCAGGGGCTTTGAATTTACCTTGAGCTGGTCTCCTAATAAAGCCTGAGCCATTTCAGGTTCTTGGCCTACATAGATTGTATTCGCTGAATCAATATACTTGGCGATCTCCTCAACTCGGTTGAGATTGATAATGTTAAGCGAATCACTCCACCAGTCAGCGTTATCAATGGTTTGGTCGTGCCAGTAGTCCGAAGGTGTTACTTGGAAATAACGAGGCCGCTGGCCCGGGGTGAACAATAAAAATTGATCGGGTCTATTTATCGGTACCCAGTGTAAAAAATGGCCATAGGCTTGAAAAGCAATGGCGCGGTCATCGGCATAGTAGAATTGCTCACTTCCACTGTGAACAAGAATTGAATTCTCTTCGGATATTCCACAGAACTGTAATGCACTCTGGTAATTATTTTCTAAGCTGGCAATATGTTCTGTAAATAATTGCTTTGAAGGCATGTTGTCTATTTCCTTTTGATTCACGCGAAGTGACTCTAATCTAGAGAGCGGTTGCACCCTAAATTTCGTGCGTTGTTCTACTTAACGAGAAGACAATTATACTTTGATTTTCGCCGAACCGAGTAATTATCTAAGGTTAAGGTGATTTCACACCCAATTTGAGTCAAATGGAGAGAGAAATGCTAAGCCCTATGTTCGCCCTAGTAATGTTGACGTTTTTGGTGATGGTTGTCACTTTTAGGTCTAGGATGGCAGCGGTGAGCTCAGAAAAGTTACCGTTGGCCTACTTTCGCTTGATGCAGGGCCATGACATGCCGGATATGGTGGCGAAGTCGACTAGGAACTTCAATAATCTTTTTGAAGTCCCGGTGCTCTTTTATGTTGGTGCTTTGGCTTATATTGCGTTGGGTCTAACGGCACCGGCACCGATTCTATGTGCATGGCTATTTGTGGCAGCGAGAGCTCTACACTCACTTATCCACCTCAGCTACAATAACGTATTACATCGCTTAATTATTTTTGGTCTAGGTAACATTTCTGTTCTAGTTATGTGGATAACATTAATGCAGGCTAGCAATGGTTGAGCACAAAATTTGAATAGTTTGAAAGGGAGTTAAAATGTCAGATGTAGAAGTAGAAGTGTATATTGTCGTTAACTTAGAAATTAAAGACGTTAATGAATACCGCAAGTATGAAAAGGGCTTCTTTCCAATTTTGAAACGTTTTGGAGGCGAGTTTGTAACCTTTGATGATAATCAAGAAACCTTCGAAGGAAGCGATCCGCTTGAGGGGCGTTCGATTATTTTTAAGTTCCCGTCTGAGCAGGCAGCAAAAGATTGGTACAGCGACAAAGAGTACCAGGCTTTATCAGAGTTTCGCCGTGCAGGTACAACATTAAAAAATCTAACTATGATTAGAGGGCTTCCGCCAAGGGTTTAGGCCACTTCTACTTACCGCTGGCTTGGACTATTCGCTGGAGAACTCAAGATGATTAGAACTACCACTCCCTTGCTAGAGGGAGGAGTAATAGCGGATTATTTTGAGATTGTGCCGAGTGAGGCAATTTTCGGCGGACGGGTAGGGCACTAGAGCAAGAGATGGGTAAAGCCCGAGATATTGCTTTTGAAGAGCTCGAAACTAGGCTCGTATGTTAGAGGCAAACATCATCGTTGGAATTGATTTGGACTATTAAGTTGTGAGTCCAAGGGGTGGGGTAATGGTTAGTATCAGTGGCACAGCGGTCAAAATTAAGTAATGGGATCGAGGAATCTAGCAGTAATATTGACTTGATTTGCTGAGATATAATCTAAAACAAATATTAGTGGCGAAATTCAAATTCCCCAACTAGACTAATTTACTACATTAGAACTCACTCAATTGCTGATATGTTAAGGATAACTCCCGGCGATGAAAGAATTCACGTACTCTGTGCTCTCCTATTTGGGGGGTCGCGTCTATAATGGGCTTGCCTATTCAGCCACCTTATTCTTTAGGGCGCGATCCAGTGTTATCAACTTCCTTCAGCGCAAGGGTACAAGCGCCACTGCTCGCAAGTCTAAAAAGCTTGATAGCTCGCACGCTTGGGTCCACCCCGGCGTGGTTAAAATTTCCTTCTTCTTGCGCGAGCCAATCCAAACGGCAAGCAAATTACTTCGTAAAAATAGAGTTTTTCTAGCCAAGGTAGAAAATCTAAGGAATACCGTACAAGCCTCTAAAACCGCAGCAGAATATGCTCAAAGCATCCAAATTCCCCAACATTCGCACATTAGCAAACTTCTAATCGAGGATAACAGGTCAAGAATTGTGGCTAGCTTTCACTTTGGAAATTTTGTTTATGGCGTAAATAAATATTTATGTTTTCAGGCGGATATTAGTAAAACAGTGATTCTGAGCCAAACTGAATTGAGTAATGCATACATCGAAAATATGGCCCGTGCATTTGGTAATAAAGGCGTACGTCTGGAGAACCAAATACTGCTTGATAAAATCGACGTTTGCGGACTCTCCCAATTTTTACGGCAAGCAGGTCGCAGTTTAATCATGTTTGCTGATCTTCCGAAGGGGTTTGGTGAAACCGTTGCCGTGGAATTTCTGGGTAGGCAGGCATCATTCTCAAAAAGTATTGCATTATTGTCGCTGGCCAATAGCGTCCCTATTTTACCTCTTGTCTGCTTTGATCGAGG
>CAWKZY010000046.1:0-21831 GCA_963854625.1 Gammaproteobacteria bacterium | reverse complement strand
GTCACGTTGGCAAGCTTGATCAGACAGACGGCTTTAGCTTAATCGAGTTATTAATTGTAATGGCTATTATGGGTATTTTAGTCGCCGTTGCTATTCCCGCGTATACGGAGTCCCTTCGTCGAGCTAATAGAGCTGAAGCGAAAAGTGAATTAGTTCAGGTGGCAGCGGAACAAGAGCGATTCTTTTCAAGTTCTAACAGTTATTCAACTGACGCCACGCCACTGAATACTCCTGTTGTTGCAGCTCGAGACAGGACAACTACAAATGCCTGGTATGTCATATCTGTGGCTGCTTGCGCAGGCGGCGCGATTACAAACTGTTTTACCGCAACCGCTACTCCTCAAAATCAACAGGCAGCAGATGGGTGTACAACCTTCACTTTAACAAACACAGGCCTGCGCGGCGCAACAGGATTAACTAGCGACGAATGTTGGCAGTAATTTCTTAGTTAGGCTGAATCAACATCGAATTGGTTTACCACTGCTGTCTTCACGAAGGCCATCTCCATTCGAATCCATCGCATATCTGACTCTTGCGGTCCTATTTATTACCAGCTGTCTGGCTAGGTAATTCTTTTTGTTGAACGGGCAGTAAGTGAAATTACCATTCTGGAATCTGGTAAACCCCTGACTTGTTATCTGCAGATACTGCCGGTTCTGAAATGCTCGCCAATGTATGCTGCCTTCTGCTTCTGGAAAGGTAAAATAGCGGATTAGCTTGTCATCTTGGTTTATGGTTCTGTCTGCGTTGGCGTCGGTAAAGGTAATAATCCCTTGTTCCCAAGACCCACCACATTTTATTCCATCTTGGGACTTGCAGAGAGTTACAATTCGACCATTCACTATCGCACTTACTTTTGCCACTTCTACCGCTTGTTTGATTTTGGCTATGGTCATGTTTGATTTTTTGTTTTCAACAAGTGTGCTGAAGCTAGGTAAACTAACCGCAAGCAATATTGATAGAATCAGCAGCGTTATTAATAGCTCGATTAGAGTAAAGGCCTTATCAATCCCCATTTTATTATCACCTTCCTTTAGCTGTTGAGAAAACTGTCGCTAGAACCAGAGTAGTTCAAAAACCCATGATGACTAAAGAATCAATGAAATAACTGGGATTGGCCTTTCTGGCTTTAAAATTATGTGCCTGCGGTGAGGTAAGAACGGGCTGGCTGCTGCTAGTATTTAGATTACTAAAAGCCTGTATCTTATCTTAAGAACTTATTGCTATAAGGTGGATATTAACTATTAGAAGGTAAATAGAAGAGGATAATAACCTAGACAAATCAGTAGAAAGAATCTCGTCTGATTTATTTGCTCAATCCCACAATAGGCCGCAGAGTTGAAATTTCTAGGTATCAGCCTATTAGACAACGGTTTGGTTGTAGGATGGACTCATCACAAGGTGTTCGTATTAGAGGGTTCTCTTGTTACAGAGTGTTTTTATTGTAAGTTGCGCTATCGCAAGGGACTCCTTTACCCCGCACTCCGGCACAGGGTGTCCCACGATAACGCGCCATCATTGTCGGCGCTGGTGATAACTTATTTAGGAATGCGGGTGTTGCCGAAATGCTCTGGAGTAGGATGCAGCGTTCAGGTGTGGGATGGAGATTTTTTTGGCAAAGCAGAATCAAGTGAATCGGCGGCTCACCCTGCTGGTCTGAGTAAGGGTTGCTTAGCTTTAGTCCAGCCCAAGTTTTTTTAGTCGGTACCGAAGCGATCTGAAGGACATGCCTAACTTTTTCGCCGCTGCAGTTTTGTTCCACCGAGTTTCTACAAGGGCTTTTTCAATTGCTTTTATTTCGATAGATTCGAGATGTTTTTCTAGTGAAAAACCCGCGTCTAATTTAACGCTAAAATCCCCTGACTCTGCTGTTGCAATTTCTGCTTGGGTTTCATCTGGGATAAAAGATGCGTTTGGTGCGAGAATAAATTCCAAGTTTGATTCTCGAATAATATCCTCTTCACAAAGTGTCGCCGCACGCTGAAGTATATTTTCAAATTCTCGAACATTGCCGGGGAAGCTGTAGTTATGAAGTGCTGCCAGTGCCCCCGTGCTAAGCTCGCAAACAGGGGCGTCGTTTTCACGGGCAATTTTGCTAAGAATCGCTAGGCCAATTTCAGGGATATCTAGTTGGCGATCGCGCAAAGGCGGCACAGCAAGTTCAATTACATTGATTCGGAAATAGAGATCTTGTCTGAGTCTTCCCTGTTCAACTTCAGTATTAAGGTTTTTATGAGTGGCGCTGAGAAGCCTAACATCGATGGGTAATTCTTTTTGTGCCCCTACAGGTCTTATTGATTTCTCCTGAAAGACTCTTAAAAGCTTCACTTGAGTATGAAGAGGAAGGTCCGCGACTTCGTCGAGAAACAAAGTGCCTTTTTGAGCTGCTTGAAACAATCCTTGTTTGTCTTGTTCCGCGCCGGTAAAGCTTCCTTTCATGTGCCCAAACAATTCACTTTCCATTAATTCCTGTGGGATTGCCCCGCAGTTAACTGCGACAAACGGCCCAGCACTGCGCGCGCTGTTGTCATGTATTGCCCTTGCTGCTAATTCTTTTCCACTGCCCGATTCGCCGCTGATGAAAATAGGTGCCTGACTTCGCGAAAGCTTGGAAATTTGTTCCCGTAGTTTTTTTATCCGAGGAGATTGGCCAGTAATCGTAGGCCCCGAATTATGCTTTACCTTGCTATTAAGGCGGTCTATAGAGTTGTCTTTTTGAGAGAGGCTAAGTGCTGACGTTACCAAGTCTCTTAGTTTTTGCAGGTCAACTGGTTTAGAGACGAAATCGAACGCGCCGGCCTTTAAGGCCTTAATCGCTGTTTCGGTGTTGCCATGTGCGGTGATCATAGCGACAGGTATTTTGCTGTGGTTTTTAGCTATATGCTCAACAAGTTCGATCCCATCGCCATCAGGAAGTTTCATGTCAGTTAGACAAAGGTTAAATTCTTCGGTAGCCAAAAGATGTTTAGCTCCGACTAGATCTTCGGCACTTGAAGTTTGTAGTGACATCCGTCCCAAAGTGATTTCTAAAAGTTCTCGAATATCTGGCTCGTCGTCGACAATGAGTACGCGATTAGGCATTAGATTTAAGGTCTTCTTTTAACTTCAGCAACACTGTGCTCGGTGTGGCTGAAATGGATGCTGAAGCAACTCTTACCTGCTTTAGTTTTACTAAAGCTAAGATGTGATTGATTAGCTTCGCACAGTTCCTTTGAGATATAAAGTCCGAGTCCTGTCCCACTGGGCTCTGTGGTGTGGAAAGGTTCGAATAACAATCCTTGGTCGGTATCATCTATTCCTATGCCATCGTCAATTACGTGAATATAGGGCTGTTTGTATTTATCTTTACTTTCCAGCCCAGCGACAATCTGAAGGGTCGCTCGACCATTATTTTTCTTACTGTAGCGAAGGCCATTATCAAATAAATTGTTTAGAACCTGTTCTAGCTGACCGGCGATGACATGAAGTTGGGTGTCTGGCTCTTGGATGTCCAGCTCTATTTCATCCCACTGCTCATGTGTGGTTTTGTAGCTTTCAATGAAATCTTCTAGCCAGCTTTTTAAATCTATTTTTTGGGCCGATGTGCCGTCATGTCGCGAAACATCAAGTATATCTTCAATAATCATATTGATGCGGTTACAGTGATCCAGAATAATTTCAATCATTCGTTTGTCATCTGACGAGGTTGTATTAGATTCTCTGAGCAGTTGGCTGGCATGACTGATGGCGCCGAGTGGGTTTCTTACTTCGTGTGCAATATTAGCTGTAAGTCGGCCCAGTGATGCTAGTTTCATTTGCCTCACTCGCTGAATAATCTTTCGATTATCCTCAAGAAAAATGAGAACGTCAGATTCCAATTCTGGCTTCAGATAGGCGAAGGTCAGCTGGACTTGCTGGTTGCTATTGGGAATCCTAATTGGCTTCGGCTGGCGTTTAGGGTTTATCTTCCAGCGTTCAAGCTGCGTCCCCAGTGCGTCAGGAAGCTTAGGTTTGCTGTCTATGACTTGGTCAGGTCTGTCTAAGTTAGGTTCATCTACATATAGGGAAAGGTTATCTATAATAGGCGCCAGAGTGCTTTTTGCTGCGCTATTTATGCTGATTATTTCATGGCAATGATTGACCACCACAACGCCAGTTGCCATTCTTTGAATAATTTCATTATTTAGTTTTTCCAAATCTGTAATGTTCTTGGCTTGGTGGTCGGCAATAAGAGCGGTTTTATAAATTCGATCGGTGACAGCTTGAATGTATAATGAGGTCGCGAAAAGAATGGCGCCGAGCATGCCCGCTTGAACAAACTGAGCCGACTCTCTTTTAATAGAGAGTACGAGGTAAAGTTCACTATACATAATGGAAAGAACAGCAACAGCTGCCAAGAAAGTGCTAACACGGCCGCGAATTAATATACTTCCTGAGGCGACTGTGACAATTTCAAGCAATCCGAGTCCACTGCTGATTCCACCGCTGCTATAGATAATAAGGGAGGTGGCCAAGATATCTAAAATCAGTGTCCCGGTAAGGAAATGCTGTTGATTGATCACCTTGGTCGCAGTGCTAAACAATGAGATTACGACGACCCCGAAGGCGATATAAGCAATGCTAACTTGAAGATATAGTGCTGCGTTAACTGCGCCAAGTACTGTCTCCTCGGGACTGCTAAGGTAGGTAGCTAGTAATATCAGCGGTATTACTATTCGATAGATATTATAGACAATTGAGACATTGTCTATTTGACCAGTATACTGCGTCATCCGTTTTATCATCATTTTCGTTTTGGTGGTCTGGGGAAGCTCCCCTTTGATGAATTTATCGTACAATAAACACTTTTTCTAATGGCTAAGGATACCAATAAAGGGACCTAAATGGCGCGACAATTTAAAGTAGTATTAGCTCAGTTGAACTTCGTTGTGGGTGATATTGAAGGCAACACTCAAAAAGTAATCGATACAGCAAAAGTGGCTGTTAGCGAGCATGGAGCGGATTTAGTCGCGTTTCCAGAACTTACATTGACCGGTTATCCTCCGGAAGATTTGCTGCTGCGGCCGAGCTTAGGATTGAGAATCGAAAAGGCTATCCTGCGATTGCTGCAGGCCGATCTTTCCATCTTCTGTGTCGTGGGCTTTCCTGAAAAACAGGAAGGGGCTCTCTTTAATAGCCTAGCGGTTATCCGTGGCGGCGAGATAGTTGCAAAATACAGAAAGCAATGCCTTCCTAACTACCAAGTTTTTGATGAGCGACGGTATTTTGATCATGGTGACTCTGCATGCGTTGTTGATATTTGCGGTGTCCCTACAGCGTTCACTATTTGTGAGGATATTTGGGAGCAGGGACCGGTTCTGCAAGCCAGGGATGCCGGCGCTAGGCTCATGTTTAATATAAATGCATCGCCTTTTCATATGGGTAAACAACAGCTACGGGAAAAGGTTCTAGCGATGCGCTGTAAGCAAGGAGGGTTCCCAATAATTTCCACTAATCTCATTGGCGGTCAGGATGAATTGGTGTTCGACGGCAGATCAATGGCGCTGGACGGCAATGGCGAGCTACGCTTTCTCGCGCCAGCCTTTAAAGAAGGTATTTATCCGATTTCGCTCGAGATTGAAGATGAGGCCGATTCTGGCAAATTAGTTGTCAAAATTCCGTTACAGGATATTCCTCCATCGCTTAGCAGTGAAGCCGAAGTCTACGAGTCTTTGGTGTTAGGGGTGAGAGATTACGTCAATAAGAATAAATTCAAGGGTATTGTACTCGGTCTATCTGGAGGCATTGATTCCGCTTTGACGCTAGCCATAGCCGTAGATGCCTTGGGCCGCGATCGAGTGAAAGCGGTGATGATGCCATTTGAGTACACATCGGACCTTTCGATATCGGCGGCTTCAATTCAGGCAAAAAAGCAAGGTGTCGAGTACAGTGAAATATCAATATCAGCAGTTTATTCCGAGTTTATTGATTCTCTTAGCGGTGAATTTAAGGGTATGGATATGGATGTTAGTGAGCAAAATCTTCAGGCTCGCTGCCGTGCAGTTCTTCTAATGGCCATTTCTAACAAGAAAGGTTTGCTAGTCCTGACTACAGGTAATAAAAGTGAAATTGCGGTGGGTTACTCCACTCTCTACGGTGATATGGCTGGTGGCTTCGATGTCCTTAAGGATGTCTCTAAAACCTTGGTCTATCGTCTTGCTAACTACAGGAATGGAGATTATGGCGACAACTATGATGAGATAATCCCGCAAATTGTTATAGAACGGCCACCTTCGGCGGAGCTTGCCCCAGACCAAAAGGATCAAGACAGTCTGCCGCCTTATGACGTACTTGACCAGGTGCTGGCATATTACGTCGAGGAAGATCTTAGTGCCTTGGACATCGTGGCAAAGGGGTTTGAATTTGCCATGGTTCACCGAGTGTTGAGGCTAGTAGATATTAACGAATATAAGCGCAGACAGAGCCCGGTTGGTGTTCGGATAACTCAAAAAGGCTTTGGACGCGACCGTCGCTATCCTATTACTAACGCATGGCAAATAGGAGAGTAAGGTTCAAATTAGGAGCCTATCTTGGTGGAAGTCCTGGCCTCGGAGGTCTGGCAGGGCTCTGCTGACCTGCGGTGGGCGTGCATTAGCCGGAGCTGCAGATATTGGCGCTTGCTTTGGGGGGCTCTGACGCCTCAGGTCCCGAGTTTAGAGATTGCTCGTCAGTGTCTGTTCGAGGCCTGTTTGCAGAGTGGGCGATCCTGTCGAATCAGGCTTTGATTTGCTGGCGCTGTCCTCGGGGCAGTCTCTGGACGCGCTCTTGAATAGAGCGAAGGCTCTGCTGCTCTGGGCTGCTGAGATTATTAAATCTTTGAAAGCCTCGGTTGATAATTCGCTTTTGTCGTCGTGGTAAATCTTGAAATCGTTGCCTCTCGGCGTGAGCTCCGGTCCTCTTTTGCTGCTGGGTCTTAGCTAAATAGACCAAAAGTGAGGATATCGAACCATGATCGCTTTTGATTTTTTGGGGCAATCTGAGTGTTAATTATTTCTTCACTGCCGGAATTCCGTGGGCGCTGTGTTGGTGCCAGTGGTGGGTTACCTCGGTTATCGCCAAGAAGCCCAAACGATACTGTATATAACACAGAGGGGTTGGTGATTTCTGTGCGAATTATAAAGTCGCCACCATTATCGATTGAGGCATGCTTGGGGTAATTTTCTTTGAGCAACGAAAGCGACGTGTCCGCGAGTCCATTCAGGCCCAAGCGCAAGTAGCACTCAACCATAATAGCGACCCCATCTGCGACCGCAGGGGTTTCTTGGAAGTTCTCAACCACATACTGCCCACGGCGAAGGGCCGCAATGTAAGCACTGCGTTCTATATAATAGTTCGCTACATGGATTTCATATGCTGCTAGGTTGTTGCGTAGATAGACCATTCTGGCCCGTGCGTCGGCAGCATAAGGACTGTCTGGATAGAGAGCCAAGAGCTGTGAAAAATCAGCGAATGACTCTTCGGCGCGCCCGGGGTCTCGCTTAGTCTGGTCCACCGGTAAGAATCTATTGATAAAGCCTCCGCCCTCAGTAAATGACGCTAAGCCTTTCATGTAAAAAGCGTAGTCCACATTGTCATTCTCAGGGTGCAGTCGGATGAACCTGTCTGCTGCGGCTCGAGCCGCTTCTAGGTCATTGTTACGATAATAGGCGTAGACCACTTCGATCTGAGCCTGATCGGCAAACCTGCCAAAAGGAAATCTTGATTCCAGCGCTTGATAGGTGTCTATAGAGCCACGGAAATTCTGGCTGTTTAGCTGATCCAAAGCACGTTGATAAAATTGCTCTTCAGTCGACAAGTTGGCGAATTTATCTTTATCTTCATCTCCGCCAAATAAGCCGCAGCCGCTTAAAAGTATGGCGAATAGCGCTAAGCCTAGCAATTTAGTTAACTGTATGGTCACAAAAAAATCCTTCGGTTATTCTTCATATAATCAAGCAAGCGCTATTTAACCACAGCCTTGAGATCAAGCCCATACTAAGATAGGGCTAATGCTTTACTGCTCTCAAAGGCCGCAATCAAGTATCATGTGGGTATGACAACACAAATAGAACTTAGTGCCGAAGTACCAGAATCTCTTGCGGGGAGCCGATTAGACCAGATTGCAGCGCAATTGTTTCCCGATTATTCACGATCCAGACTGCAAAGTTGGATCAAAGAAGGGCTATTGAAAGTGAACGATAAGCAGCTCAGGCCGCGAGATCGCTTAAACGAGGGAGATTGTCTTGAGATAAATGCTCAACTCGAAGCTGTCGAGGATTGGGTGGCGGAGGAGTTGGATCTAGATATCGTTTTTGAAGATGAACATATGTTGGTGGTGAATAAAGCTGCTGGTGTGGTTGTCCACCCTGCTGCGGGCAATCGCGCGGGAACACTCTTGAATGGACTTCTTCATCGTTACCCAGAGCTGGAAGAAGTCCCCAGGGCAGGCCTCGTTCATCGATTGGACAAAGACACCACAGGATTGCTGATGGTGGCAAAGAACTTAATCAGTCACGGTAAGCTGGTTGACTTGCTTCAAAAAAGAGAGATTTCCAGAGAATATCAAGCAGTAGTCAAAGGAAGCCTAACAGGAGGTGGCACGGTTAATAAGCCGCTGGGTCGCCATCCAATAAACCGCAAAAAGCGTGCGGTTGTTAACGAGGGACAAGAAGCGGTCACTCACTACAAGTTAGCCGAGCGGTTTCGATCCCATACATTGGTCGATGTGAAATTAGAAACAGGCCGAACCCATCAGATTCGTGTTCATATGGCATCGATCAACTGCGCTCTTCTTGGGGATCCTATGTATGGTGGCCGTCTCCAAATCCCCGGCGCTAGTCATGAAAACCTGATTGCGATGCTGCGGAGCTTTCGAAGACAGGCACTGCATGCCGCTAAACTAGGTCTTATTCATCCTATTACCGGTAAGGAAGTGTCGTGGCAGGCTCCATTGCCGAAAGACATGGAGGATTTGCTAACAGCACTGCGCCTAGATAAGCGCGCGACTTCATGAAGCCAATTCCCGATGCAAGTATCATCGCTGCGAGTTGGGATGTGGTGCCTAAAGTAATAGCGTTTACAACGACTAGGGTAAGGGGGCAGAGTTTGCCGCCCTACAATGGCTTTAATCTCGCTCAGCATGTGGGCGATGACGAAAAAATCGTAGCTGCAAATCGGCAGGAATTAAGCGATTGGTTTGATGCTGATATAAGTTTTCAGTGGCTAAATCAGGTGCATGGAACAAGCGTTTGCAGAATTGACGCGGCGGCAAAGCCTTTTGACGCCGATGCCTTGGTGACTGCCCGCAAGGGTCTTGCTTGCTGTGTTCTAACAGCCGATTGTTTGCCAGTATTTTTCGCGGCAAAAGATGGCTCTGAAATAGGAATTGCCCATGCAGGCTGGCGAGGCTTGCTGGACGGCGTTGCCGAAAATACCTTACGGAATATGAAAACGCCAGCAAAGGAGGTTGCAGCCTATTTAGGGCCTGCTATAGGACCTTGTCATTTTGAAGTGGGCCGTGATGTTATGAAGCGGTTTAAAGATGCTGCCGATTCTCAGGCTGTCGAAAAATATTTTAGCCCTACCCTTGAGTCTGGCAAATACATGGCTGATTTATTCGGGTTAGCTAAGTTCAGATTGACTGCACTCGGGGTTGAAGTTACTTCTTCAGACATCTGTACTGTTTGCGAATCTGAGACGCTTTATAGTTATCGGCACAGTCCCGTGACCGGCAGAATGGCCAATGTTATTCTGATTAAGCCCTAATCATTTTTACGCTGTTAAGGCTCCACGCATATGCAGTTGATGACCAGTTTTTGGGATAAACGTTCACCAATGGATATTTTCCAATCGGTCATAATAGATCAATATCAATATTCTCTGATTTTCGAAAAATCTGTAGTAAAAACTCTCGGTTGCTATTGAAAACATCTCATCTAGGCCTTATTTAGTTGAGCAGAAGATGATTTTGGTCACTAGCATATTTGACCATGGATGAGTGTGAGGCTTACTGAAATGAACATTGAAAAACTTACAAGCAAGTTACAATCGGCTTTTTCCGATGCCCAGTCCATCGCTATAGGAAAAGACAGCAATGTCATAGAGCCAGTCCATTTGGTTTTGGCGCTGCTAGATCAGAAGGGCGGATCGGTTAGGCCGTTGTTATCTCAGACTGGTTTTAATGTTAGTGATTTGCGTGCCAAACTCGAAAACTTAGTCGACAGCTTACCTAAAATAGGGGCGTCTGACGGGGGTATAACAGTATCTCAAGAATTAGGAAAACTGCTTAATCAGGCAGACAAGAATTCTCAACAAAATGGAGATAGTTTTATTTCCAGTGAGACTATCGTTCTGATTGCTATGGATGATAAATCTGCACTAGGTAAATTGATGAGTTCTTATGGTGTTTCTACGCAGGCTCTGGAAAACGCGATTAGTAATCTACGGGGAGGCGAGAACGTCAGTGATCCGGGTGCCGAAGATTCGTGGCAATCCCTTTCGAAATACTGTGTTGATCTCACTGAGCTTGCAGTAAATAGTAAACTTGACCCCGTGATAGGTCGGGATGCTGAGATACGACGGACAATTCAGGTTTTGCAGAGACGAACAAAAAATAATCCTGTGCTTATTGGTGAGCCGGGTGTGGGTAAAACGGCCATCATTGAGGGACTTGCTCAGCGAATTGTTAATGGGGAAGTACCTGAAGGCTTAAAGGGCAAAAAAGTACTATCACTTGATATGGGCTCACTTATCGCTGGGGCAAAGTTCCGTGGTGAATTTGAAGAGCGTCTCAAGTCTGTACTCAACGAATTGTCAAAGCAGGACGGTTCGGTTATTTTGTTTATCGATGAGCTGCATACGATGGTGGGTGCAGGTAAGGCCGAAGGCGCAATGGATGCGGGTAATATGTTGAAGCCCGCGCTGGCCCGAGGAGAGCTTCACTGTGTCGGTGCAACTACCTTGGACGAATATCGTCAACACATAGAGAAGGATGCAGCGTTAGAGCGGCGTTTTCAAAAGGTGTTGGTTGAGGAGCCTAGCGAAGAAGACACCATCGCTATTCTTCGAGGTCTTAAAGAGCGGTATGAAGTTCATCATGGAGTGGATATTTCGGACTCCGCCATCATCGCAGCAGCCAAGCTTTCCCAGCGCTATATTACTGATCGTCAGTTGCCAGACAAGGCGATAGATTTAATTGACGAAGCCGCCAGTTTGATTCGTATGGAAATAGATTCCAAGCCGGAAGAAATGGACATACTTGAGCGCCGACTAGTTCAGTTAAAAATTGAGCGAGAGGCGCTTAAAAAAGAAAGTGATGCAGCTTCATTAAAACGTAAAGAAAAGCTTGTGGATGATATCGATGAGCTTGAAAAAGAATTTTCTGACCTCGAAGAAATTTGGAAGGCTGAAAAAGTTTCGCTGCAAGGTGCCCAGACAATTCGGAGTAACCTTGAAAAAGCGCGTAATGATATGGAGTTGGCCAGCAGAGCGGGTGACTTAGCTCGAATGTCTGAGATTCAGTACGGCATCATTCCAGGGCTGGAGTCAGAGCTAGAGCAAGCGGCTAAGGCTGAGGCAGCAGAGAAAAAGCTGCTACGAAATAGGGTGACCGAAGAAGAGATAGCTGATGTTGTCTCGCGCTCTACGGGCATTCCGGTGAGTAAAATGTTGGCTGGTGATAAACTTAAATTGCTGGCAATGGAAGAGTCTCTTCACAAAAGGGTCATCGGTCAAAACGAGGCTGTTAGTGCTGTTTCTAATGCGGTGCGAAGGTCTCGGTCCGGTTTGTCAGATCCAAATAGGCCGAATGGTTCTTTTCTGTTTCTTGGGCCAACGGGAGTGGGTAAGACAGAGCTGTGCAAGGCATTAGCTGAATTTCTTTTCGACACCGATGAAGCGATGGTTCGTATTGATATGTCAGAATTTATGGAGCAGCACTCGGTGGCAAGGCTTATTGGGGCGCCTCCAGGTTATGTAGGCTATGAGCAAGGTGGGTATTTAACGGAAGCTGTTCGGCGCCGACCTTACACGGTTCTATTGTTGGATGAGGTCGAAAAGGCTCATCCAGATGTGTTCAACATACTTTTACAGGTAATGGATGATGGCCGCCTAACAGATAGCCACGGGAGGACGGTGGACTTTAGAAACACTGTTATCGTCATGACCTCGAACCTTGGTTCCGATAGAATTCAGGAGATGATGAGTGAGAAGAATTTTGCCAGCACTGACTATGAAGACGTGAAGAAGGTGGTTCTAAGTTCAGTCGTTAAGCATTTCTCGCCAGAGTTTGTGAACAGAATTGATGAGTCTGTTGTCTTTCATCCACTGCAAAAAGAGCAAATTCGAGGCATCGCTGAAATCCAGATTGGGCTGCTTAACGGTCGATTACTCAATAACGATCTTTCTTTGCAGGTAAGCACCGACGTGTTGGATCGCATCGCCGAAATCGGTTACGACCCAGTCTATGGGGCGAGACCATTAAAGCGCGCCATTCAGAACTGGATAGAGAACCCATTAGCGCAGCAGGTATTGCAGGGCGATTATGTGGCAGGAGATGTGATCGCAATCGACATCAACATCGGGGGAGAGCTTGAGTTTAAAAAGCTTAGTAAAGAAATTAGCTCCGAGGTGGCCTAGAAAAAGTTAATTCTGCCTGAGCCTTACCACTATTAGATCGTATCGCGGGTATCTTTGCCCGCTTTGCTTGACTTTCCTATGTTTGCTGCCAGAATTGCCTCTATAAGCGGTGTGTCTCAGCCAATCCTGTCTCGCAACGCGCTAGTCTGATTCTCCATGACCTGGAATGACAACAGACTGCTTCTCTGGGGTGTTGACAATATCCACCTTAGGCCCCCATCACGTTATCGCGTACGGGGCCGACAAAAAAGCCGAACAGCATAATTTTTGTGCATTGGTTTTTTTGATGAAAATTAACCTAAATAAGAATAAATAGCTGCAGTTGCCTCCTAGGTGTTTTGTGCTATTTGTCTATTTATATTCATATGTAATTACTCGGCAAGCTCAGGTTTGCCATAAATGTATTTTTAATACAGAGGCTAGGCAAGTGGATCAATTATCTGGTGGTGAAATGCTACTTCGTGCGTTGCACGATGAAGGCGTTGAAATCATATTCGGCTATCCCGGCGGTGCCGTTTTGCACATATACGATGCAATTTTTAACCAGGATAAGGTCGAGCATATTCTAGTTCGTCATGAACAAGCGGCAACTCATGCTGCAGACGGTTATGCGCGCTCGACCGGAAAGCCTGGTGTGGTGCTAGTCACATCAGGGCCCGGTGCAACTAATGCAATTACAGGAATAGCAACTGCCTATATGGATTCTATTCCACTGGTGGTTATCTCCGGGCAGGTTGAAAGCCGCCTGATAGGTACAGATGGATTCCAAGAGACTGATATGATGGGCATTTCTCGGCCGATCGTAAAGCATAGCTATATGGTTTCGGATCCGTCGAAAATCCCAATGTTGGTGAAAAAGGCGTTTCATTTGGCGACTACCGGTCGTCCTGGTCCGGTGGTTATTGATATTCCGAAGGACATGACCGACCCCAAAAACAAGTTTCCTTACGAATACCCAAAAAGCGTGAAGCTGCGCTCATACTCAGTGCCCGGCAAAGGCCATACTGGTCAAATTAAAAAGGCAGTCGAGGCTCTGAAGAGCGCGAAGCGGCCAATGATCTACGCTGGGGGCGGGGTTATTCAAGGCGAGGGGTCAGATTTATTAACATCTCTGGGTAGGAAGTTGGGCTATCCGGTTACTAATACGCTTATGGGGCTAGGTGCCTATCCTTGCACCGACTCTCAGTTTTTAGGAATGCTGGGTATGCATGGCACCTATGAGGCGAACATGGCGATGCATAACTGTGACGTCTTGCTTTGCGTAGGTGCGAGATTCGATGATCGCGTAACCAATTCGGACACTTCCAAATTTTGTCCCGATGCTACAATTTTACACATTGATATCGACCCTGCGGCAATTTCAAAGACTGTAACGGCTCATGTTCCTATAGTTGGTGCGGTTAAAGAAGTTTTAGTCGAGATGCTTTCAGAGATTGATAAGTCTAAGACTGAAATTGACCAAGAATCGTTAAAAGTTTGGTGGGATCAAATTCAGCAGTGGCGTGCCAAAGACAGTTTGGGCGTAACACCTGGTCCTAATGGAGTCATTAAACCTCAACAAGCTGTGCAGGCGGTTTATGAAATAACCAAAGGCGATGCCTATGTTTCTACTGATGTTGGGCAGCATCAGATGTTTACTGCTCAACATTATGGTTTCGACAAACCTCGCCGATGGATAAATTCCGGCGGTTTAGGAACGATGGGTTTTGGTTTTCCGGCGGCGATGGGTGTGCAGCTAGCATTTCGTGATGCGGTGTCTGTTTGCATAACTGGCGAGGGAAGCTTTCAGATGAACCTGCAAGAGTTTGCAACCTGTATGCAATACGACCTGCCGATAAAGATTATCTGTCTCAATAATGAAGCATTAGGTATGGTAAAACAGTGGCAAGACATGCAGTACGGTGGTCGTCACTCAGCAAGTACCTATGCTGAATCTTTACCAGACTTTGTTAAATTGGCAGAAGCCTATGGTCACGTTGGAATGCGAATCGAGAAATATGAAGATTTACATAGCAAGCTTGAAGAAGCTTTTGCGATGAAGGATAGGCTTGTCTTCGTTGATATCTGCGTCGACCCAGAAGAGCATGTATACCCCATGGCCATTAAAGGCGGTGCTATGAAAGACATGATTCTTAGCAAAACGGAGAGGACATAATATGCGTCATATAATCTCTGTTTTGATAGAAAATGAACCTGGTGCTTTGTCTCGTGTGGTGGGTCTGTTCTCGCAGCGCAATTACAACATCGATTCCCTCACTGTGGCGCCGACTGATGACAAGTCTCTATCGCGGTTAACGTTAACTACAAGTGGTGACGAAGCTCGAATAGAACAAATAACAAAACATTTGAACAAGTTAGTAGATGTTGTGAAGTTGGTTGATTTAACTGAAGGCGCTCATATTGAGCGTGAGTTAATGCTTATCAAAGTTAAAGCAATTGGTGCCCAGCGCACTGAAGTCAGCAGAACTGTTGATATCTTTAGGGGACAAATTGTAGATTTAACCACAAGTGTGTTTAGCGTTCAGTTGGTAGGAACTAGCGATAAGCTCGATGCGTTTATAGTGGCCCTAGGCGACAGTGTTGTGTTGGAAGTCGCTCGTACTGGGGTGTCGGGAATTTCCCGAGGCGACAAAGTTCTAGCAATATAGTTGTTGACACCTTTTTTCGACACGGTTACTTGTCTAAACTATCTAAGATCGGCCTCTCTCGAATGGGGCCGAAGCCTTTCCTGCTAGTAGCTAGGTCTGGGTGGCGGGGTAAATTTTTTGCATGTGCTCCGACACCTTTCTAAAGCAGTTTGAATGGAGTCTTAGGCTAGTTTCTTCATCGCAGTCGCGTGCACGGGAAGCTTCTTTTCAACTTCCCCGACAGATTGTGGGCTAATGTCGTCTCCGCTTATTAGCTCGGCATTGTCTAACCCCATACCGGCAATTCCTCATAAGGCGAAAGGCTGCCAATTCTCTCGTATTATTGTTGCCCTGCAGGCACGGATGATTTTCGACAGAGCACAACTCTAACCGGTCATAACATGGGCTGAAAGTGAAATTCATATCGCGGGTTCTGAAGATGGTTTCAGGCTTATTGCAGGCCAATCAGCAAGGCTGATAAGTGGAACAGCCACTAGTCGAATCACTACGCCAGAATCAGTAAGGCAGGATAACGGCGATAGCGCTGCTAGGAAAACTGGCGGCTTATAACCGCGCAGTGAAGCGCTGCGATTTTTTTAAATTAAATAAGGTAGTGTTTATAGGGCAGTTAATTGTCCATAGACGTCATTGCTTAAATTAAGGTCTGTCCTGATATATTTTAAACCTTATATCAAAATCGTGGGTCTTCGGTGCACCTCAATTTCGAGAGCTAATGAATCTATTGCTTGCAGGTACTTATCCAATAAATCTAGATTCCACGAGTTCCATTCAAGATGTAGAAACCGTAATCGATTTCGAAGGGCTGAAATTCCGCGTTCATCTGTTGTCAGAGGTCATTTATTAAGTCCATCCCGTATCTTAGGGCCGAGTTGCCTCCTAAATCACTCAATTGGCCAGCAGAACCATTGTGGTCCATGCCGAACGTCGCGGATAGAGGGTGCGGTTTTCAAGAAAGATAGCGCCATTTACTTTGGCCATCGGGTCGAGGGGTATGGTTTCAGTGTTTGCTAACTATCCGTCTATTGCTAAGTACTGTTCATCTCGCTTGAATTATAGTTTACGAATCCCGTCGATTTTGACCCGATCTTCTCTTATTTCCCTGAGTATTTGCGCTAGTGCGGTTTGCGCCGACATTTTAGACGGGCGGTCATGGGATATACCTTCGAGGAGTATGGCTAACATACCGCGACGATTATCAACGCACCTTAGCCCACTGGTGTTTCGACATTTTCATAATGAGGTTTTGGAATTATTTGAATAAAATGTAGGTGTCGGAGTCAATGCATAGCTTTGACTCCGACACCTGACAAATCAAATGACTTTTTTCATCGCTGTCATGTAAGTACGCAGGCGCTTGCCAACAACTTCAATTTGATGCGAGCGAATTGCGTCATTTACTGGAATCAGTTCCGCGTTATCAACGCCGCCATCTGGCAACTGTAGTCCTTTGCCGATGACGTCAATGTCAACTTTCTTCATAAACTCCGCTAGTAACGGCACGCATTCATGTGAGAACAAGTAACAGCCATATTCTGCTGTGTCAGAAATGACTTTATTCATTTCATAAAGTTTCTTGCGGCCAATTAAGTTGGCGATTAAAGGCACCTCATGAAGAGATTCATAATAAGCAGATTCTTCGATGATGCCACTGGCGGTCATTGTCTCGAAGGCTAGTTCAACCCCAGCTTTGACCATAGCAACCATAATAAGGCCGTTTTCGTAGTATTCCTGTTCGGGAATATCCATGTCACCGGCTACTGATTTCTCAAATGCAGATTCAGTTGTTTCTTCACGCCAAGTCAGCAATTTGTTATCGTCATTGGACCAGTCATCCATCATTCCTGAGGAAAAATTACCGATGATGATGTCATCCATGTGTTTTTGAAAAAGGGGGGCCATGATTTCTTTTAGCTCTTCAGCAAGCTCATTGGCAACTAACTTTGCTGGATTGGATAGTCGGTCCATCATATTAGTGATGCCGCCGTGCTTTAAGCCCTCGGCAATGACTTCCCAGCCGTGTTGAATCAGCTTTGAGGCATAGGCAGAATCAATACCTTTCTCTACCATCTTGTCATAGCAAAGTATGGAGCCGGTCTGGAGCATGCCGCAAAGGATTGTTTGCTCGCCCATCAAGTCAGATTTTACTTCCGCTATAAAGGATGATTCTAAAACGCCAGCTCGATGGCCACCGGTGCCGGCGGCATAGGCTTTGGCGATTTCCATACCGTCACCATTTGGGTCGTTTTCGGCGTGTACCGCTATAAGGGTCGGTACGCCGAATCCGCGTTTGTATTCTTCACGAACTTCCGATCCAGGGCTTTTCGGTGCAACCATTACTACGGTGAGGTCGTCGCGAATTTGCATGCCTTCCTCAACGATATTGAAGCCATGAGAATAAGCAAGACAGGCGTCTTGTTTCATTAGTGGCATTACTTGAGCGACTACAGCGCTGTGTTGCTTGTCTGGAGTCAGATTGAGGACCAAGTCTGCAAGGGGGATAAGCTCGTCGTATGTGCCAACCGTGAAGCCATTTTCGGTAGCGTTCTTCCACGAGGCGCGCTGCTCTGCGATAGCGGCGTCCCTGAGTGTATACGACACGTCTAAGCCGCTATCTCTCATGTTGAGCCCCTGATTTAGGCCTTGTGCGCCGCAGCCGATGATGACGATCTTCTTGCCTTTGAGTTTGTCTACGCCGTTCGCAAACTCACTGCGGTCCATAAAGCGGCATTTACCTAATTGCTCTAGTTGCAGTCTGAGAGGTAGCGTATTGAAATAGTTCATGGAAGTGCTCCGAGATATAAATTTTGTCAGCTTATTCGCGTGCTCTTATGCTAAGTTTTTTAATTCTCATGCTTGAGCTCACGATTTGTGAGGCGAGATCATATAGCATCTGCCTTGATTGGTGCAATATTCCTTAAAAAACTACACACGTAGCACCTGCCAGACTAGAGCGCTATAATCGGGGCTCAGTTTAACTTTTTAAGTATTGTGGGTGCCAATGACAGATCAAGACAGCGAATTAGGTCCAGAACAAGAAAACGTTCTTCCGATTGATGAGCATGAAGAGATTGTGTCGGAGGGGGGCGTAAAAGTTCGCCGCCGTGGGATCTACTTACTGCCGAACCTGTTGACGCTCAGTGCATTGTTTGCTGGCTTCTACGCAATTATCGCGGGAATGTCTGGCAATTTCAATGAGGCCGGGTGGGCGATCCTAATAGCTGCTATCTGCGACGGGCTAGATGGTCGAATAGCTAGATTGACTAATACCCAGAGCGCGTTTGGAGCGCAATTTGATAGTCTGTCGGATATGGTGTCCTTTGGTGTGGCTCCTTCGTTAATTATGTTTAGTTGGGGTTTTGGTCCGCTTGAACGAGTAGGGTGGGCCGCTAGCTTCGTTTATGTATCCTGCGCGGCAATTCGTTTGGCGCGCTTCAATGTTCAGTTGGAATCTGCAGATAAGCGTTTTTTTGTTGGGCTGCAGAGCCCGCTGGCGGCGGGTATCGTAACCTTTGTGCCTTGGACGGCCAGTGAGTACGGGGTTGAGGTGACTCCTTTGATAGCCTATTTAGCAGCCATTCTTACAGTTTTTACCGGTCTGCTAATGATTTCAAATTATAAATATTTTAGTTTTAAAGAACTTAACTTTAAGGGCACGGTGCCTTTGATTGTTTTTGTTTTCGCGCTGGTTTTCTTAGTCGTTGTGGCGCAAAACCCCCACGAAGTTCTTTTAGTGGGTTCGGTCCTTTATGGCGCTTCAGGTCCTATCATCTGGCTGTACAGGAATCGATTTGCTGGGCCGACTGTGCCAGTCCCTGATGAAGGGCCTGCAGAACATAGTGTGAAAGAGCCGGTTAAAGGTCAAAGTAAAGAGTCTGTTTCAGCGCCTGACAAAGTTCCTGACAAAGTCCCCGACAAAGTCCCAGATAAAGTGACCGAAAGAGACGCTCCCGCAGAAAAGAATGAAGACCCTAGCGCGGCGTTTGCCGAGATCAGTCAGAACCAAGTGAAGCCGGTTAGGCGTAGTACCACTAACAAGGCGGTTAAGAAAGCAACAAAAGCGCAGCCGAAGACGAATGTGTCCAAGCTCGCTGGTGATCCCAAGCCGGAGAATTCCGAGGACGAGGTTCCGCAGCTAAAGGTTTCTAAGCAGGAACCTGCAGCGAAAGACTCTGATTAGGCCGAGCTAGAATTATACATAAGGTTGTTCTGGATTAGGATTAAGGTAGGCTTAAAGTAGTTTTGAAGTAAGTTTATAGGTTGCGATTTCGATTTTTTTTTCGTTTTGCTGAAACAAAACCAAGTTTGAGTTTTTGGTAGTAAATTTCTTAATGTCAAAGAGAAAGACATTCTCGACCAGCCCTGTCTTAGATGTAATAAAATGCTAAAGAGTCGATTTGCAAGGTAAAGAACTAACAAATTCGACAAAACAGATAACGAAATAAGTGGATTAGAGCCATGTTGATAAAAAAGCCAGCAGATATAAAGCCCTCTGAAATCACCCCAGAAAGTGTTTACCGTAACCGCCGAGAGTTTATGGGGGATGGTTCTAAACTTTTGCTAGGGGCTGCAGTAGGGGCAGCACTACCATCTATAGCCAATGCTCAAAATGGCAATGATCTGAAGGCTAGGGCGCCAGCAGGTCTGAAACGCTCTGCCCCTGCGCCTTGGTGGGCTGAAAAATTCAGCGACATAAAGCAGGCTCCCAACACTGAGCCTTATTACACTGCAGAGGCACTGACGCCATACAACGACGTCACTCGTTACAATAACTTTTACGAATTTGGCATGGACAAGTCTGATCCGTCCAATAATTCTGATGAATTTAAGGTTGACCCTTGGACAGTGGAAATCACCGGTGAGGTGGCCAAACCTGGTAAATACAACTTAGAAGATGTGCTTAAGCCTCATGCGCTGGAAGAGCGAATCTATCGATTGCGCTGTGTCGAAGCATGGTCAATGGTAATTCCTTGGATAGGGTTTTCTTTGGCGGACTTGATTAAGCAGTTTGAACCTACCTCTAAGGCAAAGTTTGTAGAGTTTGAGACCATAATTGATCGCGATGCGATGCCCGGCGTGCGCTCTAGGTTCGCTATTGTTGATTGGCCTTATAGAGAAGGTCTGCGCATGGATGAAGCTATGAATCCCCTGGCTTTTATGGCGGTGGGCTTGTATGGCGATTACTTGCCGGCCCAGAACGGAGCGCCGATGCGCTTAGTAGTGCCTTGGAAATACGGTTTTAAAAGCATTAAATCCATAGTGAAGATTAACTTTCGTGAGACGATGCCTGATACGACCTGGAATGATCTTCAGGCTCGTGAGTACGGTTTCTACGCCAATGTAAACCCAGAGGTTCATCATCCGCGCTGGCGTCAGGATAAAGAGCGTCGCTTACCGCAAACCTTGTTTAGCCGTCAGTACACCGACACCAGGTTGTTCAATGGCTACGCGGATCAAGTTGCATCATTATATTCAGGTATGGACTTAACCAAGAATTTCTAACCTGAGTAGAGTCAGCAGAGGTCAAGGGTAAGCCCAAAGTAAGCCCTGCGTAAGGCGAAGGCAGGGCTAAGGCAAGATTAAGTAAGACTAAACGGTTCAGCGAAAAGCGTTATTTTTCTCTGAGCGACTCCTACCTGGTTCAACAAAATGAAAAAAATGATAAAGCCAACGGTCTTTAGTTTGGCCTTGGTTCCATTCGCGGTGCTTTTGTATACCGCGATCTGGGGAGACCTTGGCCCAGATCCTGCTAAAGAGCTATCGCTGGAAACAGGAGAGTGGGCTTTACGGTTTCTACTCATCACGTTGGCGATGACGCCACTTCGACAAATATTTAGCCAAATCGAATTTACACGTCAGCGACGAATGCTGGGTCTTTTCGCTTTGTTTTACGCGACGGTGCATCTGTTCGTATGGCTAACCTTTTTATTGCAGTTTAGGTGGGGGGCGATCCTCGAAGAGATACTAGAGCGTCCTTACATCACCGTAGGCTTTGCCGCTTATGTCATCCTGTTTGCGTTGGGGGCCACCTCGCCAAAGTTCATAGTGCGGAAATTAGGACTCTATTGGAAGCGTTTACATAGGCTGGTATACGTCGCAGGGGTGCTTGCGATTGTGCATTTACTTTGGATTTTACGTCTGGATATTGAGGAGGCGGTGATTTACGGAGTTGTTTTAGCAATCCTTTTGGGTTTTCGAATCTATAAAAAACTACGTGTTGTTTAAGGGCTAAATCAGTTTAAGACCGCTTTTGCAGGTATTTTTATTTCTGAATTAATGGTTGACTTTTAGAGTCAGGCATCTCGATTACAGGCTTAGATAGATAACATGAAACAAAGTGAAAATAGGTCTTGTCAGCAGGCTTGAGATAAGTATAATGCGTCCTCCCTGAGTCGCTGGCTTCGGGAAAAAGTTCTTTAAAAATTTGAATCAAGTAATAGAGGTAGGTGCTTGCTGAGGAAGGTTTAAACTCAATTAAACTTAGCTTCGGGTTTGCTGGATTTTCCGGTGACGATGAAGTCTTTCAAAGTGAGCAGCTACAAGTAGATTTATT
>CAWKZY010000045.1:0-22034 GCA_963854625.1 Gammaproteobacteria bacterium | reverse complement strand
TGATGTCGCTAAAAAACAATGAGCCTGTTGCTCCATATATATAGAAAATAATAAACATCAGTAAAACGATGTAGCCCATGCGCGGAATAGCTTTTAGCAGCGCATTAATGAGCGAGCGCAGCTCAGGTACGACAGATACTAAACGTAAGACTCTGAACACTCGTAGGAGCCTGCCAATGAGCACGGCTTGTGCGTTCGCTATAGGAACCAAGCTGGCTATGACTATGAGTGTGTCGAACAGATTCCAGCCATCTTTGAAAAAACCACGGTGATCTTGGCAAGCGCTAAAGCGCAATATAATTTCAGCGAGAAAGAAAACCGTTATTCCCGCGTCTAAAATCGACATAACCTGCATGAATAGAGGCGGTACATCGTAGGTTTTAGCGCCAATAGAAATTGCGGAAAGCACTATGATAAAAATGACGGAGCTCTGAAACAATGGGCTGGCTTCAATTCGAGTTACAAACGAATCGGCTTTAGTAACTGCGGAAAGCTCATGTGTTAGAGCGTCATTTTCAGAATGTGGACTGCGCGGCGGATGCTCTGCGTTGGAGTCATTGCTTGGATAAGTTTCAGGGGGTGCCATGCTGATTTTAGCCTGGAAAATGATTGGCGATTATAGTGACGACTCGCCAGCCTCTCAACTGTATTTTTACTGGCAAGGAATGCAGGGTTGTTGTTTCAGTTGGTGGTGAGGGTTTAGAGATGGGTTATAACATTTGCTTTAAAAGCGGTATATTGATTGACTTATTGATTATAAGCGTCCGACAGGAGCAAACTATGCCGGGTTTTAGGAATTGTTTAACAAAGCCACTAAGCAAATTATGGGCATTAGCCTTAATGGCGCTAGCCGCGCCAGGTTGGGGGGTTGCAGCTGATTGGACTCTATCTTATACAGCAGACGGCCAGCCTGATATCGAGGGAGTATGGAGTAATGCTACTCAAACAAGATTGGAGCGGGCGGCTGATTTAGGGGATAAACGCAGCTTCACCAACGCTGAGGCCGCCGTCTTAGAGGCCCGCGTAAAAGTAGGGATGGAAAGGTCTATGGCCCCCAGCGATGCCAATCGGGCGCCACCTGCAGATGGCAACGTGGCTAGTGCATACAACTCGTTTTGGCTGGAGCGAGGAAGTAATGTTACGCTGATTGATGGCGAATATCGCACGTCGATGATTGTTGAACCCAGTAACGGGCAAATACCTTGGTTGCCCATCGACGAGCGCAGGCCGAGTCAGTTATCACGATGGCTTGCCATGCCGGGTGTGGAGCCTTTTGATGGGCCAGAATTACAAACTATCGGTGAGCGTTGCTTATTGTTTTGGGACTTTCGAACATCCAATTCTAGTGCGGGGCCGCCAATGATGCCGATGATCTACAATAATAATTACCAAATTGTGCAATCTCCAGGCTATGTTCTTATCTATGCGGAAATGATGCATGACGCCCGTATCGTCCGTTTGGATGCGCAGCACCGAGCCCCGCATATGGTGCAGTGGATGGGTGATTCGGTAGGGCATTGGGAAGAAGATACGTTAGTCGTCGTCACTAAAAATATGCATCCACAGCAATCACATTTTGGTTCTAGCGAGAATATAACTATTACCGAGCGTTTTCAGCGCACCGGAGAAGACGATATTGTGTACAGTTTCACAATGGATGACCCGTCGGTTTATCGTGAACCTTGGAAAGCCCAAATGCAGATGAAGCAGAGGCCGGAGGATAGAATTTATGAGTATGCCTGTCACGAAGGGAATTATGCTTTGAGCGGAATCCTAGGTGGGGCAAGAGTGCAAGAACGAGAGTCCTCGGAGGGGACGCAAGCGGATCGTTAGAAGAGGTTGAAGGTGGTTTTGGTTCAGGCGATTCGTCAGTCACTTTAATCTAGTCGCCAATTTAGCAGTTGACCAAACGAGGACCAAAAAGTCTTCTCAGGTTTAGATGCAAACGAGAATAATAATAATGAAATTAAACAGTTTTTTAAAACCGATCACCGCACTGCTTGTCTCAATTGTGGCTAGCTACAATTCAGCTCAAGATGATACGGACCATCAATACACCAGCGAGGCGGTCGCGGCAGGGCTGCGGGTTTATACACAGCAATGCGCTCTTTGTCATGGCCCTGAGGGCGGGTTAGTAGATGGTATAAATCTAAGCCGAGGTGAATTTCGCAATGCTTCATCAGATGCTGACCTACGGGACGTAATTTCAGGTGGCGCCGCCGCCGGCAGGATGCCTGCTTTTAGTTTAAGTATTGAAGAGCTAAGCGGCGTAATAGCCTACATAAGAGCGGGCTTTGATCCAGAAGGCGTCGCGATAAAGATTGGCGATCCAGAGAGGGGTAGGGTGCTATTTGAGGGGAAAGGCGAATGTGCAGCGTGCCATCGAGTCAATGGCTTTGGTCCTTACACCGCGCCAGATTTAACCTCAATTGGGTCGTTAAGAACGCCGGCATCATTGCAGCGAAACTTATTAGATCCGGCTTCGGCCATACTCCCAATAAACAGACCTGTGCGGCTGGTTACGCGTAACGAAGAAACGGTTACCGGGCGCAGGTTAAACGAGGATACCTACACCGTGCAAATGGTGGATTCACAAAATAGGCTGCGCTCATTTGTGAAGACTGATTTAGTCAGTTATGAAATAAGTATGGAGCCTAGCAAGGGACCAACAAACTTATCGATTGAAGAAGTTGCCGACGTGATTGGTTACTTGTTAACACTGCGAGGCGAACAATAATGTTTAAGGCAAAAACTTTTTTTAATAATTTCTTGTTAGGGACTATATTTTACTCGGCATTGGCTGCAGCTCAAGTTCCATTTGAGCGGATTTTAAATTCGACAGATGAGCCAGAGAATTGGCTAACTTATAACGGCGGATACTCCAGTCAGCGATACAGTGAGCTTGATCAGATAAAGGCTGAGAACGTTGATGAGCTTGAGTTGAAATGGGTGCTGCAGAATCAGGTGTTTGGTGCGTGGCAATCCAATCCTATTGTTGTTGATGGAATTATGTATATCACCGAACGACCAAATAGCGTGATGGCCTTGGATGCAATCACCGGGCGGGTATTTTGGAAATACAAACACACTCCTGATGAGCGCTCGCGGGTTTGCTGCGGAGCCAATAATCGTGGTGTCGCGGTTTTAGATGATCGGGTGTTTATGGGAACCCTTGATGCCCGTTTGGTCGCTCTCGATAGGATTAGCGGAGAGGTACTTTGGGAAGCCGAGGTAGGCGATGTTAGTCGTGCCTACTCGGTGACGATGGCGCCACTGGTGGTAAAAGATAAAGTCATTGTTGGGGTCGGCGGCGGCGAGTATGGGATTCGAGGCTACGTTGCCGCTTATGATGCAGCAACTGGAGAGGAAGTTTGGAAGACCTACACGATCCCGGGACCCGGAGAGTCTGGTCATGATTCCTGGGAGGGGGATGATTGGCAATATGGTGGAGCGTCAGTATGGATTACCGGTTCATTTGATCCAGAAACCAATCTCACCTTTTGGGGGGTGGGTAATCCTGGGCCAGATTGGAACGCGAGTCAGCGGCCAGGTGATAATTTGTATTCTGACTCGGTTATAGCTTTGGACGCTGATACTGGAAAGCTTGATTGGTATTTTCAGTTTACTCCTAACGATGCGTACGACTACGATTCAGTGCAAGTTCCAGTGTTAGCCGATATCGATTGGCGAGGGACTCCCACCAAAGTGATGATGTGGGCAAATCGCAACGGTTATTTTTATGTGCTAGACAGAACCAACGGTAAGTTTTTGGTGGGCGAGCCTTACGTTCGAGTTAATTGGTCGAGCGGCTTAGATGAAATGGGGCGGCCTATCCCAACACCTCAGCCTGAAGGGATGCCAACCTACCCAGGCAATCAGGGCGGAACTAATTGGTATCCACCTTCATTCAGTCCTCGCACTGGCTTGTTTTATTTCAGTGCTTGGAAAGACTATGCCACTATTTATCGGCCAGAAGAATCTGAGTACGAGCCTGGCAAAGCCTTTCTCGGTGGCGGTTTTTCAGTGTTAGCCCCCTCTCCTGGGGCGCCAACAATTGGAATTGGCAGAACTAATCCGATTAACAATTGGACCAGCGAAGTAGGGCATGCGTCTTTAAAAGCCATGGATCCGAACACAGGCAAAGCGGTTTGGGAATATGACCAGTTTGATGTGAGCGACAGTGGCATGTTAACCACCGCCAGTGATTTATTGTTTACTGGTGGCCGGGAAGGTTATTTTCACGTGATTGATGCAGTTAATGGCGATCTGTTGTGGAAGGTGAGCTTGGGCGGTCAGGTGGTTATGGCTCCGGTTACTTTTATGGTGGAGGGCATCCAGTATGTATCGGTTATCTCGGGTCATGCCATGTCAACTTTCGCCCTCAGAAACCCGTAAAACCAGCGGTGCAGTAGTTTGTCTCAGTCCATAGCCGGCGTTTACAAGCCTCCCGAGGTTTTGAGCGCCGGGTATGCTTGGCCAGTCAAAATAATCCCCTCGCTTCACGGCATCCAAGAGCTCAGTCATGCAATTATGCTTTTGGAGCTCGTTAATTGATGTAATGCCAGATTAATTGGGCGAATTGACACAATTTGGAGCAGATTTGCGCGGCCGTTTCGTGCACAATTCGATGTCCGATTTAAATACCCCGTTTAGACGCAGTTGCACTGTTTTGTTTCATTATTTTATTGCACTGATTTTGCAGTATAAAAAAGAGAGAGGAGAAATCCATGAAGATTTCAACACTAGGAAGGCTTTGTCTGACGTTTGTGTTGGCCCCCACCTTGGTGAGTGCCCAAAATTCAGATGAGTGGTTAACCCTAGGTAATGACCATGCCCATACCCGTTATTCACCAGCTGCTGAAATTACGGCTGAAAATTTCGAAGAACTGGACGTAGCGTGGCAATGGGATGGCGCCAGTTTTGGAGCGGTCAGCGGCCGATCTACACCAACCATGGTTGACGGCATTCTTTATACTGTTGCAGGCAACAAGCGCTACGTTGTTGCTATTGATGCAAAGACAGGCGACACACTTTGGACTTACCGTGAACCCGACACCCCCCGCGCAGAATATTCAATGCGTGGCGATTACGGGAAAGGCGTTGGTTTTGCAAAGATTGACGGTCGCGGCATTGTCTACATTGTTTCTCCTGGTTTTTTCTTGACTGCATTAGATGCCAAGACAGGAATTCCATTGGAAGATTTCGGAAAGCCAGTTCCTATTGACGGTTTCCCACAAACGGGAATTGTTGATCTGTTAGCTGATCTTGGTCATCCTTACGACCCTTATGAAGGTATCCCTTTAGAGACCGGTTACATTACTTCATCGGCCCCCCCGCTAGTGGTTAACGACACTATTGTTGTTGGTAACTCAGCAGAGCAGGGCTACCACCAGGCTCGTATCGAGAACGTGCCAGGTGATATTCTGGCTTATGACGCGCGCACAGGCGCTTTCAAATGGAAGTTTAATGTCATTCCCAAGCCAGGTGAATACGGCCATGAGACTTGGGAAAATGATGCTTGGCAGTGGACAGGAGACGTTTCTTCTTGGGCTCCGCTTTCTGCTGATCCAGCTAATAACCTTGTTTATATTCCAACTAACAGCGCCACTATTGATTACTATGGCGGTTTCCGTCCGGGTGACAATCTTTACGGTGCATCGCTAATCGCGCTTGATACTCGCACTGGCGAGCGTAAGTGGCATTTTCAGATGGTTAAGCATGAAATCTGGAACTTTGATAACCCCACAGCGCCTGTTTTAATGGATTTAGAAATGCCTGGCCGTGGCACGGTGCCAGCTGTTATTCAAGCAACTAAGCAGTCATGGGCTTATGCATTTAACCGCATCACCGGCGAACCACTGTGGCCAATCGTTGATCGCCCAGTAGAGCAGTCTATTGTCCCAGGCGAAGTATTGTCTCCGACTCAGCCTTTCGTAACAAAGCCAGCGCCATATGATTTACAAGGTCTTAGCATTGATGATCTTGTGGATTACACGCCTGAACTGCGAGCTGAAGCAATTGCTGTATTAGATGACTACGTATTGGGCGGATTATTTAATCCACCCATTCATGCGGATAACCCAATGGGTAAATATGCCGCCATGAACTGCCCAGGTGGCGCTGGTGGGGCAAATATTACCGCCCCTGCGGTGGCTGACCCAACAACAGGTAAGTTCTATGTGTCTTCGCATACTGCTTGTTTCGCGCTTCGCTTGATCCCTGGTGAGGAAGCGGATTTATTGTTCCCTGATTCAACTGGTGTCACTACAGCTCGTTACGCAAACGGTGTTCGCGGTGCAACAGCACGAACTCCACGCCTTAAGTCGGGCATTCCTATTTGGAAGCCGCCGTATAGCCGCATTACTGCTATCGATATGACTACAGGTGATCATTCTTGGATGATTCCGACGGGTGAAACGCCAAATCGAATCAAGAATAGCCCGGCGCTTGCCGGTATAGATATAGGCAACACTGGCACTGGCGCACTCGTACCAATGGTTGTGACTGCGAATATGTTGATCTATTCAGATGCGGCCAGTGATGGAACGCCAATGCTTTACGCTATTGATAAGGCAAGCGGTGAGATCATGAGCGAGATTGAAGCGCCGGGTCGCAGTAGCTATGGCATGAGCTCTTGGACCTTGGACGGACATCAGTATGTCTTGCTTCAAACTAGCTCTTCATTAACGGCATTAGCGTTGCCGGCAGCGATGAGCGATGACGATGGTGGTCACTAATTAATTAGGCTTATATCCCATCAATGAAAACTAAAAAACCGGAAGCACATAGCTTCCGGTTTTTTTTTGATGAGCAGTTTTGAAATTAAAATAATCTATAAGCTTGTTGTAACTATGGTGGGGCCAAAGTTGGCCATAGGCTCGCTTATAATCGATTTTTGCTTCGAGTTTTTATGTTGGAGTTGATTAGGCGGTGCTGGAAAGCCGAAAAGGGTACGTACTACTGCGGTATTTAATGACGGCGAATTGAGCCTTAGCGGTTTGACTCAGGACAGTTCTATCATGCAACGGAGCTCTGCTATCCCAGCTCCGCCAGAGGGCTCTGTAAGCACGAAAGGAAAAGGCATACTTGCGTGCCGCCTTCCTCTGAGCATTGCCTTTAACAGCTGTTTTAGGCCGCCCTGCGGTTCAAGGATAGGGCTTTCAATGTTGTAATTCAATTCCAGCGCTTACAAGGTTCAGCAGCCTTCAAGCTTAGATTTTGCAAGAAATTTGCCTCTATTACTTACAGTAAACTTACTCCTCGTGTTATGGTTTTTGGATATTAGCTAGTAATGTTTAGCAGGAGTTTGTTGTGATTTCTCATCCTAACTATTTTGTTCACATTGGCTTTAAAACACTGGCATCGATAGCTGCCGTTGTTTTACTTATGGCTCCTCTGACGTTGCTGCGTGGAGCCGAACTCGCCGAACACACCGTCTACTCTGACGGCCACCCCCTCACTCTCTGGGAAAAATCGGTTGACAATCCCAAAGGCCATATTGTCTTGCATCATGGTCGCACTTGGAGCTCATTGCCAGATTTCGATTTGCAGGTAGCAGGGGAAGATCTATCACTAATGGACGGTTTCAATAACGCCGGTTACAGTGTTTGGGCTCTTGATGCCCGTGGCTATGGTGGAACTTCTCGTGACGCGTCAGGCTGGAACACCCCAGACAAAGCGGCCAAAGATTTAGCCGGGGTGCTGGAATGGCTGCAAGCGCGGAATGACGCCAAGACTCATGTTTGGGGCTGGTCCTATGGTTCGATGGTGGCTCAGTTAACGGCTCAGCGCTACCCAGAAAATATACTGAGCGTGACTTTTTTCGGGTATCCGGTGAATCCGGATCAGCAATATAGTGGCGACGATGACGGAGCTAAACCTCCCGAGAATTCAACTACTGCAGAGGCTGCCGCATCGGATTTTATCGTGCCCGGATCAATAAGCCAGAATGCTATCGATGCATATGTAAGGCACGCCATTAAAGCTGATCCAGTGCGAGCAGACTGGAACCAGTTACAGCAGTGGAATGCCTTAGATGCCGGCGCAGTAGGATTGCCAACTCTTCTGCTGCAGGCTGAATTTGATCCCTTGGCACGTACCGAAGCCCATGCCCGTGTTTTTTCTAATATTGCCAATCCTAACAAGCAGTGGATTGTTCTCGCAGGTGGTGATCACGCCGCGCTTTTAGAGGCACCTAGGGCGAAGCTAATTAAAGCATCGGTAGATTTTATAGAGTGGTTAGACGAATAAGTGAATTTTGAAAAGCGCTTTGCCTGCTTAGATTGGGATGCTGTGAGCTCCGGACTGCTGACTAGAGGCTATGAGGTTATAGGCGAGCTATGCTCTGATATGGAGTGTGAAAGCTTGCTGGAGCAGTATGATCGACCTGAGCTTTTTCGTAAAACGGTCAATATGGCCCAGAAAAAGTTTGGCAATGGCCAGTATAAATACTTCGCTTACCCACTACCTGACTTAGTGCAGCGCATTCGGCTTAAATTCTACGGGCCTTTGGCAAAGCTAGCTAATGAATGGGCAAAGCTATTGGGTGATGCGCAGGTATGGCCCGATAAGCAGCAAGACTTTTTAGATCAATGTGCGAGCGCTGGGCAGATAAAGGCCGCTCCGCTGATGTTGAAATATGTCGAAGGTGACTACAATCGATTGCATCAAGATTTGTATGGGCAAGTGACCTTTCCTTTTCAAGTAATCATCCTGCTGAGCGAGCCCGAAATGGCTTTTAGCGGAGGCGATCTAATTCTCGTTGAAAAAACACCTGGCGCGCAACTGCGCGCCCATTCGCCAAAGCTTAAAAAAGGCTCTGCTGTAATAGTGCCTACTCAGGAGAGGCCGGTTAGGGAGGCGGGTGGTTGGGAAAAGGCAGAAATGCAACATGGCGTGACTGAGTTGCTAACAGGCGAGCGGCTAACCTTGGGAATTATTTTCCATGATGCTTAGAAAGTTTTAGGCAGTATCAGTCGTTAGTAGTGGTTTAAGCACGCTAACTAAATCATCTGTCGCCTTCTGTTTGCTAAGGCGTTCTAAGGCTCTGTGGAGTTCTTTCTGCTGGCGCTCATTTAATTTAGAAATCTTATCTTGCAGTTTTCCTTCAGTCACTTGAATACTATCTCGGCGTGCATGAGTGCGATTTTGCAAAACTTCCTCTAGATGAAGAAACCGGCCTAGCAGAACATAGGGGAAATTCCGATTTTGCATTGGCCCCTGTTGGGCAGCATAACCTCCCACTGGCAGTCCTTTAAGTTTAAAACCGGCCAGCTTTTCAGCACCAAACCATGCGCTAGCGGCGGCTGCCGCGCTTACTCCTAGCGTGCCCAAAAAGAGACTGCTGCCGGCTAAGCTAAGATCAACGATGGCCCCTGCAGCTGCGGCTGCCATTGCTGCCGCTAGAGCCAATTGTTTTCGGTTGAGCCCCCAAATAACCCATTGTTCAGTATCAAACAGGTTTCCAGAATCTGGTAAGTTATCAAGGTTACTTTTCAAATGGTGGTAAAAAAATGAGGACTTTAGAGATTCATGATGGGATTGTTCAATGTCTGCCAAATCTTTGAAATAGCGGGTTTCTAATACTGACTTGAGAGCAGTGGCTTGCTCTTGAGTTAATACTTTTTGACTTACCCGGTAGGTACACGCTTTAGTCAGTAACGCAGCTAGTAATTCAGCTGTATCTGTTTGTCTTTGTGTTGAGCGCTCTCTAAAGGCTTTAACAAGGTGGGTAATCGCACTTTGCCAGTCGTCGCGTAATTGGGAAAAAGCCTGCAGTACCGATAGCTGTTTTTCTAGCTCGGCTTGCATCGCATTGAATACCTTGACGACTTTGAAGTATTGCCCTAATGCATGCTGCCACTGAATAATATGATTTTCATTTTCGATTGGATTAATGAGAGCTAAGCTTGCCTGTCCGGTCCAGCGAAGTATCTCCATCTCGGCTTCATACTCTGAGCCGTAGGGCCTTGAGCCATCTACAACATAGATAATCGCAGCGCCATCAACGATAGGGGTTAACAGTTGGATTTCATCTGGAAAGAGTCGCTGGCAGTCCTGATCTGCTAAAAAAGATTTAACGGCGTCTATGCGTTTATCTGCGGTCGAAGCATGATCCTGCAGCCACGCTAAGACGCGAGTGGGCCGTTGAAATCCCGGGGTGTCAATAAGGCTGTAGCCAGCCTTGCCAATTCTTACGTCTATTTGCTGGCATTGCTTGGTGGTTCCACTTTGAGTCGAAATAGCAACGCTGTCATTCTGTGCAAGAGTGGCTACGATTGATGACTTGCCTTTGTTTGGGTGCCCGACAACTGCGAAGCGAGGGGTCATGACTGCTCTCCTGGCTGCAAGATTTCCCAGTTTGAAAGTGTTGCAGCAAAGCGCTGCCATTCGTTCAAGTGAACTGGGCTAGGAACATTGACAGCAGACTCTCCCCAATCCAAAGGAAGAATGTATTTAGACTGATTGCCATCAAGGGTCGTGAGAATATCTTTTAACTCACCTAGAGGGGCGTTCCAGCTTTTTACTAAAACCACTATTGAATTAGACTCGTCGCTGTTGGTGGTTTCTGGCAACCCCAGCGGGGACAGCTGAAAGAGAGCAATGGGTTTGCCAAAAGATTTGGTAATGAAGCTTTGGCAATGAGGCGGTGGATGGCTCCATTTCAATAGTTGATACCTGTTGGGTAAGGTATAAATGATGGGCGCAAGGAGCGAGGGATTATCTGCGCTGGGATCGTTTTCCTCAGGTTCAGATTCAGTGGTCTTTAGTTTGTTATTCAACCTTACTGCGGCCGTGTATTGCCAGTGGGCAGCTAGTAATAATAACGCCCTAGGTATTAAGTTGTAACTCAATTGGGCGGCCAGAATGAACTGCCACCAGTTTTCTGAATAGGCGCTAAGCTGCCCGGCGATGCGTGAGTTCTGTGATTGCTGCAAGAGTTGCAGGCTAGGTTGAGCATCGTGCCAAAATAACCAGGGCGCGGATATTAGCTTTAAAGCGGGCAAGAGATCGGTAGAGTTTAGTAATGTGCTGCGCCAAACGAAGTTAACATCTGTTCCTAACAGCAGTGCGAGAAACACCAAAATGCTTCCCAGTGCGAATGCTAGACTAAACACTTGAGATTGAAAAAAGAGCCAAAGCCGCCGCTGGCGCCCGGCTTTAAGTCGGAGCGGATTCGGTGATAGGTTTGCAGGCCAGAACCGTGAGCTAACAATAACGGCAGTCAGGCCATTTAGTTTGATGGATGCCAGTCCAAGGCTTAACACTAGGCTTAAGACAGGTAAAAAAGCGAAAACTAAGAGTAGAAATAAAAGGTTTACACGGCCTTGCTCATCACCGGATAAGGCGCCGGCACCCACTAGCACGCCAACTGCCATACCCAAAAAGGCGAGTATGGCAGTGGTTCTGGTGTCGATGTTGTGAGCGGGGTTCGTCAAAGCCGAGGATCCATGATGTTGAGGGGCTAGTATAGCGCAATCTAAATTAACAATTAGTCCTTTTAGTGGGGCCTAAATAGAAAGCTAAGTAACAGACGCAGCTAACCCGGTTCGGCAATAAGCCTGAGGACAAATATCGAATAATTTGAGCTGTTGTGGAAAACTCTCTTTAAGCGGACATCCACCATGAAAGACTTGCCTTCTATGCTTTCCATGCGAGCGTGAAACTCGTCAACGGCCCCAAACATTTCATCGGAGAAGTCGTTTTCAAACAAATCTCCCATGTGGATTTTTCCAATGGCCTGCTCTTTAGAATAACCAAAAACTTCTTTAGCTTTAGTGCCCCAAGATTGCAGGAGGCCGGTGTCATCGACAACTAAAATTATGTCCAGTGAGTTGTCTACAATGAACTGTAGATCTTGTTCTGACTGTGTTGCGTCTTCTAGCAACACTTTAACTTTGCGATTTGAATACTCAACTTCGTAAAGAATCAATGCTGTAAGTATCATGGAGAATGAGAGATATTCCATGTAGTAAAGCAAAAGGAAAAAATTATCTACAGTCAGGCTGGGGAGGGTAATACGAATGAGGAAAAGGATTCCGCTTGCCATAAGCAAAAAGATTTTGCTCGGGGATATTACTGCTCCGGTAAACAGGGCTCTCCAGAAAAGCAATCCAGTCCCTGCGATTAGCGGGAGGGAATAAAGATAATTGAGATAGATATTTGATAGCGCAGGTAGCGTGATCTCAAAAACTGTCGCTAAAACGAAACTAAGGCCAAGTGTCAAAAACATCCATAGCTCGCGACCTAGGGATGTTCTGAATATTAAAAGCAGACTGGCGCTAAGTAAAAGTGTGGAGCTAAATTGCAAGCCATTGGAGACGACATATAGAATGATGGAGTCTTGGTTAGAGCCGCTAAAAAAATCAACAGATTGCCGGGATACTTCAACTGCTGTTGCCGCGCAGGCGATAGCGAGATAGCGTTTTTTGGATGTGAGAAAATTAAGCCAAATTCCTGATGCGATCATCAGATTTAGCAAAGAAATAAAGCCTACAGCGAATAGGAAAAATGTAAGGTCGTCCGTTAACATCTACAGATTATTTCAGTTGGCGTCTTGTGTTGGTTATGGCCTATAACTAGCGATTTTGACGTGCGCCCTAATACAGATTCCACAGCGCTTACGGGCCAACTGGCTATTATCTGTTGCTTAGGCAGATCAAAAATCACGGCGTTAGCGCGGAGGATAGCATAAGAACGATTTGCCCAAAAATAATTTTAGTTAAGGGTAAGTTGGTTTTTTGTCCTCAGGGCTAATAACAGCCAAGCGACAGAAGGCTTTATACTTTTATTAGTTTGGGACCGTGACATCCCAATTCAACGCCTTATACTTTACGAGGATCTCCATTATCCGATCAATCGGAACGGCTTCTAGAGTGCCACGGTCACTAGTAATCGTAGTTGCTTTGAAAATGGCGTTATAGATGGCTTCTTCTGTGGCTTCTGCCGTCGCTGAAAATAAGGGTGACATTGAGGAGTTAACAAGAACGCTGTTGGCAACTGGTTCATTGCTGATTCGCGGTTTCCGAACGTCAGGATTACTAGAAAATGCTATGACATAGCCGCCGGACCCATTACTTGCAAAGGATCCGGTTCGAGCTAAACCCATGATTGCTCTTAATTCGAGCCTGTCGAGGCTGCGTGCAGTTAGTGGCGCATCGGTGGCAGCTACCATCATAATTGAACCGTCTTCTTTGTCGCCATCATCGTCGCTTAAAACCTGCTCTGTGAAAGAATAGGTGCCGAGTTCGCGGCCTACCGGGGCGCCATTGATGCGCATTATCCCTCCATAGTTAGTTTGAACCAAGACGGCAACTGTGTAGCCACCTAGCTGTGCAGGTAGAACTCGGGAACTCGTACTAATGCCACCTCTTCATCCAAATGCCTGAGTGCCCGTTCCACCCCCAACACTGCCTTCTTCCACAGGCCCTGCGCTGGCCTTTGCTAGAGCTTTGAAAACCTGTTGTTTCTGAATAGGATCAGCCCACATATTGTTAACTCTATCCTCGAACTAACTCAAGCCGCGGCTTTTCCTATCTTCGCTGTTGTCGATCCGTGGCTCAGATTTGGAGTTGCAGGGGGCTACCTGTCTACTTTTGATAATCATGCTCTTGCTGCCAGTCAAGCGGCATCATCATTAATTTATCAATCAGAAATGCTTCGTAGTGAGTTAAGGGTTTCTGGAAACTACACGTTTGACTATGATGAGGTGTCGAGATAGGAACTAGGCCTAGAGGATCTTGCTAATCCTTATATTGTGATTAACATTTCAAAGTTGATTTTGGATAATTTCTCAGGGTTTATTTAACCAACTGCAGTGTTGGCCACTCTTTTACTTTGGGCTTTATTGGCCCAGCTTATTTTGCTGGCCAGATCAAAAACCGAGAATATTAAATTGGAGTATAGCGAAAAAAAGGCCCAAGAAAATGAGACTCGGTTTCAGCTTCTCACAAAAACAGTTTGGGTGTGATTTGAATGTGGAACGGCGTGATGAATAAGATCACTTACTGTAGCTATTTATCAAACAGCTATCAGGATATACATTTGATAAAGTTCTAGCTTTGCCTAGACGGGGTATACTGACAAAGCTCTCAATCGAAGTGATGCTGAAAAAATCATTCTGAACAGATCCAAGCCCTCAATTTTTCGAGGTTGAAATCATAAAAATGGTGACAAGGGAGTTTGCGAAGTGGCAGCGCCGCCTATCGAAGACTCTTAAGGAAACAGCAAGACATAGGTTGGAGTCACTCGAAACATTAGCAAGCGTAAAGAAATAGGAAAGAAGGTTGACGCTGAAAAATCTAGTTGGGCAAGCTCAGAAATTTGAATCACTGGATACCCTAGCAGGTGATATAACGCATGAGTTTAACAATACCCTAGGTCTTATCATGGAGCTCGCTGAGCTGCTAAGATTGAAAATATCTAGGAAGGAAGGCTCTAATCAGATGATCGATAACGACCGCTGACCGCGAAAACCAACGCTTAGATATACATTCGCATTAACTTGCAATCTTTGGGGCTAAGAGCTGTCACGAAGTTAAACTCTTCGTTGCTAGAATAATTTAAAATTATGCAGACAGGGATGTCAAGGTCGATAAGTTTGAAATGTAGAGATGACGGATTACCCACACACGTAGCTGCGGACTCAAATCCTTTGTCTCAAATCTTTATAAATGTACTGACCAATGCCTATGAAGCGGTAGACCAACACAAACGAGAAATATTCGTTAGCGCAGAGGTTGCCAGCTTAGGATGAAGACAAAATTTCTTAATGAAGAGCTGGCTCAAGATTGTTATGCCCTAGTCAAAACTTATGACAACGGTATTGGTTTTAAAAAGTAGAAAATGAAAAGATATTTGACTCCTTTCATACCTCTCAAGAAATAGGAAATGGAATCAAATTGACGGTCCCCAAGGACGCCATTATTGGTCACTGTTGGGGAATAGATATTGAATCTGAGTATGCTGAGGGAATTTCTGTTTCTATTTATATTGCCACTGTAGAGAGGGGTTCGGAATCAGCAGGATTGGGTAAGCCCTTTGATGGCAATGCAAACAGATCGACTATTGCCTTGATTGATGATCAGGAAGATTTATGAGAAACAGTCGGTTTAATGCTGAAAGAATTAGGGCGTGAATGCATTTTCTTGCATTGACTCGAAAATAGCTCTAGATGCTATCGGTAAGTCGGCTTGAGAACTCGACCTGGTTATTACCGTTCACTTCATGCCGGGGATTTTCGATCTTGATCTCCGGCAGTTCTGTGCTGAATATAGGGCTAATGTCTCGGTGATTCTCGCGACCGGCTACAGCGAACGAAAAACTCAAGATATAAGTCCAAGTAAAAAACTGAATATAGTTCTGAATAAACCATTTGGTTTTAACGGCGTAAAAAAGATTGTTTATCAGGCGTTTGTTGAGCGTAAGCGGGTTATCCTATTTGCCAGAAATTGTGTAGGATATGGTCATTCAAATTCATTACAAGAATTACAACAATGTCCAATGCGGTGTCTGGTTATTGCAAGTTATCAAGATTTAGGCAGCATTTCTCTTTTCAAATAGTAGCTTTGGTAGTTTTAACCGCGCTCTCCTCGATTGGCTTTGGCCAGTCTAGCCTTCAAGTCACGCCAGAGCTAATGATGGATGTCTTTCCTCAAGCTACCCGGTTTTCCGGTAAATCTGGTTCACCCCCTGTAATTAAAGCGTATGTAGACTCGGCGGACGGCGAGCAAGTGGTGGGGTATTTATTTGAAACAAAGGACTACCCCCCAGAAGAGATTGGATACAGCGCTCCCATACAAGTTATCGCAGGCTTGGATATGACTGGGACTATGACTGGAATCAAAGTTCTTTTTTATCGTGAGTCTTATAAAAGTATTAGAGGAGATTTTCTAGCAACCGAGAGATTTCCTAATCAGTTTGAAGGGAAAAGTGTGGTTGATGGGTTTAGGGTTGGGCGGGACATCGATGGGGTGTCTAGAGCTACTATTACCAGCTGGGCTGTATCTCGCGGACTTAGAAATGCCAGTAGAGAGGTTGCTCGAGCCTATTTGCCAAGTTTTGCACCGGGCAGTGCGAGCAATAATGAGGACTATGCGTTAGCGCAATTGGGGGCTAAGTCTTGGCAGGATTTAAAGACAGAGAATTTTGTTACTGAGCTGACAGTGCCCCAGTCCGACGGAACTGTGCTAACCCTAAACTTCGTGTTTATAGGCCACGATGGCCTTGGAGAATTAATTCTGGGGGTAGCCGACTACTCAGGTGCAGACCGTGAGGCAAGTAGTCGTGTCTCTGAAGGTAATTTGATGGTGGTTGGTATTGACGGCAATACGCAGAAGCCTTTCCGTCAGGAACGCTTGGCGATAGAACAGGATGGGGTGCGTTTTCGAGTTAGCCGAAACAGATTCGTTTACGCTGGCAGTGCAGATGATGGATTAATCGCCAATCAGGTTCGCTATGCAGGAGCGTTAGTGCTTGCGCCAGAGGTGGATCTTACCCTCCCTTTTAAAATACTCTATGACATGAGCGAAGAGCTCGGCAGTTTTGCTTCCTCCGTCGAAGCAGGTTATCAAATTCCTCCGCTGGCTTTGGCGTTGACTGTAGGGGGTAGTATTCCCGCCGAATATCAGCCGGTTATTAATGACGTATTCGAGTCCGATGTTGAAGGGGGTGTTTTTGCTAATCTTATTTTCAATGCTCCGTGGCTAGATGTTATTGCTCTGCTAGTTTTACTCGCCTTTGTTAGTACCGCATTTTTTCTGAAGCAGGCAACTATCCGCTGGGTAGCTCTATCGTTTACGCTTGTTTACCTTGGGTTTATGGATGGAGGCTTCGTTTCGGTATCCCACATCACTAATGGCTTGAAACTAGGCCCTTCGATGTTTCTAAATGACTTGCCGTTATTGTTAATAATCAGTTTTACTGCCATCACCACTTTATTTTGGGGTCGGGTATTTTGCTCATCTTTATGTCCATTCGGTGCCCTGCAAGATTTTATAACCCGCCTCGTGCCCAAAAAACTCCAGCTTAAAATCCCTCAAGCCATTCATGATATAGCGATCTATATTAAGTATGCGGTACTGGCATTTCTGGTGGTTATGTCGCTAATTTTTAGTGAATTGAGCTTGTTTCAGTACTTTGAACCCTTTGGTACTATATTTTACTTTAGCCAGTCTTTAGTACTGTGGCTTATTTTGTTAGCGTTTATTATTGGGGCAATGTTTGTGCCTCGATTTTATTGCCGTTATGCCTGCCCGTTGGGTGCGGCACTAGGAGTGGCCTCGATTCTTTCTCCCTTTAAAATAAAGAGAGTTGAACAGTGCCAAGTATGCAAAGTGTGTGAACACAGTTGCCCCACCGGGGCTATTCGTGGCGCTGATATAGATTTTAAGGAATGTGTGCGCTGCGACATTTGCGAAATTAAATTGATCGATAAAGCGGGTGTTTGTAAGCACGATATTGATGTGGTTAAGAGCCGCGTAAAAGAGTGGCAGCCAATTACGGTTGGGGCGCATTAGTCGAAAGCTGCGAATTAACTCTGCAGGAGTCGCTAGCGCTGATTTTGCGATGAGAGTTTCTATGAGGGATTTCATAATGAGCTATATAAGGGGTGTCGATAAAGAGCAGCCTGCGCTATTGCGCGACATTTTTCAGATCTTCTGAATCTGATGGTGTTACAAAAAATTTTTTGCTAAACCTCTTCATAAAATTTCCAGAAAAAGTCCCGCAAAGTCTTTTATCCCCCACCTCCTTATAAAATTCACTAAAAATGCTCCAAAAAAAAGAGAGTCACTTAAAAAGTGCCTCTCTTATCTTCCAGCCTTGCCCAATAGCTCCCGTCACTGAAATCAAGGACTTTCTTCGGTCAGCCAAGTAAGGTCGTCTTTTGAAAGATCCAAAAGCTCTGTTCGCGCTCGTCTGGTGTCTTCAGCGAGCCTGGCTTTGCTGAGAACATCCTCGGGAATCGGATCGCCTACTACAATTCCCCGTGCCTTAGTTGGAGCATAGTATATTCGTGCATTTGCCATTTCATCGGTTGTCGCCGGTCCATATACGACGTCCTTAGTATGATCTGGGTTAAATCTGTTTTCTTTGGAGTTGTCGAACCACCAACTCATATGCATTTTCGAACCAGCAGGAACAAATTTAGGCACCTCGTATTCATACAAAAACTGCCAATTGAAGTCGTAGTCTGGAACCCAAAGAAGTGTTTCTATCTCGCCATCGGGGTATTCCAAATCATAGCGCATCGCTTTGCCTCGGTAGTGCATATGCGGGCCCATTGACAGCAGATATATGTCCTCGTCAATGTCATAGCTATTATTGACTTCAAAGTTTGGATCTCCGGCGGGTATGGTCCAGCCGCGGTGGGGTAGTAGGTTGGTTTCTACTACGTGGTCAATGACATCACCATCTTCATAAAATACGAAGCCAGCGCGGGTCATATCGGTCACTGCAGTGCCTTCACCCGGATTTTTGTGGTAGTGCATGTTGACGGTGATAAATGGATCTTCCGGCATTAGCACCCCCCATCCTGCGGGGTAAGTGAAAGGGCCTCGGCCTGGCACTCCCACTCCCATATGGCTTGAAACAATGTGGTGAACCCAAGGGCCGCCTGGATCGAGCTCAGCTTTGGATACCCAGCGAGGTTGTGTGTGGGCGCCATCAGGTACAGGCATTTCGATAGTTGGCTGCCAATCTTCAACTTCATCTGGTACATAAAGCGGCCGATCAAATTGCACCACTAAATCAGGGTCACCGATCCACCAGCCCGAATCTGGCAAGATCGTCCCGCCGGCTTGTGCCTGATTGCTTGCTTGAGCCGCGTCAGAGGGACTTCCTTCTAAGGCGCCACCTTCTACCCACGCTATGAGCAGTTCTTTTTCTTGCTCACCGATGTAGCGTTCGCCCTTAAATTCGCCTCTATGCCTCTCATGGGCTCCCCAGGGAGGCATATAGCCGGTGACTAGTGCATTCTTAATAAGTGGGGCCCAAATTTTGGCTTGATCAAAATCCATTAATGACATGGGTGCCGATATCCCCCCAACATCTGGTCCTTCAGGCTGGTGACAGGCCACGCAATTCTTTTCAAACACTGGCAGGGCGTCAGCATAAAAAGTTGGCGCATCGGCCTGTGCGGCAGCTTCTACGGCCAGACCAAGCAATAGCGTGCTTGAAACTAGCAGAGTTGGAAGTTTAGAGATGGGGAGCGTCATGGGTTCACCTGTTTGTCATAGGTCTATTGTTATAGGATTTTTGTTATTCGTTAATGCTTGATCCAAGGTTTTTTAGCTTACCGAAGACTAATTCTAAAGTTTCGTTTTGTCTATGTTTTCGCGCAGGGGATTGGGGTGAAAATCTTAGGTTCAGGAGCTGAAAGTATCAGTTTTCTCGAGGAAGTTGTTGTTAATGCATAAAATGATCGTAATTTCCGATTATTGCTATCGCTATAAGTCATTTTACCGATTATAGGCTTGTGCGTATTATGACCCTAAGACAAAAAACTCACTTAAAGAACAGGAAAGCAGAAATGGCTAACGAAGTACCTACCGCAATACCTCAGGTTGTATTCAAAACTCGAGTAAGAGATGAGAGCCTCGCAGGCGACAACCCCTTTAGCTGGCTAGATGTGCCCAGCGACACAATATTTGCGAATCGCAAGGTCGTTATCGTGGCATTGCCTGGTGCTTTTACGCCAACGTGTAGCGGTACTCACCTGCCTGGTTATGAAGCGAAGTATGATGAACTAAAAAGCTTAGGTGTGGATGAAGTTTATTGTTTGAGCGTCAATGATGCGTTTTCAATGTATCAGTGGAGCAAGCAGTTAGGCGTCACAAACGTTAAGATGTTGCCCGACGGCAACGGTGATTTCACTAAAGAAATGGGCATGTTGGTAAAGAAAGAAAACCTGGGTTTCGGCGATCGTTCATGGCGCTATAGCATGCTTGTTGAAAACGGACAAATCAGCAAAGTTTTTGCCGAACAAGGCAAAGAAGACAACTGCGAATCTGATCCTTTTGAATGCAGCGATGTAGACACTATGCTGAACTTCTTAAAAACAACTTAATCCCTTAGAGCGGCCAACTTTTTAGAATCCTCCAGTTGGCCGCTCTTCTTTTAATTAAAGAGTAAGTTCTACTCATCCCCAAGGGTCTTTCATTGCCTTGAAAAAGGCGCTTTGTTCGCGAATAATGCGCTGTGTCTCCGCAGGGTCCGGAGTTAAGTCCCAGTTATTGTATTCAAAAGTTCCTCCTAGCAAAATACCATCACCTCTTGGAAACATGTAAGTACCATCGGTTATGGTTATATAGTCTATTTCTTTTTGAGGGAGTATGAAGCTCAGCTGACCCTTGATGGGAAAAAGTAACTCATCGTCAAATAAGTCGCGAGCACCCAAGCCTGTACAATTAATGATAACTGGCTCCTCTAAGGTAAGTACTTCATTAAAATCTTGAAATTCTTTAACCCTAATTTTCCCGCCGGCGCCATAAAAATCCTCCATCAGTCGATTTAGAAAGATAGCCGGTTCGATAAGCATCGTATCGTAGTGGGTCGCAAAGGGCAGAGGGAAAGGATGTTCGCTCGGACCGAGAATATTCAGCTGTGGGTACATGCTTGCATAATTATGGGGCAGATCATCAGTGGGTCGCGGCTCGCTTGAAAACTCATAATTGCTAATCCAACGGACCCCATACTTTGGGCCAACTAGATTTTGAAAGTAGCGGTAAGAAAGCTTCATAGCTTCCTCGAACTGTCTTTGGAACTGAGGTGTCAGTGAAGCGTCTTCATAAACCGAGGCAGGAGACCATTGGCCTCCTGCGATGTTTGAGGTTGTGTGTGGAGGCAGCGCTTTAGCGTAGATAGTCACATCCCAGCCCTGATCTTGAAGCAGACGAGCACTGGTCAATCCCATCACGCCACATCCTAGTACCGCGCATTTTTTATGGGCAGTTTGCTGGGCGATTTGCATGACTAAGTGAGAGGTCCCCCAAGACAGCGTTATGCCACCGCCGCCATGGCCGTAATTATGCACGACAGTCTTGTCCCCTAGGCGTTCACCTTTCACTACAAAACCTTCTCTGCGAAAAGGGCGTAAGCCTGAGACGGTTCTAATAACCCTCGACTCCGAGACGTTTACCCGCCTTAGGGGTAATCCGGATGGAGTGTAATTGATACTAGAGGTCGAATTTGCTGAATTTATAGTAGAACAGGCACTAACGACTGGTAGCACGGCCAATGCTTGTAGGAGTGAACGACGACTAGTCATTAGCAAGCTCTTAATAGGAAGAAAGGATTTAGAATACCCCAGCAATTCACGTTTGTTAATGACTAGCTGTTAACAAATTGAGTGTAAGCGTCAAGTTTTCTTGCATTTCGCCAGCTGTTACGTGGTTCACAGGCGGTCTAAGTTTTTCAAATGCAACTTGGCAGTGTTGATGATGTCATTGCGCTCACCTTCGTCTTTTCGGTCCCAGTTACCGTACAGCATCCCAATTCTGGGGTTCGATGAAAGCTGTTGACGGTTATCGATCATAAAGTTCCAGTAGAGGCTGTTGAATGGGCAGGCCTCATCACCACTTTTTAGTTTGACTTTGTAATGGCACTGTCCACAATAGTCGCTCATTTTATTAATGTAGTTGCCACTGGCGGCGTAAGGTTTTGTTGCGATATAGCCGCCATCTGCAAATTGAGACATGCCGCGGGTGTTGGGTAATTCGACCCACTCAATTGCATCCACGTAGATGCCGAGATACCAGCTGTCAACCAAATCCGGATCAATGCCGGTTATCAGGCAAAAGTTGCCGGTTATCATAAGTCTTTGGATATGGTGAGCGTAGCTGGTCTCTAACGATTGACCAATGGCCTCGGACATGCATTTCATTTTGGTGTCACCAGTCCAAAAAAACTCAGGCAGCTTTGCCTTTGCTTGAAAGTGATTGAGATTTTTATAGTGGTCTCCATTCACCCAGTAGATACCGCGAACAAATTCTCTCCATCCAAGTATTTGACGGATAAAGCCTTCTACTTGCGCGAGG
>CAWKZY010000044.1:0-22708 GCA_963854625.1 Gammaproteobacteria bacterium | reverse complement strand
TAATTTAGATTGAGTTTGGCGACTACAAATTTGCCCGTCAGTCTTTTACTCAAATAAGCAAGAATGAGCTCTCAATGCCAAGAATAAACTTATTAAGTCAACGGCTAGCAAATCAGATCGCTGCAGGTGAGGTGGTTGAGAGGCCCGCTTCGGTAGTGAAAGAGCTAATAGAGAATAGCTTGGATGCTGGCGCTACTCGGATAGAGATTGATGTCGAACAAGGTGGCGTAAAGCTGCTGCGGATAAAAGATAACGGACAGGGAATACACAAAGAAGACTTAGCCCTAGCACTGAGTCGCCACGCAACAAGTAAGATTGCTGAATTGGAAGATCTCGAAGCCATCGCCAGCCTAGGCTTTAGAGGCGAGGCACTTGCCAGTATTAGCTCAGTTTCAAGGTTGAGCATGGTGTCCAAGGCGGAGATTGGAGATGATGCTAGCGGTTGGCGGGTTGAGGCTGAAGGTCAAGATATGAATGCTCGACTTTCGCCTGCTGTTCATGGCCAAGGCACTACGGTCGAGGTTCGCGATTTGTTTTTTAATACGCCCGCTCGTAAAAAGTTTCTTAAAACAGAAAAAACAGAATTTTCCCGGATTGACGAAATTGTCAAAAGAATCGCTCTAAGCCGATTCGATGTGCAGTTTAATTTGAATCACAATCAGCGAGCTATTCATAACTTATTGCCGGCTAAATCGGAGCAGGAAAAACAGCGCCGAGTTGGTTTGGTTTGTGGTCCAAGTTTTGTCGAAAACTCTGTCCGTGTGGACTTAGAAGGTGCAGGATTGCGACTTTCGGGTTGGGTCAGTCTGCCAACGTTTTCACGCAGTCAGGCAGATTTGCAGTATTTTTATGTTAATGGTCGGATCATTCGTGACAAGCTAGTTACCCACGCCATCAAGCAAGCTTATCGGGACGTATTATTTCACGGTCGTCATCCGGCTTACGTTTTGTATTTTGAATGTGATCCAGCGACTGTTGACGTCAATGTGCACCCGACCAAGCACGAGGTGCGCTTTCGCGAAGGTCGCCTGATTCACGATTTTCTGTTTAGTTCTTTGCATAAGGCCCTTGCCCAGGTTAAGCCGGCTGACCATTTTGATGGTTCTGCAATGGCTGGCAGCGCGGCGAATAGCCCTGGAAGCCCTTTTGATAACTATGGCGGTCCTGCTGGACAGTTTGTTGGCAACAACAGCAATTATGTAGGAGGTCAAACGGGGCTTGGTAACATCGAGCAGCAGAACCCTTTGGGTCTAACTGAGCCTCGAGTGCCGAGTTATTATAATTATGGTTCAGCGCCAAGCCCAGCGGCCATTCAAAATCAGCTGCAGTCCCTTGAGCAGCTCAGTGGTGAGAATGGTGAAGTTCCACCTCTGGGCTATGCTGTCGCTCAAATCCACGGTATCTATATTTTGGCCCAAAACAAAGAAGGCTTGATCACCGTTGATATGCATGCAGCGCACGAACGTATTACCTATGAGCGGATGAAGCTGGCTTGTCTAAACGAAGAGCTAGTTATGCAGCCCCTGTTAGTGCCCTTATCTATTGCGGTAAGCGCCTCAGAAGCCGATTGCGTTGAATCTAAACATCAAGACTTTAAGACGCTTGGAATTGTGCTAGAAAAAGTTGCTGAAGAATCTGTCGTGGTTCGGCAGATTCCATCGATCTTGCGAAATTCGAACGTTGAGCAAATGATAAGAGACGTTTTGTCTGACGTCTTGGAGTATGGCAGCAGTGATCGGATTCAGGCTCATCAAGATGAGCTGCTCTCCACCATGGCTTGCCATGGCAGTGTGCGGGCAAACCGTCAGCTCACTATTCCTGAAATGAATTCTCTTCTTCGCGATATGGAAGCTACCGAGCGCAGTGGTCAGTGTAATCATGGCCGACCGACTTGGGTATTCCAGAGCCTCGATGCGCTCGATAAGCTTTTTCTTCGCGGACAGTAAGCCAGCGTTAGATTTCGGAAATTATGACTCTTTACCCTAAACTGCCAAATGTTATTTGCCTGATGGGCCCGACTGCGTCAGGTAAAACCGCATTGGCGATTGAACTTGCTCAACAGCGTAATTTCCAATTGGTGAGCGTTGACTCAGCTCAGGTTTATCGGGATATGGATATCGGCACGGGCAAACCAGATGCTGAAACCTTAGTCAAAGCACCTCACCGACTGATAGACATTCGTGACCCAGCAGATGCATATTCAGCATCAAGATTCCGTATTGACGTCCTTAGCGAAATACAGGAAATTACCAGTCAGGGCGACGTGCCATTGCTGGTTGGTGGAACGATGCTTTACTTCAAGGCTTTGCGGGACGGTCTGGCTAAGATGCCTAATGCCGACCCTGAAACACGCAGGGCGATTGAAGCCAAGGCTGCGGCGCTAGGTTGGGAGTCTGTGCATGCAGAGCTCGCTGCAGTGGATCCGGTGGCAGCGCAACGAATTCATGCCAATGACCCTCAGAGATTGCAACGAGCCTTAGAGGTTTATAGGGTTTCTGGCAAGACACTGACGAAGCACCACGAGGAAGAGCGTAATAAGCTCAATAGTGACAATAGCTTGCCGGTTAATCTTCACTTCTTCGGGATCCAACCTTCTGATAGAGGCGTATTACATAACAAGATCAAGAACAGGTTCTTAGAAATGATTCGGCTTGGACTTGTTGAAGAGGTGCAGGCGCTAAGACGACGGAGCGATCTAGATTCTAGTCTTCCTGCCCTAAAGTCGGTAGGTTACAGGCAGGTCTGGCAGTATTTGGAAGGCCAGCTCAGTTTTGACGACATGGTGGACAAAAGCATAATTGCAACTCGCCAGCTAGCCAAGCGCCAGTTAACTTGGTTAAGAAGTTGGGAAGAACTGCATACTTTAGACGGTCCTTCTACAGAATCTGCGGATTACATCTTGAAATACGCGGACTCTATCTCAATATAAAGAACTAATGCGAAAAGCAAAGTCTAAGCAAACGTTCTTAAGTTTCTAACCGGCATAATGCTGCCAATTACTTAACTCATTTGATTGCAAGGAGAATAAAATGTCCAAAGGGCATACACTACAAGACCCTTTTCTAAACGTGCTTAGAAAGGAGCGAATTCCGGTTTCTATTTACTTGGTAAGCGGTATCAAGTTACAGGGGCAAATTGAATCGTTCGACCAATTCGTCATCCTGCTAAAAAATGCGGTAAGTCAAATGGTCTATAAGCACGCTATTTCGACAGTTGTGCCCGCTCGCATGGTAAAGATCCCGATGCAAAATGGTGGTGAATTACCGGAAGATGATGAAGCTGGTGAACTCGGTAACGCATAGCGATAACTTGAGAGGTCACTGATTGTTTTTTGATCGGCCAGAATCTGGCGAAGTATCAATCCTAGTGCATATTTTGATTAACTCGGAATCAGAGCGCCAGGACCCTGAGGAATTTGAAGAACTTGCGATTTCCGCGGGCGCTATGCCAGTAGCGTATCTAAAAGGAAGTCGTAAGCAACCTTCTCCTAATTATTTTATAGGGTCGGGCAAGCTTGAGGAATTAAGCGCGGCTGTTGAGTCACACAAAGCAGGTTTAGTTCTGTTTAATCATTCTTTGTCTCCGTCGCAAGAGCGCAATCTCGAAAAACACCTGAACTGTAGAGTACTAGATCGAACCGGTTTGATACTTGACATCTTCGCACAGCGGGCGCGTAGCCACGAAGGTAAACTCCAAGTCGAACTCGCCCAATTAGAGCATTTGAGTTCGCGATTAACGCGAGGCTGGACTCACCTTGATAGGCAAAAAGGTGGTATCGGTATGCGTGGAGCTGGAGAAAAACAACTTGAGCTGGATCAGCGAATGATTCGGGCGCGCATTAAAGGCATCAATAAAAGTTTAACCAAAGTTCGCGGACAGCGAGAGCAGGGTAGACGAGCTCGCAAACGCGCAGAAGTACCAACCGTCTCGCTGGTAGGATACACCAACGCGGGTAAATCGACTCTATTCAATCAGCTGACTAATGCCCACACGTTCGCAGCGGACAAGCTTTTCGCAACTTTAGACTCCACTTTACGCAAGATCAGCTTGCCAAATTTTGGCACTGCAATCATGGCAGATACCGTCGGATTCATAAGTCACTTGCCGCACGGATTAGTTGAGGCATTTCGAGCAACACTTGAAGAAACAGCAGAAGCCAATTTACTTTTGCATGTGATAGATGCCTCCAACGATGCCCATTTGGAGTTCGTTAACGAGGTAAATAAAGTACTAACTGAAATTAAGGCGGATTCGGTAACTCAGCTTGAAATCATGAACAAGATTGATTTGACAGAGGAATCTACGCCGCATATTCAGCGCGATGAAAGTGGAAAACCGGTCAGAGTTTGGGTGTCAGCTAAAACCGGTGTGGGAATGGATTTGTTGCTTGAGGCCGTCAGCGAATTATTGGGTGGCAAGATGGCTGAGGAAATTCTGTTAATTCAGCCGAATCAAGCTAAGTTGCGCAGCCAGCTCTATGAACAAGGGTACATTGAGGAAGAGCAGATCAATGAGGAGGGACTATATCAATTAAGGGTGCGCATGCCCGTTCAAGAGTTAGAGCGGTTCTTGAATAAAGGCGTCGTAGCACTACCAAACACCTGTCTCAAATCGTCGCAATTAGCCGGCGAAGGGACAGAAATTCTGAACGATGACATTCATACGGCAGCAAATTAGTAGAAATCGCTACCGTTCTACTCAAAACGCTGTGTAAATTCATAATAATTAGCTAAAATTGACGAACTGCGTCTAATACAAAGCTACGGAGAAGCCAATGGCTTGGAATGAACCTGGAAATAACGGAAATGAAAAAGACCCATGGGGTGGTGACGGTGGTCGCCGCGGCGGTGGTGACCAGGGACCCCCTGATATCGATGAGGTAATCCGAAAAATCACTAAAAAGTTCAACGGTTTGTTGGGCGGAAAGAGCGGTGGCAATGGATCCGGATCCGGGTCTGGTTCATCAGGGTCACCGATGGGAAGCGGTGGGCTCACCGGCGGGATGCTTGTTGGTCTGGTCTTAGTGGCGTCAGTGGTTTGGGGCTTCATGGGCTTTTATACTGTCGACCAAGCAGAGCAAGGCGTGGTTATGCGGTTTGGCAAAGTAATTGATCAGGTTGTGCAACCAGGGTTGCATTGGAATCCACCGTTAATAGACGAAGTCACTCTTGTTAATGTTCAAGAGTTGAATACTGAGACTTATAGCAGCCGTGCAACGCTAACTACCGATGAAAACATCATCGATATCGCAGTCACCGTTCAGTATCTAATTCAAGACCCGGTTAGGTTCGTTATCGAGGTTGCGAACCCCAAGCTTAGCTTGGACAATTCGGCCGAATCAGCGATTCGTCACGTAGTGGGTGGCAATTCCATGGAGCAGATTTTGACTACCGGTCGCGATCTCGTGGCTGTGGATGTAAAAGAACGTCTGCAAAACTATATGGATGCCTACGAAACTGGCATTTTTATCAGCCAAGTAAACGTTGAAAACACTCAGCCGCCTGATAATGTTAGACCAGCATTCGACGATGTTATTCGGGCGAGAGAGGATGAGCAACGGGCGCAAAACGAAGCCCAGCAGTACTCGAATCGAGTGATACCAAATGCGCGCGGTGAAGCCCAACGGCAGATTGAACAAGCCAACGCTTATAAAGAGCAGGTGATTGCTAGGGCTGAAGGTGATGCTTCTAGATTTGACCAATTGCTTACCGAATACGCGAAGGCGCCAGAAGTGACGCGTCAACGCATGTACATCGATTCTTTGCAGGACGTATTGACTGCCAGCAGCAAAATAATGGTCGATGTCGACGGCGGGAATAACATGTTGTACTTGCCTCTTGATAAAATGATGGGGCAGGGTTCCGTTAATGGCGGAAGCAGACCTAACTCAGCACAAGAGTGGCGCGATTTAGCAAATGAGCTAGCGCCGTACTTACCAGGCCCATCTTCAGGTTCGTCGGTGGACAGATCAAGACTCACTACAGGAAGGGGAGCACGACCATGAGAAATTTTATTCTTGCCGGTTTAGTATTTATTGTTGTCGTTCTTGCAAGTAATTCTCTTTTTGTTATTAAAGAGACCGAAAAAGCAGTTATGTTGCAGTTTGGTGAATTGGTTAGCGAAAGCATCGCCCCAGGTCTGCATGTGAAGCTGCCTTGGGTTCAAACTGTTAGAGTATTCGATGCGAGAATTCAAACTGAGGATTCTAACCCGGAGCGCTTTTTAACCTTGGAGCAGAAAGCATTGGAAGTTGACTCCTATGCAAAATGGCGCATCGTTGACGAAGGTCAATTTTATGTTTCCACTCGAGGTAGTGCTATTACTGCGGGTAACTTGCTGGCATCTCGAATTAACGACGGACTTCGCGACCAAATTGGGGCGAGAAACCTTCAAGAGGTCGTGGCAGGCGAGCGAGACCAGCTAATGTTAGATTTAACTACAGAGTTGAATATAACCACAGCAGCCGATATTGGGATTGAAGTCATCGATGTTCGCGTTAAGCGTATCGATCTTCCTGACGATGTTCGTTCTTCTGTTTATGAGCGTATGATCACAGAGAGAAATCGCGAGGCACAAGAAATCCGCTCTCGCGGCGATGAGTTGGCTATCGGTATTATTGCTGACGCTGATCGCCAAGCGACTATTTTCGAAGCAGAAGCTTACCGTGACGCTGAAAAAGCACGTGGTGAAGGTGATGCGCGGGCAACTTCAGTCTACGCTGAGGCCTATAGCAAAGACCCAGAATTTTTTGCTTTCACTCGGAGTATGAGTTCATATCGCGAAACATTTAGTTCTAAAAGCGATGTGTTCTTGTTGGACCCGGAAAGCGACTATTTTAAATATCTAAAAAATAGTACTAGCGCGCCGTAAAACAGTAAAATGCATACTGGGAAAATCGGAAGCAATATTTAGAGACTGATAGCTTAACCTCTGATTCAGCTTTTGATACAACAACCCGGGCTTTGGTAACTCGAAGCTCGGGTTTATTTTTTTAGCTGGCGGGGCTTTTTAAAGTTCTAGAGATAAACCTACAAGGCTTCCGAATGTGGGATGAGCTAGCTGTAGCATTTTGTTTGATGCTGGTTATTGAAGGGATTATCCCGTTTCTTGATCCTAAGAAATGGCGACGAATGCTATTGATGCTAGATCGAGTAGATGATTCGACCATACGCATGTTTGGCTTAGGGTCGATGTTACTTGGCACAACTTTGTTATTACTGATCAACTAAGCTTTAATTAAGAATAATAAATAGGACGGGCGCGGGAAAGTATGAATTCTGCAAAGAGATGGTTGTTGCCTGATGGGGTGGAAGAGATTCTGCCGGTAGAGGCGCACAAGCTTGAAACCTTGCGACGTGGCCTGCTGGACCTTTATGGGTCTTGGGGCTACGAGCTTGTAATACCTCCAATGATTGAATTTTTGGATTCTCTCTTGGTTGGCTCATCCCACGATCAAGATATCCACACCTTTAAAATCACAGATCAGCTTAGCGGCAGAATGATGGGTATTAGGGCTGATATTACTCCCCAAGTAGCGCGTATTGATGCTCATAGCATGGACCGACAAGGCCCAGTGCGGCTTTGCTATGCTGATAGTGTCTTGCACACAAAGCCTCGCGGCATCATGACATCAAGGGTTCCCATAAGAGTGGGTGCTGAGTTGTTCGGTCACGCTGGTGTGGACTGCGATATTGAGCTTATCGGTCTGATGCAGGATACGTTGCAGGCGGCAGGTATAAGTGAAATTTATATTGTTCTCGGCCATGTTGGAATATTTAGAACTCTTGTCCAAGAGGCGAAGCTTGGTTTTAGAATTGAGCGAGAGCTTTTTCAAGCGGTCCAGCGCAAAGCCTATGATGAAATTGACCAAATTCTGTCTACAAATGTTGACGATAAAAAAATGTGCGATATGCTGCGCCGGCTAACATGGCTCAGTGGAGATGAGTCTGTTCTTTCTGAGGCAAGAGAGTTGTTCGATACAGCGCCAGAAAGCGTTAAGCAAGAATTAGAGGAGCTTGTTGCTATATCCACAGGGGTTAAGCTCCGTAATCCAGGAATTCAACTCAATTACGATCTTTGTGAGCTGCGCGGCTACGAGTATCATACAGGCATCGTTTTTGCCGCCTACACCCCCGGTTATGGTAGAGCTGTAGCTAAAGGTGGGCGCTATGACGATATCGGCGAAGCCTTTGGTCGAGCAAGACCGGCATCCGGTTTCGATACAGATTTGAAGGTGCTAGCAAAGCTAACTAGTACTGACATTCGGCGCAAATCAGGCATACTGGCGCCTAACGGCTCTGATGAATCGTTACTGAAGAAAATCACCGAGTTGCGTGCCTCCGGTGAGATCGTAGTTGTGGACCTCGGTGCGCCCACACCAAGTAAAGATCACCACGAACTAGGCTGTGACAGGATGCTTTTCTTGAAAGGTAAGCAGTGGCATGTGCAGGCTTTGAAATCATAATTGTAATCCAAACTATTAATCCAACCTACTAACCTTTGAGAAAAAGAAATGGCTAAATCCGTTGTCGTGCTCGGAACCCAATGGGGTGATGAAGGTAAAGGCAAAATCGTTGATCTACTTACCGATCAAGTGTCGGTGGTCGCGAGATTTCAAGGTGGCCATAACGCAGGTCATACCCTAGTCATCGATGGCGAGAAAACGGTATTGCATTTGCTGCCTTCTGGCATTTTACGCGAGCATGTAAGCTGCATTATCGGTAATGGCGTTGTGATTAGCATGGAAGCCTTGCTGAAAGAGATTGGAGACCTTGAGCAGCGCAGTATTCCTGTGCGCGAACGACTAAGAATTAGTGGAGCATGCCCGTTAATCTTGCCGTCTCACATTGCTTTAGATCAGGCGCGAGAAAAGTCTAAAGGGATAAATAAGATCGGAACAACGGGCAGAGGCATTGGCCCGGCGTATGAGGATAAAGTGGCTAGACGCGGAATTCGTTTGGCAGAAACTTTGAATGAGTCAAGGTTTGGTACTCGTTTAGAAGAACTCCTTGAGTATCACAATTTCCTTCTAGAAAAATACTATAAAGTGAGCGCAGTTGACTTTAACGAAGTTTTCGATGCATCAATGGCCCTCGCGAAGCAGGTAGAGCCGATGATCGCTGATACTATCGATTTGCTTCACACTCACCGTAAAGAAGGCGATAGTATTTTATTTGAAGGAGCCCAAGGCTCGCTTTTGGATATTGACCACGGTACTTATCCATTCGTTACATCGTCTAATACCACCGCTGGAGGAACTGCAACAGGGAGTGGTTATGGGCCGCTCTATCTCGATTACGTTTTGGGTATCACCAAGGCATATACAACACGAGTTGGATCAGGTCCTTTCCCGACTGAATTATTTGACGACGTTGGCAAACATTTAGGGACAGTTGGCCAAGAAAAAGGCGCTACAACTGGCAGAGACCGACGCTGCGGTTGGTTTGATGCAAGTGCAGTCAAGATGGCTGTTCGTATCAACAGTGTTTCTGGTATTTGTCTAACCAAACTTGATGTATTGGATGGTTTAGAGAAAATAAAGGTTTGTACCGGTTACAAAGGCGTCGGCGAAAATACATCGAGTAGCTTGATGGATGTAAATATATTTGAAGACTTAGAGCCTATTTATGTTGAGCTGCCAGGTTGGCAGGATTCTACATTTGGTGCTAAAAATTTAAACGACTTGCCAGAAAATGCGCGGGCATATATTAGGTATTTGGAAGAAGTGGTAGAGGTTCCAGTTGACATAATTTCAACAGGGCCAGACCGTGAAGAAACTATCATTTTAAACCACCCGTTTAACGACTAGTCATCTTTCGCTACTAGGCCATAAACACGCCGCGCCTCTGGCCCCGCTAGCATCACCAAATTTGGGTGGTGCAATGCGGGTCTGTAAATCTTCAGTAAACACGTAGTCGGCCATGTCCTTTGGCACAGAGTCGTAAAGGCTTTTGATATTCGAAAGACCTCCACCCAGCACGATTAAGTCAGGGTCAATAACATTGACTATGCTAGCCAGGCACCTGGCTAATTGCTTGCTGTAAATTTCTAAAGACTCTGAGGCGGCAGGGTCTTTTGCAATAGCTAAATCGGCTATTCTGTTGGCTTCGACTTGCAATCCAGTTTTTTCAAAGTGGGTTTGTTTCAGCCCTCTGCCTGACAGGACAGTTTCAATGCAGTTACGTCTGCCGCAATAACATAGTCTATCTTCGCCAATTAATTCTCTTGCCGCGCTTGGTAGGGAGTTATGTCCCCATTCGCCAGCGATGCTGTTGGGCCCGGTTAGAAGTTGACTGTTGATAACAATCCCACCACCGGTGCCGGTGCCAATAATGACACCGAACATTGATTTGGAATCCTTGGCGGCTCCGTAATGAGCCTCAGACAAAGCAAAACAATTAGCATCATTTTCCAATCTGATTGCATAGCCAAGATTGTTTTCAATATCTATTTTAAGGGCTTCGCCATTAAGGCAAATTGAATTGCAGTTTTTCATTAATCCAGAGGGAAGAGCTAAGGCGCCAGGTGATCCAATACCTACCTTAAGTAGGTTGGGTGATTGTACTTGCAGCTGAGTGATTACATTGCAAACAGCCTTTAAAGTGTCATCGTAGCTTTCGCCTGGGGTAGAGACACGGATTTTCTCTACAATTTCACCTTCACTCGTGAGTACTATTCCCTCAATCTTTGTGCCGCCTAAATCAACTCCAATTCTCATTTTACGTCCTACTAACCCCGATTTCTGCCTATGTGTCAGTGTCACTTGCGCGTCTGAGCTATTTGGTCTTGCATACTACACTAAACTCTCTAGAATCGTCTGTCCGTTTAAAAAGATCAATTGCCAGACCCATGTTAAGTACAAGAAAAAAGACGATAACGTGACCCGAGCTAGAAACCAACAAATTTCGCTGGACGATACTTCTTATTATCACTGTATTTCGCGGTGTGTTCGAAGAGCGTATCTTTGTGGTGATGATCCTGTCACGGGTCGCAACTTTGATCACCGCAAACAATGGTTAGTCACCCGAATAAAACAATTATCTGCTCAATTTGCTGTTGATGTTTGCGCTTACGCGGTAATGAGTAATCACTATCATTTAGTTTTACATGTGGATCAATCAGCCGCGCAGTCTTGGACAGCCGAAGAAGTTATCAGTCGCTGGACTGGGTTGTTTCCAAGAAATGCCGCTCTCGTCGAAACATTAATAAAGAATAGATCATCTAGAGTTGTTGAAAAACAATTACGACTCCGAGTCGAGCTTTGGCGTCAACGGCTTACAGACATTAGCTGGTTTATGCGCTGCATAAACGAGACCGTTGCTCGTAATGCTAATCGAGAAGATGAATGCAGTGGCCGATTTTGGGAGGGCCGGTTTAAAAGCCAAGCATTATTAGATGAGAGAGCTTTAGTTACCTGTATGGCCTATGTCGATCTCAATCCAGTTCGTGCGGGTGTGACAGGCACATTAGAAACTAGTGATTTCACATCAGTTCAAGAGCGCCTAATTGAGCAGGCAAAAAAAGTACGGAAACGCAGTTACGGCCAGCATCGCCTTTTAGCAAATGAGTCAACCAAGCACTTGGTAGGCCACCAACTTGGGGTAAGGCAAGCGAAACTAATGGATTTGACTGGAATTAGAAAGCCATCCGATAAAGTGGTTCCGATTTCTGCAAAGAGTTACTTGAACCTTCTCGAGGTCACAGCGCAAGCGCTACTATTAGGGTATGCAAATCAAATAGAAGCGAAGCGTTTATTAGATGGTCACCGTAAGACCTTGATGGAATTCGGAGTGTCTTCGGATACATGGTTAACAAGTGTTAGAGATTTTCATAAGCATTATGCTATCGCCGCTGGTTCTGCCGAGTCGTTGCTGCAATACCATGCAAGCAGAATCAAAATAGGTGTGGATTTTAAGCATCCGCATAAATGGGTTCGCGGTATCACTTCTTCGAAATTGTTCTACGGGACTTAGCGACCTAAGTTTACCAGAGATATTCTGACCTTCATTACCTAGCATAGACGACTAGTTAGATTCTCGCGGCTAGGTAGAAAATATCCCCCTCAATCCCATAGCAACGGATTCGAAATGCAACTTATTCCATCCCTTAGGCTCATTCCCGCCCTCCGAAGTTGATTTCTAGTTTTTTATTTCAAATTTCTATGACTTAAATTTAAATTGGGTGTCCTTATAAATTTAATTGGATGTCCTTTTAAAAATTAATGCAGCTTTTTAACTGATTAATCTAAGTATCAGAAATTTAATAAGTAATTAGCATTTTAGGCGTCAAGTTTTCAGAAGTCGGGCCGGTGCCACACTAAGTGTTGAGACTCTTTTCACAAGATATTGATTGACTTGGATTGGGCTGCACTATATGTTGCGCAAGGTAGGACGATTTCTTGCTAAAGCACTCTCTTAAACGCCGTAGTCAAAGTGCGCCGCGCAGCACCGTGGACATTTAAGTAAATCATTTCGTCGGAGAACGATTGATGAGTAAGTTTGGACATATAGTTGCAGGAAACGCAGCTTCGGGATCAATTTCAGACCCAAGCGTCGACTCGAAAACTTTATCTTTAAAAAAGCAAGCTGAAGCTGAAATAAGAACCAAGCTTGACGACTTCGCTAAAGAGCTATTACAGGTAAGAAAGAACAGAGAAAAGCATTAAACTTTATTTGACCTGCCCCCATCGCCCCCATGTCGCTTTGTCGGCATAGGTAAGATTAGTCGCCGATTACTTCCTTCCCAGCTTCACACCCTTCTTCGCTCTAGTTTTTGTCTAACCGCTTCGTATCTTTCAATAACGCCAGCGCGTTGCGACATATTGTCACTGCCTCCCTCTGACGAATGAAATTGACTTGATTACCGGCTATTATCTATTCAATTAATTAAACAGTTTTTACCCAATCCATTTTAAGCTAGTTATCTATAGGGTTTTGATAATTAGAGGGAGCGCATAATGTTAGATTTGATAGAAGGATCCACAGCAAAACCTGCTGGTTTTGCAGCATTGGTTTTGTTGGCTACTGTTAGCTGCGGTTCAACCTCTTCTAGTTACACCCCCCTTATCTACGCCGAACCTGCATCCGGTGCCGAGCTCGTACGAGTTCCTAGAACGCTGCGGCTATTTTATACGGCATTACCGGACGTATCTAAAAGCAGTTTGACCTTAATGGGTCCGAGCGGAGAGCATAAGCTTCGAGGCATGCACTCCATGGGCGCCGATGATTTGATGATTGAAATATTGGATCCGGTGACGGCAGGTGAATATACGGTTCAGTGGACTGCGGTAGTCGGTGACGATCCTACCGCGTACCAGGGCATGTATACTTTTTCTGTTTCTGCTCCCTAGGCTTTGTGTTTCGCCACGCCCCCCTCAAATTTCTTGGTCGGTCTATCGCAAACAGAAATTGCATAGGCCGAGCTTTTCAAACTCGATTAGCTCGACGTGTGTTTGACTCGGCTATTTTGGTCTTGTTTCCCACACTCCGCGTTGACAAAATTGATGATCGCTTTGCCAATAATCAAAAAATGCATTTACGTGTGAGCTGGCTAGGTAATGTTGCTCGATGTGGATGGCGCTTTGTGCCTCCCGGGCAAAACTCAATATGGACAGCTGCGTGTAGCCTGCCATGGACAAATGGTAGTGGTAATAATTTTTCAGGAACACCGAAACTACAATACAGTATCTGCTTATATAGCGGTGATGCTAATTCTATACAAACAACCCTGCGTAATGTCCGGATCGACGGATGCCATGGCCTAGCAAACGTCTGGACGGCACTCAAATCAAGCTGTTGGCTGCCCTTTTAGCAAGACAGTAAGGCAAAAAGAATGAGCTAAGACAGTTGAGTCAAATTACAGCAGCAAGGCAAACTCTTTTCAGGCTGATTAACTCAATTGCGCTTTAAGCTCTTGGGCTAGCTCGTAACCTGAAAGATAGGCATCCTCAACTCGGTTGCCTCTGCACCAATCCCCAATCGCAGCAATTTGACTATGGCTATCTAAACAGTAGTCTCGGCCTAGTGCTTGTTCACATCTAGCGTAGCGCCATCGATGCAAGTCTTGATGGGCAGTCTCATTAGCAATTTCCGGCAACAACTCCCTAAGCGCGTTATTCATCATCGACTTAACCCATTCGAGGTCTGCATCAATGTGATCGCTTGCCCAATCATTGCGGCTGTGAATTAAAAGTGATGAACTATCATGGTTTGATAGCCAAGCCAAAACCGGGTGAGTTATCACGGCAGCTTGAAAGTTCAGAGAAACCGGCTTTTCAAACCCCAGCATCATTGCGAAACAGCCGCTGAACTTTCCTTCTCCAATTTTGTTTTTCTCAACCAAAGCGTTCGGAAGTAGGTCCACAGCTTGGGGCGCAGGTACCGCACTAACCACCCAATCATAAGGGCCGATTGATTGCATATTCTCGTCGATTAAAAACCAGCCGCTAGGCTTCATTTCAAGTCGCCTGATTTGAGTCTCTTGGCGAACATTAAGGTCGGCTGCTATGTGCTTCACTAACGAGTTCATCCCGTTCAAGCCACAGTAGTGAGGTTCAAACCACTCGCGCTTAAACGGGTTTTCACCTATCTCTAGATTCACAATTTTTGGTGTCCACTCCACAATTGCCTTGGCATCTAATGCATCATAAATTGCTGATCGAAAAGGCTCTGATCTGGCAGTAAAAAACTGAGCACCATGATCGAAACTAAACGGTCCGGCTCTCCTGAACGACATACGTCCACCGCTGCCTCGTGATTTCTCGAATAAAGTAATGTCGGCAAAATCGGCCAGATTTTTAGCGAGGCTCACGCCGGCAAGTCCTGCACCGATCACGGCAATTTTTGGTTGATTAGTCATGGTGCTGGTTTACTCGGTTTTTCAAAAATGAGAAATTTTATGATGAAAACTACAAACGTTTAATTAGATGCTGCAAGAGTATACGCGAAAGTATTAGCCATAGATTAGGGCCAGCCCTGACTATTTGGTGAAACAATCGCTGGCCTGAAGTAATTCGAAAGATAGTTCAGTAAGTGGCCGAACACTCTAAGGGACAGCTACTTCGAGCAGCCTAAAGTCCTCACTTCAGCGTTCTACCGGCTAATGCTATAAACAATAGGGGCGCTGACTGATTTATCAAAAGCAAACGATTGGCCTCCAATATTGATATCTATGATGGCAATGTGGGTGAGTTTAGGGTCAAGAGTGGGCGCTGCAAGTATATATATTTTCAGGCGGTCATGGTTGGTAAAATAAAGTAGGCCATCAGGACCTAGTGCCCCGCCAGATGCTTTACAAGGCTTCATTCTATCGATCAATGAGTCCGGGATCATCCGGCCTCCATGTCTGCGCCACTGTGAATCAAAGCAAACGATAGATGCGTATGAATGATCTTTGCGAGACTTCCAGCGTTATCGTAATGAGCAAACACATGAACCTCCATCTTGGCTTGCAAGAGTATCGTGAGACTGCAGCGGTCTTTCAAACAATTTTAATCGTCAAAAATATTTGAGCCGATGTCGTCTGCGACCGTTGAGATTTGCCGTCCAGCTCGATGCATCATTCGAGGGGTGCTATGAATCATTGCTTGCTATAGCCAATGGCGTGAATTGGCAGCTATGGGAGATCAGGTGGTTTGCAAAAGGCTTTCTTACGCCCGCTACCAGTTAGGGCAATGCTAGCCCGTCACTCAATATTGGGGAAATTATCTTCAGCTGACTGAGGATGAAGATGAACAACCTAACAGAAGTGACTATGATTGTCTTACCGGTTTGTACTTCACAACAGACGAGTTAAACAAGGCCTTGGGGCTTACTAAAAAAACGATTTTGCTATTCAACGAACAAAAAGACTGGGCCAACTTCATAGCCATGTATTCAATGTTGGGCGCGAGCGATCATGTTGATGAGAGCGTTAATGAGATAATAGGACAGCTTGAAAATTTGGTGAGTTAGCCACAAATATCAAGAACACCGTTAGTACCCATGAACGCAGACTATCCGCCACGTATTGCTGTTTAGCCCAGTATCCACTGGCTGCCGTTAATGACGGAATAGAGGGATGGGCACTGGTCAGCTTTACCGGAAGGAAGGATGGTCTAGTTGATGAGGACACTGTCGCGACTGTGTGTGCGGAGTGTGCAACAGTGTGCAACAGTGTTTAACAAAACCGTGAATGGTCAATGGCAAAGCGGCCTCTGTACACGGTGTCCAATACCTATTTTGATTTCAGTTAGAAGAGGAAGTCTGGGGCGGAAAATCGATTTACTGTATACAGCAAAACGCTTCTTTCTCGTGCTCAGCGAGAAGTCATGGAAAACATCTGGGATAAAGGCGACGTCGGTGTGTTGGAGGTAACAGAAATACTTAACCAAAATCGTCCGATAGCCCGCAATACCTTGCTGAAATTAATGGAGGGGTACATGAAAAAGACTGGCTAACTTGACGGCCAGAATGGCACAGCTATGTTTACTAAGCTGCGGTGCCGCGAGAAGAAAGCTTAGGACAGCGGGTAACGGAAATAGTAGATATGGTTTGCGCTGGTGTGTCGGCAAGTTTGATGATGGCGCTATTAAATTACTGGGATTTAAGTGATGAAGAAACTGTCCGCATATAGACAATGCTGGCTGTAGCCAAAGCAAAACAAGCTAAGCTAAGTAGGATTAGACCAGAGGCAAGTAGAAAGGTGCTTAGGATTAAGTAGGGAATTAGCGCTAGGTAGGCAATTAAGTAAGCAGTCAATCGGACTCTTCCAAGGCTTGAAGAATCCATTTTTCTTTAGACCTTAGCCTGCGTACTATTCATTAGGATGGCGCTGATTATCTCGCGCATCCTTGTTCAATTCTCAAAAGCGAAGCGATAGGCAGCTAAGGCCGCCGTCGAGTTTTTGAAATTCAGACATGTTTAGCGCTATGGTTTGATGCCCTTCCAGCTCGATAGCGGCCTGTGACTTCGGAAAGCCCCCAGCAACAATGACTTTGTTATTGACCCAGATAGCATTGGCGGCATAACTTTCGTCATCGGGTATTGATATTTGATCGAAAGATCTAAACTGTGCTTCTTGCAGAAACCCGCTGGCGATGATCAGGCTATTGTTCTCTAGATAGCTAAGGCCTGTTTTCAAATGTAAAATGCTGCCCATTGCCACGGTAGAGCCGGAGAGGCCGTGAGCTTCCAGAATGGCAATAAGTTGCTTTGCACCTTCAGGGTTGGTTCGCGCAGAAAGCCCAATGTAGTAATGATTAGCGACCATCATCACGTCGCCAGCATCTAAGGTGCCGGGGGCCTTGATTTCTTCAAGTTCAGAATAATGCTCAGCAAGTGCATCACGAATTGAATCTACTTCACCTTTTCGGGAAAGTGCCCCGGGATTAGTAAGAATGGCGCATTCGGGAGTGATCAATGCAGTATCTTCAACAAAAGTACTATCCGGATAGTCCTCTTCTTTATCTAGCACCGTGACCGACACCCCGCAGCTCTCTAAAGTCGCGATATAGCGCTCGTGCTGAACTATCGCCAAATCGTAGTTGGGGCTACCAAGCGTGGAGGTGGTAATGCCTGAGACCATGTTTTTGCATGGTGTTCGAACTATCGCATTTGAGAACATGTTAAATTCCTGGGTCGCATAGCGGGAAGGCTAGCTTTAGATCGAGTGATTGGTCTTGTTTGCTGTGGCATTATACGTGACAGAATTCTAAGGAAGCTATCTTGAATAGAGCAGAAGGTAAAACACTACTGAAGTTCCTCTTACCTTCAATGGTGGGGATAGGGTTATTTCTGGTCCCAATTACAATTGATGGCAAACAAACTATCGCGATTGGATTGTTATCAGACCTCCTAAGACAGCGGTCTGCGGCGTGGCTTCCCTACCTGTTGGCCATTATTTTTTTAGTATCCGGCATCGTATCCAGCTATGCCACCTTATTTCGTCCTTCTTGGATTATGGGCCGACCGCTCCTAAAACATTTGTTTTTTACAAGTTTTGTATGGCTGAGCCTGCGAGTGACTGGCGCTGTTATGTGTTCGCTGACAGTGTTCGGCGTTGGCCCAGAATGGATTATTGGTGAATCTACCGGCGCCATCGCCTATATAGAGATGGCCAGCATTATTTTTTGCATCATGCTGGTTGCTAATTTCTTGCTCCCTTTTTTGACTGACTACGGGTTTTTAGAATTTGTCGGTACGTTGCTAACCCGACCCTTCCAAATGTTGTTTAACCTTCCCGGGAGAGCTGGTCTTGATGCGCTGACATCATGGGTTGGCGATTCCAGTGTTGGGACCATATTGACCGTCCGCCAATATGAAGAGGGGTTTTACTCAGCGCGAGAGGCTGCGGTCGTAGTCACTAATTTTTCCGCCGTGTCCTTGCCGTTTTCCGTTGTTATCGGTCAGATGGCAAGAATTGACCACGTGTTTTTCCCTTTCTATTTCTCTGTTGTTTTCGCAAGTATTGTTGCCGCCTTTATTACCCCAAGGTTGCCTCCGCTTAGCAGGATTTCAACTAATTTTTTCGAGCGGGCCGACCGCAAGGCGGAGGCCAGCAATAAGCAGGATTTCATCATTCGGCAGGCTTGGAGTAGAGCGCTTGCAAGAGCAGAGCATGGCCCTAGCGCAAAGAGTATAGTAAGCGGGGGCTCGCGCACGATATTGGATATTTATATCACAGTGTTGCCGGCCGCTATGACCATAGAGTTTTTGGCGCTGGTGGTATACAGCTATTCAGATTTTTTCTATTGGCTGAGCTTGCCGATGTTGCCGATAGTTCAACTTCTTCAAATTCCAGAACCAGCTGCGGTTGTGTCAGGGACATTAGTTGGTTTTTTCGATCAGTTCATTCCTGCCATAATGTCAGGGACTCTAGAGAGTCCGGTTTCCCGATTTGTACTGGCTGGATTGTCCATTACTCAATTAATCTTTATCGCGGAAAATGGGACCTTGATATTAAGGTCCTCCATCCCGCTAAATATAGGCCAGCTGTTTATAATATTTCTAATGAGAACAATCATCACGCTGCCAATCTTAGTGCTGGCAGCGAACCTGATTTTGTAGGAAGAGCTTTAGTTTTGGAATTGAATGGGGTGGGAGCTGATACGCACTCGGGACTCCATATAGCTAATAGTTTCGCCGTCAATTTTTTTGAACCAGTGAGGCGTGCCCGGCTGCAGGACAAGAACATCCCCTGCCTTAACTTGCCGCTCTAGTCCGCCGTCAACACCGTTGATGGTTCTAACAATATCCTCCGTTGGCGATTCAGCCAAAGGCAAGATCAGACGCCCTCCGGTTACAAACGTGCCGCTACCCTCTAGCACACGATATATCTCCATGCTGTAAGGGTGAATAATTGCGTATTGCTTTACGCCGCTGCTGCGGCGGCGCACAGATATACCCGGAGCTACGGTCACCGACCAGCCGCCGGCAGAAGCCGATTCGGCAGCGGCCCGGTCTAGGGTTTCCAGTATTTGAGCTTCAGGCATATAGATAGCAGCTGGAGCTCCCTTGGTCTGAGCATAGGTTGCTGAAATATAGCCTGTTAAAATAATAGCTGGTAGTGTGACTAAGGCGAGAATCAGTTTTTTCATGAGCTTCTCCGAACGTTTTGAGAGCAACGCTATTTTTGATTTTGGCTTGTACTATAACCGGTGGGCTCGTATTGCGCTACGGCTAAAAAAGCTATAGCTTCTATGTGGCGATTTCTAAAAGTTATTCATTATGGGGTTCACCGTAGGCACAAGTGACGACTGCTCAGGACAGAAGTTTAAGATAACTACTTACGACAACGATAAGAGCAACCACCGCCGTGTTTGATTCATCAGTCTCAATACCCACCTGGTTTTTTTTCTTCCTTATCCTTGCTGCAGGTTACGCATTGGTGATGAGTGTATTTTTTCCAAGCGTGCGCTGGTTTTTTCGGCGGCGCTTAAATCGAGCGGTGAACAAGCTAAATACTACTTTACATATAGCGATTCGCCCACTGCAGAGCACCAAGAGGCAGGTGCTTATTGATCAGCTAATATTTGATCAAGACATTCTCAGTCTCATTGAATCTCAGACCATCGAAGAAAATATTCCCCGTGAGGTGTTGCAACAAAGAGTGCGTAGCTATGCTCGGGAAATAGTGCCCTCTTTTAATGCCTACGTGTATTATCAAGTTTTCTATTGGCTGGCCAAAAAAGTATCACGTTTTATCTATCGCGTAAGAGTGGCTGCGGCAAAACCCGGCGACCTTCAAAAAGTAGATCCTGATTCCACCGTAGTTTTTGTTATGAACCATCGTAGCAATATGGACTATATATTGATTAGTTATCTTGCCGCTGAGCGGGTGACATTGTCGTACGCGGTGGGAGAATGGGCAAAAGTATTTCCTTTGGAATCGCTTATTCGTGCAATGGGTGCTTTCTTTGTGCGGAGGGGTTCTCAAAATCCGCTCTACCGTAAGGTTTTAGAGCGCTATGTTTATATGGCGACACAAAATGGTGTTTGTCAGGCAGTATTTTTAGAGGGAGGCTTGAGTAGGGACGGGCTATTAGGTGAGCCCAAAATTGGTTTTCTGGACTACATCTTAAGAAACTACGATGCGAAATTGGATAGGGAAGTTGTGTTCGTTCCAATAGGGATTAACTATGACCATGTTCTTGAGGATCAGAACTTACTAACCTGGGACAAGAAAGAAAATCGGCTAACCACTGTGCAGCACCTAAAAAAGCTCTGGAATTTTTTGAGACTTAACCTATTCGCTGGTTCTCGAGTTAGGTGGACACGATATGGCTATGCCAGTGTCAATTTTGGTGTGCCGGTCTCTATGCGAAATTACTGTGAGCAACATGATCTGGATTTTAAGCATCTGGAGAAAGATCAGAGAATCCGTAAAGTGGTAGAGCTGGCTAACCACCTCATGGACGAAATTCGCTTTGTTATGCCGATTATTCCAGTCCCGACTTTGTGCGCTGTGTTGTTGAATGCCAAGGAAAAACCGATTAGCTCTTTAGAGATATTTGGCGACTGCGATAGGCTTATTGATTCGATGATCGCTAAAGGAGCGCCAATGAAGCCGGAAGAGAAGCCCCGTCATAGAACGCTATCTAATAGCTTAGAGATGCTCAGTCAGCGAGGCTTATTAACTGAAATAGATGATCACTACACCATTAATAAATCTAATCAACGGTTGGTTGAGTACTACGCGAATTCTATTGAGCATTGGTGGCGCGCTTCTTCCTGATCCGATAGCCGACAGCTACCACGACGATGGCAGTAAAAAGGGGTATCAGCTTTTTTAAGCTATCGGTGTTTTCACTCTCCAGAAAAAGAGCGACTGAAGCATCCCCAAGATAGGTGAAAATCAGGCAGGCCGGCACGGTAAATACAACACTCGCCCAAACATAATCAAAAAGCTTTACGTGGGTAATGCCTAAAAGGTAATTGACTGCAAAGGAAGGGAATACCGGAGTAAGTCGAACGATGGCTACTGATTTCCAGCCTGAGCTGCTAAAGCGGTGATTAAAAGTTTGCAGCATGGTGTGAGCTTTTCTGCGTACGAATGTATAAAAACCATATCGGGAGGTAAGGAATGCAAGAGTAGAGCCGATTCCGAAGCCAATAAGATTGAAGGAGAATGCCCACCAAAATCCAAAGAGTGTTCCGCTGGTTACAAAAAGCACCGTGTTGGGTATGCAAATTATGGTCCCTATACCCACCCAGGCAATAATCATTAGGGCCGAGACATAGGAAGGCATTGTACTTATGTTTTCATTAATAAAGGCTAACAGTGCATCCTGCTCTGAATAAGCTAGGGTGGCCGCGCCAAGAATTATGACTGCAAGACATATTCCTAAAACCAATCTCACTTTGAAGTGTCCTAGTAGTCTTTTTAAGTTAATCTTAAAATTAAGTAATTAAGTAATTAAGTAATTAAGTTGGCGAGGTAATGTCTTCGGTTAAGGTCGCCAAGTAATCTGTTCAAGCAAGTTTTCCAAACAAAGCGGCTGGGAGCCCCAAGGCCCACCAGTTAAGCTTTGCAGATGGAATAGGTTGCTAGATAAAGCTTTTTTCCAGATAAAAAATTTGATGAGTTAATGTCATCAGTCAGACCTCAAAATCAAGTCTGTCCATCCGAGATAATATACTACCAATCAGGTAGAGACGCTCCTGAAACTTCATGAAGCACAACGTTATCGCAGCCATTAAAATATACGAATCGTTTTAGTTCGACCAATAGTGTGGAATAGAATCGCTTTAGGTTTCGAAGCGGCTTTTTTATATGCAAGTGAAATATGTAAAATTATCGACTCTTGCGGTAAGCTTTAACGTCTATTCGAGCAACTAGCTTGCTATTGTAAAGAATAGGCAAACAAAAATAGTAAAATTTCCGTTTAGCCTTTGGCACTCAGCATTCTATTTAGTAATCGTAACCAAAAATCTTAAGCAGGTGTTTCGTTGAATAACCATATTATCGAACGGTGCTAAAATTCTGAGCAGAGAGTTTGGCAATTTCTTATCAATTTTTTAAATGTATCAGGCCTTAGGTTAAGATTCGTAGTTGCCAGCATGCTGGTAAGATCTCCTCCAGAAATAAGAGAGCCCAAGGTTGCTATTAGATCAAAATATTTAGTGTTCCCTACAATAACTTGAGGAATAGATAGTTGACCAGTTGACCAGTTGACCAGTTGACCAGTTGACAGGTGTAAAGTGTCTGTTGCACCAGCTCCAATGGGAAAAAA
>CAWKZY010000043.1:0-23374 GCA_963854625.1 Gammaproteobacteria bacterium | reverse complement strand
CATTAGCAAGCTTCTCAGGAGTACCTTGAGTTAAGGCGGTAATTATTCCTAGCCCACCTGCGTTAGATACCGCTGCCGCTAATTCAGCGAAGCCCACATAATGCATTCCACCTTGTATGATCGGATGCTCAATACCCAACAAATTAGTTATTCTAGTTTTCATAGTTTTCATAGTTTTCTGAACCTGCCCTCTGATATTTTTTGCTGTGTGTATGTCGATTATTCGGCTTTCAGCGGAACCCGCAAAAAGACCCATCTTAGAACACTTAGGATCTCAGCCATTTACTTACCCTGCTACTCTGCTTGACGTACTACGCTAGCGTTAATTAACTCATTACTTTCACTCTCGCTATAACCCAGCTCGACGAGTATCTCCAAGCTATGCTGACCTAATTTAGGGGCCGGCAATCTAAGAGTACTTTCCGTTAGTTGAAATTGTGCGGCGGGAATCGCTTGACGTACTTCGCCGAAACCCTCGACTTGTTGTCGGTTAACTGTGCCGCCCTCTATTATTTGAGGATGGTCCAATAGCTCCTGTCTGCTTAGTACCGGAGCGCATGGCACATCTTGAGCATCTAGTATTTGCAGCAATTCTTGGGAGGAACGTTTTCCAATTTCGGCGCCAGCTAATTCTCGTCTTACTGCTATGTTTTCACGGCGAGCCAACGCGGTGGCAAAACGTTCGTCGCTGATAAGTTCAGGACGACCTACCGCATTACAGAAGCCCTCCCATTCTTTGTCAGAGACGGTACTCATGGTGATAAAGCCATCGCTGCTTTCATAGATCAAGTCGATTGAGGAGAATGACTTCTTGTGATCAGTCTCCTTCTCGGCGAACGTGAGTCCGCTCATTCCCTCCGGCCAAAAGAAGGCCACAGTCGCATCTAGCATGGAAAGCTTGATATGTTGACCTTCGCCTTTCCTTTCTCGATGAAACAGCGCGCTTGAAATGGCCTGAGCTGCGGTTAAGGCAGAAATTTTGTCGGCGATGATGATGCGAAACATTCCCGGCCGGCCTGTTTCTCGGTTTGCTTGAATGTCTGCAGCGCCAGAAAGCCCCTGAATAATCGGATCATAAACCCGCTTGTGGGCGTAGGGGCCTTTTTCGCCAAAGCCGCTAATGGAGACAAAAATAATGCGTTGGTTGCGCTTTCTAGCAACTTGTTCACCAAAACCCATTCGCTCGATAGCACCCGGACGGAAATTTTGAAGCAGAACGTCTGCACCTTCTATAAGCTTCCAGAGCACTTCCTTGCCCGCATCGCTTTTCAAATCGATCGCAAGCGATTTTTTGTTGCGATTACAGGAGTAAAAGGTTGGTGTAATATCATTGTGTTGCTCGCCCAAGAATCTCATCTGCTCTCCTTGGGTGGGTTCGACTTTGATAACATCAGCACCCTGATCGCCTAACATCATGGCGGCTACTGGCCCGGATACCATACTGGTTAAATCTAGTACTTTTATTCCCTGTAACGGTCCCATGGATTTTACCCTTTGATTTATAACTATAAATCTATAACTGTTGAATATTTTGCGCCTTAGCGGCTTGATACCCGTCTCTTGCAAGCGTGCGCTGCAAATAGCTTTTCAAGTTCTTGGACAAACCGATGCCGCTCGACTCTGCACAAACTAGGCAAGTAGTCAGAAAAACATCAGCAACCCCAAACTTGTTATTGATTAGGTAGTGAGTCTCTCGCAAGTGCATATCGGCAACAGCCACTTGCTTCTGAAAATACTGTTTTGCCGCGGTGATAGCAGTTGGTGCTTTGCCATAGATTGCCGCCAGTGCTTCATGACGTCTCAAGACATATAGGCTCGTCTCGTCTAGCTCACCGTAAATAAAACTGAGCCATTCATCTTCCTTCGCCTGCTCTTCAATAGAAGCCGGCGGCGCGATTGTGGACGTTGTTCCATAACGATTAACCAGGTATCGACTAATCGCGACACTTTCTGATAACTGCAAGCTACCGTCTTCAAGAAAAGGTATCTTTTGCTTGGGATTCAGCTGCGTATATCTTTCGGTTTGAGTCTCCCCGGTTCTTGGACCAATTGGTATCAATTTATAACTAAGACCCAGCTCTTCTGCGACCCAGATCGGTCGAATGGTTCGACTGGTGCCGGCACCCCACAGCGTAATTTGTGCATCGCTCATAATGTGGCTTTTCAATAATTGGATTGCAATGGGCTATTCGTTGAATAGCACTAAATTCATAATGCTAGAATCGTCACGGTTTTTCGATTCTGGGGTGCCAGATCCTGACGTATTACTTAATGATTCCACCATGCCAGATCCGAGAATGCACGAAGATCCAATTCGTGTGTCCAGACTGAGCGGTGTTGCTGATGCAAGTGCAGGTAAGTCTCCGCGATTTTCTCCGGCAGCATCAATCCATCGTGCTCCATGCCTTTCTCTTGCCGTAATTGTTGGAATTTTTCCGTCCCCATCATTTTCCCCAGCGTGTCTGGCGCATCAACAGCGCCATCAATGACGATGTGAGCCAAATGGATACCTTTGCTTGCATATTCTGCATTCAATGACTGGCAAAGCATACGCCTCCCAGCCATAGCGGCGGCATGGGCATGTTGTTGAGCATTGCCGCGAACAGCTGCCGTGGATGAAGTTACCAGCAGCGTCCCTTTGCCGCGTTTTTCCATGAGCGGAAACAGTGTGGATGCAGTTCTGAACAGGGCGAACGTTGCCATCCTCCAGCCTAGTTCGAACACTTTGTATGAGGTGTCTTGCAGAGAACGATTGCCGACTTGCGCACCAAGATTAAAGACTACTACTTCTATCGGTCCGATTTGAGATTCTACTGCCGCTATACGTTCTTCAATACTGCCTTCGTCTACAGCATTCAAGAGAAACCCCGATGCCTCTCCACCATTTTTCTGTATCTGTGAAACCAATTTATTTAGACCGTCTTCATCACTACGCCGACACAGCACGGCGTGATACCCCTCCTGAGCGAAGCGTTTGCCTACCGTGCCACCTATTCCAGCACCCGCTCCGATAACTAAACAAACTGGTTTCATAGCCAACTCCTTATTTTGTTTTTTCTGTTTTCCTCTTGTAAAACTGCAATAGCTTCACTCAAGACTCCGCTCTTCTATCAAGATCTTTCCAGTGACGGTGACCACTGCCGGGTGTTTTAGTTAAAGTGATCCAGTATTCAGCCACAACAATATTGATAACCATGCCAGCGACCATGGCGGGTGCAAACATGGGTTCTCGACCTATTTCCGTAAACACGGTGAGGATTATCATCAATACTCGCTGCGTCGCCACACCCAACATTAACGCAAAAGTTCGGATCATCCACTCTCTGTGTTCGCCAAAATTACGTGCTCGAATATTGCTATAAGCTTTGTATAAGCAGAATAATGTGTAAGGGCCAATAATAGCGTTGATACCGGTTTGCAGCAGCCCAAATCCCTGATGACCTGTAAACGGCCAAACGAATCCAAAGAATGCTCCTGTGAATCCAGCTACCGCACCACTAATCATTCAAGCTCTACCGGTCCAGCGATGAAAGCCAATAAATCGTTTACGAATACTGGTCATGAACTGAAAAGGTGCGAAGACATAGACGATAAGTCCAAATAGCAAGTGAACCCCTGCAACGAAATAGTGCTGAATATACCGGATATCAAAATTACTGACCCCATTTCCAATATTGACTACCTCCTTTGAAAATTTACTATTTAGAAATTCAACCCGACTAAACAAGGAGCTTAGACCGACGAATAGCAGAGGCAGCACAACGGTCCAGCCTAATCTATCTAACACCTTACGTATTTTTTGACGCTTAGGCATACTAAAAATATTTTGGTTGTTGCTCCCCGAGAGATCCGAACTTGTAATTTCAGTCATAAAATTATCACTTCTGTAATTGTTAGATTCGCCAACATCATTTATCTTCGTCTGAAGACGTCGCTTGCATTATGCAAGTGTTAGACGCGTGCACTTAATAAAAATAGTGGCACTTATTCCAGTCGACGCGGCATTATGGACCCCGCGACATGAGCTTTCCCCCATTTAGCCATCGCTTTAACTACTGGCAAAAGGTCTTCACCAGCTTCCGTTAGAAAATATTCGTGTCTTAATGGACTGTTTTGATAAGGTCTTTTGTGAAGCAGATTATTCTCTAGCAACATTTTTAAACGACTAGCCAATATATTGCTGGGGATGCCCTCAACTCCTTGCTGAAAATCTTTATTGCGGTGACGAGCAAAAAATCCGATATCACGGATAATTAAAAGCGTCCATTTATCACCAACCAAATCCAAGGCCGTGGCAACGGGACAGGGACTTCGCTTAGCGACTGAACTTGGGAGCTTTTTAATCATAAGGTAAGTCTAAAACAGCGACTTGCATTATACAAGTTACCGGACTTCAGGGAATAGAAAATAAATCTTTCCTGCCTCAATAAGGTCTAGCTAGTTTAACTATGCTGCGAGGCTTTTTAAGCAAACATCGACGTTATTGATGATAACTCGATTAGTTAACAGCAGGTAACTAGCGCTTTACTTCACCAAACTGGCTTTCGAAGCAGGCTATCGTGAATTTAATTGTTCTTCATATTTTTGTGGCCGAAAAAAAGCTCGCATTTTTAGTATCAGGACTCCGTATATTTAAGGCCGCAAAAGGGTGTCCAAACATCCTAATTAAGTTTTCATGCCTCACAAATTAATAGACAATCTCAAAATACAATAACTACAATTAAAGTACAAATAAGCGAACAAAACGGGTCGCTAATTGGGGTCGGAAGCACTCATTATCCCATGCTTTTATTCTATGGAGACACATCTAAACCATAAGGTCTGCTTCACTCCAGAGACAAATTGAGTGCCGAAAATAGAAAACCTATTTCCAGGAATTAATTCGCACCACCAATAATTACCTAATTCCCTTTTTTGGCAACCATGATGCTGCTGATTTGAACGTCAAACTACTGAATGACTATGAGACTTCGCGCAACGAGAAGATGGGGAGAATCAAAAAGCAGAAACCCCTCAACCTTCTTAAGCGTGAAAGCACTGCCTAAATAGAGCAAATCTTTTTCTAAACATACCTTCCCCTCAGATACCCAGCACCCGGTGTATCTGGACCCTAAGAAAAAGGAAGGCTACTTCAGTTTTTGCCCTCGTGCTCACTTTTTAAAATATCGTTCTGCAAGCTTAAAATAACTTCAAAATCTGGAAATCCGACGAAAAACTAAACGAACGTGGATCTTGGCCGCTAAATCACGAGAAATTTTTCATTAACAAAGCGCTTTGTAGGTAAAAAGATAATTCCAGAATGGCTGAAAATACTGTATTTTGCGCTGACCTTACGTAAACAAACTAAAGCCTACGACTTGGAAGCCAATGAGTAAAATAGAGCGAACAGAATTATCTAAACAGCAAACGGAATTTTTCAGAAACTTAAGATCTGCTGACGGCGAGCTCCCTCCGGGAATTCGCAATCTAGGAATAAAGCCCCACCTTTGGCTTAAGGAAGTATCTTTCGGGCGTGTTGTCTATGAGTGGCCAAATGACGGCAACCGCGACATTCAAGATGGCCGTGTTTTTGGGGGCTGGATAGCCGCATTAGCCGATCATATCGTATCGATGACAATGGCCAGTGCTCTGGAAGACGGTGAATGGTTCACCACTACGGAACTGACAACGCGCATGTTTCGCCCCATGCAAAGTGGAGTTATTCGCGTAGAAGGACGTCTGATTAATCGTGGTCGGTCAACCGGTTTTGTTGAAGCTGATTTTTTCCAGGAGAACGGCAAACTGGCGGCAAGAGCAAGTGCTGCTAAGGCGATCCGTGCTCGTAGTGTCCTTTCTTAATTCTCTGTTGTTACGTGAGGTAATTCTCAATTCAAAACTACAATGAATCGAAGCAGCCATTCTGCTAATTGCGGTAAATATCGATAATACGCTCCATACGGATTAATTAAACAGCAGTCACCGCTCTATTTCTCTTACAAATCGGGTAGATAATATGCAGGTAGAAAACCGACTCCGCTCAAGGGGCGAACAAATTGCCAGCTTTCAAGAAGTGACACAGATACACTTATCAATATGCTGAATCTGCTTAAATTAAAAGACAAAGCAGAATACGCGGATTGCTTGAGACAACCATGACAGGCACAGAGGCATATAGTATGTAAGGTAAGGATGTTCAGGCGCACCCAGAAAAGGTTGGCGGCATAATCATTTTTCCTGTCAACACAAGCCGGCCAATGCTTGGTGAAGTGGAAGAACTGTGGGACAAAGCGGCGATTGCACTGTACCCAAGTAGGAAAGCTATAATGACAATGATCCAGAACCCCGATTACCAGACAAGTGCAAAGCATCGCGGAGCAGGACTTGAAGGCCAGCTCAATATCGAAAACAAAGATAGTCCTTTCGGTAATTAAGAGAACGCAGGCAGCAGTATAGCTTCGCAGGACTTCAAATTGCTCTAATTCTAATGCGAATTGCTCCGCCCGCAGATGGCATCTCTTTACAGTCCAACATAGCTAGAATAAATCTGGCCCCATCTATTTGTAATCGAACACTACTGTATTTTACTCTGACCCCAATTATTCATTCATGAATCAAACAGGGCTAGGTTTACGCCTCGTTTTGAGGTGTAATCTTTGAGCAGTATGAAACTTCGACAATAGCAGAACACACGTTAAAGAGAACCGAAAGCATGAATACCGTCCCAAATGAGTTTGACCCAGTTGATGTTGCGTCTAAGTCCGCTCCCGAATTGCAGATGTACCATGCCGAAGTGACATCGAAGGAGCCCATGAAGTCCATCCTGGAAAATAATCCAGAGATTTACTTTGTGCCACCAAAACGCAGCAGTGAGTGGGGAACTTGGGAGTTTAAGCCGGGATCCTATTACGACACCACAACCGGCTCAAAACATGCCTATTGGAAGTCTATCGATCTGCCGCAACCGAGTAGGGATATAGAACAGCTGCGTCGGGATTTTTTGAAGTGGGGCTACTGCAAAATCTCCGATGCGCTCTCACTTGAGCAAGTTCGGATCATTCGACAGCGTGTACTCGAGCAGGCAGAAGGCGAACGCCTCGCTGGCATTTCCCAGAAAACCCCAAGCGGTCAAAATATTAATTGCTGCGTCAACAAGGGCCAGTGCTTTGAAGGATTAATAGAACAACATACTGATGTCGTGCAGGGCGGCCCTTTAATCGAGCAGCTAATCACCGAAGCTTTGGGAGCTGGCTGGATCTGCTCTTCGCTTATTGCAGCGATATCAATACAAGGTGGTGTGCCTCAAGCATTACATCAAGATCAGGATAATAATCTCGACTCGCACAGCCCCATGTCGATCAACATCCTCACAGCCATTTCTGATGTTGATGAAGTTAACGGAGGCACCCTTGTTATTCCAGGCAGCCATCTTGCCGTGTCAGAGGCATTGCGAAACCATAAACCCGTTGGCAAGCTGCCACCTGCCATTAATATCGACGCAAAAGGAGGTGCTATGATTATCACCGACGGTCGCCTATTACATGGCACAGGAGTCAACCACACAGAAACTCCGCGGATAGTGATGCTTAGCTCGATGCTGAAACCCTTTTTGCGACAGCAAGAGAACTGGATGTTGTCCGTAAGCCCCGAAGTTTTGCAACGGGCGAGCCCAAAACTACTTCACCGTATGGGTTATCAGGCAACCAACACCGCTCAAACTAACGAGGGGCATGGGTTTGGCGCGACAGGACAGATTGATGAGGCAGTTGGTGCTACGGTCGATTTTAGAATGACCGCTGACCGCGGCGAATACTTAAGGGTTGGAGAACTTAGGCCACACTCGACGCAACTGGAATTAAATGCCGCTTTCACCTTGCGCGAAGTTGTCGGCAAGGCCCGATCAGGCGGCAATAGCGCGCCTATTGGGTTCGGCGGTTTAAAAGATTAGTGACTTTTTAAGGCACTGATAAAATTAAAAGGGGTAGGAAGAATTTACTTTTAATTCCTCCGACCTCTTTAATAGAAAACTACCGTATTTCCAGCCTACTTTGGCTCCCGCGATGAGGAAAAGAAGAGATTTACTCCTCCGGTACCGTTTCTAGATGGTGGATGGTGGATGGTGGATGGTGGATGGTGGATGGTGGATGGTGAGCAATATTTACAAGCCCATTTAATCCGCGTTCAAGCGTGACAACGAAAGACCGACAGCCAGCGCCGAGAAGAACATTGCCAATATACAAGTCCCTAGCCACCCACCAAGCTCGAAGGCAATCGTGCCGCCCCAGCTGCCCAGTCCGCCTCCCAGAAACATAATCACTACATAGAGGGTCATCAACCTCGTTCGTATCACTGAGTCTTGTGTTAACAGAGTCATACGCCCAGTAATGTCCACAACCGGTCCGGCAACACTCATAAGAGAAATCGGCAGCAGTAAAATCCAATAACCACTGTCCGAAAAAAACAATGTTATTACTCCTAGGAACTGGATACAGACAGCAATGGTTCGGGTCAGCATCGGTCCAATTCGGTCTGCGAGTCTTCCCAAGCTCGGTGTTGTCATAAGATTAAGTGCAGAGAAAGCGGCAAGATATCCCACATCATCCACGCCGAAGCCCATTTCGGAACTCGTAAGATGCAGACCAATGCCCAACCATACGGTAAGGAAAACCGCGAAACTTAAGCCCTGAATAGCACCGGACACAATCACAGCAGGATGCCCCCTTAATAGGTCAACTAATGATGAGATCAACTGACCATAGGTGGCTTTTCTAACCTCGCCCGCAGCAACTATGTCGTCGTCTAGCAGCAATGGCACCACCAAAGTTGCCGCCGCCATCAGGGCAGCGGCAATCCAATAGATAGTACGCCAACCCAAATACTCACCAACGATACCAGCTCCTGTTCGAGAGATCAGCACTCCGGCGATGACCCCCGTAGTGAGAATGGCTGTCACGGTCCCAAGACGCTCCACACTCACTCTTTTTGAAACAAATGCAGGCAGTAGATACGGCGTGATGGTGAAAAAACCTAGGAGTGTCGAGCCTGCCACAAACAACCAGAAGGATTGCGCTACCGCCATGATTAGAAGTGCCACCACCTGAGCGGCAAGAAAAACAGTGGTGAGCTTGCGATTACTCAAGCGATCGCCTAGGGGCAACAACAGCAATATTCCAAGCGCCAACGCGATCTGGTTCAGTGCAGGAACAGCACCGACCAAAGCGTTACTAACACCAAACTCCTCCGCCACATGTCCAATTATCGGATGGATGTAATACGCATTGGCAGTGACAATTGCCGACGCTATCGCGAGCAGTATGACAGCGCGTCGAGTTAAGGTTACAGGCAAGACTATTCCTTTGTAATATCGGTAGCGCCACTATCCGTAGATACCGGACAAAATTTCTGGGCAGACTTCTTCCCCATGATGAACGCATCATGGTTCTCGGTGAATTCTGAGAATTGATTAACAAACAACGAAGATTGCATTCAAACTAGGGTTAGATGACAAATTTGGTTCGTATATTATCACGATAGCGCCACTAAACCTGTAGGTGACACTATGGAAGCCAGAAATAGAGAACACAGGGGCACTGTAAACCAATCCTCCACTATTAAATGGTCGTCTCGATTATTCCCAGCAAGCTACATACAGATATAGTACGAAATAACCCTTAACAGCTTTGATTCTCTAAATATTACTCGCCAAAACAATAGCTATTGTATTTTTAACCTGACTCGATTACTTTTTACCAAAACCAAGATACGCCATCAATTAAAAGACTATGCCTTCTTCATTATGAAAGAATCTGATCTCTATCTTCCTTTAAAGAAGTTTCTCGAAAAGCAAAACTACGAAGTTAAAGCTGAAGTTAAGAACTGTGATGTCGTTGCAATTAAGAAACCTGCTGACAACGAAAAAACGCTACCACCCACTATTATTGAGCTAAAACTGTCGCTTAATCTAGAGGTAATCCTACAGGCCGTTGACCGTTTGGTGTTAAGCCCGATTGTTTACATTGGCGTGCCCAGCACCTGTGGTGCCCTTAAAAAAAAGAAACGCAAACGAATTATCAAACTCTTGAAGATGCTCAGCATAGGTTTAGTGGCCATTAATCTCAAGGGCAACACTGCGCTGGTTGTGGTCGACCCCACTACCTATAAACCTCGACAATCCAAACCGAAACAACAATGGCTAATCAATGAGTTCGTGGCGCGAGCTGGCGATCCAAACCTCGGCGGCGCCTCTACCAAAACAGTGCGAATGACCGCCTACAAACAGCAAGCGATCCGAATTGCCAACTATTTACGCAAACATGGCGCTAGCAAGGCAAGCGATATTGCGAAGAGCCTAGAGATCCCTAGATCCAGAGCCGTAGTCTACGACAATTATTACGGATGGTTTCAAAACGTATCACGTGGTGTCTATGATTTATCTGACTTAGGCAAAACTCTGCTAAATGAATAACTACAAATCCTAGAGAACAACAGTTAGATTATTAATTTATTGGTGAGCCCCGTTCTCACCCTGTATTATCCTCCTCTGCTCCAAACCACCGTATTTTTACTCCGCACTTCACTAATTACTATCTGACCGTAATTGCCGTTTCTCGCATTTTAAGAGGCAGCCGAACCTTACATTAAGCGGTTCTTTAGGCCGCTCTTTAAAAGGCAAATTCAACACCTGTTAGATCAGTGGAAAGATCCCACAGCAGAGCCGCGTCTACCTCATCTTTTGAAGCCGCAGTCGTATCCACCTTATGTGCCGAGTGGAACAATTCACCCATTCTCATAGGGCCGAAGTAATCTCCCCCTCTGACTTTCTCACTAGTGGTGGCTATCAAGGTCGGCAGAGCTCCTTCGGCGGGAGTATTCATCAACATGTTCAAAGGCGTCAGTAACATTCTAAAAAATGATGGTAGATGCCTTCCTAGCTCTGTCGCTGATCCTCCGGGATGACAGGCCACAGATATTGCCGATGAGTTGGCCTTTTCAAGCCTGCGCTGCAATTCATAAGTAAAGAGTATGTTGGCAAATTTACTCATGCTGTAGCGGGTCATACGCGCATATTTTTTATCCGCGTGAATATCCTTGTAATCAATTCTTCCATTTCGATGAGCCAGACTACTAACGTTAACAATTCGGGCGCCTGATTGATCTTTAAGCTTATGCAGTAAATGCCCCGTTAATGCAAAGTGACCGAGATGATTGACGCCAAACTGTAATTCGAAACCATCACTGGTTTGCTGCTTTGGAGGTATCATCACACCGGCGTTGTTAATAAGAGCATCTAGTCTTCTCTCCTTGCTCACTACGGCAGCGGCCGCCTTAATGGACGCAAGACTCGTTAAATCCAACGGCACCCATAAAACGTCTGCATCTCCCTTAATTGCTTTGATTTTGTTTATCGCCCCAAGCGCTTTTTCTTCAGAGCGACAGCCTAAGAGAACACGGCTGCCGCTTACTGCCAGCACTCTCGCCGTCTCAAAACCAATGCCCGTATTTGCGCCGGTGATGAAAACAGTCTTTCCATCCTGAGAAGAGATGTCGGTTTCGCTAAAGTCTGTCATTTTTCTGCCTTTTAGTTGGAGTTAATGAATCACTATTTTTCATAATCTGCTTTTAACTTCCAGTAAGTTCTTTGGCACTTGGGAACATTAATAATTTGAAAGCTCAATTAAAACCCAACACCTGAATCCACGTTCAAGCGGTTAGGACTCCTTCGCCCTGCATACCCCTCCCTCTTATGCGTCCTTTGCGCGTAAAAAATCGGTGAAATTCTATTTGATTACTCATTAGAAAGGGCTATCCAGTTTACTCATACCCATATAAACCGCTTTTGTTTGCGTATATTGATTTAGTGCCTCCAAGCCATTTTCTCGGCCTATGCCTGACTGTTTAAAACCACCCACAGGCATTTCAATCGGGGATAAACCATAGCTGTTAATCCAACAAATGCCCGCATTGAGCTGATGAATAACGCGATGCGCCCGCTGCACATCTTTGGTGAACACGCCTGCCGCTAGGCCTAGAGCAGTATTGTTGGCGCGCCTGATGACATCATCTTCATCGCTAAAGGTTAGCACCGACATAACCGGGCCAAAAATTTCCTCTTTGACAATAGTCATATCGTCCTGGCAGTTAATAAACACTGTTGGCGCAACGAAGAAACCATTAGGTGCTGATTTCGGTTGCAATGCTTTGCCACCAGTTAATAGTTCTGCGCCCTCCTCAATGCCCTTAGCTATGTAATCCAAAACTAGTTGCTGATGTTTGGCGGAGATCAATGAGCCAAAGTTCACATCGCTATTCAAAGGATCGCCGGCAACTATATTATTTTCAATTCGGTTTTTTAGTTGAGCGAGAAATTCAACTTTAATATTTTCGTGCAAATAGACTCTAGTACAGTTAGTGCATATTTCACCTTGGGTATAAAAATTTCCCAACATGGCAGCGCTAACCGCCTCAGCTATATCGGCGTCGCCGAAGATTATCAGTGGAGACTTTCCGCCAAGCTCCATAGTGATATCTTTTAGATTGTCACTGGCACTGCGCATTACTTTTTTGCCAGTGCCTACTTCTCCGGTAAAAGACACTTTTTCAATCTCATTATGACTAGCGAGCCATTGACCAACTTCAGCACCACCTTGCACGACATTGAATACACCCGCTGGAAGGCCTGCCTCAATAAATATCTCGGCTAACTTTAATGCCCCTAGTGGAGTTTCTTCTGACGGCTTAAAAATCATACTGTTGCCACAGGCAAGTGCTGGCGCTGCTTTCCAACAGGCAATCTGCAATGGATAGTTCCATGCGCCGATACCAGCGCAAATGCCTAACGCTTCTTTACGAGTATAATAAAAATCGGAGCCTACACTTTGTTGCTGACCAACTACCGACGGCGCAAGACCTGCGAAGTACTCTATCGCATCCGCGCCGCTAGCCACATCAACACACTCTGCCTCTTGCCACGGCTTGCCGGTATCTGACACTTCAACGCGGGCCAGCTCATCATTACGCTCACGCAACAGCGTTGCGGCGCGATTTAGTATGCGTGCACGTTCTATTGCCGTCAGTGTCGACCAAAGCGCAAAACCTTGCCGCGCACTTTCAACTGCGGTTGCTTTTATACTTTTATCGGCCATTTCAACTTGGTAAATAACCTGACCAGTAGCAGGATTGATAACATCAAAGTATTCACCGGTTTGATTGGCGGTATAATTTCCATTAACAAAATTTTGATAACGCGGTAAAGCCATTGCCGTCTCCGAAAATTCAACTCGTCACGATTTTAAACGCCATTTTAAGTAGCATTACTATACGCAAACAACCCAACACTAACGAGCATTTCTGTTGGCCGAGACTTCTGTTACGTTTACCGACTTCCTATAGACCGAGCAAAAATCAGTTCCACTTAGCGCTGCAATCTGTGCTCCTGTGTTTGTTGCACTCAAATTTCGTAATTCTTGCCACCTAGCCCAACGGGCTCTTATTGCGGAAGATAAACTATCTTCTCGATCTGGGGAGGGATGGAGCGGGAGGCATGGCGAAATCGAGAACACTTTGACAGCTTTGATGGCTCTTATAAAAAATACAGTGCCAGACTCACCACCCAAAATATCAATATGATCTAACAAAAGGGCTCTCAGATAGAAAATCGCTATTTTTAATCTGCTTAATAGTTATGAAATATAGATCGAATGACCTGTGATTTAACATCCAATTCAGATTCTAATGCCACGTTTTGAAAGCTTAGTCAGCCCCTTATCAAGATTTTCTTAATGACCTGAAATAGTTAGCCCATGATATGTACCTGAGTCATCACTTATGGCTAAAATACAATCAACCTGCGCATCACAACTTAAATCTGGCAAATCACTGTTCGGATCAATGACTCCAACATCCTCATTTCCATAGCTTCGGTCCTGACAACGATCTAGACATTTGTCGTTATTGTAGGAACCTTCAGTGCGTGTAATATGTAAGCCTCGGATAATTCGACCTCCTAGCATCGCACCCTAGGGCAGGTGGTTCAGTGATCAATAAACAATGAATAATGAAATTAACAATAAAATGGGCAGAAGCCGTATTCATTTCTGGGATCGGTGCTTCTACAAGAGGGACCTTTTTTTATCAGGAGATTACGACCGCTCGCCAATCCATCGCTTATCAGTGACAGTTGTAATCGCCGGCGATAAACCCTTTTCAATTCAAGATGAGAATAATCAAGAACAGCATTGCCAGGGCATCATCCTTGGCCCAGACTTAAATGACACCAGCATTCACGCTATAAATTCGGAAACCACTACCTTCGATGCTTTCATTACAACTCCCGCCTACTGGGATCTAATGAGCACGTTGAATGGGGAGCAAACTCGATCGTTCACCCCTACAGAACTCCTAAAAACACAAAAGTTATGCAACGAAAGCTTCAATGAGGAGTTGAACCAGATACAAATAGCCTCCTTGTTCGACTCAATCATCTACGCCCTCTGCGACAGAAATATTGCCACAAAGAGTGACCCAAGAATTGAAGAGGTGTGCAGACTCATTGAGGAATATCCTGCCAATGAAATAACAATCAAATTCCTTGCTGGCAAAATAAATCTTTCCGAATCCCGCTTAAGAGCCCTTTTTAAACAAGAAATGCAGTGTGCACTCTCCCTCTATATCCGTAATGTCGCTGTCTGGAAGACACTTCCGATGCTCGCCAAAGGTTCTAATTTCACCGAAGCAGCCCACGAGGCAGGCTTTTACGACCTCTCCCACTATAGCCGAGCTGTTGCAGGATTCACTGGTGGATCACCAAGCGATATTCATAGCGAGGACTTTAGCCTTACTTTCGGTTTTGACACCACCTAGCTTAAGTCCATCTGCCCTCGTCAATAGCCCACTAACTGTCAGCACGCAGCCAGCGATAGGTCAGTCGCTGCGTACAAGCTAGAAAGCTACTCTTTTCCTATACTATATCTATACATTTCAGCTCACTCGCCAGATAAGCAGCCAATTTAAAGAGATCTACCATGAAATCAGCCATTTCCAATAAGCTAAGCCCCTCTCAAAAGAAGTCACGCATCCGCTGCGGCACAATGTCGATTCTGCTCGGCTCAGCGCTTGTCTTCGTCGGAAGCGCCTATTCAGACCGCGAAGATCTTTCGCTATCCTTCCATGGTTTTGACTCTAAATCTTACTCTGAAGCAGGACAGGCTGGTCTAGAACAAATCCTTTCAGGGAAAATGTTCGACTTAGCATTACCCATGAGCGGACTCTACTTTCAGCAGGCAATTGCTGCCAGCAAGGCGGATGAGCTTGGATACGACCCCACATCTGCGGCAGGCAAGTACTACAGCGAAGGCTCGTTGCCTTCATTTAATGCAGATGCCGACTCACCCTTAGATTTAGGTCTTTCTCCTTTCGAGCGCGACGGCAAGGAGTATGCAAGCCTGAACTGTTTTGCCTGCCATGCCGGAGTAGTCAATGGCGTCGTGGTAGCGGGACTTGCCAGTAACAGCACCGTTCAGCGAGCAACGCCGTTAACAGACGTGCGCGGAGAAGTAGTTCGCGGAGATAACTTTGGTCAATATGCGGTTTGGAACTTGGCAGCAAGAATTGCGAATCCAGAAGAGACCGGATTGCTAACGTCCGCTGAAGAGACAGAGCTCACCGAAGTTATGAAGAACACCCAGCGGCCTCCAGTGCAGGCAATGCCTTGGTGGACAATGAAATACAAAGTACGGGACTACTGGTACGGCGATGGCGGACCCCACGATGCAGCGCACTTTTCTCTAAATTTCAGCATAGGCAACGAACAAATAAACGATCATCACACAGAGCATGTGGCGATGACGGCTAAAGCGCTGGCTTTCGCCAGAGAAACCCAGTCACCGGTTTATCCTGAAAAACTTAACGCTTCGCTGGTACAGAGGGGGGAAAAGATTTTTCATGGCAAGCTCGCACCTGAAGATCAGTCAACGTTCTTAGCTTGTGTACAATGCCACGGCGAATACACCAAAAAGACCTCGGCATTGGATTACCGTATGCCGGGCTCTTGGACCGTGAATTACACCGGGTCTGAGTTGCTCAGAAATGTTGGAACAGACCCTAGCTACAGCGAAGTTATCGAAGACTTCGCTCCCATCGTCGACCATTTAGACAAACTCGCTGTTTATTATGACGCTCAAGGTACGCCTGAATTAACCCCAGTAGATAGCCCGCTAGAAGGAATCGGCTACATTCCACCACCTCTAGTTGGTGTTTGGACGACAGCCCCGTATTTCCACAATGGATCTGTACCAACTATAGAGGCTGTATTAAATTCCAAGTTACGCCCAGAAATTTGGGACCGTGATAAAAGCCCAAACTCCTACAATATGAAAAGTGTAGGGCTGGAGTATACGGCACTATCCAAAGCTCGATATGCAGACTTAGCGGCAACCGCGGCGGCCGCTCCAGATGAGAGCCGAGCCAAAATTGATATGAGTTTTATTTACGACACCAACAACTTTGGCAGAGGAAAGATGGGTCACACCTGGGGGGATTCCCTTAGTGACAAAGAACGAATGGCAGTTATCGAGTTTTTAAAAAGCCTATCGGGCCCAGATATGCCCCCCCTATCCCCAGGACAACAGCAAGCGAATCTGTGATTTTGGAAAGTTAATGCAAGGGACAGGCGTGAGCCTGTCCCTTTTTTTAGCTATTTTTTTCGAACAGTTAAGCTTTGAAATTAAACTGAGAGCGAATAAGTAGACTCAACATGAAAACCCAGTAAAGTGGATAAAAAACCAGCGGCTGATCAGATTATTCCACCTCGAGTCGCTATCAATTACCCAGTTCTCTAGCCTCCGTCATTTCAATCTAGGCCTTCAACGGAGGTATGTGGTAAACGGACTTGTTCATCCGAAAAACCACTGTATTTTTACTCTGATCTCAATTGTTCTTCTAGCGGTCGCCGTCTAGCTCATATCGAAAAATTTATAGCCTTCAGTAGCAGCCTGCTTGATCCTTTTTCGATACGAAGGCACCCCGCCAAAATAAGCATGATATCGGACCTTGCCTTCTTCACGACCTTCGACATTGCTGTTATATCCAGTAAACCAGCCTTTACTATTTCGACTAAGCAAGCGCTCATGTGCCACCACGGTTTCCTCGTGCCACTCCTTCTCGCCTGCAGATTGTACATCAAGACGCGTGTATCCTTTATCGCGGGCAAGGACCAGCAAGTCAGTAATCCACTCTACGCCCAACTCAATCGCGCGGGGGAAATTGGTGCTTCCCGCTATACCTTGCGGCCCAGCTATCATAAACATGTTAGGGAAATCGCTGGTGGACAGACCTAAATACGTATTAGGCTGATCTTCCCACTTCCGTTTAAGGCTCATCCCATCAACGCCCTTTACGTCCACTTTCTCGTAGGCACCTGTAATAGCATCAAAACCAGTTGCGTAAATAATCAGATCGAAGTCATAATGTGATTCGCTGGTTTGAATCCCCTTTGCCGTTATTCTATCGATTGGCTCTTCGTTCGCATCAACTAAATGAACGTTATCTCGGTTATAGACCTCAAAGTAATTCGTTTCTAAAGGCAGTCGCTGCGTCGCAAAGCCGTGGTCTTTAGGGATCAGCTTTTCGGCGACCCTGGGGTCCTTGACTCGCTCTCTAATTCGCGCAGCTATGAAGTCGGACATCTCCTTATTGGCTTCCACCTCAAAAAATATCTCTGGAAAATTCGCCGCACTTATCGCGAACCCAGAGGTTTTATAAAGCTCGCTCCAAAGCTCAGTTCGCTGATCCTTCGTCAGCCTCCAGAAACCGCGTCGATCCGGTTTATGCTCGAAACCATTGGGCGACTCTGAGCAGTTGGCGAATATTTCGTCGTATCGAGCCCTAATCACAGCCATTTCTTGTTCAGTAATAAGTGAGTTATTCAGCGGAGTGGTCCAATTTGGCCGCCGCTGAAATACTGTCAGGGAATCGACCTTGTCAGCTATTGCTGAAATCACCTGAATACCCGTTGCTCCCGTTCCTATAACAGCTACCCGCTTACCCTCCAACTCAACCGGCTCCTTAGGCCAGTAGTAAGTATGAAAAGATCGCCCGACAAACTCATCCATCCCGTCATACTTTGGCAGCGTAGGAGTGGACAGCACTCCCATTGCAGAAATTACAAATCGCGTGGTAACTACATCACCGTTGTCCAAGTTCAAGCACCAATGCCTTAGACCCTCAATCCAGCGCATGCTTTTCACTCTTGCGTTAAAGCGTATATAGGACCGTAGATTGAATTTTTCTGCAACGAAATTTAAGTAACGTAGAGTTTCTGGCTGAGGAGAGAAACGCTCTTTCCAATGCCACTCTTCCAGCACTTCCTTCGAAAAAGAATAACCGTAAGTGTAACTCTCAGAATCGAATCTGCAGCCAGGATAGCGATTACGATACCAAGTGCCACCCAAATCGCTGTCACCTTCCAGAACAATCGCGTCGAAACCCAAATCGGTTAGCAATTTGATCTGATAGATACCTGATACTCCGGCTCCCACCACTATTACTTCATGGTCAGTTTTACTTTTCATATACCATATTGCTCTTCAATCAAAAGTTCTATTGATAAAAATCAAAAATACACTCAATACACAACGCAACTGATATTTAAGACTGCGGCCTCGGGGCCGATTTCAAAAAATAGACTGAAGCTAAAAACCTCCAACTTTGACTAGTTGCCTACCAAAGTTGTCACCCCTAAATAGTCCGCAGAAAGCCGATGGAAGAGTCTCTAACCCTTCGAATATTTTCTCCTCATAGACCAATCCCCCTTCTCGTATAAGTGTGATCATTTCGTTCTGCGCTTTGGCGAAATTTGGTATGTCGTCAAAAACAACAAGTCCCTGCATCAGTAGCCGGCTGGCAATAAAATCGATTGTATTTTTGATGCCATGGCGTTCCTCTAGAGGAACGTTGTAGTCTGCCGTCTGCCCCGAAACGATTATCCTTCCATTGAACCGCATCATTGGAAGGACCGTGTCGATCATGGCATTACCAACATTATCAAAAAGAACATCAACACCCTCAGGACAGGTCATTGAAATAGCCTCGGCAAGATCGCTTTCTGTCTTGTAGTTGATCGCTGCATCAAAACCGGCTTTTCCTGTCAGCCAAGCACATTTCTCCTCGCTGCCAGCAATACCAGTCACCGATGCTGCCCCCCAATACTTGGCTAGCTGCCCAGCAGTCGCACCGACAGGGCCGGCGGCAGATGTGACTAGTATATGGTCACCTTTCTGAAACCGCCCTATGCGTCTCAAACCGAAATAGGATGTCATTCCTGGGATTCCCAAAATGCCTAAAAACAACGATGCAGGAATATCAACTTCAGGCAGTTTAAAGGCGAATCCAGCACCACCAAAGACACTATGTGATGCCCAGCTTCCTCCCATGGTGACCATGTCACCTTCTTTATAAGCGGCGTTACAACTTTTCAGTACACGGCCGATCGCAAATCCACTGACTGCCTCGCCGGGTTTTACGGGAGGTGCATAGCCCGTTACGCCGGAAAGCCGCGAGCGCATGCCCGGATCAACTGATACAAAGTGATTTTCAGCGATGAACTGGCCTTCTTTTAGCTCGGGAAAAGGAGCATCCTTAAATTCAAAATCACTCTCTTTTGGCAGCCCATCTATATTGGCTTTAAGGGAAACATAGCGCATGGAATTGGTCATTTTCATCTCTCTCGGAAGCAGTTGCTGGTACTATCATGACAAAACTTGTGATTGTATATCAGGACTATTCATAGCTACATATTTGAGCGATGTGTTCTAGCGACATGAGATAGGCTTTAAAATAAAAGTGGGAGTCTAATAACTTAACTCTTTGAAAGGCAGCCTACTATTAGCCTATAAAAACCTAATATTCCTTACTTCCCATCCATCTAGATCGAACCAAATATAGGGGCAATCAAGTCAAGCTATTACGTATTGGTAATTTCTCTTCTTCCATGTTGTTGATTGCATCTTTCGCCAGCGACCACCGGCTGAGAGTTAACTTGTCAGCACCCCAAAACGCCTTATACGTTAGCGAAGCTCAACATCACTTCTCATCTAAGAGACAGCCTCCATGCAATAACGATAATTAAAGAGCACAACAGAGATGGCCAATAGGCAACCTTAGGAATAATATTATCTTTACAGTCGATAAACTTGAGCCAGCTTGCTTTGTGTATCGAGAACAAAGAGGTACTCGCCGTTGTTGCAACCCGCATTCCATACATGATTAGATAAAAGTACTTTATATAGACAATGTCTCTGCCACCAACCTCGCCACATAATTAGATGTGCGCGATCCTAATAACGAAGCATCAACATGCTATCGCTGTAAGCATTCTATCTAAAATTGTGACTCCTAGCTTAAACTCTAGCGCTGCCGAGCTTGGTCTGACGCCATTTCCCATTGATATTCTGTGACATCTGGAACCACTTTAACACCAGATGTAAATTTGAACGGTTCTACCACTCCGCTGGGATAATGAGCCTCTATATAATAAGCGGTGAATCCTGACGGCGGAGCATCAAGCCTAACCTGATAAACGCCAGGCTCAATTTCTTGTAAAGGAGTACTGGTATAGGCGCGACCTATTACGGCTTGCATAAAATTTCGTTTTTCTGGGTTGGTCGCCTGCCAAAGTAGAACACGTGAAGGCTTATCAGTAGAAAACAAGGTGATCGTGCCATCACCAGCCACATCCCATGAATACCTAGGCATTGAGACATTGTGGACAATAGCATGGTACCAGGCGTCGACACTTTCGATAACATCGGTTTCTTCCATACTGTGATTGGAGTTAGGAACATAGCGAAGGTGTTTTTCACCCACTAGTTCATCCCAATAGAACTGCCATGAATCCGGCAAGAAGAACTCATCACCGGTAGAGTTTAATAAGTATTTCGGCAAGGTTAGTCTGTCTCTGTATTCAAAAGGTCCAACAATATCCATTAAGGCATCCCATTGCTCGGTACCGTTCCAATTGATATTGCCTGTGAGGACGTAGTCAATAACCGCAGGGGAATAGGCACCATAAACTGAATAGTGGTGCTTAAAAGATTCACCCACGTTTAGCATGTCGATAACAATAGGCATGATTGCCACGACCCGACTGTCAACGATTGCAGTGGTCCATGTAGTCCAGCCCCTTTTAGATCCGCCCGCTACAACGAATTGATCTACCTGATAGCTTCCCGCCTCCGCGCTCGCCAACAAATCCGTTACTGTATCCATCGCTCGAACGGCGCTTTTTGTCATAGGCAATCTAAGTGGCCACTTCTCATCCCCGGTACGAAAAAATTTGTCCCAGGAATAGGCGATAATTGAATCTTCTGTTCGACTCAGATCATTATCATCTTTAAATACCAAGGGTTGATTTGGCACCATATAAAGAGTGGTGACCACAGTGTTAGTTAGTAACGCACGCTTTATATCCGACTCTGGCGCACCCTTGGGGGCGTCGTTAGATTTACTGCCACCGGTTATATACAAAAAGCCAATATCGCTCACCACTTCGTCTGGCACCGTCACCACCATGAAGTGCTCCCAAACAGGCAGGTTCACTTCCGCTTCGGTAAGCCATTGCTGAGAGGTCATATCAACAACAAATGTTTTGTAACCCTCCCCTTGAACAGTTTCGAGAACCGAATACTTATAGTGTGAGTCAGGGGCCGCAACATAGTGGTCTAAGGCCGTCAGTTCGAGGCCTTCGGCGGCGTTTGACAGCGAGCTGACAAACAGTAAAAAAGCCCCGCAAGATAGCCAGAGACTGCCGTTTAAAATGCTTCTATTCACTAATTTCAACGCCGTTAGGTTTCTAATTTTCAACTTTAGTTCTCCCTCATGGCCTAAACAGCGATAAGCCGTTCAACCTTTCTAATTATTGAGACTCTTTGCTCTAACTAATATTTCTCGTTTGCCCCTGCAGTGCTGACGCGCAGCCACCCGCTTTCAGTGCATCGTCGACTAGTCATGGTTAACCCCATCTAACACCTTCTGAATGATAATCGTAAAAGCTCTCACCAATCATTAACGTATGAGTATCACCGCCTGCTACGCAGCTATATTAGCTCTAAACCTCACGCTCCATTCTCTAGTAGTTGTTCTAGTATTAAGAACGATAAACGCTAACTCAATTTATGTCTATGCCTCCTACCGCACGAAGCATGTACCTTGGGTGTCTCTGCCTGCATGAGGAATCGTGGGGATTGCCCTTTAAGCTCTAGAACCCCCTCCGGCCCAAAGGTTAATTCCCCTATTTATTGGGCATTCTTGAATTGCGGCAATTGTGCATTAGAGCTATGCTAAAGAGAAGTTCCTGAAAACTAACAATAAGGGATAATAGAATGAGAATTCATTGCCGTTCACTGTTTAGTCTGGCGTTAGTATCTTTGTCTCTGGGACCTGCCGCAGCACAGGACTCCGAGATACGAAGAACTCATGATGGCAGACCCGATCTCCAAGGCTACTGGACCAACTCGTCGCAAACCCCTTTAGTTCGCCCTGAAGAATTAGGTGAAAAGGGCTTTTTGACCGAAGCGGAGGCTGCCGATGTAGAACAGGGCTGGCGTGACCGTTATAAAACTTCCTCCCAAGCCGCTGACCCAGAAAGAGCACCTCCCACTGATGGTAACGCGGACCTTGGTTACAATAGTTTTTGGTGGGATCCTCGCTCAGACGCAGTTAAGTTAGATGGGCAGTACCGCACGTCAATTATTGTAGACCCAGCCAACGGGCAAATTCCCTATATAAAAGGCGATCCTCCCCAGAACGGCCTCCGGGCGCAGTGGCGAGCTCGATCCGGAGTAGGGCCTTACGATGCTCATGAGGTTCGTCCTTTGGGTGAGCGTTGTCTGCTGACCTTTGGGTCAGGATCTGGCCCGCCCATGCTACCTATTCTCTACAACAGCAACTATCAGATCGTGCAGACAGAAGACTACGTAATGATTCTTGTCGAAATGGTTCACGATGCACGAATCATCCCAATCGATACGGATCACCACCCAATCAACTTTGAGAAGTGGATGGGTGATTCCATAGGATATTGGGACGGAGACATTCTGGTTGTAAAAACGCTGAACTTCCACTCCCAGCAGTCATTTAGAGGCAGCTCCGATCAGTTAGTGATTACGGAGCGTTTTAGCCTACAGGATGAGGGTAAGATTAAATATGCATTTACACTGGAAGACCCACTCAGCTATCAACAGCCCTGGACCGGTGAGATTGCAATGAACCGAAAACCCCCGGGGGAGCTTATGTACGAATATGCATGTCATGAGGGGAATTATGCCTTCCACGGCATTATGGCCGGAGCCAGACGCCAAGAATTGGATCAAGCGGAAATCTAGCATGTCAGCAGTTATCCCTGCTA
>CAWKZY010000042.1:0-23607 GCA_963854625.1 Gammaproteobacteria bacterium | reverse complement strand
CAGTTGAGGAGGCTCTAGACGACCCTGAGGGTCTTTTAGCAGCCGGCGGTGAGCTGTCATTGCCGTGGCTTGTTCATGCATACAGGCAAGGTATTTTCCCTTGGTACGAAGCTGGGCAGCCTATACTTTGGTGGAGTCCTGATCCACGAATGGTTCTGTTTCCAGAGGAATTGAGAGTGTCCCGCAGTCTAGCGAAAACTCTTCGTAAGGAGCATTTTCACGTCACCTTCGACACTAGCTTCGCAGCCGTTATTCAAGCCTGCGCGGAGTCCCGAGCAGGGGTTGCAGGCACTTGGATAACAGATGACATGAAGAACGCTTACGGCAAGCTTTTTGACGCTGGCATTGCCCATTCTGTAGAGGTTTGGGCGGACGATCAGTTAGTAGGTGGCCTTTACGGCATTGCTCTAGGCAAGGTCTTCTTTGGAGAATCTATGTTCAGCAAAACAAGTAACGCCTCTAAAGCTGGCTTTGTTTATCTTGTCAAGCAGTTGGGAATTTGGGGGTTTGAGCTTGTGGACTGCCAAGTCAGTAGTGAACATCTTGCATCTTTAGGCGCCGTTGAGATTTCACGCAAGGAATTTTGCACTTATTTAACGCGTTGCATCGATGCAAATACGACTTGCCAGCAGTGGCAATTCCAGTCAGATTTAATGACCTAACCCCAGTCAATCTTATTTAAGTTAATTGCATAAATGACATCCAACACGAAATCCAAGGCTCTAAATTCTGTACGGTTATTCAGAACAGCACCCCACCCCTGCAGTTACAAATCCGACCAAATCGCCTCAACGGTATTCGTCGACCCCGACCTGGTGATTGATAAGAGCATCAATAGTAAGCTCAGCGAGCTAGGTTACCGGCGGTCCGGTGCACATCTGTACCGGCCTGACTGCGAAAACTGCTCAGCGTGCCTATCCTGTCGCGTTATTGTAGCTGAATTCATATTCAAGCGACGCCAGCGACGAGTTTGGAATGCTAACCAAGATTTAGAAGTTGTTGAGTGTTCCGATCTCACCGGAGATGAACCCTATGCGCTATATCAACGTTACATAGATCACCGCCATGATGATGGCGATATGTACCCTGCCACTCCAGAGCAATTTGAAGCTTTCATTAAAAAAAAGACAGTGGATTCCCGGTTTCTGAAATTCTACCTAGATCAACAGCTCGTGGCAGTTAGTGTCACCGATGTGCTCGAGCAAGGTTTATCGGCAGTCTATACTTTTTTCGATCCAGCACAAACCAAACGCTCTTTGGGCGGGTATGCAATTCTTTGGCAAATCAAGATGGCCCAAGACTTGGGGTTACCCTATCTATTTTTGGGGTACTGGATCAAAGAATGTCAAAAAATGGAATACAAAAGTAACTACCGCCCGCTCCAACTGCTTGTCGATGGACGCTGGGTTGCAGTCAATTAGATGGTTTGAGCTTTGCTTATCCCGAGAAAATCCGGCACAATGCGGCCGCAATTAAAGACCTAGAGGTTGTTCGATGCCAAAAGAAGATCAAATTGAAATGGAAGGCGAAGTTATTGATACGCTTCCCAATACTATGTTCCGCGTAAAGCTAGAAAACGGCCATGTAGTGACGGCTCATATTTCTGGAAAAATGCGAAAAAATTACATTCGAATCCTGACTGGAGATCAAGTTCGCGTAGAACTCACTCCCTATGACCTGACGAAAGGTCGGATTACTTATAGAGCTCGGTAAGTTGGCGCTGTTTTATAGAATTCAGGCGTATAAAATCCGGACTCAAAAAGTTTAGGATTGTAAAGTCTCGGCATATAAAACCTCGCCGCATTAAGCGGTGTAAGTCACTGCGCAAAATCAGTGACTTACAGAGTTAAAAGTCAACACCATTAGCTCTTAGCGTTGCTCAGCTCGCGCTTCATTTGCTTTTTACGGCCTTTAACATCCAGTTTGATGCCATTTTCATCGGCAGAAACAAATACTTCACCGCCGCTATCCGCTAGCTCCCCAAACAAAATATCTTCTGCCAGACCTTTCTTTAATTTCTCTTGAATTAACCTAGCCATAGGGCGAGCACCCATGGATTCGCTGTAGCCATTTTCGACGAACCAATCCACGGCCAAGTCATCTAGGTGAAGCTGGACATTCTTATCATCTAATTGCACCTGAAGATTAACGATAAATTTGTCGAGTACGGTGCGGATAGTCTCCGGAAGAAGATTTCCAAACTGGACTATGCTGTCTAACCTGTTCCTAAATTCCGGCGTAAATGCCTTTTTGATTATCTCCATGCCATCGGCAGAGTGATTTTGCTCGGTGAAACCAATCGAGGAGCGGGACATTTCTTGAGCGCCGGCATTGGTGGTCATTATCAAAACAACATTTCTGAAATCCGCTTTGCGGCCATTGTTGTCGGTAAGCGTGCCGTGATCCATTACCTGCAACAGCAGATTAAATACATCAGGGTGAGCCTTCTCTATTTCGTCTAACAGCAAGACGCAGTGAGGGTTTTTAGTAACAGCCTCGGTCAATAAACCGCCTTGGTCAAAACCAACATAGCCTGGAGGTGCGCCAATTAGCCGTGAAACCGTATGTCTTTCCATATACTCAGACATATCAAATCTAATTAGCTCAATTCCCATAATTTTGGCAAGCTGCTTGCTCACTTCTGTTTTGCCAACTCCAGTAGGGCCAGAAAATAGGAATGAACCTATTGGCTTCTCACCCTCATTGAGTCCTGCTCTCGATAGCTTGATTGCAGTGGACAGTGACGAAATCGCCTTGTCTTGGCCAAACACAACCATTTTAAGATTAGGCTCCAAACTCTTTAGTGATTCAACATCTGAACTCGACACATGCTTAGGAGGAATCCGAGCAATTGCGGCAACTACTTTTTCGATATCGCTCGCCTGAATCAGCTTCTTGCGCTTGCTAGCAGGTTGAAGGCGCTGGTAAGCACCTGCTTCATCAATGACATCAATTGCTTTGTCCGGCATGAACCGGTCGTTAATGTAGCGTCCTGCCAACTCAGAGGCCGCTCGCAGCGACTTGTCGCTATAGCGAAGATCATGATGCTCTTCAAAGCGAGACTTCAGACCCTTTAATATTTTATATGTGGTATCGACATCTGGCTCGTCTACATCAATCTTTTGAAAACGCCGAGACAAGGCGCGGTCTTTTTCAAAAATCCCGCGGTACTCTTGGTAAGTAGTTGAACCTAAGCAGCGCAGATCCCCCGATGTGAGAACTGGCTTCAGCAAATTAGAAGCATCCATGACTCCGCCTGAAGCAGCTCCAGCGCCAATAATTGTATGGATTTCATCAATAAATAATACAGAGTTTTCAATCTTTTTTAACTCAGAAAGTAGTGCTTTGAAGCGTTTTTCAAAGTCACCTCTGTACTTTGTACCTGCTAATAATGCGCCTAAATCAAGGGAGTATATTACGCTGTCGGCCAAAATTTCAGGCACTTCTCCATCGACTATTTTCTTCGCTAAACCTTCTGCAACCGCGGTTTTACCTACACCGGACTCTCCCACTAGAAGCGGGTTATTCTTTCTTCTGCGAGAGAGCACTTGAATCACGCGGGTGACTTCTTCTTCTCTTCCGATCAGCGGATCGATTCTGCCCTGCTGCGCCTCAACGTTTAAATTAGTCGCAAAGCTTGCCAGTGGGCTACTGTTGCCCTCTGCGCCGCCTTCTTCTTCAGTTTGCTCTGGTGAGCCTTCATTGTCTCCGGCATGACCTGGGATCTTGGAAATGCCGTGAGTTATAAAGTTCACGACATCGATGCGAGCTATATCCTGCTGCTTCAGGAAATATACTCCCTGGCTTTCCTGCTCGCTAAAAATTGCCACTAAAACGTTAGCACCGGTGACTTCCCGTTTGCCTGACGATTGAACATGAAAAACTGCACGCTGCAGCACTCGTTGAAAACCAAGAGTGGGCTGAGTTTCCCTGTTGCTTTCGGCTTCAGGTATCAGTGGCGTAGTTGCGTCGACAAAGTCAACCAACTCACCACGTAGACGACCAAGGTCGCAGTCACAGGCGAGCAACACACTAGATGCAACCTCATTATCCAGAAGAGCTAAGAGTAAGTGCTCTACCGTCATGAATTCATGACGCTTTTTACGCGCGCCCTTAAATGCGTAATTAAGGGTCGCCTCTAAATCTTTACTTAACATAGCCTGCCTTTTCGTTAATCAGATTAATCTGATCAAAATAATTATGTGTCTACTTCAACTGAACAGAGTAAGGGCTGCTCACATTCTTTGGCATAATCGTTAACCAGAGCCGCCTTGGTTTCAGCGACATCCTTACTGAATACCCCGCACACTCCTTTACCCTCGGTATGCACTTTGAGCATTACCTGAGTCGCCTTCTCCGCATTCATACTGAAATACGAACGTAACACATCAACGACGAAGTCCATTGGGGTGTAGTCATCATTTATTAGCACCACCTTATATAACGGTGGCCGCTTTAATTTGGGTTTCTCGGTTGTTGCTGCAAAGCCAGTATTGTCGTCTTCACCCTCACCCTCACCTTCCCCGGAGCCCATTGGCCCCATCAGTAGATTTGTCATCTTTAATTCTAGTAGATGTTTTCTGTGCTTACTCATAAAAAGAACGTCTAAAAAATGAATTGGTTGTGAAATATTCACAGGATTATTTTGCGTTAGTTAGCGCCGTAATAAAAGGGTTTTGTCTCTCGCATTTTTGGCGAAACAATACACACGCCCTTTATAAGTGGGGGGTGGGTAGTGTTATATCAAGGCCTTTTAGCGTCCAATTACCCCAGCTAGCAAGATAAATGGTTTGACAATATCGCCCCTTTCATGTAAACGTTAAATCCAAGTGGGCATGACTCACAGTGCTAATATAAAAGAATAACTATAAATAATAATAAGAAGTACGGAGTAAGTAATATGAATACCGGGGAAGTAAAATGGTTTAACAATGCAAAGGGCTTTGGTTTTATCCTGCCAGATGACGGAGGAGATGACCTCTTTGCTCACTACTCGGCTATCGGTATGGATGGCTATAAAACTCTCAAAGCTGGCCAGTTAGTGACTTTTGAGACCGTCGAAGGCCCCAAAGGTTTGCATGCTGCCAGCATTCTTGCCGCAGAAGGCAGTAAAGACGAAAAAAGCGATGAAACTGCCGATGCCCAAGACAGTGTCGAGCAGCAAGTTGATGCCTCTGGGCAGGAATAAATTTAGCCAACGACCAGCTGCTCGATTATTGGTGGCTCTTCTCAAGCTGTTATGAGCTCAAGAGTAAACCCTTTCGAACTCTTAAGCTTAAAAGGCTAAACAGATTCCGACCTGAGTGCTACAGTCACTGTTGTTTAACGATTGTAGCGCTCCAATTTTCCTATGCCCCTCAAAAAGCCCCTCACTAAATGTCCCGCATAATACTTTTCAATAAACCCTTTGGAGTATTGTCACAGTTTACTGGAGATCTTCCAGAAAACACTTTGGCAGAATATATTCAACTAAAGGGTTTCTATGCCGCCGGCAGACTCGACAAAGACTCGGAAGGCTTACTCTTATTAACCGATGACGGTAAGTTGCAGCAGCAGATAAGCAACCCTAAGTATAAAAAATCCAAGGTCTATCTTGTGCAAGTTGAAGGACTTGTAAACGACAGCGCCTTGGCCATACTTCGATCTGGAGTAAACCTTAACGATGGTAAGACCTTGCCAGCAGAAGCAAAAGTAATTGATGAGCCCAGCTTATGGGAACGGGTACCTCCTATTCGTGAGCGTCATAACATCCCAACTAGCTGGATAGAGCTAACTATAAGAGAAGGAAAAAATCGCCAGGTAAGGCGAATGACTGCAGCAACTGGGTTTCCTACTCTAAGATTGGTGAGAGCTAGCATAGGAGATTGGAAGCTCGATAGCCTTAAACTAGGCGAATTCAGGATTATAAATTTAGGCTGATAGATGGCAACGGCATTTAACAATGTTACCGCTAATAATGCCAAGTCCTAGAAAGAAAGTGACTAGCTTCCCGGATCCCATTTTTTGATAGCTGCGGCATCACTCGCCCTACTCATTATCCATTGGGATCCGTCTTTACTATTCTGTTTTTTCCAGAACGGCGCATGACTTTTCAAATAATCCATAATAAACATCGCCGACTCGAAAGCCGCATTTCGATGAGCACTAGCTGTACCGACAAAGACTATCTGCTCTTTAGGACCCAGTTCGCCGACCCTGTGAATAATACGGGTGGCTAGTAAAGGCCAGCGTTTTGCAGCTTGTTTAACAATATCCTCTAGGCAGCGCTCGGTCATGCCGGGGTAATGTTCCAAAAAAAGTCCGCTAACGACATCACTTGCAGACTCGGAAGTATCGTATATTTCCCTAACCAAGCCGCTAAACGTAACGATCGCACCAGGGTCTCCTGCTCTAACACGTAAATTTTCGTGCTCCAGACCTATATCAAAATCTTGCTCTTGGACACTTATCACCCTAACCACCTGTCATAGGCGGGAAAAACGCAATTTCATCACCATTAGATAAAGTATAGCTTCTATCCACGACCGTTTGATTTACAGCAACCAAGATAGACGGGGTTGCCTCTATCATGGCTGAAAACCTAGCATCAACCTGGGTCAACGAGACAATTAAATCGGCAACATTATTGTTGTTATCCGACAACTCCACCTGTTGACCCTCTATTCCGAGCTGCTCTCGTATACTGGCAAAGTAGTGAATATCTAACTTCATGATTTCTCGCTACCTTTTACGTAATGGCCGCTGCGGCCACCAAGCTTTTCCTGCAAGCAGATTGAGCCAATAACCATATCTTTGTCAACCGCCTTACACATATCGTATATGGTGAGGGCACTTACCGATACCGCAGTCAACGCCTCCATCTCAACGCCTGTTTGACCACTAACCCTACAACGTGACCTTATGTTAATGCTGTTAGTGGTTGAATCTAAATCAAACTCTACATCTATCGACGTCAATAGTAATGGGTGGCACAGAGGAATAAGCGTCGAGCAAGATTTAGCCGCCTGAATCCCAGCGATGCGCGCAACCGCCAATACATCGCCCTTCTTATGACCACCCGCGGCGACCAATTTAAATGTTTTTTCCGCCATGGATATACTGCCAGTTGCCAGCGCTACTCGCTCGGTTATGGCCTTGCTACCAACATCTACCATCTTGGCGTTGCCAGACTCATCTATATGACTCAATTCACTCATAATCTAGATTTACATCCTCAGCTAGGGTTTGGCAATATTAGATTAAAGAAGCATATTATCGCCGGTTATGACCTGAATCTAAAGCACATTAAGCTCGTGACTGTTAGTGATAAAATAGTGACTAAAACAACCTTAACAATTGATCCGACAGGGTCATAGGCGCTAGCATGAACAATTTGGGACACCTTCCTTGACTGACTACCCTCATATCACCGTCGCGACCATCGTAGAGCGTGACGGTAAATACCTAATGGTAAAAGAGCGATCTGCTGGATTATTTGTTTATAATCAGCCCGCCGGACATTTAGAGCTGGGCGAAACCTTGATGCAAGCCGCTATCCGCGAAACCTTAGAGGAAACCGCTTGGAAGATTGAATTAACAGGATTCCTAGGAATTTACCATTTCACATCTCAAGCCAACGGTATTACCTACGTGAGACACTGCTTTATAGGCAATGCTCTCGAGCACCTTGTCAATTCGCCCTTAGACCCCGATATTGACGAAGCCCTATGGATGGATTTAGATACTTTATTAGAGCATAAGAACATGCTGAGAAGCCCTTTAGTGTTAGAGGCAATACAGGACTACCTGGCTAAACCGCATTATCCCCTGTCACTTATAAGCCCATGTTATGAATAGTGTAAAAAGCAGCCCAGAATCGCGTACTGGCGGCAATGTCATTGTTGGCATGTCCGGTGGAGTTGACTCTTCCGTCGCGGCTCACCTACTTATTGAACAAGGCTATCAGGTTTCAGGCTTGTTCATGAAGAACTGGGATGAAGACGATGGAACCGAATACTGCACTGCAAAAGAAGATCTTGCCGACGCTCAAGCGGTTTGTGACCGATTAGGCATTGAACTACATACGGCAAACTTCGCAGCTGAGTATTGGGATAATGTTTTCGAACACTTTCTGCAGGAATACAAAGCTGGGCGTACTCCCAATCCTGACGTGCTATGCAACCGAGAAATAAAATTCAAAGCATTTCTAGAATATGCACTGATCTTAGGCGCGGATTTTATAGCGACCGGCCACTACGTCAGAAAACAAGAAGTAGCAGGAGCCACTCAGCTTTTAAAGGGGCTTGATGACAACAAAGATCAAAGTTACTTTCTCTGCGAGGTAAACGAGGAATGCTTAGCAAAAAGCTTGTTCCCAATAGGCAGTCTTCCTAAAGTTGAGGTACGCCAAATAGCTGCCAAGCTAGAACTGAAAACCCATGACAAAAAAGACAGCACGGGTATTTGTTTTATTGGCGAGCGTAAATTTAAAGACTTTCTTGAACAGTACCTACCTGCTCAGCCTGGCAAAATTCAAACCAGGGAAGGTGAAATCTTAGGTGAACATGCGGGGCTTATGTATTACACCTATGGTCAAAGACAGGGCTTAGGCATAGGTGGCCAGAAAAAGCACGGCGATGCGCCCTGGTATGTTGTTGATAAGAACCTCGATGATAACATTCTGATTGTTAGCCAAGGCAATGAAAGTGAAGAATTATTCTCTTCAACGCTAACAGCATCTGCGCCCGCATGGGTAAATCAATTAGTTCCTGAGCTTCCGCTGAACTGTCAGGCAAAGGTCCGTTACCGCCAGGCCGACCAGCAATGCAGCGTTAAGGCTCTTACCAGTGGTCAAGTTGAGGTTAGCTTTCGCGAGCCTCAGCGCGCAGTCACGCCAGGGCAATACATAGTTTTTTATCAACAAGATAGATGTTTAGGTGGAGCAATAATTGAACAATTCAGGACTTAGCTACTCTTCATGGGAGCGAGAAAATATCGCTTTAGCAGCTGTAGCTCAATGTGCTGCGGTGGTCGACAAGCTCGCCACCAAAGGCTATGCGGATCCATATCAGCTGGCAGCTAGCATTAACCCGCTACTGGTTCTCGACCCAGACTCCTTCTCTGATGTGTATCCAAATCTCATAGACCTAAGCTTTGGCTTTAGGACAGCTCAGGACATCTTCAGTAATGACAGGGCTAAGACTGAATCAGCTGCGCTTCGCTATACCCTAGGGCTTTTGCATATCCGTGGCGCTCTAGAGCGGAATGGGCCTATGCAAGAACGGATTCGGAACACCCTTACCAAGATTGCCCCACTCAGCGGAGCAGAAGCGCCTCAGCAGCTTATAACAGAGGCTTCCGACCCCGCTACCGAAGCCGATCGGCTCATTCTAAAACAGCTGGCAGAACTCTATCAGGATACAATCAGTACGCTAAGCTACCGCATCCAAATTCAAGGAAAGTCAGAGCATCTAAAAAATGACGATGTAGCCAATTCGATTAGAGCAGTGTTGCTAAGCGGCATTCGTTCAGCTGTATTGTGGCAACAACTAGGTGGCAGACGTTGGCGGCTACTGATTTACCGGAAAAGGATTTGTGAAACGGCCACTCACATCCGCAAAAAACTAATACACTCAATTTAGTCTATATATTAACAAGATAGAGCTTTATTGGAAGAAAATAGATAAGCTAAAATACAAGGCAAAAATCGATGGAAAACAATTCTTTAAACGCCCTAACGGCCATCTCCCCCTTGGACGGCAGGTATCGCAACAAAAGTGCAAGTCTCGCGGATTATTTTAGCGAATATGCCCTGATTCGCTATCGCGTATTGGTTGAAGTGAGGTGGCTCCAGTGTCTAGCCGCAAATCCAAGCATTCCTGAACTTGCCAATTTCAACACCGAAGAAAACACGCTGCTTAATGAACTTGTAGATAATTTCGATCTGGGGGATGCTGAATCTGTAAAAACAATAGAATCCACCACCAACCATGACGTAAAAGCAGTAGAGTATTTTATTAAAGAGAAGCTCCAAGGTAATGAAAGCCTTACCAATAGACTGGAGTTCGTACACTTCGCCTGCACGTCAGAGGATATCAACAATCTTGCCTATGCTCTGATGCTCAAAGAAGGTCGCAGCAGCATAATGATCCCGACTATGGAACAGCTAATCGCCGCACTTGCCGATTTAGCTACCGAGTTTGCTGACCAACCTATGTTGTCCCGTACTCATGGGCAGCCGGCATCTCCGACCACCATAGGTAAGGAAATTGCTAACGTCGTACATAGACTAAGGCGTCAACTTACTCAATTTGAGTCTACCGCTGTCCTAGGCAAAATTAATGGCGCAGTTGGCAACTACAACGCTCACCTTTCAGCCTACCCGTTCGTTGATTGGAGCGTTACAGCGCAGCAGTTCGTTGAAAGTCTTGGACTCGACTGGAATCCGTTCACCACCCAAATAGAGCCCCATGATTACATTGCAGAAACCTTTGATGCACTTTGCCGCTTCAACACTGTATTGCTGGACTTCGACAGGGACATTTGGGGATATATTTCATTGGGTTACTTTAAGCAAAGAACGGTCGCCGGCGAAGTAGGTTCATCAACAATGCCCCACAAAGTAAACCCAATTGATTTTGAGAACTCCGAAGGAAATTTAGGGCTATCCAACGCGCTGATGAACCACATGTCCGCCAAGCTGCCTATCTCGCGCTGGCAGCGAGATCTTACTGACTCCACCGTACTGCGCAACATAGGTACAGGCTTCGCTTACGCATTGATTGCCTATCAGGCAACACTCAAGGGCGTTAGTAAGCTAGAACTGAACCGGGCTGCGGTCGACGCTGATATCGATCAATGCTGGGAAGTTTTGGCAGAACCGATTCAGACTGTTATGCGTCGATACTCGGTTCCAGAGCCTTATGAGAAGCTCAAGGCACTCACCAGAGGCAAAGGAATCACCGAAAGCGCCTTGCGGGAGTTTGTATTAAAACTCGACATTCCAGATGATGCTAAGCGTGAGCTTCTAGCGTTAACCCCAAGAAATTACACAGGTAATGCTTCTATTCAGGCGAAAAACATTTGAGTATTCCAGAATTAAATCCCGCATTTGATGTACAGGACTTTCTTGCTAATTATTGGCAAAAAAAACCTCTGTACATCCCCCAATTGATACCCGGCTTTAAAGATCCTATAAGTCCTGAAGAACTGGCCGGACTCGCGATGGAAGCAGATTGCGAGAGCCGTCTGCTTGAGGGAACAGAGCCTGATAGTTGGAAATTAAGCCAAGGGCCCTTCACTGAAAGTCGGTTTACCGAACTTCCAGATGATAGTTGGACGTTGTTAGTCCAAGCCGTTGACCAATGGAATGAGCCGGTTTTCGACCTTAAACAACTTTTTCAATTCCTTCCCCAATGGAGAATCGAGGATGTCATGGTCTCATTTGCGGCCAATGGCGCTGGGGTTGGGCCACACTTTGATTACTATGACGTATTTTTAGTTCAAGGTAGCGGTGAAAGGAACTGGCAGATTGGGTCGAAATACTCGTCAAAATCAAAGCTTAAGAATTGCTCCGGACTGTCAATTCTAGAAGAATTTGAAGCTGTCTCTGACTATACCCTTCAGGCCGGCGACGCCCTTTATGTGCCTCCACAGTACGCACACTGGGGTAAGTCACAGCAGCGCAGCCTATGTTACTCAATAGGCTGCCGCGCTCCATCAGCGGCTGAAATCCTTGAGGGCTACAGTGATTTTATGATTGACCGCTGTGAGCCAGAGGACAGATATACCGACCCAATGGCGCAGATGCCGAAACGAAGAGGCGAGATAGACACTCGGTCAGTATCAAGTAGCTTTAAGAGCTTGGTCCAAAAAATTGATAATGAAGAAAATTACTACCGCTGGTTTGGTCAGTTTGCAACCCGACCAAAGATTCAAAACTCTATAAGCGGTCCAGAACAGGCCTATACCGAAACCGAGTTAATGGCCGATCTCACCGGCAGCGCTGTCATTGCTATCAACCCCTCATCACGCTTTTCATTCTTAGAATTAAAGCCTGGGGGTAAAACACTGCTTTTTGTGGACGGGGAATCTACCGATCTAGCCCCCCAGCTATCTTGGCTTGCTCATAGCCTGTGTAAGGCTCCAGAAATTTCAAGGCAGGATATGAAAAAAATAGCCCAAGCTCCTGAATCGCTTAAATATATTCTGAGGTTGCTTAACCAAGGCAGTCTGATTAGTTATTAAGAATTTGACTATGACAGCCCCATCTATTATCGACCTTACTCACCGTAAAAACTGCTTGCCCTTGCTCGAGTTACTGTCTCGAATGCCCTTGCCGGTTATTTTAGACAGTAGCCACTTCTCCCAAGATGACTATGCCAGCAATACACTGGGCAACGAAAACAGCGGCGATCAGCGCTACACCATTGTTTGCGCCGACCCAATCGCTAGCTTGATTATTGAGCAAGCTATTTCAAAAGATAATATTTTAAGTAAAATCAGAGCCTTACAAAAAAAATACCTGAGTATTGACGAGCCACTAAGTCCGAGCTTACTGGAGCTACCCTTTCAAGGGGGCGTGGCAGGTTTTCTAGGTTACCCAACAATATCTAAACGAACGGAACTTGAGATATCAACTGGGTTTCTAGGGGTCTACCACTGGGCCGTTATCGTTGATCACCAGCGAGCTTCGACCAAGCTAGCTTTCCATCCCAATTGTTCTGAGGCGACTCGAGAGAAGCTGAACGTTCTAACAGCAATCGACTTAGACAAATCGTTCACCGAATTTGATCGCAAGCCTATGGAGAAATTTTCCCTTAAGGGCAAGTTTAAACCTCAGACCGATTTCAAAAACTACAAGCAAGCCTTTGAAAAAATTAAGAATTACATATTAAAGGGCGACTGCTATCAGGTGAATCTGACCCAGAAGTTTAAAGCCAGCTGTACCGGCAGCCCGTTCGAGGCGTTTAGTAAGCTCCGGCAAGCCTGCCCCGCCCCTTTCTCAGCTTTCATTCAATGGCCCGGCGGCGCACTGATCAGTATGTCGCCAGAGAGATTTATTCGGAACCAGCAAGGTCGCATGGAAACAAAGCCAATCAAAGGTACAAGGCCCAGGGGCACGAGTGCAGATGCCGATCAAAAAAAAATTAAGCAGTTAGTTAACAGCATCAAAGATAAAGCTGAGAACCTCATGATTGTTGACCTTCTTAGGAATGACTTCGGCCGAGTCAGCAAAACAGGTTCCATAAAAGCAACGGATTTATTCGCGCTTAAAACTTTCAGTAACGTCCACCATCTTGTCAGCACAATCACTGGAACTTTAAAAGATAATTACGATTCTATTGACATGCTAAGTGCCTGTTTCCCGGGGGGATCTATTACTGGCGCACCAAAGCTTAGAGCAATGGAAATAATCGAGGAAGTTGAAGGTTCAGCGCGCGGGCCTTATTGCGGAAGCGTGTTCTATTGGGCCGCCTCCGGGGACTTCGACAGCAATATCACCATACGGACCCTGCAGTGGCAATCCGCTTCAAACAGCGCAGAGGAGGTAGACACCATACAATGCTGGGCCGGCGGAGGAATTGTCGCCGACTCAGACTGCGAATCAGAATATCAGGAGTGCTTTGATAAGGTTCAACACTTGATCACCACGCTCGAGAGCCTCTAGCGGTTAAAGCGCCTGCAGGTAATTACTGTGACTTCTTCAAAAAGCAGTTATCACCTTCTCTCCTAGACAAGCGGTGATTCTTGCTTATGCAAAAAGGATCTCTCACCTATACCACTGCAAGAAGTTGCCTCCACCCTAGGACCGGGGAGAGGCTAACTAGTTGTTAAAGTGTCAAGTTACGGTTGCTGGCTTGGATGAATTGCTTTTTGAGCTCCTCGTAAGCCGTCACTGCCGGATATTGAGGGAATTCACTTATGACGTTCTCCGGCGCTCTAAACAAGATGCCTGCGTCCGCCTCAGACAGCATAGTAGTATCGTTGTATGAGTCACCAGAGGCGATAACTCGGAAGTTGAGCTGATGAAAGGCTTTGACCGACTCACGCTTGGGGTCTTTCTGGCGCAATTTGTAGTCAACAATCTTCCCGTTATCATCAGCGACGAGCCGATGACAAAACAACGTTGGAAAGCCCAGCTGCGCCATCAAGGGTTGAGAGAACTCATAGAAAGTATCAGAGAGAATAACCACCTGAAAACGCTCCCTGAGCCAGTCAACGAATTCCGGGGCGCCGTCTAAAGGCTTCATCGTCGCAATAACTTCCTGAATGTCTGGCAAGCCCAGCCCATGCTGATTAAGAAGATCCAGTCGCTGCCGCATGAGTACGTCGTAGTCAGGGATATCTCTTGTGGTCGCCTTGAGCGCCTCAATACCCGTCTTTGCGGCAAAATCAATCCAAATTTCGGGAACTAAGACCCCTTCCAAATCTAATGCCGCTATTTCCATTATTACTTTACCCTTGCCAAAACTGCTTAATATTTTGAAGCTAGAATTTATCAGAAACAAGGAATTCTTTACAGTGCTTAATGTCAACTAGATTTAGACACCACAACATATAGCTTATAAAGGCTGTTGCTGATCAATATTTAGTATAAAATGATTTTATACTGTCTAAGCTATTAAAATCGTTAGAGTTTTTCACGTGAAACATAGCATGTAGCAGTGACACGACAGCACTGATATGCTGAGTTTGCACATTGTTGGCAATATTGAGAATAATTAGGGGTCAGCCTACTCTCGAGGCAAGAAGCACTCATAGAAACAAGGAATCTGTAACTAAATGTTATCCGAACGACAAGTAAGCCAACTTAACACCGACTTTGAAAAGCTACATCCAAAGGAGATCCTTGCTCATGTGAGTGAACTGATCCCTAACTTGGTGCTAGCATTTAGCGGGGCCGAAGATGTCGCCCTCATCGATATGGCTGTCAAAAAACAGCTTAAGCCGTCAGTTTTCACTTTAGATACGGGGAGATTACATGCCGAAACTTACCGCTTCTTGGAACAAGTCAGGATCCATTACGACATCCAAATAGAGACCCTCTTCCCAGAGGCCCGTGAAGTCACTAACCTTATTAAAAACAAGGGACTATTTAGCTTTTATACAGACGGGCATGAAGAATGTTGCGACATAAGGAAAGTTCAACCGCTGCGCCAAAAGCTGGCAACGGTAGATGCTTGGATAACCGGTCAACGACAAGATCAAAGCCCTAGTCGAACAGACGTACCCTTGATTCAGATTGACACTACCTTTTCCACAAAAGATCACCAAGTGATCAAAATCAACCCTATGGCAAAATGGACCTCTTTCGAGGTCTGGTCATATATACGATTACTGGAATTGCCCTATAACAAGCTCCACGACAAAGGAATGGCAAGTATCGGATGTGAGCCCTGTACTCGCGCAATCGGACCTGGGCAGCACGAGCGTGAAGGTCGATGGTGGTGGGAGGAAGCCACAATTAAAGAGTGCGGCCTGCACCTCACAAACCTTGAAAAGTAAAAGCGTCTAGTGAACTGGCAGTACTATATCCTTAAACAAGGCGTCCAAATCTGCCTTCGTGTGTCTATAGCTGGTTTCTTGAATAATCTCCTGCGTCAGATGTGGAGCAAACATTTCAATAAAATCATACATATAACCCCGTAAGAACGAACCCTTCCTGAAACCAATCTTGGTCACACTCGCCTCAAATAGGTGGCTGGCGTCGATTGCTACCAAGTCTGTATCTACCGCTGGGTCAAATGCCATAGAAGCTACTATTCCTACTCCAAGCCCTAATCGCACATAGGTTTTAATGACGTCGGCATCTGCCGCCGTAAAGACCACCTTAGGTACTAGACCTTTAGCTGCGAAAGCCTCATCTAGTTTTGATCTCCCAGTAAAACCAAAAGTATAAGTTACTAAAGAGTAACTTGATAATTCCTCTATGCTTAGGTTAGTTACTTGAGCTAACGGATGATCCTGCGGCACCAGGATTGATCGGTTCCATTTATAACAAGGCATCATAACTAAATCGCTATAAAGCTCCATTGCCTCAGTCGCGATAGCAAAATCTGCAGTGCCATCTGCTGCGAGTTCTGATATTTGCGTTGGAGTGCCCTGATGCATGTGCAGCGCAACGTCTGGAAACTTCTCTATAAACCCTTGGATCACCCCGGGCAGTACATAACGACACTGGGTATGCGTTGTTGCCAGAGCTAAAGAGCCCTTTCTTTCGTCACAAAATTCTTGCGCAACGGATTTGATACTTTCGACCTTGCGCATAATTTCACCGGCCGTTTTCAGTATTGACTCGCCGGCTGGTGTAATCTGCGTCAAATGCTTACCGCTGCGAGAAAATATCTCGACCCCTAACTCATCTTCAAGCAAGCGAATCTGCTTACTGATACCCGGCTGAGAGGTGTAAAGGCTCTGCGCTGTTTGGGAGACGTTCAGATCGTGATGGGCAACTTCCCAAATGTATCGCAGCTGTTGCAGTTTCATAATTTCTCCAAGGCGTATTCAAAAAATATTTGTCTAAGGGGATTCCTTATAACATTTAGTTATTAAAATATGCCAAAATATTCCTTTAAAGTATAGATAAACACCGTTACCGTTGTCCCATCTAGTTAATGTAGACCAACATGGAATTCTTGCTACACATTTTTGCCGGTGCTGGTGTCGGTTTTTTGATCGGCCTGACCGGCGTCGGTGGAGGCTCGCTTATGACTCCACTTCTGCTGCTGTTCGGATATCCTGCTCCAATCGCGATCGGCACTGACCTGCTTTATGCAGCACTCACAAAGGCTAGCGGGGCCTTAGTTCATCACCGCAGTGGCAATGTGAATTGGCATGTAGTCGGCCTACTGGCCCTAGGAAGCGTTCCTACTTCGATTCTTTTACACGGCTTAGTGCTAGATATCAGTGTCCGAGACTCTGCTAAATTCGAGGAATTGCTAACAAGCAGCCTGGGAGCAATGCTAATACTCACAGCGACTATGCTGATCTTTAGAGAGAAACTTAGATTTAACGCCGTCAACGACAGGCCAGAGCGCTTAATGGGCTTACTTCACAAGCACCGCAGTGGCGTGACATGTCTAATGGGAGTGATACTTGGGATTTGCGTCACCTTATCTTCGGTCGGTGCAGGTGCATTTTGTGCGGCAATATTATTAATAATCTATTCAAAAATCCCAGTAATCCAGATTATCGCTATTGATATTGCTCATGCAGTACCTCTAACCTTTATTGCAGGCTTGGGTTATCTAATCGCAGGCTATGTTGATCTGGTCTTGCTGTGTAGCTTGCTTATTGGCTCGTTACCGGCGATTCACCTTGGCAGCAAAGTTAGCAATGCCGTACCAGATAAGCTGCTCCAGCAATTACTAATCACTGTACTGCTGGGCTTAGGTATTTATTACAGCGTAGCCTAGTTTTAAGTCACTCCACAGAATAATCAATAACATTATATAAAACAATTAAGTCTTTGATTTTTCTGAATTAGCTATTCCGTGAGGCACATGGCCGGTGGCCACATGATTTCGTGCAGAGTCGCAATGTGCTTCCTGATCATCGAAAAAGATATCCGCATCAAAAGCATGAAGGAATTCCCCTTTGTCCATGCCTCCTAGAAATAAAGACTCATCAATGCGTATATTCCATGCCCGTAAAGTCTTAACCACCCGTTCATGGGCTGGCGCGGCTCGAGCAGTCACCAAGCAAGTTCGCAGTGGTACCTCATCCTGAGGAAAGGCTTTCTGGATTTGTTGCAGAGCCGCCAGCATATGCTTAAACGGACCCCCGGTCATTGGCTCGTTTGCTGCTTTTCTTTCATTTTGAGTAAACGCCTCTAAGCCTTTGTTTTTGAATATCCTCTCCGACTCATCAGAGAACAAAACGGCGTCGCCGTCGAAAGCGATTTTCAATTCAGGATTTTTACTATTGGATTTACTAGACGGCAATATCGTAGCTGCCGCCACCCCAAGCTCCAACGCTTGTCGCACGTCATAGCCATCGGTCGAGAGAAACAAATGGCTATTAAACGCAGAAATGTAGCGATAAGGACTATCTCCACCGCAAAATGCGGCACGAGTTATGTCCAAGCCATAGTGCTCGATAGAGTTAAAAATACGCAGGCCAGTATCGGCACTGTTGCGAGACAACAAAATCACCTGAACTGGTGACTCCTCGAGCAGATCATTGAGTTTCAAAAGTTTTTGAACCAGCTCAAAAGCATCCCCTCGCTCAAGAGGCTCATCTTCTCTGGCTATCTGATATTTCTGGTAGGCATCAAGGCCTTCTTCCTCGAAAACTTGGTGACTCTCAGCCAAATCAAATAAGGCTCGGGAAGATACTGCGATAACTAAACGATCTATAGAAGGTTGTTTGTTACTCATCTGATTAATTTTGCTCAGTATTGCGAAATTAGAAGCCGCTTGAGGGTTGAATCAACATAGTTGAGTCTACCGGAAAAACATTAGAAATTATCCAACGCTACTCAAGATTAGCGAACTGTCGAACAAATTGACAATTATCCCGCTTACATAGTCAAAGCAATGGCGCGATCTAGTGTTTGCGTCTAAACCTATATGAGGGGCGTTTAGAATATTGAAAGCCCTTTGTAATAAAGCTCCACCCCGCCCCTGACCAGGGGCAAGATAAAAGGAATGGCTCTATGCCGACTTCTTCGATAACAGAATTCGACGAACTGAATAACGAAACAGAAATAATATTTACTGCGGCTCCTGAGTTTGATGAGCACCTCAACTATACCGCAACCGTTAGCGTCGTCGGCTACTGTGAATCCCAAAAAAGGATCAGAGCACACTGATATTGATGCCGCACTTGAAAAAGCCTCAGATCACGATGCCGTAGCAAAACAGCAGGTAGATCGCTTAAAAGCGAAACTTAAAACCCACCAGCAACTGCGAGAGTTACCTAACGCACAAGCAAAACAGCTGCGCTTCAAGCAATTAATCAATGAAACCAGAGGCTTAAATAAGGACTCAGAGAAGTTTAATACTCAATCTGCAGTGTTATTGTCAGCTCTTACCGGCCTGCGCAAAGAATTCGAAGCATCTGAGGATAAAAAAAGCGCGATCGTCGCTACATTATCTCAACTTTCTAATAACGCTCAGGGCTTATTACATAGACTTAAGTTGAGCAAGGCGGGTGCAGATGAGAGTCTTGCCCTATCGCTAACGGCCCAACAAAGCTCTGAAAAGCTAATCAGCGACCTTAGCCAGCTCAGAAAAGAGACGCTATCTCAGCTACAAAATGGCAGCGCACTACTCGACGTGCTCGAAAAAGATATTGGAGTTATAACCAGAAAAAAAGCTTCTGCTGAAGACAACGCTAATGAAATCATTGCACTAGTTAATAACTCCCATGAATTACTAGAACAAGCAAATCTAGCTAATAGGCAGGCGTTCGGACGCTCAGGTGAACTCGAGTCCGCGCTAGAATTTCATCAGATAGCTAAAGCTGACAGTGAGTCTCTAACTAAATCTTTGTTAGAGTTGAAGCAAGACTTGCTTAATGAAAAGGAAATTCAGCAAGGACTGAACCAGAAAAGTAAAATTCAAATCCAGCAGACACAGGAATTGAACCAGCAGCAAACCAAATTAATTGAACTCACCCAGTCTAGACACGAAGAACTTAGAAACGAGCTTAGAAGCTCCTTAGAAACGGGTAAGAAATTTCAAACTAAATTGCAGTTGACCGAAGCCAAATTAAAAGACGCCGGCGACCTACAGGCACGCTACAAAGGCCGGTATTCAGACGTCTTATCAAAATTAGAGAGCAGCGAGGCCTTACTAAAAAATGCGACTAAAGCACTGGCCGAAACCAATGGCCAAAATGGAAAATTTAATTCCTCTATCTCTAAATTTCAGCGTTCTACAGAACAGTCTCAACAGCTTGTCATACGAACTCAGACTACCCTCGAATCTATACTTACCAGAAATCAGCTTTTAGAGAGAGAAAACAAACTGTTCGCACAAAAACTTAATAACGTTTCTTCCACTTCAGCCCCATCAAGAGGAGACCCCGCAGCCTCATCAAATTTGGGCTTCGGCTCTCTCAATGAATCTAACTTTAGCGACCATCAATCAAGCCCACAAACCCCAATGGACAACAAAAATGGATTCTTTAAATTAATGGTTATACTGGCAATAGTAATTCCCCTCAGCGTCATAGCTCACTCATTATTTAACTCGGCAAATGCCAAACAATTAACCACGCTAGATAACACTTTGAATTCTGCGAGTATTGAGAGTATTGAGAGTATTGAGAGTATTGAGAGTATTGAGAATACTGAGGCCACTGAGAAATAGGGAAGTAAAAAAGCAAATATATCCTGAGTTATACGCTCAGCCTTCCTTCCTACGGGGTAAGTCTTTATGAATATCAAAGTCACTAGTGCGAGAACTTCATCTGCCATCAGCTTATTTTGTTGGCTTGAACCTTTCCATTACTTATTCCCACACTTACTTCTGAACTTTGCCCTTAACATATTCCTGAACTCGGCGAATTTGCGGTTGCAAGGCAGTATTTCTAAGCCACAAGGCTAACAGTGATTAAATAGCTAAATAAATGGCCGATACCTACATTGTCTCGAGCTCGTTCAGTAGCAATTTCCGATAACATGTTTGCTACCTACCAAGCTTGTTTACCCACCTAAGCAGTGAAACATCGATGGGTTTACTTCCAAAACAAAACGAGCAAAAAATAGGCCTCATACTCTCAGGAGGTGGCTCACGAGCAGCCTACCAGGTTGGGGTATTGCGGGCGGTCGCCAATATTTTACCGAAAGGCGCTGCAAACCCTTTCCATATCATCTCTGGCACCTCCGCTGGCGCTCTCAACGCTGTTGCTATAGCATCTCACGCGCACAGATTTCGCACGGCGGTTCGTACTTTGGAACATCTTTGGAAAAATATAGACAGCTCGCAAATTTATACACCCTATTCAGGTAATTTATTAACCAGCGCTTCCAGCCTTGTCCTCTCAGTGTTTAATGGCAGAAAATCAGATTCTGTAGTTGCCTTACTTAACAACAAGCCTCTCCGACAGTTGTTGGCCCGGGTTATTCGATTTGAGAAGATTCAACGTAACATCAACCTCGGTCATTTAGACGCAATTTCGGTCACCGCGTCAGCCTACAGCACCGGGGAGTCTATCTCTTTCTTTCAATCTATGGAGGGCATAGCTTCCTGGGACGGCCCACATAGAATAGGAGTCAACACTACGTTAGAGCTGGATCACCTAATGGCATCAACGGCTATTCCCGTCGTCTTCCCAGCAGTTGGTATTGCCAACCAATATTTCGGCGACGGAGCAATTCGACAGATTGCACCCACTAGTACAGCCATGCACTTAGGAGCTAGACGTATTCTTGCCGTTGGCGTGAGTGCCAACAGTCACAAGAAACCTTTAGAAGATGAAATGACCGAACAGCCTTCTTTGCTGCAGATACTCGGCCATATCATGAACAGCGCGTTCGTCGATACTTTAGAAAATGATTTAGAGTTCCTACGCCATATCAATGAGATAGTTCCTTTAGTTCCAGCAAAACTTGCAGATGAAAAAAAATTGCTAATGTCTGAAGTGAAGCTTTTGGAGATCTCCCCGAGTAAGGAGCTTAACGTGATGGCTATGGAGTATTACCACGAACTTCCAAAACCCATGGCCAAATATATAAAAGAAGGCTCCTCAGGCACTCTGCTCAGCCTAATTCTATTTGAATCAGGCTTTTGCAATGCCTTATGCGAACTCGGCTTCCAAGATGCCATGGAGAAAGAGACAGAGATTCGAGAATTCTTCTTAGGACAGTAAGCCCGAGGATTCTACTCAGGTAGATAGCAAGCGCCAGTGCCAGAAAGCCCGCAGTAGCCACCTGGGTTTTTCGCTAGGTACTGCTGGTGATAATCTTCAGCATAATAAAATGATACTAGCTCACTGATTTCAGTGGTTATTTCTGAATAACCTTTTTCTGACAACGCTTCTTGGAATAAATCCTCACTGCCGCGGGCCTGCTGGGATTGAGCTTCAGAACTGGTGTAAATAGCACTGCGATACTGAGTGCCCAAATCATTGCCTTGACGCATTCCCTCAGTAGGATTATGCGACTCCCAAAAGGCTCTAAGCAGTTCCGTATAACTAATAATCGCGGGATCAAAAAATACTAATACAACTTCTGTGTGCGCGGTCGTCCCACTGCATACTTGTTCGTAAGTAGGGTTCACTGTGAATCCTCCGGCGTAGCCCGCGGCCGTGCTGTAGACTCCAGCCAATTCCCAAAATAATCGCTCCGCTCCCCAGAAACACCCTACCCCAAACACTGCTTTCTCAAGATTGCCCGGCACGGGCTCAACTAGTGGATTACCATTCACGAAATGCGTGTTCGAGAAGCTTACCGGCTGACTACTGCCTACGACCGCATTTTCAGCGTTGGGTAAGTCTAGCTTTTTATTAGAAAAATTAAATAACATCATGTAATCCTTGAGTTTTTAGCCGAAAACCTTTCCTAGCTCTACCGCGGACATCCTAGAGAACTGGATCATTAACACCGTCTTTGTATATGGTAGCCTAACTAAACATTTCAAGAGACAGGCCCCCGCTAAACTTTAGACTAGCGCGCCAGCAAATGCTTTTGTAGTCTTAGCTAAGCCTTAACCTTATGAGCCAAAAGGACAAAGCATGCCCTCAAACCTAGCAAGCAATAACAAAGTTTTTACTAAAGAAATCATCCTAAGCTATTTAATGGCTGGATATTACTTATTTAAATCAGATTACTATGGCATTTCATTAAGAAATTTTCTAGAAAAAATATCGATGCCCGCAGTGGTGGTTTTCGGCCAGTTTTTTATGTATGCAGCAACGCCGAATGCCTCTGCGCAAAGCCAACTATTAATAGACGAGCCTCTACTTATTGCCGTGGCGGCCACAGCTGTGGCTAAATTAACTCCTACGGATGACCCGCATTATTTCCCGAGTCAGGACCGAGTAAGTACATTGGCAAGCGATCCATCCACTTCAACACCTGAGCGACTAGCAGCTACCATGCCTGATATTAAACCTTTTACTATCCACGTTCCTGATTCTGCCCTCGATGATTTAGCGAATCGCCTGGCGCTAACACGGCTCCCTGATCAGCTTAATAACACAAGCTGGGAATATGGAACCGACCTTCGCTACCTTACTGAACTTCTAACGTACTGGCGAGAAGAGTTCGACTGGCGGAAACAAGAAGCCGACTTAAATCAATTTGATCAATTCACTACTGAAGTCGATGGCCTAGCGACGCACTTTATTCATCAACGCTCAAATAATAGCGATGCAATGCCCCTACTGTTAGTCCATGGCTGGCCAGGATCAATAAGTGAATTCTCTAAAATTATCGGTCCGCTAACCAATCCACAGGAGCATGGCTCTGATTCATTTGACTCTTTTCACGTCGTTGCTCCGTCACTGCCGGGTTTTGGTTTCTCGGCAATACCCAGTGAGTCTGGCTATAGCCCCGAAAAGATGGCTCATATTTTTGCTCAGCTAATGGCGCAATTAGGGTATGAGAAATTCGCAATTGCGGGAGGGGATTGGGGTGCAATAATTAATCGCCACATGGCAAACACATTCCCAGAAAAG
>CAWKZY010000041.1:0-25816 GCA_963854625.1 Gammaproteobacteria bacterium | reverse complement strand
GCGCCTAGCTGGCCTGCCAACTCACTGCCCGCTGACTTTTCTTTGTTTAACTCTTTTACCAAGTCAAACAACACACCAAATGCTTCTGCCGTATTAAAATCATCATCCATTGCCTTGTAAAAAGCTTTCTCAAATCTACTATTGGTAAGCGATTTGGCCGTTTCGATGTCAACGCCTTGAAGCCCTATGTAAAGGCGCTCTAGCGCAGCAGTGGACTGCTGTAGGCTTAACTCTGAGTAGTTGATCGGACTGCGGTAGTGGCTAGCAATCAACAAATGCCGGACAACCTCTGCGTCGTATTTCTTCAACACTTCTCTAACAGTGAAAAAGTTGTCCAAAGACTTAGACATTTTTACGCTATCCACCCTCAGCGGACCATTGTGCATCCAAAGATTGGCAAATTTCTCGCCGGTGGCAGCTTCAGATTGCGCTATTTCATTCTCATGGTGTGGGAAAAGTAGATCTGACCCACCGCCGTGGATATCAAAATTATTCCCTAATGCACAAGTAGACATTGCTGAGCATTCTATATGCCAGCCCGGGCGACCATAGCCCCATGGCGAATCCCAGCCCACACCGCCATCTGGGGACGCTTTCCACAGGACAAAATCTCGAGGGTCTCGTTTCAATTCACCAATATCGATCCGAGCACCATCAAGCAATTCATCAAGTTTCTTTTTCGACAATTTCCCATAGTCCTGAAAACTCAAGACAGAGAAATAAACATCACCATTGTCTGCTTTATAGGCGGCATCTTTCGACACAAGCACCTCAATCATTTGGACAATTTCTTCGATATGACCAGTCGCCCGAGGCTCTTGGTCTGGCGGCAATATAGAAAGTGATCGTTCATCTTCGTGCATCGCAGCAATAAATCTATCGGTTAGATCTGAAAACAACTCGCCATTTTCGGCTGCTCTTTTTAAGATTTTGTCATCTATATCTGTAATATTACGAACATAGTTAACGCCATAGCCTTTTGCTCGGAGGTAACGAACCACGACATCAAATGCCACCAACATTCTTGCATGCCCCAAGTGGCAGTAGTCATAGGTCGTTATGCCACAAACATAAACGCCGACATTGCTGGGGTCTTTAGGTAAAAAATCTTCTTTGCGCTGTGTAAAAGTGTTGTAAATTTGCATGAGTAAAGTCTATTTGGCTGACCACGAATCCCGCAGCGTTATTGTTCTATTAAAAACCTTTTTTGAGGCGTTCGAATCAATGTTGTCTAAACAAAAGTAGCCTTCTCTTTCAAATTGAAAGTTTGACTCATCCACATTAGACAGCGCCGCCGGCTCAATTACACAGCTTTCAAGCGTCACTAACGAATTCGGATTGAGGTTAGATCGGTAATCCTCGTATTCTTTCGATCCCGGATTTTCAACGGTGAAGAGGCGGTCATAAAGCCTGACAGTGACTTCAACACCCTCACTGGCAGACACCCAATGAACCACACCCTTCACCTTACGACCTTCCGGCTTGTTACCCAGAGTGTTTTTATCTACAGAGCAGCGAAGCTCTACAACCTCACCAGAGTCATCTTTGATGACCTCGTCACATCGAATAACATAACAACCTCGAAGACGGACTTCGCCGCCCGGAATTAAACGCTTAAAACCGGCAGGAGGCACTTCTTCAAAATCAGACCTATCTATGTAGACCTGTTGTGTGAAAGGTACATTTCTTCGGCCTTTTTCCTGATCTTTCGGGTGATTCGCCATACTGAGCTGGACAACTTCATCTGCACTTATATTAATAAGAGTGATTTTCAATGGCTTAAGAACACACATAACCCTAGACGCGTTAGCATCTAGATCTTCTCGTATCGTATGCTCCAGCATGCCCATATCAACGACGCTATCACTGCGAGCCACACCCACACTTTCACAAAAATTACGAATTGAAGCCGCCGTAAAGCCCCGCCGCCTCATTCCAGCCAACGTTGGCATGCGCGGATCATTCCAACCACTTACCACATCAGATTCCACCATCTCTTTTAAGTTTCGCTTACCCATCATGGTGAAGTTAAGCTTTAGTTTGGCGAATTCAGTTTGCTCAGGCAGCACATAAGTATCTTGCGAATTAGCTAGATCGCTAACTCGCTTCAAACCTGCGCTACCGAGACTCTTTAACGTCCAATTATAAAGTGGCCTGTGATCCTCAAATTCAAGAGTGCACAAAGAATGAGTAATATTCTCAATGGCATCACAGATGCAGTGCGTGTAGTCGTAGGTTGGGTAAATCTTCCACTTGTCTCCAGTTTGATGATGATGGACATGGCGGATCCGATACAGCACAGGGTCTCGGAGGTTTATATTCGGTGAGGCCATATCAATTTTGGCTCGCAGACTCAGCGCTCCATCACCAAATTCACCCTCGCGCATGCGGGCGAACAAATCCAAGCTTTCATTAATCGGCCTATCTCGATCGGGGCTAGAACGGCCTGGCTCAGTCAGCGAGCCGCGGTATTCACGCATTTGCTCAGCATTAAGACTGCACACGAAAGCTTTGTCTTTCTCGATCAACTCAACCGCAAAATCATAAAGCTGGTCAAAGTACAAAGATGAAAATCTCACCTCACCACTCCACTCAAAACCAAGCCACTTGATGTCATTCTTAATAGACTCAACAAACTCTACGCTTTCCTTCGCCGGGTTCGTATCATCAAAACGAAGATTGCAGTGGCCATTATTTTCAGCCGCTAACGAGAAGTTAAGACATATAGACTTAGCATGCCCTATGTGCAAATACCCATTAGGCTCCGGCGGAAATCGTGTATGCACTTTCCCCTGATGCTTGTTGTCAGCAAGGTCTTGAGCGACTAAGTTTCGAATGAAATTTGAATGTGGTGCAGCGACTGCTGCCTTTGAATCTGTCATTAAGAGAAGTCTTTTATGATGGCCTGATAAAATAAGGCGGCTGCTAAATGTTGGCTTATAAAACCCATTAAGCTTGAAACGAATAAAACTAGTGAAAGTCTCTCTGACTCAGGACTATCTAGAATCTGCTAAAAGCCTTATTATAGCGCCTGAAAACCATTGATAACAAAGTTAAATCATTCTCATCCCACAAGGTAGTAATAATGATCGTCTTGAAGACAAACTATGGCCCTATCACAGTCGAACTAGATTTTGAGAACGCTCCAAAGTCAGCAGAGAATTTTTTAAGCTATGCCAAATCAGGTTTCTACGATGGCACTGTCTTCCACCGCGTGATTAATGATTTCATGATTCAAGGCGGCGGATTCGAAAGCGGACTAACGCAAAAAGAAAACGGCGAGTCAATAGAAAATGAAGGCGACAATGGCATTCAGAACTTGATTGGCACTTTAGCTATGGCGCGCACATCTGCTCCTCATTCGGCAACTTCGCAGTTTTTTATCAATGTTGGTGATAATCATTTCTTAAACCACAGCAGCAAAACAGATCAAGGCTGGGGATATGCAGTATTTGGGAAAGTTGTCGACGGCATGGATGTCGTAAATAAAATTAAACTCGTGAAAACTGGATCTACTGGCGGCCACCAAGATGTGCCAGAGACCGAAGTAATCATTGAGACCGCGACCGTCACAGAAGAATAGAACCATTGACTCGGCAACTCTTTATTTCTGATCTTCACCTTGAGGATTCTAGACCTGATATCAGTGCCGCATTTTTTGAGTTCCTGAATCACAATTTAGGCAAGACTGACGAACTTTTCATCCTAGGTGACCTTTTTGAGACATGGATAGGCGATGATTCTGAATCAGAATTATCCCTAGCTGTGGCGGCCGCCCTCACTGAATTTGTTGCAGCAGGGTCAGACGTCTTTCTTATGCACGGCAATAGAGACTTCCTCCTGGGTCTAAGCTTTGCTCGCAGCTGCTGCGCAACGCTACTGCAAGAACCCCATGTCATCAAATCACAGGCCGGACCTATACTGCTAATGCATGGGGACGCTCTGTGCACAGATGACGTGGACTATCAAAAATTCAGAAAGTTAGTACGTGAACCAGCCTGGCAGGAGAATTTTTTAGCCCAACCGTTAGCTCAGCGCAAGGCTTTTGCAGAGCAAGCTCGGGCGCAGAGCGCATTAGCCACCGCTGGAAAGGTCAATGAAATTATGGATGTAAACGCGACAGCCATTGAACAGAGCCTAAGCGCTGCTGGCACGAGCACCCTTCTGCATGGCCACACTCATCGCCCTGCTATACATCCTTTAACGACTCTGGCGGGCTTGCGGATAGTTTTAGGGGACTGGGACAAACGGGGTTGGTACGCAGAAACAAGCGTGGACGGCGTTGCGTTGCACGAATTCGAATTCGGCTCACTGTCCGCCATTTAATCACCTCCAAACTAGCTTCGAATTAAATACAGCGCAAGATATTATCCCCCTCTTGCTCTAGCCCAAACTAAATACCTAAGGTTAACTATTTTTCAATATTTATATGGAGAAAAAAATATTTATATGGAGAATAAATATTTAGCAAAAAAAGCAATTCTAGTCTAGTATCTGCGTTGCTCTAAAATTGGGGACAATACTTTAATAAGGGCGACATATTTGACAAAAATAGTCAAACTTTAAAAAAATATAACTAGAAATAAGAAAGGGAGAGTAAGAATGCGCAACAATTTTCCTAAGCGCAAGGCAATTACACTCGGTGTAATCCTTGCGGGACTAGCAGCTCCGGTAGTAGCTCAAGATACAGAGATTGAGGAAGTCTTAGTAACAGGATCATTCATTCGTGGATCAGCTCTTGATGCACCATCACCGGTTCAAGTCGTTGACAGACAGAGTATCGAAGCACAAGGTGCGGCGGTTATCTGGGACGTAATCAAAAACCTTGAGGTCAACTCAGGGTCAATCTCAAATCCTGGCTCTGGTGATAACACTCAGGTCAGCGGCTCAGCAAACGTTAACCTTCGTAACCTCGGTGAGAACTCGACGCTTACGCTCATTAACGGCAAACGTATGGCTCCGGCTGCGGTTACTACACGAAGCGGCGGCGAGTTCGTCGACCTCAATTCCATCCCGCTGGTGATGACAGACCGTGTTGAAATCTTAACTGATGGCGGCTCGGCTCTCTATGGAGCTGACGCGGTAGCCGGCGTGGTGAATATCGTCATGCGTGACGATTTCCAAGGATTCGAGCTTTACGCCGACGTCCAGGGCGTTAAAAAAGCCAGCCAAAAATACGACGCTACAGTCAGCGCTATTTGGGGCTGGGCTAGCCGTGACGGTAACACAAACCTAGTGCTCTCCGCCGAACGTTTCGAACGTGACCCAATAAATGTGACTGAAACAAATGCGTTCAGTGACCTCCAAGACTTCAGAACCACCACCATGGCCATCGGCGGCCTATTTGCGTCTCCTGCGATTGGTGCAAACACTCCGCTCAACTATTATAACGCCACCAATGCAGGCCGTAATGTGGCGCAGGGTGGTCCATCATCTCCAGTGTGGACCGATCCACTTTGCAGCAGCACGTCTTCGCTGGAGCCAGGTGGACGTCGCTACAATCAAGGGCAATCCGGGGGTGCCTGCCAAGCCGACACATCAGAATGGGCAATTGCCGCGCAAGAAACTGTGCGTAATAGCTTTGCCGGAACACTCAATCATTCGTTTAGTGACAATGCAGAGTTCTATTCTTTCTTTTCGCATTCAGAGTCTGAAATTAGTCGTGGTGACAGCGGCTATAACGAAGCGCGTGGCCCACAAATATCCATGCCTTCGCCAGGTGCGCACGGCGGCAACCCAATGGGAAATTACTTGGAACTCGGCTTTTTTGCTCCAGAGGCTGGGCTAACACGTCCTACCGCGGCCGGCATACCTAACAATCCGATTGACCTAGTAAACGGGGGCCCTGGTATTTTAGCGTGGCACAACACGCGCAACGGCATCGACTTCTCTGGTGGTGACGGCAACAAGACAGACACCTCGGCTTCTAATATACAAGTCGGTCTGCGAGGTGAATTTGAAGCGTTCGACCGTCCGCTCAGGTACGATGTTGGCTATTCGTTCAGCGAGACGTCAATGGAGGAGAACTACCGTACCTTCAACCGAGAAAAAACTGAACTAGCATCCCTTGGTTTAGGCGGAGAAAGCTGCACTCCAAACGGCGTATCAGACTTTGATTACGCCGGCGCACCAGGTGCATTTGGCGTATATCCGAACCTGTGGAATTCTGACGCAGCCGCGTTTAACCAGACCTTCTTTCCCGCGTATGTTTTCAACACACGTGAGAGCGTTTCACTGGCTCTCACAAGTAACAACCACGGTCAGGGCGGTTGCCAATTCTACAATCCATTCCTAACCCAGTTTGGCAACGGAAATGTCGCTAACGACCCTGCGCTAATGGATTACATACTCGAAGATGTTGCCCGGGTAGACAAGCGTAACAAACTCGCAGTATTCGATGCTGTCGTGTCAGGCGAGCTGTTCGAAATGCAAGGCGGCACAGCGCAGTTTGCGCTAGGTGGCCAGTACCGCGAACGCAACACCAAAGAAAATGCTAATTCGCTTCATTATCCGGGCCTGCAAAATCGCATCCTCGGTTACGATAGCGATGGCGTTGCTAACGAGTTCCATCGAGTAAGCAACAACCTAGAATGTGCGATGTGTGCGTTTAACTACAACGATAACCGCACTACCTCTGCCGTATTTTTGGAGCTTTCGCTTCCATTTATCGACAATGTAGAGACGCAAATCGCTTTGCGCTACGAAGACTACGGGGGCAACATCGGGAGCGAGGTTTCTCCAAAGATTGCAATGAGCTGGCGCCCGTTTGAAGAGCTACTAGTTCGCGGTTCGTTCTCACAGTCGTTCCGTGCGCCTAACATTGCGATCGTGCAAACTGGCCTGCAGTCGTCGTCATTAACATTCCAAGACCCACTCTCAAACCAAGCGGTTAGAGCGGGCTTGTTAGAACCGACAATTGCGAACGGTGAGAGCGAAGGTACGTACACATTGGGCGGACCTGCTCCTACAGTTGGCAATGAGTACGCTGATACCTATAACGTAGGCTTCCTGTGGACGCCTAGTGGCGCATTAGACGGCCTTTCGATCGGTGCTGACGTTTGGAGATTCGAAGTAACAGATCGCGTGTTACCAGAGCCCCCGATCAACGCCTTATTGCCTGAAATCGCTGCATTCACTGCCGCGTCAAAGGACGAAAGCAATTACGTACTCAACGATTCGCTTTCACTCGACTCACCCGTCGTAGGTGCTTCTTGTTCTCCGTCTTCTATCGAGGCCCAATTTGGACGTGATTCAGATGAACGCCTTAACTGCGTTGTGAAACCGTCAGCGTACATCGTGCCTGGTATCCAGCGCAGTGTCGGTTCAGAGGTCGCTTCTCTTGTGACAACCACACTGACGGCGATAAATGCAGGTGAGATTACTGCAGACGGTATCGACTTCAAAGCCGGTTATAGATGGAGCAACGACTATGGAATGTTTAGCGCAAACATGACGTTTACGCATGTACGCCAGTATGCATTCACCGGCGTACCGGGCATGGTTAACGGACTGTTGAACTCAGGTGTCTCCGATGCTGCCGGCACAACTGGCGACGGTAACCTGGTTCGCTCGATGCCTGACAACAAAGGCACGTTGGTTATGAACTGGCGCAAGGGCAACCAAGGAGTCACTTTGATTAACCGTCATATTGGTTCTTATCAAGACCTCGGTTACGCGCAAGCGCTCACAGTAGCGAACGATTTCGTTCGTCCACTATTGTCGCCAAAGATCAGCAGCTACAACACTTGGGATGTGCAGTACACCTACAACAAGGCCTGGGATAACATGCGTCTTGGCAGCACAACCTTCACTGTTGGCTTGCTCGACGCGTTTAATGAGGAGCTTCCGTACCGAGAGCTGAGCTCGTTGAACTATGACGCGGGTGTATTTGAAGGCCGCGGTCAGCGCTGGTATGCTCGAGCTTTATGGGCATTCTAACTACCAGTTAGTACTGGAATAAAAAAAACGGCGATGAGCAATCATCGCCGTTTTTTTATGCCATGAGAAAAGTCACCTATTGTTAGGAACCTCCGGGCGTTGAATATTTGAGAATAGGATCTCAGCGAGGCTATTTAGCTTGAACGGCGTTTTACTTTTATGGCTATCAGCTTGGGCTACTCGCAGGGTAGTTGTTGTAGCGATCGTTATGGGCTGCACTAAGAATCAGAAGTTCTTCATCCACTAACTTGCTAATAGCCGACACAGACAGCTCTGCAAACTCTGGCATCGCCACAAGCCCGACATCCGCAAGTTTGGGTATCTGTTGATGGCATTTGGCCAAAAGGTTATGTACCCAACATAGAGGGGACAGGGTTTCATCAAAACTGAGACCAAGCTTACGCATACCCTCACGCAGGAGTTCTTCGTCGACTATTTGCAACTTACTTTCTAAAATTTGAACCTCCAGTTTCTCCAAGCGCTTTAACACAGCAAACTTTTCAAACTGACCATAGGCATTCCAGTTAATGACTTCAAACAAGTAGCGCTTACAACCTCTGCAGACAGGATCGCCAAAAGAAGTTGTAGAACAAATTCCAATACAGGGGGTTTTTGCTAATTTCATGATAATCGCTATGTCGAGTCTACTGCCTTGCCTCGGGCATTCTCGGCCTCTTGGTGGCAAGTGAAAGTATCTTTAATTCATTAAAAGGATTGTCGGAAACATATCCTCACAGCTTTCCATGTTAGCATATGTGAGCGTTCAAACTGGATTTTTACTCGAATTTACAATAGAATATGCGCTCAAAAAACAGCACTTGCGCCTTTTATTTAAGAACCAAAGCAACTGGATCTAAGTAAGCTGGAATTTAGTCAGGATTGGCACAATCGCGATCGCTTAAGAGACTGCCCAACAATGGCCACTTTTGCTAAATAAATTGGGCTAATGATAGTGCCCTGTTAAGGACGCCCTGTTTAGACAAAGTTGGCACAGCAGGTCACCGTTTAATATTATTGCTGGTTCATTTTTATCGCCAGATTATTAACGAAGTACCCGGCTTAGAAAAACCCGCTATTTAACAGAAACGGCTATGCTAAAAGTAACGGCTAAAAGTAACGGCTAAAAGTAACGACTAAAAGCAACAGCCAAAGATAACAGCAAGCCAACGTTACCACGAAGGTTCCGCCAACGTTAATGCAGTGGTGGTAATCTAGAAATGATGAAGCGACAAAGAAATGATAAGGGGTAAGATAAGGAACGGCTTTTTAACGATGTCCTTCCAAAAACCTTCGGGCATGCTATCAGTGAATAACGCTCGCCTGACTATGAAATTTTTGCAACCTTAACTTTAAAAAGCACTGTCTAAAATTTTTTACCATCGAACAAGCCCGATCTACAGAATTGCCAATTGTCCCATTTTAAGAGGAATTGATCTTGTTAGAAGCCTATAGAGCACACGTAGCAGAACGCGCCGAGATTGGCATAGTCCCAAAACCATTGTCGGCGGAACAAGTTGCCGGTTTGATTGAATTATTGAAGTCCCCACCTGCAGGGGAAGAAGAGTTCATTCTCAACCTACTGTCTTATCGTGTCCCTGCAGGCGTGGATGAAGCCGCTTATGTCAAAGCAGGGTTTCTCTCAGCCTTAGCCACAGGCGAAGCCACATCTCCATTGATCAACCCTGCAGAGGCCGTAAAACTGCTAGGCACGATGTTAGGTGGATACAACATCACCACTCTAGTAAATCTATTGGATGATGCAGACTTAGCTGCCACTGCCGCTGAAGAACTTAAGCATACCCTGCTTATGTTTGATGCTTTTTATGACGTCGCCGAGAAAGCCAAGCAAGGTAACAAACACGCCAAAGGCGTTATGCAATCTTGGGCAGACGCCCAATGGTTTACAGCAAAACCTGCGTTGCCAGAAAAGCTCACCGTGGCTGTCTTTAAGGTTCCCGGAGAAACAAATACAGATGACTTGTCTCCAGCGCAAGATGCATGGTCAAGACCTGACATCCCTTTACATGCCAAAGCAATGTATAAAAACCCACGTGAAGGTGTCACTGATGCCGAGGCGCAAATCAGCGAATTAGAAAAAACTGGTTTCCCTGTAGCTATTGTCGGCGATGTAATGGGCACAGGCTCATCACGAAAGTCAGCCACTAACTCAGTACTTTGGTTCATTGGCGATGATATCTCTCATATCCCAAACAAGCGTGATGGCGGAGTCTGCATAGGCAACAAAATTGCTCCCATATTTTTCAACACCATGGAAGATGCCGGCGCCCTGCCCTTTGAATGCGATGTAGACAACCTTAACACCGGCGACATCATCGACATCGATGTCTACAAGGGAATAATTACGCGTCATGAAGGGGGCGAATTAATTACCGAGTTCGAACTAAAAACTGAAGTCCTATTGGACGAAGTTCGCGCTGGCGGCAGGATCCCTCTGATTATTGGCCGCGGCCTCACGCAACGAGCCAGAGAAGAACTAGGTTTAGGCATCTCTGAGGTGTTCAGAGCGCCGGTTGCCGGCGAAGCGTCCGACAAAGGCTGGACACTTGCCCAAAAGATGGTTGGCAAGGCCTGCGGCGTTGCAGGAGTTAGACCTGGCAGCTACTGTGAACCTAAAATGACAACCGTTGGCAGCCAAGACACTACCGGCCCTATGACCCGTGATGAGCTAAAAGATTTAGCTTGTCTGGGCTTTTCAGCTGATTTGGTTATGCAGTCGTTTTGTCATACCGCCGCCTACCCAAAGCCAGTTGACATAGACACGCAGCACAGCCTGCCTGATTTCATTCAAACTCGCGGTGGAGTCTCATTGCGCCCCGGCGACGGAATTATCCACTCTTGGTTAAATCGCATGCTACTGCCAGATACTGTCGGCACCGGCGGAGATTCCCACACTCGCTTCCCGATGGGTATCTCGTTTCCAGCAGGTTCCGGTCTGGTCGCCTTCGCGGCTGCCACAGGCGTTATGCCGCTGGACATGCCAGAATCTGTTTTAGTTCGTTTTAAAGGTGAAATGCAGCCAGGGATCACGCTGCGGGATTTGGTTAACGCCATCCCTTATGCAGCACTGCAAAGTGGCGACTTAACAATCGCGAAAAAAGGCAAAAAGAACATTTTCTCAGGTCGAATCTTAGAAATAGAAGGTTTACCTGAGCTCAAAGTTGAACAAGCCTTCGAGCTATCCGATGCCTCAGCTGAACGTTCAGCAGGCGGATGCACAATTCGCTTGGGCAGAGATCCTATTGTTGAGTACTTCAAATCCAATATCACCCTGCTACGCTGGATGATAGACAATGGCTATCAAGATGCCAGAACCCTAGAGCGCCGCGCAAAAGCAATGGAAGAATGGTTAAAAAATCCAGAGTTAATGGAGCCTGACGCCGACGCTGAGTATTTCAAGATCATTGATATTGATTTGAACGAAATCAAAGAGCCGCTGCTGGCTTGTCCAAACGACCCTGACGACGTAAAACCCTTGTCGGAAGTTCAAAACACCCAAATCGATGAGGTATTCATAGGCTCTTGCATGACTAACATCGGCCATTTTCGTGCCGCTAGTGAAGTCTTAAAGCAAGTTGATGGCAGCCTACCAGCAAAACTTTGGATTGCCCCTCCAACTAAAATGGATGAACATCAGCTCATCGAGGAAGGTATATACAGCATATTTGGAGTTGCCGGCGCCAGAACCGAAATGCCAGGCTGTTCTCTATGTATGGGCAACCAAGCCCGTGTAGCACCAAACTCCACCGTTGTTTCCACATCCACAAGAAACTTTCCTAATCGATTAGGCCAAGGTGCGAATGTGTATCTAGCCTCGTCAGAGTTGGCAGCAGTTTGCGCAGCTCTAGGAAAAATACCAACGATGGATGAGTACATGAGCTATATGGAAAAACTCAACACTATGAGCGGCGACATATACCGATACCTCAATTTCAATGAGATTCAGAGCTTCATGGAAGCTGCTGATAGAGCAAAAAATATACCGATGGCAAATGTGGTTGAAGTATAAAAAACCGGTCGGCTAAAAAAGGGCGCCGATGTATTTCATCGGCGCCCTTTTTTTCACTTTAAATAAACTGCTTAAAACACATTACAATATAGTGCTTTTCTCTACTATTTCAAAAACATCTTTCGACAGGCCATCTTGGGCTTTAACCCGCTGCAACTGTGCCTGCATTAAGGCCTGCCGCTTGGCGTCATACTTTTTCCAGCGTGTAAGTGGCGTCAGCAGTCGCGACGCTATTTGAGGATTGAGTTTATCAAGCACCAATACTTGGTCAGCTAGAAACTCGTAGCCATCGCCTGACTCATCATGAAAGCCAATGTGGTTTTGCGCACAGAAAGCACCAATCAAAGAGCGGACCTTGTTTGGATTTCGGATTTCAAAAGCCTCGTGATCCAATAACACATTAACCTTCGCCAAAGCACCCGGCACTTGCGCTGTAGCCTGAATCGCAAACCATTGGTCAACAACAAGTGGCTCATGACTCCATTGTTCATAAAAATTTACTAACGCTTGCTCAGCTAGTTGAGATCCTAACTCTGTCTTTGAATTAACCAGACTGCGCAAAGCTGCAGATTGGTTGGTCATGTTATCGGCTTCACAATACTGCTGATAACATCGATTAACCCAGCCCGCATCACCGCTTCTTACCAAAAAGTTGAGACTGAGGTTTCTTAGGGACCTCTTCGCAATCGATTCAGCATCTGAAGTGTAGTCACTTTGATCTTCGGTTAACTCGTATACCTCAGCAAATTTATCCTTATGCTCGGTAGCTAACGTGTTCAGTAAGAACTCTCTAACCGAGTGCAAGCCGATCACATCAGCTTCACTGGATTGCTCTATTAGCGCGCCCAGCACCGGCAAAGACAAAAGTTGCGCAAGCATAGCTTTATCCAACGATGAATCGGATATTGCTGCATCTAATACATTTGCAAAGGCATTCGTTAACAGTTTCGGCAAAACCAATTGAGATCCGCTGCGATACGGTTCTAACATGCTCTCTATTATTTCTGTAGAAAGCATCTGAGAGGAGTTCCATCGGTTAAAGCCATCACTGTCGCTGGTCATCAAGAAAAACAACTCATCTAGATTGTAATCATACTTAAGTCTAACTGGCGCGCTAAATCCCCGTAGCAGCGAAGGCACTGGCTTGGCCGGCACATCTACAAAGGTAAAAGTCTGCGAGGCTTCAGTGACATCGAGAACCATGTCGTAACAAGGGCTGTCTGCTTCCGAATTTTTTTCATCCAAAAGCTTTAACGAGATCTGTTCGCCAGAGCTATCTAACAAGCCAATTCGAAGTGGTATATGAAAAGCTTCTTTATTTGTTTGCCCAGGCGTGTCCGGACAGTCTTGCTTAACATGCAGTGAGTAACGCTTAAGCACCTCATCGTAGTCCGAGCTAATCGCAACTATCGGTGTGCCTGCCTGACTATACCAGAGTCTAAACTGGCCTAAATCTGCACCGCTGGCATCCTCCATTGCCTTAACGAAATCTTCAGTTGTTACCGCCTGTCCATCATGACGTTCAAAATACAGATCTGATCCCTTGCGGAAATCTTGCTCCCCAAGAATCAGCTGAATCATCCGGACAACTTCAGCACCTTTTTCATAAATAGTGACGGTATAGAAATTAGAAATTTCCATATAGGAATCAGGTCGCACCGAATGCGCCATCGGACCACTGTCTTCGGCAAATTGAACGGTTCTTAAAAAAGCAACATCCTCTACTCTCTTTACTGTTCTTGATCCCATATCCGCAGAAAATTCTGAATCTCTAAAGACTGTAAAGCCTTCTTTCAAACTCAACTGAAACCAATCACGGCAAGTAACTCTGTTACCGCTCCAGTTGTGAAAATACTCATGAGCGACGACCGCCTCCACTCGCTGGAATGCCAAGTCAGACTGGGTCATTGGATTAGCCAAAACACAGGAAGTATTAAAGACATTCAGCCCCTTGTTCTCCATCGCTCCCATATTGAAGTCATCGACGGCAACAATCATAAAAATATCAAGATCGTACTCTCTGCCGTATTTCTCCTCATCCCAGCTCATGGAGCTTTTAAGAGATTCCATCGCATGACCACACTTGTCGATATCCTTGTCTTCGACAAATATTTGAAGCTCAATCGAACGTCCAGTCATAGTGGTAAAGGTATCATCCAAGCTAACAAGGTCTCCCGCAACAAGCGCAAACAAGTAGCTGGGCTTCATAAATGGGTCTTCCCATGTCACCCAATGCCGATTGGCATCTTCCTCGGATATACCAGAGGCAACGTTGTTGCCATTACTCAGCAAAATCGGGTACTTAGCTTTTTCCGCGACAATCGTTGTAGTAAAAACTGACATTACATCGGGCCGGTCAAGATAGTAGGTTATTCGCCTAAAACCCTCAGCTTCGCATTGAGTGCAAAACATTTTCTTTGACTTGTACAAGCCCTCAAGCGCCGTATTATTTTGTGGCTCTATACGAGTCTGGCAATGCAGTAGAAAGCTTACTTTCTTGTTGCCGCCAACAAGACCCTGCACATCATATATCGTCAGGCTGTCATCATCTGTGCTGTAGCTACTAGCTTTAAGTTCAGAGCCGTTTATAGCCAGCGCCTCTAAACTCAAATCTTGTCCGTGTAAAATCAAATCCGTACCGGGCAAGGCTAGTTCAGACGTGTTGAAACGCATTTCTAAAGTTGAAACAACGATTGCGTGATCTTCGAAAAGATCAAAGTGTAGAGATGTCTTGTCAATTAAAAATGATGGCTCAGAATAGTCTTTAAGATAGGTGGTACGCGCTTGTGCATTTTTCATAAAGTCTTCTACCTTTTACCCATAACATTGATACTGTCAGCTATGGCTTATGAACTAATTTCAACATCGTAGCCTGAAAAACGACGCATATTAATTACACCAGTATCAAAAATTAAGTACTGGCCTTTTACTCCCAGTAGTGTGCCTTCGACCACTGGATCTTTATCAAAATTGAAGGAGTTTATTTTTTCGAGATAACGTACAACCGGGTAGGCTATTTCAACTACCTCAATGCCAGTCAAAACACTGATAGCGAAAAAACCAAACCGCTCTTCAAGCTCAGCAATTTCTGAGCGACATTTCTCTATCAGCTCGACACTCTTAGCCTTCATATCAAGCTCTTCGGGCGTCCCCTTCAACATGTCGCGCCAGTTAGTCTTATCGGCAACGTGTTGCTTAAACATCATTTCAAGAACACCTGACTGCAACCTTGTTCTCACCCTGATAATAGCCAAAGCCTGAGTAGCGCCTTGATCTATCCAACGGGTAGGCACTTGGGTCGCCCTAGTGATCCCAACTTTTAAACCTGATGAATTCGCAAGATAAACTATATGGTCCTGCATACAATGCCGTTCACCCCAACCCGGCTCCCGGCAGGTGCCCTGATCAAAATGACATTTTTCGGGATGTATAATGCAAGAATCACACTGTGCCAGCTTCTGAAGACAAGGAAAGCAATGTCCTTGATTGAAACTCTTGTTGGTTTTCCGACCACAGTTAACACAGTGAATATCACCACTAAACTCAAGCTTAATTTTTTGCTCGAGCAGAGAATTCATATCAATGCCTACTTCACCGAGCGGCAGCATATATTCAACTGGTCCGGCCAAGCGGCTACGCATTTTCCTTACTCCGCCTTTTGCTAGTGATTCCATTTATTAACTCTTCACCCTCGACTCCAAGGAGTCTTAAATCAGACCTATACTTTCACCGTTTGAAACGGCCGCTTAATGTTTAACTTTTGATGGACAGTTTGAATTTATCAGAGCGCCAGTTCGATCATCTTCTGGAATGTTCTCAGCTTCGTATAAAATAACTGCTTGCATACAATTCTCCAACTGCTCAGGAGAAAGCTTGTTTCCATCTTCCCATTTACCTATTTCCACTGCGGTCCGAAGACTCTCGTAAACACTGGGAGTGATTTCTTGCAACAAAAGTTCTAGTGTTTCTGGAATCAAAGACACTATCTCATCTGTATGATTTTCATTACTCATCTAAACCTTCCTAAATTTCTCTCGACTAAACTATGCCCAGACTTGACCGAATCAAACCCAGCCGACGTTAATATCATTACGGTAAATGCCGCCTTGGTCATCAAATCTTGTCCAGTGGCTTCTGTATTTGACTGTTTACTTACATAATTTATCTGTCGGTGGGTTTATGCCCGACCGCCGATTGATGGATAACATAGCGATTGTAAAAAACAACACCGCCACCCAGCACCAAACCACTTAAAAGGCCTCCTACATGGGCTGCCGTTGCCACAAGTGATGACGCTAAGATTTCCATTCCTACCAAAGCAACAACAAAAAATACCAACATATTTGAATTAAGCGAGAGATAGCTTTTGGGCATTAGCTTATGAATTACCCAGGTGTAGCCGACCAGGCCATAAACCACTCCGGACATACCCCCGAAATTATTCGCATCATTCACCATATACTGGGTGGTATTACTCACAAAAGAAGTCACTAAAACTAGCGCACCGAAACTCCATATTGACTGTATAGACTCTAACTGCCTGCCGAAATACCAAAGCCATAGCATATTAAAAATCAAATGGAGTTCTCCAAAATGAAGAAACATTGGAGTGAAGGTACGGCCTAAATCGCTGAAGCTTTTTATGTCTCCAAGTAAAGTTAGAAGGCCATTACTTGCGAGAATGGGATAAAACAAAATCGCCACCCTATCCGGATAAACCCCTAACCCACTGACAATCGCGACAACTAAACAGACAGCGAACAGTAACGCCGTTATTGGATAATAGTAGATCGCGGCAACGGCCCCGTTTAAAAACCTACGGAAATCGGGAACTATGCGCTCGCCGGCAGCATTCCTTGCAGAGCTGCTATTAACGGCACCTTGGGCTGCGCTCAGCCACCTTTCCAAGGCAATCCTAACCGCGTCAGCTTCAGCTTCAGAGCCGACCCATATAACTTGTTGACCAGACTCTTCATTAATTCGATGTGCTAAACCATGGGCATGAAGAAGTTTAGAGAAATCTAAAAGATTGGTATCGATTGGTAAACTTGCCGCTTTGATCATTGCGATTCGTCTAGAGTCTTTCCAAGGCGACTACCCCATCCAAGCTTACTTCGACAAGCTTCATAGAAGCTGTACTGTGGGGGATGTATCAATTGTAACGGCACGGCTTTCTTAGTGACAATGATCTCATCACCCGCTACTGCAATATATTTCTCTTCACCATCACAGCTAACCTGAGGCTGTAACTTGCCGTTGGCCGCTACTACTATTCGTATCTCACTGTCCCCATCTACTACTATCGGCCTACTATTGAGCGAATGAGGATACATAGGCACCAATACAATGGCATTGAGATTCGGATGCATGATAGGTCCGCCAGCGGACAAAGCATATGCGGTTGAACCTGTAGGGGTTGCGACAATCAGGCCATCTGACTCCTGACTATAAACAAACTGGTCATTAACAAAAAGCTCAAAGCCTATCATTTGTGCAGCCTGTCCCGGATGCAAAACCACATCGTTTAGCGCGGTACCCAGCTTTTCTCGTTTGCCGTTCATCACCCGAGCGGCATCCAGCAAGAACCGAGATTCGACACTGAACTCGCCGGCTAGGACTTGATCGATTTTAGTCTCTAATTCCTCTGGCAATATGTCTGTCAAAAAACCTAGTCTGCCACGATTTATGCCAATCACTGGCACTTGGTCGCTGGCAATGTGTTTAGCTACGGTAAGCATACTGCCGTCACCCCCGACTACAATAACGAGATCGCACCGGCTCGCCAATTCTCGGCGACTACACGTTTCAACCTTTGGGGCGCTAAGTAGCCCTGCTGTCATATGATCTAGGACGGCAATCACAGGCTTTTCAGCCAAATAAGCCATAAGTCGCTTAAGTGTTTCTAAAACGCCCTTATGATTAGGTCTTCCGACTATTCCTATACGCGTAAACTTAAGCATTATTTGTCAAATTAGTTCTATAAATGAAAGCGCGATTGTAACACGCAGTGGCTAGTGTTCGTCAGCCAAAATAGATAAAGACAGAAGCCAAATTGTCGAATAGACAGTGGTCTACAATTAGATTGCCCTAAATTATCTAGTTGTAGCCTGTCGCTCCAGTTGGCAGCATTGATAATAGCTAGGCTGCCTCCTGTTCGGCCTCCTTGCAAACGACTGCCTATCAGCCAGATTTTTAGCCAAGTTATCCGATCAAATGGCGATTGAGCAAGGCGCTGCGCTGATTGCTGAGCGAGAGATTCAGTGAAAAATTGGGTAAGAGGCAACAGGTCGCCAAGGTATCACCCACCGGACCCCTCATAAGTAACTACTCCGCCCGTATGCAGCGCGATGATTTGTGCACCTCGAGGAAATGCGTCAGCCTCAACCATGCTAAAAATCCCATAAAACAATTTGGCCGTATAGACCGGCTCTATCGGAACCTCCGAGATATCAGTAAAACCTTCAATAAACTCAGTCAACTCGAGATTGCTTTTCGCATAGCCTCCGCAATGAAATGAATCCGACACATACCAAGGTGAATTGACTGCGATGTCAGATTTATCTAACCACGACTCTACGAAGTTTGTAATCATTCCCTTGGCATTAAGCACTGACACCCCTAGCACCGTGTGTTGTGTATGCAATGGCTGCAAACCTTCGATTACACCGGTCATTGTTGCTCCGGTGCCACAGGCCATAGCGATGGTTACTTTCGAATCACCTGCGATTGAACAAACCATGTCTGCAATCTCTCGGCAACCAGTAAACGCGAGCGCATTTGAGCCACCCTCAGGAATCACATAAGCTGGACCGTGATTAAGCAGTAGCTCTTCCAAGAATTCAGGCTCTTCTTTCCGGCGATAATCAACTCTAGAGACCGGGTACAAGGCCATCCCAGCGGACCGACAAAAAGCCAACACAGGATTAAGTGGCTCAATTAATTCTCCGCGCACAATTCCAACGGTTTTGAGACCGAAATAAGCACCAGCGGCAGCTAGCGCATAGAGGTGATTCGAATACGCCCCACCAAAACTGATAACACGAGAATGTCCCTGCTCTTGAGCAGCTTGTATATTTAATTTTAGCTTGAACCACTTATTGCCATGAATATGAGGGTGGATTTTATCGAGCCTCAAAATACGTAAAGTCACTGCTTTTTCGGCCAATAGCTCACAGTCGATCTGGTCAACCGGGGGAACTTCAAATTTCAAATCTAGCATGACTTACTTCCCATAAATACGCGCCAACGGCGAGATAGGCCTGAATACTCAAGGTCTGATAGTTAGGATTATTCCTGCAAAGTTGTGCGAACAATGCCATTCATTTATTTTCGGGGATAGTTTTTTTTGAAAAAAATTAACTCTATAAAAATCAGAATGTTAGTAGATATTTTCACCACAAACTTCATTACTTATCAAGGCTTGAGTTTTGTGATCATCAATCCCGCCGACACTAAGTAAAATATTGCTAATAATAAAACTTCCAAGACTCTATGAGGGATAAACGTCTGCATAGAGAAAAGTGACGAGAAATAGACTTTCATTTGCTACTAGGAGTTCCATTAATGCTTAATACCAAGATTCAAGCGGTCGCTCGAGTCCATGCTGCAACCGAAGTTTCCCCGTCATCTATTTTGCAAGAAGCAGGTCTAGATCGATTTGATTACCCACTCAATTGGATTGAAAAAAATACAGGTATCAAAACATTACACCATGGCGATATTCATGCAAAACCGAGCAGCTACGCAATCCCGGCAATTGAAAAAGCCCTTGAATGCTTCGATGGCGAACTTGACGAAATAGATGCAGTTTTTTACTGCGGTATGAATCGCGACATGCAAGAACCTTCTACTGCACATATTATTGCAGATAAGATAGGTTTGGCAGCAAAATTAAAATTAGATATGTCAGATGCATGCCATGGCTTTACGGCAGGCATAATGATGGCTGATTTACTTATAAAAACTGGCCAAGCCCGCCACGTGTTGTTGTGCACAGGTGAAAATGCCAGCCGGGGAACGATGCATATCGCCGATCGATTCAAAAACCAAGAACTGGGTAAAAAAGATATTAAATCAAATATAGGTGCTTTCACCGTTGGCGACGTTGGGGCGGCGATGATTCTAGGACCTACCGATGATGGAAGCGGTTTTCAGACCATAGATAAAAATTGCTCTCGCAGTTTTAATACCAATAATGATTCTGCAGTATGGTCCGCGTGCTTTGTCGACTGGGAGCGAAACGATTTTGCTATGCACTCACTGTGGATTAGCTTAGAGACCATCAAAATGGTCGTTGGTATGGCCCCCGAAACCCTTGCTGGAGTTGGCTGGGAAATGAATGACATCGACTACTTTGTGTCCCATCAGGTTGGCCGTAGCGTTCAGGAACATTACCTTAAGAAATTGGGTATCAGTAAACAAAAATCGGTAGAAATGTACCCTGATTATGGAAACCTGACATCGGCGTCTATGCCTGCTTGCTTCGATCACTTAGAGCAAAATTGCAAACTGAAAAAAGGCACGAAAATATTAATGAACTCCACTGGCAGCGGCATTGTGGTATCCCAAGGGCTTTATGTTGTTTAGTGACTAGCCGGCTAAAGACCTCTTTTTATGAAGATAATCAGAGACTCGTTCAGTATTCCAATTCTGCACGTACAGCACACTTGGCTCAGCACCTGAGCTAAGGAATTTCAAGACAATAGTTTTGGCGAGCAGACGCTATTGAGTTGGGCGATTTCAGCGATCGCCTCTAAATCTCCTGCAACTAAGTAGATATCTATTAACACCCTTGTTTCCACTGCCTGCCCCATCGCCATTAGTTTGCGATTGAGTTCTATGGCAGTATTGATATCTATTGAGACACTGGAGGGGACAATTTGCCGAGCAAGTTCGATTGGTAGCCCAAACATTGCGGAGAACCCTTCATCGCTGCTCTGATCGATAACAAGCCAACTCCCGGGCAGTGAAATTTGCCGAAATGCGCTTTTTTTTCTTGCTTCTGTAAGTTTTTCTGGCACTGACACTAGGCCTCTATGTTGTCTCATAGCTCAATGTTGACAGAAGCTTTCACTAAAAACCTCAAAAAAATTCTCTATCATAAAACTAGCAGCTAACTCGCTACGATAGTACATCAGGACAGTCAGCAGACAGAATTATCCCCATAAAGATAATCTAAAAATGATCTTTACTTATTCCAAAAAAAAATTTAACAGTAATTAATCATAAGATTACCACTCTTTTTTGCAACAACCCTCGCTGGCTCCGAGATGTCAACTTTAGTGATGTCAAATCTGATATTGACAAATCAACTATTCAAATCGATAAAAAATCGCTATTTCCAACTGCCATACCTACGCTGCCTTTTCCCTAGTCACAAAAACATGTTGCCAAAAATACAGAGTGTTTTCCACTGTGATCAAATGACGTCTTAGAGTGAATAAAAAGTACGCGTTTGCTTGGGCACTCAAAAACCACCTTGCTTAATTGAACTTTCTCATGCCCCGCTATCTCACTCGTGTTGGCCGTGCAACAACACCGAACGATTGTTGGCGTATTGGACAGTGTGATGAATTTTTCCTGAAATGAGCTTACTAAGGACTAAGTATAGCTTCTCAATTTATACGTGATAATTTTTCTTGGCTTGCCTTTATGTTTGCGTAATAGACGCTTACAAAGCCGTTTCGCAGCCTTTCCGTCACGCTGCTTCTCATGGGCCTTAATAAACATCTAATCAGTGCAGGAGGTGTGGCCGTATCCTCAGTGTTTGCCTCTGAGTCTTTGAGCATATTTCAACCTGAACTTATTGCCCCACAGACAGATGGTTTCCTAACTGACCGTGATACCTCTGTCTTCGATGTCACTGTGACACGGTGGCGTAGATTGAATCGATGCTATAGTCATTCGGCAGTTTGGATGATTTCAGGCAGGAATATGCGGCACTTAACCATTTTGATTGAGGTACATCCCAAATTCTGCCGAATGTGAGTTAACGTGTCAGCAGAAAATGAGGGTAGGCTTATTTTTAAGATATTTGTTGGAGTAGCTGATCAAATAGTGCTCGAGGTTCAAATCCTTCGAAAGCCCCACCTATGAAAGCAGATAAACTCCCGAGAAGTACCAAGCTAAACACCGAAATCCAAATTATACGGTTTATCCATTTAAGTAGGGTATAGCCTTTGAAGAGCGCATTAGCACGCAGCTTTACATAAAGCCTCTTAGCGGCTTCATCATACGCTTTTGTATACGCCTCACCTTTTAGGTTTAACGGCTTAAGATTCTCCGCAGACTCTTCACATACTATTGCCCAAATGCCAGAGTCTCTCTCTGTGCTGTCAAATTCTGCAAGGGCTTGCTCGTGAAATTCTATTTCTAACTTTGAAGTGCCTTCTCGTTCTGGCTGCGCTACATCTACTAAAGACATAATTTAAAACCTTCTAAATTTTGTTGGTCGGCTCAAGCATGACATTAGAGGCGCTATTTTGATCATTCGCAGTGTTTATGCTCAAATTAACTCGCCATGTTTCACTTTAATATGTATTGAGGCGAGATGGAACCATCCTTGTGCAAGGGAGCGCATCCTAGGAGTGGGAGCTAGCTAGGCGATTGCTGTTTGGCTTTTATAGACTTTAGAGAAAATTTAAGAGTAATACTGAGCATCTTAATACAAATATCACCAAACCCGTATCGGTCACCTACCTCCTCAGCAAATAGTTGGAATATAAAAAGTTTCTCGTGATTCCCAAAAGTTCAAGCTACTGAAGGCAAAATTTAAGGATGAATTTTTCAATCAAAGGATTTATTTCTTCGGCATGAGTTGACCTCATATGATGATCTCCTCCCTCTACTGTATATAACTCAGCACCCTTAATCTTTTCAAACGTTGAGGCTTGCACGGATATCCAGTTTGCACTGATATACCAGTTAGTCAGGTGTTAGGCGTGGGTGTTTGCGTGGGTGCGAGGGTGTGCGGGTGTGCGGGTGTGTGGGTGTGTGGGCCGGCGAGTGTCTTGGTCTGGAGTGGTCAGACTTTAATGGAGAATACTTGAATGTCACAAAATCCATTAGCAAAAGGAAACTTAGCCCAACTAAGACTGGAGCGACCCGTAGGACTTATGTTCCAATCTGGGCAAGATCAGTTATTGGGGAGTATAGCACCAGATTTAGTGGAGGCTATATTCTCCAAAATAGTCTCGGAGGATTCCATTGCGATACTGATAGGTTTAACGCCAGATGGAAAAGAGCCCACAGCAAGGCTCGTATCCCCTACCGAATACCTTATGCCTGTAGGCATACAAGAGCAGCAGAATTGCTATCAGCCGGAGTCAGCCCAGCCAGAGCCGCCCAACAGCTAGGCCATAGCGTTTTGATGTTTTTAAATATCTACAGTGAATTTATCGAAGCGTACGCAGATCAGGATATGAGTGATCTGGAAGGAGTGAGCAATGAAAGAAGTTATCGCAAAGAAAAGGACTAATTTTGCGGTGAAGCACTCTACAGGGCAGGAGAAGTGTGGCGGACCGGACGGGACTCGAACCCGCGACCCCCGGCGTGACAGGCCGGTATTCTAACCAGCTGAACTACCGGTCCGCAACATGATCAGAGGGGGCTACTGCCCTGCTCTAAACTCTTTTACTAAGCTTACAATCAAAATCGCAAGCTCCTGTGTACTGGTGGGTGATGAGGGATTTGAACCCCCGACATTCGCCTTGTAAGGGCGACGCTCTCCCAACTGAGCTAATCACCCGTAATGCTGAGAGAGGCGCATTTTACCGATTCGGCTATCCATGTCAACAAGTCGCTGTTCATTATCTCCAAAAACAACAAATTAGCTGCCGCTTATTACTTATTCGTGTGCGTAAAAGACCCGTCCCAGTTTTCTGGCAGCTCTGAGCCTCTGAGCGCTGCGATACGCTCTAAATAAACCTGATAGAGCAATGTGGCAGGTTCAGATGCTGAAAGCGCCCCAAACGCCTCCTCCGCCTGATCCCATGCTTGCTCATAATACAGATCAAGTGCCTCATGATAATCCTTAAGCTGCTCGACCTGCCAATCTGTTGCTTCGACCAGTTCGCACAGCGGTTCATAGCAAGTAACCGCCTCACCTTTACCCTTTACTTTCACTTTGTCGATGGTGCGGAGCAAAAACCCCTCAAGGTGGGTTGCGGTTTCTGGGCCCACCAACAATCTAATGCCATAGAATTTGGTCAAACTTTCCAAGCGTGAACCAAGATTAACCGCATCCCCCAAAACCGTATAAGATCTGCGATAAGTAGACCCCATATCACCCACGTTCATTAAACCGGTGTTGATCCCAACCCCAATATTAACCAGCGGTAAGCCCGCTTCTATAAATAATGCTTTCAGCTCCTCCGTTTTATCCAACATTTTAAGAGCGCAGCGAACCGCATTACCCCGATGATCAAGGTCGTCCAATGGCGCTCCCCAAAATGCCATCACCATGTCACCAACGTACTTATCAATGGTTCCATGGTGATCGAAAATTAGTCCGGTAATTGGCGTAAAGAAATCATTTAAAAGCTTCTTCAACTGAGCGGCCGTCAACACTTCTGATATGGAGGTAAAACCCCTAATATCGGAAAATAAAACCGTTAGCTCTTTGCTTTCGCCTTCGAAAGAGTAATTCTCAGGGTTTGCCAACATCGAGTCGATATGGGCAGGTGGCACATATTGGTCGAACATGCCCTTAATCATTTTACGGGTTTGACTTTCTGCTAAAAAACCATAGACCAAATTGATAGCTGTAATTAAAAAAATTAAAAAAAGCAAAAGGAATAGCGGAAAATCCAATTTATAAACTGTCCATAATTGAAAATTCGTCCAGATGCTAAGCACTATTAAAATCAGGGATGACACCGCCATGGTCGCCGCTCCCAAGAAGGGAAATCCCATTGCCAGAACCAAACCCAAAGCCATGGCAACCATGAACATTGCACCTTGGGTCCAGTCAGGCCTGTATGGGAAAAAAATATCATCTGCTTTTTCGAAACTTGCGAAAACAGACTGAGTATCCGAGGCACCCGAACTTACATTAATAGTATTAGCAGCAAGACTGTCGAGCAGCGCATTAAGTATATTCGCATGCACCTCCACTCCCGGGTAAATTCGCTGCAAAGGCACCGACCGAGTATCACCAAGTCCGGGCGCTGACGTACCCACCAAAACCAAGCTATTATTCAGGATGAGCGTTTCTTCGTCGCTTAATGTTCCGCGCAGTACATCAGTGGCCGAAATATAGGGATAGTGCTCATTGCTGTTTAGTGATGACCTACCTGCATAAGGCACATTAACCTGGCCTCGGCCGTCTGTAGGAATAGTAAAAGCACCTGCCCCTTTCCCAACGCGCACGGCAGTAACCACTTCAAGATTATTGTAGCTTTGAGTAACCAACTCATAACTTTCTAAAAAATTATAGACCCTGAGCATTTCCAGAGAAAGCGTCGGAAACAACTCTGAACCATAGCGAATAATTAAGGGCACACGCCTAACGACCCCATCGACATCCGGCTGTTGATTCATACTCCCGCTACCTGCGGATGATTCATGAAGAATGCTAATATTGCCAGTAAAACCCCGCATATCAGAGACTGTGACCGCCTTCGCTAGTTCTTTGCCTATATCTACAATAGAGTCTGGAAGTTCGTTATAGGACACTGAGCTTTGCGGATTAAAATTGAGCGCCAGCACCACATCAGCATCCTGTTGCATCGAGTTGGCAAAGTAGATATCACCATTAATTTGATCTTCTATCTGATTCAAAGTCTCTGAAAACACCGGATCCAGTTGACTCAGATCAACTGACTCAAGCAAATCACGAACGCCTCGATCAGG
>CAWKZY010000040.1:0-27290 GCA_963854625.1 Gammaproteobacteria bacterium | reverse complement strand
CGGGGGAGCTTATGTACGAATATGCATGTCATGAGGGGAATTATGCCTTCCACGGCATTATGGCCGGAGCCAGACGCCAAGAATTGGATCAAGCGGAAATCTAGCATGTCAGCAGTTATCCCTGCTAACAATGACGGTTAACAATGGCGGTTAACAACATAAATAAATAAATGGGGTTAGAGTGGAAATACACTACTGTATTTTTACTCTAACCCCATTTATTTATAGCAGCCGCCGTATTAGGCAGTCGACTAATCCTTGTCAATGCATTAGTTGAACGAATGGCTACAATGAGGACGTACTTGTTAAATTAGTAGTACGTCCTATTTTAATTCTCCTTTTATTTTCCTTATCAATTATCCGGAATTAAATCGATCGTTTCGTAAAGTACCGTTTCAATTTTTTCTCTTGAATAGAATGCTGGAAAAACTCTGTCATTCGCCCATAACTCAAAAAGATTGTCATAAAGCGGGCTATCAGGGTCCCCCACCTGACCCGGAGTATTCATACCCAGAGTGTTGTCCCAGTCTCGGGTATCGATAAATATTCGAAAGGAAGCTCCCGACGTTTGATTATCACCACTACCAGTATTACCCACGGTAAAACTGCTGCCCCCACGAGGGACCGGTCCTACGTTTAAGCGATCTCGAATTTTATCATTGACTGCGCTAGCCAAAGGATGACGCAACAGCACATGTTTGTAGTCCAACTGCCCATATACCCAGTCTTCAACATTAGTGCCCAGTTTTTCTCTAAGAGTGGCAATTCCCTGTGAAAAGGTGTCAATCAAGAATTGATCTCTTCCCGCAATAGGATCGCTTCCAAAATCTCCATCTGGGGCTAACAACATGTCGATGGTTGTCTTCATGCTAAGAGTTAAATAGTCACTGGCCACGTTAGGGACTTTTAGCGTTTCAATATTAAGCAACAGCTGACGCTCAAAGGCGATGTAAATACCTGCCTCGATAGAATCCTTATCCAAAACAAAGTCCCAGTTAAGCAGCATCTGCCTTGCAGCCTCTACTTGTGCGTCATCGCTTTTAAGGTTCTTGAAAAACGTTACTAAAGAGCGTGCAGGGATAGAAAGATAATCATGTTGAAGCTCAACCATATCAGTCATATTAAATTTACGACCAGAGGCGAGAACTTCACTTGCCCTAGCCCAACGATAAGGGTCTGTCCACGCAAACCCAATTGCGTCCATATAAGGATAGTCAGGAGGCGTGTAGTTGCTGTTGGACGTCTCGATGAAGCCAACATCCGGATTGTAGGCATTAGGCTTGTTCTCTATTTTAAGGTAACCATCCCACTCAAAGCGGCCATCACCAGGCACAGGAACCATGCCGCTAAAATTGCGCCTTAACGGTGCTATTCCTACAGCCTGCCATCCTATATTGCCGTCTCGATCAGCCCAGATCATATTTTCTCCTGGAATATGGCTGTAATTAGAAGCCTCGCGAAATTCATCCCAAGTCGTAGCCTGATCCATGCGAAGAGAGGCTAGATAGGGCGCCCCGCCAATATCCATCCAAGCTGGCCTTATTGCATAGGCTAAATTCTTCTCAGCATCTTCGAAAGATACCGGTCCGTGTCTTGTGTATTTAAGTTCAACAGTTACCTCAGGAGCACCCTTAACCTGAAAGGTTTCCTCAATGACACGCATGTCCTCCCAGTTACCTTGATATTTATATTGATTCGGATTGTCAGGATTGATCTCATATACCATCAGATCTTCGCCGTCGGTATTAAACACGGTTAAACCCCAAGCACCTTGTTCGTTGTGCCCAATTGAGATACCTGGGATTTCCGGCTCACCACCGCCGAGAACGTTCCAGCCCGGACCAACCAAATGCACCCAGTAGCGTAACGAGGGAACGGCCTGAGCGCGATGAGGATCGTTGATCATTAGCGGCCAGCCATCCTGAGTTAGATCGCCGCTGACAACCCAATTATTACTCCCTATATCTTCGATAGAGCGCTTCTGTAGCTCTTTTTCTTCATTCTCAAGCGTGGCGGCGAGGCTTTGAAATGATTCGTTAGTATTTCTGTTCTCAGCAACCGCAAGATCAGAAGGCTGAAAGTCTATGCCAGTGCGATAGGCATTATACAAACCGAGGATGTCATTTTGGACCAAAGAATCACAATCGATCATCGGATCTAACTCGAGAATAGGATCATGAGGGTGGTAGTACTGCAGCTGCCGAACCTTGTCCTCACCTATTGTGCATACCGCTCTGCCAGTCTTAAGTTCTGCTACGATGTTCCCCAGCAACCCCTGATGTCTCGAGATAACCACTTCAGGGGTCCAGTGCTTAGGCTGTATTCCTAGTAACTTAAAAGGAAGAGAGAGATTATCAGGGTCTTCCAATGCGACATTGATATACGCATTTACCCCGTCGACAAATGCAGTAATAATTTCCACACCACGAGGATGATAATGATTCATCTCGTCAGTCATATCACCACGAAACTTAAACAGCCTAGTGCCATGATCCCGCTCGATCGCCCGTGGACCAAGAATTTCTGCGGTGGTTCCTGTTGCCTGCGCCCGCCATATCTCGAATTGAAACAAGCGATCGCGAGCAGCGCTATAGCCCTGCGCAAAAAATAGGTCGTGTTCGGTCTGCGCATAAATATGGGAGATTCCCCAACGATCTTTCAAAATCTCAACAGGTTGATCAAGCCCCTCTATAGAAACCGAAGAAGACTCCTGTGCCTGAAGCAATGTGCTTGAGATGAGAGTGGATAGACTGAAAATTATTGCGAAGATATTACGACAGTACATTTTAGGCGGCCTGTTTTGTGATGGCTCTTTATGATTTCTTAGATCCCGTATAACTCTATGGGAATGAGAATAAAATACATGAGATTTAGGGGTGAGAAAAGAAATGTTGACCAAAGACCGATTTAAAATTTATTGTTATCAATAAAAAAGCGGACTAAAGCACTAACCAAAAAGCTAGCGATGCCCCAGGGTCTGCCAGCCAACCCAAGTCGAATGTTGTCTCTGCTCGTTCGGCCTGCCCTGTGAGCAAATAGGAACACTTATGATTTGGTGACCTAATAAAAATTAACCTAGCAAGACGGCATCTAGGCTAAAAGCGTTCCCGCTATATCCTTTACTAAATCTGCAGCTAAAAGTAATAATCTTTCTTAGCTATCATCTCAACCCTGTGCAACTCATAGACTGCCACACGAACCAGGGATAATTTGGCGCACTAGTAGTGTAATGATTTAACGGTAGCTCAGCTGCAAGAATTACAACTAGAAAATTAAAGATCTCTGGGCATTACCTACGCAGCCCAGAGCCAACCCCTTTCTCAACGGCCGACCCAACCCACGGCCACCTATAAATCACCACGTGTCTATCTGAAACTGAGCTAAATCTTGCTTTCATCCGTAAAGTATCTGTATAAAAACGTCAATCGAAACCTCCGATACCCCTTAAGAATCCAGAAGTATGGCTGTGGTATGACTAACAATCCAAACAGCAGACGCTCAGTTTCCGTCCCCCATAGACGGCTCTCTAGACTAGGGCGCATAGGTGCTATGGCGATGGGTGTTGCTGGCAATATGGCCATCAACGGTATTTCACAGTGGAGCACAGGTCGGCGTCCGTCTGCACGGGACCTCATGTTAACTCCGAGTAACGTTTTTCGAATTACCCAGCAATTGGCCCAACTGCGGGGGGCGGCGATGAAAGTTGGCCAGCTAATCTCGATGGATACCGGTGATTTCATGCCTCTTGAACTCACGCAGATCATGGCCCGGTTACGCGAAGATGGGGACAGCATGCCAGAGGCCCAGCTTAAACGAGTATTGGCTAAACAGTGGTCAGTTAACTGGCCTCAGTCATTCAAGTCATTTGATATGCGCCCTATCGCAGCGGCATCAATCGGCCAAGTACATCGCGCGCAGCTAATCGATGGGCGCAACCTAGCAATAAAGGTCCAATACCCCGGCGTAGCCAGAAGCATCGACAGCGACGTTGAAAATATTGGTGTCCTGATTAAGTTGTCTGGCCTGCTACCGAAAAGGTTCGAGCTGGCTCCGTACTTGAAGGAGGTTCGTAATCAGCTTCACGGCGAAACCAATTACGCCGCTGAGGCAGCTCATTTGAGCCTATTTTATAACCTTCTGTCTGACATACCCCACTTCGTTGTACCTAGCATTGATGCGGAATGGAGCACGCCAAGCATTCTAGCGATGGAATACGTCCCAGGAATCTCGATCGAAGAGATGGGTAGGTTTTCTCAAAAAGAACGTGACCAGGTAGCCAAGCATTTGATTGTGCTAATGCTACAAGAGCTGTTCGAATTTGGAGTTATGCAAACGGACCCTAATTTCGCGAATTATCGTTACCAGCCTGACACAGGCAATATTGTATTGCTCGATTTTGGGGCGACGCGAGAAATCACCCCGAATATCACCGATCAATACCGCCAGCTAATACGTGCGGGTTTAATAAATGACGATGCTGCCATGATAGAGATTGCGCACAAAATCGGGTTTTTCAACTCCGAGGTCAGTGCCGCACATCGTGGCCAAATCGTAGACATGATGCGGCTGGTTTTTAAGGCGCTTGTTGCAAACCAGCCATTCGAATTCAGCGACCAAACGGTCGCCAAACAACTGCAAACCATGGGTTTCACTTTAATAGAAGATGGCTTTATACCGCCTCCTTTGCCGATCGAGGTCTTGTTGCTGCATCGGAAAATCGCTGGAGTTTTCCTTTTATGTGCACGACTATCCGCATCGGTAGATGTCGCGGATTTGTTACAGCAATACGTTATAGAGAAAAGTGATAGCGAACATAGTAAGGCCATTGCATGAGCAAGTCTGTCGAAATTGTCTGGTTTAAGCGTGATTTGCGCATCACCGACCACGCGCCGTTATTGGCTGCATCACAGTCAGGTGCAGCGATACTTCCGCTTTACATTGTAGAACCCGATTACTGGCTGCAACCATTTGCATCAAAGCGTCATTGGTATTTCATTCATGATTGTTTGGTTGACCTAAACTTATCGCTAACCGGCTTAGGTCAACCGCTTGTCATCAAAATTGGTGAAGCCTGCGACGTGCTCAAAACGCTTTATATCGAGCACGAGGTTAGCGCCATGCATGCGTTTGAAGAAACCGGCAATCGCTGGACCTATGATCGAGATATTGCGGTAAGGGCAATGTGTTCTGACAACAAGTTTATGCTGCATGAATACCCGTCAAATGGTGTCGTTAGAAAATTAGGCAGCCGCGATAACTGGTCTAAGATCCGAAACGCTCGCATGATGCAAAAAATACTGCCAAAACCCAGTTCCCTCGCACCATTGCCCACCGTCATGTCAGATCTTGTGCCGGATAAAGATGACCCAATTTTTGGATCACGGCCTATTGGTAACGTTCAAAAAGGGGGGAGGAATACGGCCGTCGCTGATTTACGTAGCTTCCTGAACAAGCGATCGCGTGAATACCTTTATCATATTTCCGCGCCTGATCTGTCCGAGATTCATTGCTCTCGACTTTCTACTCATCTGACATGGGGCACGTTGTCAGTACGTGAGGTTGCTCAATCGATTGCCAAGCGTGGCTCCCAATTGTCACCCACTGAAAAAAAGAGCTTTGGCCGAAACCTGACAGCATTTAGTTCGCGCCTAGCATGGCGATGTCATTTTATTCAGAAAATTGAAGATCAACCCGACATCGAAACCCATTGCATGCACTCCGCGTTCGAAGGATTACGCATTGATGAGCACAATGAAGCTCATTATCAAGCATGGGCTAACGGACAAACCGGCTATCCTTTTATCGACGCCTGCATGCGCAATTTGATCGCCGAAGGCTGGATAACTTTTCGCATGCGAGCCATGTTGGTGAGCTTTGCGAGCTATCAGCTTTGGCTTGATTGGCGCGTAATCGGATATCACCTAGCGCGGTTATTCACTGATTACGAGCCCGGAATTCACTACAGCCAACTGCAGATGCAATCAGGCGTAACGGGCATCAATGCCATGCGTGTTTACAATCCACTAAAACAATCTATGGAGCACGACCCAAGCGGAGTATTTATTCGTAAATGGGTGCCCGAGCTAAAGAACGTACCAACTGCTTTCATTCACGAGCCTTGGAAGTGGCAACAGACACTCATTGATGACGGCGATTTCACACTCGGCCAGGACTACCCTGAACCGATTGTCGACCAAGCCATTTCAGCAAAGATCGCAAAGGATAAGATTACTGAAGTCCGCAATACCTTAGATTTCAGAATTGCAGCCAATGCCGTTTTTTTGAAACACGGCAGTCGAAAAACTCGGTCGAAAAAACGACAGCCGTCTAAAGTAAAGACAGATGATAATCAATTCTCATTATTTTAAATGATCAAAGAGCAATAGATGCAAAATAAAAGGCAATTGCCTTAGCACTTCCCTTTTAAATTTGGGGACACTATTAGCTCAATCACTTAGTGAAACCTTAATCGCCAAAAACACTGTCCAGCTACAGAACTAGCAACCTCCCTCCCTATTTTTTGAAAGTAAGTGAATTGCCAAGTCATGACTAATAGCAACTACCGCTGTTCGTCGTGTTCTGCTCGTCGTGCTCCCGCCAGAATACCGCTCATCGCATGATTCCCTTCGTGGCAGGCGAATTCGTAAACTTTGTTCGATGTCGAGAGAAAGCTTATCTCGCCGTGCCAGACCTGAGAATAATAAGTTGGATCGTCAACGGTAAACTCATAAACAATTTGATCATTGGATACACGGGTGAATCGCTCTATCACCCGCCCACCGCTCGTGAGGCTTATCGCCGCCTCTTCTTGCTTGGGACTGAAATTGGTTGTTTCTACAACGAGTGTATCGCCGTCCCAGTGCGCTATCGATTCCCCGAACATCAGCGCTAAAGCAGCCATCTTGTGTTGGGAAGATATGGGTATGATGCGCGCATGACTGATCATCTCCGTACGCAATAAGATGTAGTCCTGCGTCTGCACGAACTCGTAATTGTTGTTATAGAGGCCGTTGACCATGGGAGGGCCTGTTCTTAGACCTGTGCTAATACAACGCTCCGCTAGCGGTCGCGTCTCTGGGCCATCGAAACTGGAGTTCTTCGCGCGCAACGCCGCCTTGCGCGCACGCCCGGCAACATTATAGGGAATACGCCCGTCGGCTGGATCGACTATCCAAGAGGTGCGGTGCTCGCCATTGATCGTGCCAAATTTGGTTCCTGGATCTATCCAGAAAGCATTGTAGCCTCGCCCCTTTGAGAGGTCGGTGCCATCGGGGAGCTGACCGGCAACCATGTTGTCGTCAGTTGCTAAACGGACATTTTGCGGGTGTTCATTGGTGGATCGGATCACCTCATCATCACTAAGGATAGCTCCACTATAGCGTTCATTTCGCTCCAGCGTTGTTATCGAGGCGTTAGTCCACGTGCCCTGTAGATCCGGTTTGCCGTATACAGTCCGCCGGGGCTCGTAAGCTTGCCCTAAGGCTATCTGATGCAGCAGGGACGTCAGTAGCAGCGTCCGCATGAGTAGTTGAGATGTTCTTTTCATTATTTTCTCCTTGAACTGTGTAATGCCAGCCTTAAGTTCTACCACTCCTAGCGCCGCACTCAAAATTTTCGACTAAATTACTTAAGCAGCGCAGGGATACTAAATAGCCCGCGTCCCGTTGATACTTAAGACCGGCAGTAATACTTCTCAGCCCAGAGTAGGCGGGGGGACAGCAATCATAGTACTCACCAGATTTTACTATTGCCATTGCGCAGTGACCCAGCGAGGAAGAGGTCTTGCTGAAAGCAGAATTCCTCTTGAGCAGGGTTCGAATCCTTAAGCGGTTCCTGCCTTTATTAGTGGAACTATTAGGCCAACCCCATCTAGCCTGTTAGCAGGGTACTGTATTTTTACTCTGACCCCATTAATTAAACCTGCTAAATGCATGTTGTCAGTGCTACCTCCCACGAACTGTTGCGCCGCCTTTCGAGACGTTGCGCACACTAAGAGGGCGATCTGGGTGGAGGTGCGGAAGCCTGGCGGGTGGATATACCAATCCCTCGTGACACAGAATGAGATCCACAGCATAAAATTGAAGCCTCATAAAAACTTTGGCTCACAACTTGCTGTAGATACTAAAAATACTTTGCGTCTAAGATGCGCGACTTACCATGTAGGGTGTAAAAATGACAAAAAACTAGCAAAAACCTTTCTCATCAAGCCAAAGGTGTTATTTTGATGTTTGCTGCTATTCCTATAATAGTAGTCATCAAATATTACTTTGACGACCACTTTGCGTTAGGTCTTATGGCCTCAGTTTTACTGGCTTTAGGATGCATAGAAATAGGCAAAGAAGAAAGCTAAATTTTTTAAAAAAGAAGTACTAAACTATAAGTTCAAATACTTCTCTAGGCTCAATATTTTAATCGTATTTCACGTTCTTTATGCTCAACTGTCTCGCTTACCGAATAATAACCTCGTTGCTTTTGCAATACCCAAAAGACCTCAAAATCGATAGCGGTCAGCCTGTCTACTTTGATCAACAAGCAGAGCGCGCTCCTCATAAATGCCTTGGGCGCGTCAGCCCTCCAGTGCCGACTTAAATAGGCCGATCCGCTGTTAAGTTCCTAATTTGGAAACTGTCAATTTGTAAATTCCTACCCTCAGTATCCTCATCTTAGTGTCGAACCCCAACCTCCGCAAGTTGAGATTTTTTTCAAACAACACATTATCAAATGGGTTTAACCGACCAAGCAGCGACCTTAGATCATAGCGTTTTTCTAAGCTGGCGAATAATCGAAGGGTCGGAGCGATGCCCCCAAAACCTAGTCCGCATGACTGGAAGTGAGGTGAGGTGAGGTGAGGTGCAATCTAGAGCTTATCTTTCCAGCACTATATTTTCAGTTCCAATTTAGCGCTAATTCATCGCAGACTTACTGCCGACTTAGCCCCAACCAGAGCGCTGCCATTTCATCCTACGCGCCCCTGGCCGCCCAGAGAAACCTCCATGCTGCACGTTTAGTCTGAATCAGTTGACGCACACGGCGTTAAATCTATAGCAAATTATTATTCTGTGTCGAACCTCCTTATCGATAAACCCACTTCCGGAGTATAGTCGGGAACTCGGACTCCCAATCGACAGTGGCTTTGCTATAGGCGAAAACCACAGTATCGCAGATGAGAGCCTTAATTCTTTTACAGCGTATTTCCCCTCTAGGATTCGCAGGCTTCGTAAAGTTATTTAGTTGTGGCTGCCGTCACATACAGGCGATGCTTTAGTTTGCTTACATCCACAAAAATATACTTTCTTGGATTCGCTTGCATCATACTTAACGGGGGTAAAATCAGATCCTTTATGAGAGCCGTCGCAAAATGGTTGGCTTTTACTTTGGCCACATGAACACCAAAAATATGATTTTCCTGATTCTACTTCTACAGGAAAGGGGGAATTAGCTACTCTAACCGGTTCACTCATGTTTAGTACTTCCTATTTCTGTTATTAAAATTACTGGACGCAAGATAGCAGCAAAAAGTGGTTTTTTTATAATTATTTCTTCTTCTTTTGAATACTAAATTTTTCAATAGCATCCAGAAAAAAATCACCAACAAAACCCATAACACTTTAAGACTAATGAATTAGGGTCAGGTCGTGTCTAAAACCTATCCGAATTTTAGTAAACTTAAATGCTTTGCGACCGGCGATGACGACAGCGACTAGTAGATACCTGTATTTCTGTTCAATTTTGATCTTCCCTTTCGCACGACTTCAGTGCGCGCGCACTGAAGTCGTGCAGATTGGCCCCCACATTGTGGTGCGTATCGGTGCCATTTCCCCTGTGAAGGTTCTAAATAGGGAGTTTTTATAATTGGCACGGAGCGTGCACTTCTCAGAGCATAGAATGATTCTAAATTTTTTTTAACGTCTGCTGACAGGCGCGACCGAAACGGATAGCGTCAATTAAAAAATGGAGTGCTAGGGTTCCGGCATTGTGAAGAATGCGACTGTTCCGAGAGCACTCGACCTTGATTACTAGACTCTCTAAGTCTTTACGTTCACTTAGTTTGTAAGTAAGCCAGTCTCAGACTATTGCAAGGTTACACGGCGGGACAAAAGCCAGGGAGAACACACTGACAATAGTCAAAATTTTCTCTGCGTAACAAAAATAATTGGAGACGTAAAATGAAACACACACTAACTCATAGCCTCATTGGCCTAGCAATTATTGCTGCTCTAACGATCGCCTCACCGACATCCAAAGCACAGGAAAGCTTTAGCTTGTGTTGGTCAATCTATGTCGGATGGATGCCATGGGACTACGGTGACACTTCTGGCATCGTTAAAAAATGGGCTGATAAGTATGGCATCGAAATAGACGTCGTTCAGATCAACGATTATATCGAGTCAATTAACCAGTACACAGCCGGCCAGTTCGACGCCTGTGCGATGACAAATATGGATGCATTAACCATTCCTGCCGCCGGCGGCGTCGATTCAACCGCACTTATTGTCGGCGACTTCTCTAACGGCAATGACGCAATCATTTTGAAAGACGCCTCTACTTTGGCAGACATAGAAGGCCAGCGAGTAAATCTAGTTGAATTGAGCGCTTCTCACTACCTTTTGGCGCGAGGACTGGAATCCATAGGTTTAAGCGAACGAGATGTGACCGTTGTGAATACGTCGGATGCCGATATGGTTGCTGCGTATACAACAAGTGGCGTTACTGCTGTCACAACTTGGAATCCTTTGGTTAATGAAATACTGAATATGCCAGGCGCAGCCAAGGTATTCGACAGCTCAGAAATCCCTGGTGAAATCATCGACACCTTAATGGTCAAAACCGAAACACTTCAAGAGTTTCCTGATTTGGGAAAAGCCTTAACCGGGGCATGGTATGAAATCATGGCTGCTATGGAAGCTAGCACCGATGTTCGGGCACAAATGGGCGAAGCATCAGGAACCGATCTTGATGGATATGAGGCGCAGCTTGCATCAACTCAAATGTTTTACTCGGCAGCCGACGCGGTTGCGTTTGTAAACAGTTCGGAGTTAAAAACGACAATGGAATATGTTGCCAACTTTTCGTTTGACCACGGCCTATTGGGCGAAGGTGCGTCAGACTCCGGCTTCATTGGCATTGAAACTCCCGCTGGTGTAATCGGTAACAGTGGCAATATTCAACTGCGCTTTGATCCATCATTCATGGAGATGGCTGTTCAAGGCAATCTGTAAGAGTTCAGTTAAAGTGAATACCAATCCTCGTGATTTGTTCCTAGAGAAATTAATGCCATGCTAAGGCTCATCAATCTTCAGCCAGGTCGCGCGCTCAAAACTGCGCTAGGCATCATTCCTTTCTTGCTGATATTGCTGACATATCAGATTGGGTCTGATCTACGCAAAGCAGAGAATGAACAAGACAAATTGCTGCCAAGTTTTGCAGAAATCGCAGCTGGCATTGACCGAATGGCGTTTCAACCCAACAAGCGCACAGGTGAATATCTTTTTTGGAAAGACACCCAAAGCAGTGTTATTCGGCTTGCCAAAGGCATCTCTATCGCCGCATTTATTGGCTTAATCGTTGGCCTAGCAGCGGGTTCAATCCCCATCATCGCAGCGCCATTGACCCCACTAATTACCGCCATTTCTTTGATTCCTCCACTGGCGATATTACCAGTTTTATTTATCGTTTTTGGCCTAGGCGAACTCTCAAAAGTAATGTTGATCGTCCTAGGAGTAAGCCCATTCTTGATCAGAGATATTTTACAGCGCACGCAAGAATTGCCACGGGAACAGCTTGTCAAAGCGCAAACCCTTGGTGGTAACAGCTGGCAAATTATTTTAAGGGTGATCCTCCCGCAGACACTCCCGCGATTAATAGATGCCACACGGCTCAGCCTAGGCGCAGCGTGGTTATTCTTGATTGCCGCTGAGGCTATCGCCTCAACAGATGGTCTTGGCTATAGGATATTCCTAGTTCGACGTTACATGTCGATGGACATCATTTTACCTTATGTTGTTTGGATTACTTTTCTCGCGTTCTCAACAGATTGGTGCCTTCTGAAACTCAGTCGAATCGTGTTTCCTTGGTACCACGCAGATAAATAGGATCGCAGCGTGAGCACATTTATTAAATTAAACAGAATTTCGAAACACTACGGAGACAACGTCGTGTTAGAAAATGTTAATGCTAGAGTGGCCAAAGGAGAGTTTGTCACTCTCGTTGGCGCTTCTGGTTGCGGCAAGAGCACCTTTCTAAAATTATTACTTGGAACAGAGGCCGCGTCTTCTGGCGAACTCCTACTGGCTGAAAAACCCATCGGTCAAGAGCCCAGTTCCGAGCGCGGTATAGTATTTCAAAAGTATTCAGTTTTCCCTCATTTGACCGTTCGAGAGAACGTGGCCATTGGATTGGAATTTGATCGCAGTGCCTGGTTAGGCCGTCTATTTGGTTCAAAACGCAAACAAGCATTGGAGCAGGCTGATGAATGGCTTGACGCCGTTGGGCTCACCCATGCTGCGAATCAATATCCCCATGAACTGTCCGGCGGCATGCAGCAACGGCTTGCGTTGGCCCAAGCATTGATCAAGAAACCCAAGGTGCTGCTGCTAGATGAGCCATTTGGTGCACTAGACCCGGGCATTCGCAAAGATATGCATAAACTTGTACTTGAGCTTTGGCGGAAATACCAATTAACCGTATTCATGGTGACCCATGATTTACGGGAAGGCTTTCATTTAGGAAGCAGACTCTGGGTTTTCGATAAAGTGAGACATGACCCACATTCAGCAAACCGTTATGGCAGCACAATCACTTTTGATTTACCGCTTCGCTCACAAGATACGCCATTAAATACTGAAGAGTTGAACGCTATTAGCAAACAGCTTCCCAGGGCCACAATAAATCAGATTTTTCCGGAAATATAAAAAATGAGTACCCAGAACCTATTCCCAGAAGATTACAAAACAATCCTCGCGCCCGGCTCGCATTGGTCGCTCACTGTGCGCAAAGGGATGCAGATAAAACTAACAGACCTAGAAGGGGGGGGCAACGTCGGCATGCTATTTTTTAACCCTACGTTTTTGAGCGAAAAATACAATGCTCCTGATACCTTAAAGTCCCAGCACACCTTTAAGCTTACAAAAGGGCATTGTCTTTACTCAGATATGGGTCGTGTGTTCGCGTCAATCATTGAAGATACATTTGGTTGGCACGAAACCGTGTGCGGGAATTCTCACTCTGAGCATATTCAAAGCCGATGGGGTGAAAAACACTACCAGTCCCAGCGCAACGATTGGCTACAAAACGGATTCGATGCTTTTTTAGTTGAGTTGACAAAATATCGTTTGAAGAAGCAAGACTTGGCAGCAAATCTCAATTTTTTTTCGGAGGTCTCTTCTGATCCAGACGGTAAACTTCAACTATCCAGACAAAGTAAGAAAAATGACAGCATTACACTTCGGTTTGAGATGGATACGCTGGTGGTAATGCACACCTGCCCCCATCCATTAAGCACTGAGGCAGACTACCCTCAGAAACCCGTCCAGATTTACCTTGAGAAAGCCAAACCAGTAGCGCCGGATGATATTTGTTTTAACCTTTGCGACGAGAATCGCCGCGGATTTCATAATAACGCTTTGTACCACCTTGGGATGAATAGTAGCTATGATTAAAGAAAGCGCCCTCAATCTAGAGGATTCTAGATCTCGCAGCAAAGTGAATGCAGGAGACTATTTCTTCCAAACGATTACAGCCGGTGAAACCCTTCGTATTGTCGATTTGGAGGGCAACCAAGCCGCTGATACTTTATTTTATAACGCTCGTGACCCGAGCGAGCGATACAGCGCCAGCGATACTATCCGCGAGCAAGCAGCACTGTATCTCACAACCGGATCTATGCTGAAAACAAATCTTAATCGCGACTTGATTAAGATCGTGGCCGACACTTGCGGCCGACACGACACCGTCGGTGGCGCCTGCTCAACTGAGTCCAACACAGTGCGCTACGATCTCGAGAAACGCTGCATGCATGCGTGCAGAGACAGCTGGATGCTAGCCATTGCTGAACATGAAGAGTATGGACTAGCGAAAGAAGACATTGGCCACAATATCAATTTCTTCATGAACGTTCCTGTCACACCAGACGGCCAGCTTCAGTTTGCCGACGGTGTTTCAGCGCCGGGAAAATACGTCGAGCTAATAGCAATAATGGACACGATTGTGTTGATTTCCAATTGCCCTCAGCTAAACAACCCCTGTAACGCCTATAACCCAACTCCAATTGAAGTGGTGGTATGGGCCGCCGCTTAAATCGGCACCTGCAGATAGCCATTACAAACCAGTAACACACTAATCCGCAGGACGACCTGCAGAAATTTTCAAAAACCCTGGGACGACCCATATCAGCTAGGGAAAAACCATGTTCCAGCGCGTACTAATAGCCAATCGCGGCGCTATTGCCACTCGAATTATTCGGACTCTAAAAAAACTACACATCGAGTCTGTGGTTGTTTACCACGAAAAAGATCAAGACAGTTTACATGTTCAGCTGGCTGACATTGCTGTCAGCTTAGGCGCTGGCACAGTTGCAGAAACTTATCTGAACCAGGAAAAAATCATACAAATAGCAATCGATAAAAATGTCGATGCCGTTCATCCGGGGTATGGCTTCCTTAGTGAGAATCCGAAATTTGTTGAGCTGTGCGAATCGCATGGTTTGAAATTTATTGGTCCAACACCGCAGCAGATAAATGTTTTTGGTTTGAAACACCTCGCGCGCGAGGCTGCGAAACAAGCTAAGGTTCCTTTGTTAAATGGCTCTCCCGTTCTGGAAAATATTGACGCAGCCATTAGCTGGGCACAGAGAGTAGGTTTTCCGGTCATGTTAAAAAGCAGTGCCGGCGGTGGCGGAATCGGCATGCAAGTATGCCAAGGAGTTGAGTCCCTGGCGGAGGCTTGGGAAAGCGTGAAAAGACTCAGTGCCAACTACTTTTCCGATGACAGGGTTTTTCTAGAGAAGTTTATCGACAACGCACGTCATATTGAAGTACAAATATTTGGTGATGGAATCGGTAATGCCATCGCCTTGGGTGAAAGGGACTGCTCCGCCCAACGCAGAAATCAGAAAGTTATAGAGGAATGTCCCGCACCGAATTTAAGCCAGTCAATGCGTGATGACATGCACCATACCGCAGAAAAATTGATGGCGTCTGTAAACTACCGCAACGCGGGCACCGTCGAGTTCATCTTCGATGTTGATCAGCAATCGTTCTATTTCTTGGAGGTGAATACTCGGTTGCAGGTGGAACATGGCGTCACCGAGGAAGTGTTTGGTGTCGATCTTGTTGAATGGATGCTCCAGCAAGCAGCCGGGGAATTACCAAGCATCGAGTCAATTCGCCCAACACTAAAACCTGTTGGTCATTCGATTCAGATGCGCTTATACGCTGAGGACACTCAGCGAGATTTCCAGCCAAGCGCGGGGTTACTTTCTGACGTCTACTTTCCAGAGATTGAAGGTCTACGTGTTGACACTTGGGTGGAAGCTGGCGTCGAAGTGCCTGCCTTATTCGATCCAATGATTGCAAAACTAATCGTATCCAAGAGCTCGCGCATTGAAGCAATTGCGACACTGATTCAAGCTCTCAATCAAACTCGAGTTTATGGGATTGAAACCAATTTGGGCTATGTCGCATCAGTATTAGAAACCGATGCGGCCCAGTCAGGCCACTTACTGACAAAAACCCTAGGTTCTCATTCGTTTCAATGCCCCTCATTCCGAATTCTTAACGCCGGCACTCAAACAACAGTGCAGGACTTTCCAGGTCGGCAAGGCTATTGGCACGTAGGTGTTCCTCCTTCAGGTCCAATGGATTCATTATCATTTCGTTTAGCCAATCAACTATTGAGCAATGCTTCCGACGCGGCCGCCCTTGAGATGACCTTGAACGGCCCTACGCTGCAATTTGTATCGGACACGGTGATTGCTTTAACCGGCGCTGACATGAAGGCAGAGCTTGACGGCCTGTCAGTTCCTCGATTTCAAACTGTAGCGGTGGCGGCAGGACAAATTTTAGCGGTTGGCAAAGTCAGCGGCACCGGTGCGCGCGCTTACCTGGCTATATCCGGCGGGATTCAGTGCCCAACTTATTTAGGCTCAAAAGCAACCTTCACACTTGGCCAGTTTGGTGGCCATGCAGGCCGTGCCTTAAGAACTGGGGATGTTTTGCATTTAACTGTAGCTGCAGAAGTTGAACCCAAAACAATGGCCATTCCAGAGATTCCTAGCGTCATTGAATTACGTGTTATCTATGGCCCTCACGGAGCGCCGGACTTTTTTACTGAAGACGACATTGCAGAATTTTTCTCCAGCCAATGGCAAGTCCACTACAACTCAAGCCGCACTGGTGTTCGACTAATTGGCCCAAAACCTACCTGGGCTAGAGACTCCGGTGGCGAAGCAGGTATGCACCCATCAAATATTCACGACAATGCCTACGCGTTCGGCACCATTGATTTTACTGGAGACATGCCTGTCATACTCGGCCCAGACGGCCCCTCTTTAGGTGGGTTCGTGTGCCCATGCACTGTTATTACAGCCGATTTATGGAAACTGGGACAACTCTCTGCTGGGCTATCTGTGCGTTTCATCCCAGTTAGTTATGACACTGCAATAGAAGCAGAAAAGACTCAGCTGGTATCCATTAGCAATCTTCAGTACCCAGAGATAGGTAATCACGTCGGCCTTACCCAACTGCCCCAGCCTGTTGTAAAACGCATGCAATGGGAGGGTGATGATTTGATTTGTCGATTAGCTGGGGATCACTTCTTGCTTGTCGAAGTTGGACCGCTGGCATTAGATATACCACGGCGTTTTAAGGTTCATGCATTGATGCTAGCCCTTGAAGGACAAAATATAAGTGGCGTAAGAGAGCTCACACCGGGCATTCGCTCGCTTCAAATCCATTACAACAGCCAGGAAATTCCGCTAGCCGGCTTGCTTGTAGTTATCGAGAAAACGTTAATTTCGCTAACGACCGGCGATCTGAGTGTGCCAAGCCGCAACGTCTATTTACCACTAAGCTGGGATGATGAAGCTTGTAAATTAGCAATCGAAAAATATATGCAATCAGTGCGCCCTGACGCTCCTTGGTGCCCAAGTAATCTGGAATTTATCCGACGTACGAATGGATTAAATTCAATCGAAGAGGTTAAAAATATCGTATTCGATGCCTCTTACTTAGTAATGGGCTTGGGTGATGTATATCTAGGCGCGCCTGTGGCAACGCCGATTGATCCGAGACACCGCTTGATTACAACCAAATACAATCCCGCTCGAACATGGACAGCGGAAAACTCAGTTGGTATCGGCGGAGCCTACATGTGTGTTTATGGCATGGAAGGGCCTGGTGGCTATCAATTTGTTGGTCGTACTTCGCAAGTGTGGAATCGTTACAAACAAACTGCACAATTTTCTAATCCATGGTTACTGCGTTTTTTCGACCAGATTCACTTTTATGAAGTGACCCCCGATGAGTTAGCAGAAATTCGCCGCGATCTTCCGAAAGGCCAGGTTTCCCTTCGAATCGAAGACGCCGAGTTTTCACTATCTAACTATCAAAGTTGGTTAGCTGAGCATGATGAAAGCATAGGCAAGTTCACAGCAACGCGTGAACTTGCCTTTAGAGAAGAGCTGCAGCGTTGGCGCGACGATGGCCAATTTACTTTTGACGCACCGCAAGCATCGGAAAGCTTAGCCCAAATAGATGAAATGCCTAAAGGATGCCTGCCTGTAGACAGTTCAATATCAGGCAATGTTTGGAAAGTTGACGTTCAAGAAGGCGACCTCATAAGCAAAGGTCAAACATTGATGACTTTAGAATCAATGAAAATGGAGATCGCCATTCAAGCTCAAGAAGCAGGCAAGATAAGAAAAATATGGGTTGATAAAGGGCATGATGTTCAGGCTGGCCAATGCCTTATCTGGCTCGAACAGGAGACTGACGCACAATGAGTAGGCTAAACAATTTAACCATCAAAGCCGTTCATGATTCTTATGTCAACGGTTTAGAAACACCTAAATCTCTTATTTTTAAACTCCGATCACAAGCGTTGGCTCAAAATGAATTCAATGCATGGATTTATTTGTTGAGTGAAGAAGAGCTACAACTTTATTTTGATGGGTTAAAACTCAAGTCCATTGAATCGACACCGCTATGGGGAATTCCCTTTGCTATTAAGGACAATATTGATCTAAAGAATATTCCCACTAGCGCGGGCTGCAAATCGTTTACTTACTTAGCTGAGAATTCTGCGGCTGTTGTTGCTCTATTAATCGAAGCCGGAGCGATACCATTAGGTAAGACAAATCTCGATCAGTTTGCCACTGGTTTAGTTGGAACGCGCTCTCCTTTTGGTGAAGGTAAAAATGTTTTCAACAAAGACTTTATAAGCGGCGGTAGTAGCGCTGGTTCTGCTATTGCGACGTCTTTAGGGCAGGTTTCATTTGCCCTAGGCACTGACACAGCAGGGTCAGGTAGGGTGCCCGCTGCCTTTAACAATTTGATAGGGCATAAACCTACCAAAGGCTTACTAAGCACGGTAGGTGTAGTGCCAGCCTGCAAGTCATTGGACTGCGTTTCAATTCTCGCACTAAGCTGTGAGGACGCTGGACTAGTTTTAGATGTTGCCGCCCACAATGACGATGATGACCCATACTCAAGAAAGAATATTGCGTTTAACTCCTTACCATACTGGCGTGATGAAAAGCCGGCAGCCTTTAGCTTCGGCATTCCTGATCAACTTGATTTCGACAATAACACGGAGACAGAAAAATTATTTCACTTTGCCTGCGAGCAACTTGTGCTATTAGGCGGCCAACCCGTTACCATTAATTTTGATCCATTCCTAAAGACAGCAAGGTTGTTGTACGAGGGACCATGGGTCGCCGAACGCGCATGGGCGACACAGGATGCAAATCGAAATCACATGTTACCGGTGATTCAAAAAATACTCGCAACGACTGAAAATTTTGAAGTGACTGATACCTTCGATGCTCAATATAAACTTCAAGCGCTAAAACGAATTTGTGATTCAGAGTTGGAGAAAGTGGATTTTGTAGTCACCCCTACAACCCCTTCTTGCTACTTACGTTCTGAGATCGAAAAAGACCCAATCACACTTAACTCCAAACTTGGCACCTACACCAATTTCATGAACCTGCTCGACTATACAGCTACAGCTATACCCGTTGGGCGACTGCGCTGTAAGGTAAGTTGGGGGGTAACATTGTTTAGTCGAGCCTTTACAGATATACGCTTGCTGAGCCTCTCAGGTGCGCTGCAGCGACAGCTTAATCTGCCACTAGGTGCAACATCATACTTACTCACCCCGACGGCAAAGGCTGGCCGTGATGCTCCTGAAGAATCAGTCGATATCGTTGTGTGCGGTGCTCATTTGCTGGGACAGCCACTTAACTGGCAGTTACAAGATCGTGGTTCTAAATTCAAAATGAAAACCACCACACAAGCCGCCTATGCTTTGTATGCCCTTTCAGACGGAAAGCGCCCTGCCCTTGTTCAACAAGTCGTCGGCTCTGCTATTGAAGTAGAGGTTTGGCGCATGCCTATGGCAGAGTTTGGAAGCTTCGTAGCAGGAATCCCTTCACCGCTCGGGATAGGCAAAGTAACGTTAGAAACAGGAGATAGTCTTCCTGGGTTTATCTGTGAAGAAGGGGGTATTTCTGGTGCGATAGACATTTCTCATTTTGGTGGATGGCGCGCGTACCTCGCCTCTAAATTAAACTAACTAGGATTCTTTGAGTCCATTTCACACTTCATGCCTTAGCAGCAATTTCAGGTATTAGTAAGCCGGCATTGGACAGGGAGATCAGCCCTAACTGCACAGTTATAGAGCCCCCAAATGATTCATTTGGGGGCTCTATAACTGAGTGACCTATGGCTTTTCTAAGTCACTTCTTTTGTTCTAAATCGCGCCTTTGACCAGCCTCCCAAAAACCAAGCCAAGTAATTGATATTATTAGTAAATAACTATTGACAGCATAGTTCCAATTAAAACCTCATTTCAACGAAAAGTGGCGGAGATTTTGCAAGTAAACATCCTATACTTTTCGGCAAAAATAGAATTTGGAGCAGTTTGAATGAGCGACATGACGCATGGAGTTGATAAAGACATGAAAACAGTACCTCCCATCACAACTAAGGTATGGACCTTAAGCTACGCTGTGTGGGCTAGCGTTCAACCAATTTTAGTTATGGGGTCGTTGATCCTAGTTGCAATAATGGTGACCAGCGATTGGGAGTACCGACGCCTGTTTGGGGCGATAATGATCATCCTCCCCACGGTGCTGTGCATAATCGCAGAAAGAATATGGACCAAGCGTACCGATTGGTTGCTCGAACCCAAAGAGATGGCCGAGGATGCATTTTGGCTCGCCTTTGCCGGGCTCCTTTGGGTTCCTCTTTACAGCGACTTTTACGAAACACCCCTCTCTGCTGGGTTCAAAGCAGTTCGAGACTTAGCACCTCTGCAAATCACCTTGGATCCTTCGACCGTAGCCGGAATCCTCGGTACAACTCTTCTGGTGCTGTTAGCATCTAGTTTTGTCTACTATTGGATGCATCGCGTTCAGCACGAATCGCTCTTCTTTTGGCGCATGCATGCCACTCATCACCACATCACAAAAATGGGCTGTATGCGCGGTGATCGCACACATCCTTTAGAGTACATGACTCTGTTTTTAGGTACTCCAGTCGCGCTGGCACTTTTAGGTGCCAGCGATGGCGTCATGGCGGTGGCGGGTTCTTTTGGTATTTGGAACGGAGTGCTTAACCACTCAAATTTGCCTCTGAGGACAATGCCAGTTTACGACTGGATATTCGCGACAGCTCCACAACATCATGCACACCACGCACTGGAACGTAGACAGGCTGATTCCAATTACGGATGCATGATCATTCTCTGGGACCGAGTTTTCGGCACCTACTGCGGCGACGCAGAGGTTGGCCAAATCGGCGCTGGAAAGGCTCAACCACTTTCCATCAAGCAGCAGTTAGCACTGGCTTTTTATTCGGACAAAAAACTTAAGAGCTTGTGAATTCCTGGCTAGCAACGGGACCGCAGCGACTCAAATCCTATAGCTAGGCTCGAAGAAAAACTGACATAACTTACTCAGCTTTCTACCTTTACTTTTTGCCTTTACTTTTAACTCAACATATAACGAGGTATCTATAAGCGACCAGTCTTACTCTGCCACGGACTTACTGAACGAGGGGAAGCCGGCCCCACAACGTGGGATAGAAGTGCCTTTCTATGGTCTCTTCCGCAGCCAGTCCTTGTCCTCGGATCTATGGCCCTGGTCGCCACGATGGTAACTGACGAGTGGATGAACCATAAACTCTACGCCCTCTTCATGATGATCTTGCCGATACCGCTACTCATTGCCGCTGAACAAATTTGGACTAAGCGCAAAGATTGGCTACTGGAGCCGAAAGAATTGGCCGAAGATGCCTTTTGGCTTGCCTCCGGGGGACTGCTTTGGGCACCCTTAATTAGTGATAACTACAGAACCCTATCTCGGATGGTTTTCGAGCAGTACGTGATGCGGCTCCCTTACAAATAACAATAGAACCCGAGACGGTCTTAGGGTTACTCGCCGCGGCGTTACTTCTTCGTGTCGTCTCAGGCTTTATCTACTACTGGCTCCACCGCGTTCAACACGAATCACTGTTTTGGTGGCGTATGCACGCAACGCATCACTTCATCACCAAAATGGGATGCATGCGTGGCGCACGAACACATCCACTTGAATATCTCGCTTTAAGTCTTGGCACACCTATTACACTGGCGCTGCTTGGGGCAAGCGACAGCGTAATCACTGTCTCTGCTGCATTCGGTATGTGGAACGGTAAACTCAACCATGCAAATTTGCCGCTTACTTCTCTGCCTGTTTACGACTGGATGTTCGCCACAGCCCCGCAACATCAAGCTCATCATGCTATGGACCGAAGGCAAGCTGACTCAAATTATGGATGCAACATTATTCTGTGGGACCGCGTTTTCGGAACCTATTGCAGCGCCACCGAAGTAGTGCAATGCGGAGCGGGCAAAGGAAAGGCATTGTCTCTCAAAGATCAATTCGCCCTGGCGCTTTACTCGGACGCGAAATTAAAAGACTTATAAAAAAACACTTTTAAAGCTTATCCCAGGCGGTCCATTCAATGGACCGTCCCGGATAGGCAACCTCACTAAAAGGCCAGCTCATTTCTACCCATTGCTCGGCCCAATCATAAAGCTGCGCATCAAAACCCTCATCAAAATCGGCCTTAGTCACCCACAGTGAAACCTCAGCTCCGAACCCAGGCTTGCTACTTGGCTTAATGTAAACACAGCCCATTTCCCGCTCACCATCTTTTGTAAGCACCGCATAAGCGAATGACTCACGTCGATTAAATCGATCTTCCTCATTCAACATATCTTCCATAGCCGCTTCATCAGTGATGTTCTCGTGTGGCCAGTTTGTACTGCGGGTAAAGGTCTCCTGCAAATGTTCAATGGACGACATATAAGCGGCAAAGTCTAGGTCAACTAAATCTGGTCCGAGCGGCACTAACTTAAAATTGTCTGCTTCGACTAGGACCGGAGGCACAAATTTGCTGGGGATAAAGGCCGAACTTGCCTCAGCCTTTTTAGCCTGTGTGAACTGCTTATAACCGTCGGTCATAGCTCTGGCGCAGTCCCCGGGTGTTACACGCATACCTTTCTCACGCTTGCACGGCCCTTCGATTACCCCTGGAAGATTAACCTCTACCCATTCTCTCGCCTCATAATAAATAGGCTGGTCATTAGAGCTGGTCTCGACTCCCTTGATGACGGTATCTTCAAAAGTCACGTGAAAGGTATCTGTGACATCGAACCCGGTTTCCAGGGCCACCACAGGATCATCCTGCACGGTAATGGAGCAACTGATGACATTCGCAGATTCACTAACGCACGGTTCACGAACCAACACTTTGTAATTGCCACCTTCGGCCCAGGCTTGATAAGAGAGTATGCTTTCCTCTGATTCACCTGCCTCGCTTAAAAACGGTTGCAGAGTACTCGAGTCGAACGTATAGAAGGCATCGATCATGCCTTCTGCTGTAACGAGGTTTGCTGACGATTCTGCCGCAGTATTAGCCGCCCCAGAACATGTTGATAAGCCAGCCATGCAGAGCATGTAAGCTGCGGTTTGTTTTCTGAGCACCTTGTACATAGGAATTTCTCCATATTTTAGTGTGACCAAATTGCGGTGCTCTTTCGGTCACAGCAACGGTTAGGGTAAAACAATCAAAGAACTAGAACAATTAAAGAAGTAAGAGGTAGATCTTGGGTAAGTATTTAGTGCACATCATTATAAATTAGTTTTTCTATAACTAAGTAAAGGATACTGTCTTTCTCTCTTGATAAACACACATCCCTTTAAGCGTCTTGTCTTGCTAAGATATAGCAAAACCTGTGCCACACACCTCGACGCAACAAGCCCTATACCTTTACCGAAATAAATTCCGCGTTATGCCTGCTAAAACGGCACTATATCAGTTCATTTCTTTGCCAAAGCACCAGAATAATGAACGCTTTTTGAATAATAATTCTCCTAATTCCCTAACTGAAATAACGGTTATAATTCGAAATTCATTTAATCCAGATGCTTCTCACTTGTACGAAACTCGACAATGAGATTGGGAAGACGCCAACTTTATGAAATACGTGGTGGAGGTGAGTTTCGTTAATTCAGTAAACATCAAGCTCATAGTCAGCGAGGATTACCAAACTGATGCCAAAGCAACAACAGATTTGTCTACTACATAAACGTGGTCTTTCGCCTTTAATAAAGACCTACCGTTATATGAGTATGGTAAGTAAGAGCGCCTTTACCGCTCTCACTAAAAAACGAACAACCGAATTTAGTTTCATCGGGTTTATAGATACTCCTCTGCGTCCGCTTTATTAAACTTCTATAATTCTTCTTCCCAACCGTTATGCAATCTTTAAATGCTATAGTTACAGCGAGGCAGACGTCACCTAAAATCTTAGAGAGAGGCTTAAGAAAAAATGGCGAATGCACACGATCACGATTATTTCAAACTCCGATGTATGAACATCCACGAAGAGAAGTAATTCACAAAGAGTTGCCGCTAAGTTCCCAGATAAGACTTATCGATCAAGTCTGCAGCCAATAGTCCTCCAAAAAAAAACGGGACGTCCGTTAGGAAGCCCCGCTGCCTAAAGCGAGCCGCATGATCGCGGACCATTTAACTACTCGATCAATCGAAGCAATCCATCAGAGTCGATAGTTAACTGCAACAAACCCAAATCGTCCGCGCGGTCCTGCTGGGCGAGACAAGCTGCCTAAGTACGGCGACTGATCAAAGGCATTGTTAAGTCCGCCATATATATTGGTACGCTCGTTGATATCGTAAGTAAAGTTGAAGTCATGTACCCAGGAATCTCCAGTTTGTGATGGATCAACAAACAATGGGTTACCGGCAATCTGCTGATTAGAGATCAAATTTAACAACTGACTATCCTCATAGCGTCCAGCCCAACTGAGCCTCCAGTCACTTATTGTCCACGAAGCGTTAACATTGTAGATCCATTCTGGGAAACCAAATTCGCCGACGCGACTTTCAACAACTGACGAATCAGTAGGGTCTTGAAATTCATCAAAATCAAGGAGATGAGTGCCCGCAACACCGACATTAACAGTCCCCAATTCGCCTACGTCAAATCCGTAGTCTAATGCGAAGTCGATACCTGATACTTCGAACGCACCTAAATTCACCTGACCTGACTGGTGAAAAGTGATGAAGCCTTCTGGCGCTCGCTCAATTAGAGGGCAAAACTGGTTAGCGGTCGACCCAAGATCCACACAAGCCTCAGCAATTCGCTCAGGAGAGAGGGCATCGATAGCGCCTTCAATTTCAGTATTGTAGTAGTCGACAATAATACGTAGTCCATCGACAAACTCAGGCTCATAGACAATACCTGCTGTAATCGTAGTTGACTCTTCTTGGGCAAGCGCTGGATTGCCTCCGGTTACCCCAGGAATTCCTGCAGTAATGAAATCATTTACATCGTAGCCGTTAGGAACAAACTCGGCACAGTTGCTCGCGCGGTTTGCTGAGCCTAAGTCGATGTTTTGAACTGTGCACGGATCATCGGAAAATCTGAAAGTATCGGGTTGCGCAGGAGAAAACAACTCTGCAATATTAGGCGCGCGAACCGCTTCCGAAAAGGTCCCACGTACTGTTAGCCCAAAGCCAGGAGAGTAGCGTAGACCAGTGGACCAAGCGTTATTTTTTCCCACCGTGCTGTAGTCAGCAAATCGGATTGCAGCAGTAACTTCAAGCAATTCGACCCCGGGTACATCCGCAACAAGTGGAGCTTGAATCTCAGCGAAGTATTCGAACACGTCAAAACTTCCTGCCAAACCTGAAGGCGAAGCACCGTTAGAAGCATCCCAGGTATTTTTGGAACCTTCGATTTCCGAGACGACATAGCGACTTTCTTCCTCGCGGTACTCCAAACCCGCCGCCCAACCGATGGGCCCTCCTGGCAGCTCGAAGAAACTTGAAGATGTTCCAGAAACCGATGCAAAAAGGACGTTTTGCTCAATCTCTGAAACATCGAGAGTATCGACATAAACAAAGTCGGCATTTGCTTGCGTAGTCGAGTTACGGCCAAAAGGATTGAACGGGGCGCAAGGGCTATTAACACCTGGTGTAAAGCTTACAAACTCGGTAAATCTTTCACCAGCGGTAAATACTGGGATAGGATAGGCAAAGCCAATCGGAGGAAGGGCCGCCGGATCTAAGTTAGAGCGACAGACTATATCGCCTGATACCGGGTCAGTAACTGAGTCTAGTGCCGAGTAAAAACGGTCTTCGAGGCGAATGTTGACGTTCGTATTCTCTACTGTCGTCTTGCCGTAGTTGTAAGAAATCTCGTACTGAATGCCATCGGCAATGTCGAGCTCACCCTCGAAGCCGACGACGATACGAACCGTTTCACGATCAACATTATCCTCAGGCAACACGTTCAGATCGTCGCTGTCTCGGCTTGAGCCAAAGCCATAGAAACTTCCATCATTTGGGTTTGGCGGTATGACACCTAAACCTTGTAGCTCAGTTATCTGCGCCTGCAATGCTGGCGGAATGTAAGGGTTGTTGTATGCAATCGGAATGGCATCGTTGAAGTCGACCCCTTGAACCTGTACGTTATTCGAAAATGCATATTTGGATTCTACGAAGAAAGTAGCACTTTCGTTGATCTCGAAACTGCCGTTAAGGTTGATAGACCACCGATCTTGCTCTGGCAGTATTGTCTGATTGGTAGAGCCCAGCCCATCTCCTACACCAAAGCTCTGGCTAACATTAGCGGGCAAACCTGGATTGAATGCCCGTGGCGTGCCAGCGAATGGATTGTCTATAACCTGTACAATAGGAATGTTAGTGCCTGGAATTAGCGGTATACCTTTACCCGCTTTAACACCGCCAATGGCATCTATCAAGGCGCCATAGGAGTCCTGAGCCGCGACGCTAAAAACACCTATGGGACTTGAAATAGGGTTGCCAGCAGGCTTGATGTAGGCACGCGAAGCATCCGGGTTAATACCGGCGGCGGACGCAATTGCTGGATTATTTTGGATGTTAGTTCCTGTAAATGGACCCGCGAAATCTCTATCTCGCTCATATACGTGGGAATTGGTTAGCCCCTCTATGGCGATAACCGCCTCACCGCGACCTTCAGCAAACTCGAATCCTCCGGCTGCAGACAAGTAGTGCTCTTCGGTATCCCATCGGCTGGACATGCCAGTTTGAGCCGTTATCTCAAAGCCATCAAAGTCCCCCCCTTTACGGAGTAAGAAATTGACAACACCCGACACCGCATCAGCACCATAAACCGACGACGCACCGCCGGTAAGTGTCTCGACCTGCTTTAGCATTACGCTTGGGATAGAATTTATATCAACCGCTGCTGAACCTTGTCCTCCAGCCACATGTCGTCGGCCGTTGATCAGAACCAACGTTCGGTTTGCACCGAGGCCGCGTAGATCGAGGAGGCCTAAACCGACGTCAGAGTCAGTCGTTCCTGCATCATTGATTGCAGAAAAGTTTGCCGGCAGCGAGTTATTGAGAGCTGGTGACTCACGTAGTAGCTCACCAAGGTCTACTTGACCCGCGGTGCGAATGCCATCACCACCGATCACAGAAATCGGACTCGCAGCCGAGGTGGCGCTGTCTCTT
>CAWKZY010000039.1:0-27328 GCA_963854625.1 Gammaproteobacteria bacterium | reverse complement strand
CCATATTATTTAACTCATGGCCTTTAACTCAGGCTAATTCAGGCGATTAAGTGCCAACACTTTCTTTAAGCATTGGATCCAATATTGAGCCGGCGACACATATTCGTCAGGTTCTAAATCTGCTGGCCCAAGAATTCGGCAGCATCTCCTTATCAAAGGTCTATGAAAGCGAGGCTGTTGGCTTTGACGGCGATAATTTTATGAACTTGGTGGTTGTTGCTGAGGTGGAGACCTCTTTGCAGGAGATTTCTCTGCGCCTAAAAAAGATCGAGGATCAGCTTGGGCGAGACCGCCAGCAACCCAAATTTTCAGGGCGGACGATGGATATTGATATTCTCACCTATGGAGATGAATCTGGGGTTGAATGCGGTCTGTCGTTGCCGCGGGAGGAAATTACTCGCAACGCATTTGTTCTATTACCGTTATCAGAAATGCTCCCCGATACTGTGCATAAGCAGTCTGGTGAAACCTATGCTGAACTTTGGCAAGGCTTTGATCAGTCCTCTCAAAAACTTTGGGCCATAGATTTTCAATGGTCTCTAGAAACAAAAACGGCTTCTTAGACGGTAAACGCAGCCTGCTAGATTAGGCTTCTGCCACCATCTACCTTGAGGGTATAACCGGTGATGTATTTGGCTTCGGTTGCAAAATAGAAAACAGCTTCTGCAATATCTTCTTTTCTGCCAAGGCGCGCCAGTGGGATTCTCGCCAAGGTGTTTTTGCGTCTCTCAAGAACATCTGGGTCTTGATCATTCTCTAAAGAAGGTGGCCATAGGATGGCGCCGGGCGACACACCGTTAACGCGAACCTGTGGAGCGAGTTCAATGGCTAATGATTTAGTCATCGCCTTAACACCGGCTTTGGCTATGCTGTATGTGGGAAACCCCTGCAGCGGCCGATCTGAATGGGTGTCGACAATATTGACAATGGCGCCTTGCCGAGATTTTAACTCGCCGGCTAGTTGCTGACTTATGAAAAAGGCGCTTCGAAGGTTGCTGTCAATTAGGTCATCCCAAGTTTGTTGTTCGATTTCCCCAATTTTCGTTGGGTAGAACGAAGAGGCGTTGTTGACCAGCACATCCACACGGCCGAAGATTCCGATCACTTTCTTGGCCATATCCATTGCTGCGTCTCGATCGGTGAGATCGGCTTGCAAAGCGGCCGCGCTATCAGCTTTATTGCTGTTTAACTCATCCACCAAGACACGAGCTTGAGTTGTTGATCGGTTGTAATGAATGATCACCTTGAAGCCTTGGCGATGAAAAGTCTGTGCGATGGTCGCTCCAATCCTTTTTGCGGCGCCAGTGATAAAAACGACTTTGCTCAATTTTAGTTCTCCGTATCGCTTAAATGCGTTTGCGCCCATGAAACGACATAAGTTGAGATCGCGCCGAGTCGAGCTAGGCCGATGGCCTCTTTGGGCGGCAGGTCGGGGTTTGCGTCTAGTGCTGTTCGAGAATCTACCTTGGCGACGGCGTCTTTCGCTAAGCTTAGATAACGATGTTGCGGATAGTCCCTTTTTTCTAAACCAGTTCTGCCGCGAGCATCTGCCTCACAGGCCAGTATGAATTTCTCAAATCGCTCTGGCCTTCTTATGGCATCGGCAGACTCTAACAGCAATAAAAGCGTTGCCGGGCTAAGCTCGGTTACTCTGTGCAGGAGAGTGTGATATTCGCAAACAACAGCGGCCAATTGGGCATATTCATTGGGTACTTTGAGGCGGGTGTTGATTGTCTTTAATAAGTCGACCCCCATTTTTTCGTGGCCTGAGTGGCTTGGCCATTTTTCTGGATCAGTTATACCTTTGCCGACATCATGGACAAGAACGGCATACCTGACAGTCGGGTCGGGGGTAAGAAGTGCGGCTTGCTCTAGGCTGAGCAGAATATGCAGGCCAGTATCGATTTCTGGGTGGTATTTTACCGGTTGGGGGACGCCAAACAGCGCATCAACTTCAGGCAGAATAATTTTCAGGGCGCCGCAATCTCGAAGCGTCTTTATAAACTCAGCGGGTGTATCTGCTTTGAGCGCCAGGCTTACTTCTCGCCAAACTCTTTCTGAGCTAAGCAGCCTCAATTCGCCAGAATTACTTATCTGCTCCATCAGAGCTAATGTTTCTGGCGCCACTGCAAAGCCAAGATGTGCGAACCTCGCGGCAAAGCGCGCGACACGTAGGACGCGCAGAGGGTCTTCAATAAAAGCATTAGAGACATGGCGCAGAACTTTATTTTTTATATCTGCAAGCCCGTTATAGGGGTCAATTAGGTCGCCACTGGGAGCTTGCGCGATAGCATTGATGGTCAAATCGCGGCGCATTAAATCTTCTTCGAGAGTCACCTCCTTGGCGTAGTGAACTTCAAAGCCCTTGTGACCTGCAGCTGATTTGCGTTCGGTTCTTGCCAGTGCATATTCTTCTTTGCTTTGCGGGTGCAAGAAAACCGGGAAGTCACTGCCAACTTGAGAATAACCCTTTTCGATCAGCTCATTTGGAGACGCGCCAACTACTACCCAGTCTTTATCCTTAACCGGCAGTTTTAAAAGCTGGTCTCTAACAGCACCGCCTACAAGGTATGTCTTCATGTGAAGTGTCTTTGTTAAGTTGCAGTGAATTGGGTTGGCGGAATCAAGTTACCGAGAACCGCTGTTGATCTTCTAATCGCATTAGGGTGAGTTCGCGGCCCCACACGCAGCCTGTATCTAGGGCGTAGACTTTAGCTCTGTTTGTTTCGCCTTCCAGCGATGCCCAATGGCCAAATACAATGGACGCTTCTTTGGTGACTATTTCGTATTCGAACCAAGGCTTATAACCCTGTGGCGCAGCGCTCAGGCCTTGTTTTACGTCTAATCTAAGACTGCCAATATCATCACAAAAGCGTACCCGTGTTAAATAGTTGGTGATTACTCGCAGCCTGTCCAGACCCTGCAGCTTGTCATGCCAGCGGACAGGTACATCGCCATACATGTGCTTAAGAAAACTTCTATAATCCTTATCTTGCAGGGCATATTCAACTTCTGCGGCCAAGTTGAGGGTTGTTTGTGCAGACCATCTTGGTGCGACGCCGGCATGAAGCATTAAAAAATATTCAGGGCCGGTGACGGTGTCGATGCTGTCGTAATAGGCGAGGGGTTTGCTGCGTAGCCAGTCACTCAAGGCGCCGCATTCACTTGACTCTAGTAACTCTCCTACTGTGTCTTTACCTCGCGATGGCGCGCAGCCTTCATAAAGCGCGATAAAGTGCAGGTCGTGGTTGCCTAAAACGATTCTTGTGGAGTCATCGATATCTTGCAGAAATTTAAGCGTGTCTAGAGATTTAGGGCCCCTGTTAATGAGGTCGCCGACGCACCATAGCGTATCGATGCTCGCGGAAAACTTAACTTTATTAAGCAGTTTGCGCAGCTGTTTATAACACCCTTGTATGTCACCAATTGCGTATGTGCTCATGATAGGGATAATGTGCTTATGCTAAGAAGATAGGTGAACATAATAATGGAAGTAAGTCTCTCTGGCCGTTAAAGGTTAGGCTGGAGTATAGCAATCGCCGCTAAGGGCGGGAATGCCTGTTAGTGAACTGTGTGAGGTATCGCTAGTAGAAATGGCGCAATGGCTGCATTGAATTTAACGCCGTCTGCCCAACACATTTCATAGCTGCCTTGCATCGTGCCGACTTCGGTTTTAATGAGTGCGCCACTTGTGTAAGTGAATGTTTCACCTGGCGCGATGTTTGGTTGTTTGCCAATGACACCCGGGCCTGTGATTTCTTCAACGCCATTATTGTCGTCAGTGATTTTCCAGTGTCGATTCAGGAGTTGCACTGAACTGATGCCGTTGTTGGTGATAGCGATAGTGTAGGCAAACGCGAATCGTTTTGAAATGGGTTCGGACTGCTCTTCTAGGTGTCGGGTAGTGACGTCGATCTGAATAGGATTTGATGAACTCATTAGAAGTTAACTCTGTTGGTTATGACCGGCACCGCTTAGTGCGTCACTTATTTGTACATATTCGGTGAGAGACAGATTTTCCGGCCGTAAACTTAAGTCTACTGACAAACCTGTTAACCCAGAATCTGAGATAAGCTTTTTGAGGCTGTTTCTCAAGGTTTTGCGGCGCTGGTTAAAAGCGCTTCTGACTACTGATTCTAGCATTTTTATATCTTGGGCGATAATCGGCTTTTGTTTGTGTGGAGTTAGTCGCACGATCGCGGAGTTCACCTTAGGCTGAGGCTTGAAGGCGGTGGCAGGCACATTAAACAAATGCTCCACATCACAATAATACTGCAACATTATGCCTAGGCGGCCGTAATTTTTGTCGCCGACGTTCGCCGACATCCTCTGCACGACTTCTAGCTGCAACATGAAAGTCATATCGAGAATCAGGTTGTGGCTCTTGATAAGGTGGAATAGCACAGGTGTCGAGATGTTGTAGGGAAGATTGCCAATTACCCTTAACGAATGATTGGCGGTATTGAGTTGTGCTACTTCAAACTTCAATATGTCTTGTTGGTGAATGGTTACGTGATCAAGTGGTTTAAAGTTCGCCTTCAAATACTTAGTAAGGTCACGGTCTAGCTCGATACAGTCAAGTCGTGCCCCGACACTTGCCAGCGGATTAGTAATGGCACCTTGTCCTGGGCCGATTTCAACTAAATGGTCACCCACCTGAGGGTTTATCGAGTAGATGATCCTGTCAATTATCGATTGATCATGAAGGAAGTTTTGGCCAAAGCGTTTGCGAGCTTGGTGTTGCATGCCATTGCCCATAAGGGGCCTGTCATTCGCCTGTGAGGTCATGGTTTCTTCCAGTGGCCAGCCATAGTGACAGCCGTGTTTATTGCATTAAACAAGCTGCCGGTATTAGCAAGACCTTTGCCGGCAAGATCGGTTGCGGTGCCGTGATCAACCGAGGTGCGAATTATCGGTAAGCCCAGGGTGATGTTGCAGGAATCGCCAAAGCCCTTAAACTTTAAAACCGGCAGGCCTTGGTCATGGTACATCGCCAAAACAGCATCAGCGTGATCTAAATATTTGGCAGTAAACAAAGTGTCAGCAGGGAGAGGGCCAATGAGGTCGAGGCCTTCGGTTTGCATTTTTTGTAATACAGGTTCAATAATTTCGATTTCTTCACGGCCTAAATGGCCGCCTTCGCCAGCATGGGGATTCAGACCGCAAACTAAAATAGTGGGGTTCTCTATGCCAAATTTTGTGACTAAGTCGCTGTGTAATATCGTTAAAATATCGGTAAGTAAGATTTGGGTGATCGCGGCAGGAACTTGAGACAACGGTAAGTGGGTGGTAACTAAGGCAACTCTTAAACCCTCGGTTGCCAGCATCATGACGGTGAGCTTTTGATTACAATAGTCAGCTAAAAACTCGGTATGACCGGTAAAGCTTATGCCCGCTTCGTTGATAATTCCTTTGTGAACTGGGCCGGTAACCAGCGCATCAAGTGTCTTATTTAGTACAAGGTCTGATGCAGTGCGCAGTGTTTCTAACACATATTTCCCGTTAGCAACCGACAGCTCTCCTGCAGTTGCCTTTGCCGCCAAGGTCACCGGGACAATAAATAGCTCTCCGGGAGCATTGGGTTTTGCCAATTCTGCTGGGTTAAATTCGGTCAGAGTTAAAGGTTTTGATAATAGTGCGGCTCGTTCTTGGAGCAGATCTGGGTCTGCCACAACAACGCATTGAGTATCCGCAGGTGGACGCTGAGCCAACTCAATACAAAGATCTGGTCCGATGCCTGCAGGTTCGCCGGGAGTAATAGCTATTCGATTTAGCAATTTGATATCGCACCGCCTCTCGCGTTATTCCACTACTTCAACGAAAGCTTCTTCGCGAATTTCAATCAACCAGTTTTGCAATTCAAGATCGAATTTTCTACTTCGAAGTGCATTCTCCGCTTGTGCTCGACTGTACTCAGAGCTCAGGTCCGCTTCCCTTCGACCTAGGACCTCAGCGATATGCCAGCCAGCTTCAGTTTGAAACACGTCACTGAGCTCGCCTACTTCTAGAGGGTCGATGATTAGCGCCATTTCTAATGGCATGCCTCCTTCATTGATCCAATCAAGATCGCCGCCGGCGACAACGGAAGAAACGTCATCAGAATTTTGCCTGGCAAGAGGCGCAAACTCCTCACCGGCCAGGATACGCTCTCGTAAGCGCTTAATTGCCTTTATGGTTTGCTCTTCGTTACGAATTTCATTAGGTTCAAGCATGATATGCCGGAAGTTGGTCTGGTTAACCATTTGTTCGGTGCCACCACGCTTGTCGACAAGTTGGATAATATGGAAGCCATTGCCGGCCTCGATAGGCCCTTCGACATCGCTGGCAGACATTTCTGTCACAACATTTGAAAATATAGTGGGTAGTGCATCGGCTTTGCGCCATCCTAAGTTAGTGCCGCTAATCTCGATGCCAGCGCGCTGGGCTATAAGGCCCGCTGAGGTAAGGGGCTCACCATCTCGAAATCTCACAGTTAAATCGGCGGCAAATCGGCGTTTTGTTTCTTTGTCTTCCGGGGTATCTGCGGCACTGGTAATTACCCGTATATCTTCCACTAAGTAATCCGCTGACATTACCTCGCGGCCAGTATCAGAATTCAGGAAATTTTCTATTTCCTGATCTGTAATAGTGATTCGTCTATTGACCATTCCACGCTGTAGCTCCTGAATGGTCATCTGTTTTCTGACCTCAGTTCGCGTTTGCAGGTAAACCCCGTTTTCCTCGAGCGTAGCGACATATTGTTCGAACGACATGTCGTTATTGCTTGCCATGTTGTTAAGAATGCGATTGATTGTGTCGTCGTCAAAGCGAATGCTTACCCGGTCAGCAAATTGCATTTGCAAGTTTTCGATGACAAGCATTTCCAGAATTTCTTCGCGAAACTGTTCGGCGGGAGGCAAGGGTTGACCTGCTCGCTTGGCATTCTCTGCTGTATCTACGAGGCGGCGGTCTAGCTCGCTCTGCAGGACTACATCGCTATCTACAATGGCAACTATTTTGTCTAGCAGCACGCGCTGGGCGAAACTGCTGGTGCTGACGGTGGCTATTGCTAGGCACAGGCACAGTCCGACTAGGACGCTGCCAGTTCTTTGCGAGCGTGAGTGTAATTTATTCATATTCAGTGTCTCTAAATCCCCAGATGCTTTCGCTGAGTAAGTTGCTTACGCCGCCTCCGGTGAGGTTGCCTAAACCATTCAATGTGAATTGGACAAAAATCGCCTGATTGGGTTCAACATTAGGAACAAACAATTCGTCTTGGTCAACCCATTCTCTGCCAATTAAGCGGATAGTGGCACAACAGTTGCTCCATTCGATACCGGCAAAGGCATCAACGTTTCTAGAATTGGAGTGATCATAGTTCCATCGACCCAATATTTTCCAGTTAGTGCTCAGTGGCCACACCCCAGACACGTCGGTTTGCTTGATCTGCGGATCAATTCCTCCGGGCAGCACGAAAGTGGGTGTGTTGACTAAGCTGCGTAATCGATAGGAAAGATTAAATAGGTGGTTATTATCTCGGTGATAGCGTAGTTGAAAGCTGCCCTCGTCTGCAGTTTGTGTATCTTGGTTCCATTGTACGTCAGTATTGAGCTGCCAGTTCTTTCCGATTGACAGCGCGAACTCCCCAACCAGAGAAGATGTGCTTGAAAGTGGGGAATAGCGAGGTGCAAAATTTATTAATGGATTGCGTAAGCTTACCTGGCGATCTTCGAAATAGGTTATTTGACCAAGACTGGCCCGTGCTCGCTCTCTACCGTTTTTATCAAGAATTCGCGAAGTAATGGCAGCAGTTACCTGATCGGCGTCGCCTATCCGGTCTCCGCCGCTGAAGCGATCATCACGAAAAAGCTGATTAAAACTAAAGTTGAGCTCGGCTGTGTCAAACAATGGCAGCATACTTTGGTCTTCAAATTCGCTGTAAAGGTAGTAAAGTCTTGGTTCGAGGGTTTGACTCATTGAGCCATTGGCTAATTCGCGTTCGAACACTAATCCTGCGTCAACGTTAAAGATACCGACACCAATATCTGGGTCTTCCAAGGTGGCAAGGGCTTGATTCTTTAGGCTGTATTCCGCGTATTTGTATTTGCCATTGGCCCTTACAAACCAGCCAGGGGTTTCCACTGACCAATTAATTTCGGGTTCTAAATTAAGCCGTTGGCCTGTGACCAAAGCACCATTATCTAGTTGAGCAAGGGATAAACTCGCATTGTCCAGATTTCGATCGAACGAGGTAAACTCACCCTGAAGGCGCACTTGAAAACCTGCGGGTAGTTCGCGGTCTGTTTCGAAATGAAATTGTGGCAGCTTGTCGTAAGGCGTGTTGATGTTGACTGAATTGATGAATGGATCGATTACCTGAACTCGCTGGACATTAACGCCGGCGCTCAAATAGTCGGAGTTAAAATCCAGCCGGCCTTGTCTGTTTAAGTGAGATCGGCTGAACACGTTCAGGCCATTGTTGCCGAGATCAAAGAAATAGTCTTCATCACTGACCGCGTTATAGTCGATGAATGTACTCCAGTTCTTGCCAATGACTCCCTGGTGCTTATAACCAATAAACCATCGGTCTTCTACTGGTGGCGAATCACTTCCTCGAACGTCACGGGTGGTTGCATTAAAGAGCTTGTCTCCTCCCAAATGAGATATGTTCAAAGTGTTCATTGACCAGTTTGCTAGATAGCGCATTTCTGCGGTTGCCATCACGCCGCGATCGGTTATTAACCGCGGTGAAAATGTTGCGTCGTAGTTTGGTGCCAAATTGAAATAGTAGGGCAGTTCGAAGTCAAAACCACCGCTGCGTGTAGAGCCTGTGCTGGGAGCCAGAAATCCGGATGCGCGCTGATCTCCTAATGGAAATGGCATGGTAAAAGGGTAATAAAATATCGGCACATCCTTAACCCGAATACTCACGTCTGTTGCATAGCCTCGGCCTTCGATTTGATCTAGCACAATGCTGCTTGCGCTTAGTTTCCAAAAGGTATTCTCCGGTTCACAGCGGCTGAACTCGCCGTTTTCGAGAACTACAATGCCACTATCGCTGTTATAGACGATGCTTGCTGCAGTGCCATGGGCACCGAAATCGTGAATCACATATTGGGCTGTATCGATTCTATTGGTGTTGTTATCGGTATCAATGAACGCTGATCGGCCGAGGATCAACATGCCGGGTTCGCGAAATTTCACGTTGCCTTCCATCAATATCGAGTTCTCATCGCGGTTGATCGAGGTGCTACGATCATTTTGGACTGTACGGTATCCCTGCCCAACGGTAACGTCGCCCTCGATATCAATAACGCTGACGCTGGGTTGAGCCAAGTCAGAGACAGAATTTAATATTGTCGGTGCTGAGGAGGGGTCGTTTGCCGGCGTCTTCAGGACTAAACTTGGGTCGATGAAGGCGCCGCAGCAATTCGCTGGCAATGCGGCAACTTGCGCAGCAGTGAGCTCGGCCTGGGGCACCCAGTCCAATGGGTATACTTTTGCGGGGTTAACAATGTTCGGTGTTTCGGCGCTGCTGCTTAGCGGTGAATCCAGTGCGGGGGCTTGGTTGCTTTCGGGGGTCGCCGGTTTGATTTGGACGGATATGCCGTTTAGAGGCGTTGTCTCTAATTTAGGTTTTGGCTTTGGCTTAGATTCAGGCTCTAACTCTGATTCAGAGCTAGGTTGAACATTTTGCAGCGTGTTGGGTCGATAGCGCTGGCCTGTATTTACAGGAGGCAACGCTAAGGCTCCATCGGGCGTTTCACATACCCAGCCATTATTTTGTGTATTTGGGCGGCAATTATACTGAGGCAGCTGGGCTTGAGCTGTCTCAGAGTTCAGGCCTAGGAGCGCTCCCGCTGATAAAATCAGTGCAATCTCAGTGAACAGGTAACGATTTTTGAAAGGCATGCATTTTTTTTCCGCAATCGGGAGGATGTGTACTATTAAACTTATTAGCTGATCATTATCGTTGGTTGATCGTTACTACGTCGTTATTGTCTGCTAATTTCTCGTTTGTCCGTCGATTTAGGTTCTGCGGAACTACCGAAGTGTTTGAATTGTGAGGTCGTCGATTTAACGGCGGCCGTTGCGTGTCATAATAGTGCATTGGAAGTCGCAAATCTAATGGCTTTTGTATGATGATATCACGGGTGTGGATACTTAAATGACCGACGAAAATATGACGGATGTCCGTTTAAACGAGCTAGCGTCTTGGACCAATGAGCTGTTAGACCAGTTGTTGGACGACAAACGAGGAATTGTTGAACTGGAGCCGGTTAGCGGCGACGCCAGTTTTAGGCGTTATTTTAGGGCCCGAGTTGGTGGTGACACCTATATCGCGGTGGATGCGCCGCCGGAGCATGAGGACAATAAAACCTTTGTTCATCTGTCGAATTTATTGCTTGCCTCAGGGGTTTCTGCCCCGAAGGTTTATTCGGTGGATTACGATCAGGGCTTTATGCTGCTGGTTGATCTGGGTGACGATTTATATTTGCCGGCCCTACTTCACTTCCAGCGTAATGATGATATCGATTCGTCTGAGGCGCTTTATAGCCAAGCAATAGATGCGCTGATTTTGATTCAGTCAGGGTTGGACAAGGATAGGCTTCCGGCATTTACGGTTGAAAAACTGTTGTCGGAAATGCAGCTATTTACCACATGGTTTTGTGAAATTTTTCTTTCTTTTGAGGTAGATGAGGCTGGCTCAGCTTTATGCGATTCTACTTTTCGCTGGCTGGCCGAGCAGCTTAGCGAGCAGCATCAAGTTGCCGTTCATCGTGACTATCACTCGAGAAACCTTATGATGTTGGATTCCTCAAAATTTGGCGCTGACTGCGGCCCGGGCGTAATCGACTTTCAAGATGCTGTAAGTGGTTCTTATACCTATGACTTAGTGTCTTTACTGCGAGATTGCTATATCTCTTGGCCTCGGCTGCAAGTTGAAGGTTGGGCCTCTCTGTATCTGGTCAAAGCACAATCGGCAGGCCTGTTAGCTGGGTGCTCGGAGGCACAATTACTGCGGGATATGAACATTGCTGGCTTGCAGCGCAATCTTAAGGTGATCGGAATCTTTGCCAGGCTTAGCATTAGAGATAACAAATCCCAGTATTTGGCCGATATTCCTTTGGTCATACGGTATTTTCTCGATATTAGTGCTGAATTTGAGGAGATGGCGGAGTTCAGAGCTTGGTTAATTACAGAGGTGTTGCCTCCTGCCAAGGCCAAATTACAGATGGAACCCTAATGAGAGCTATGATTCTTGCTGCGGGCATGGGCAAGCGTATGCAGCCCCTGACCGCAGCTATTCCTAAGCCACTTCTTAAAGTGGGCGATAAGTCTCTAATAGAACACCAGATTCTGCGGCTAACAGAAGGTGGGATTACGGGTGTGGTTATCAATCATTTCTATTTGGGCACCATGATAGAGGAGGCGTTAGGGAACGGCTCCCGCTTTGGGATTGATATCAGCTATTCCCGCGAATCAATTCAGCTTGAAACTGCTGGTGGTATTATTAAATCTTTGTCTAAACTTAAAGACGACTCCTTTGTTGTCGTTAATGCTGATATTTGGACGGATTTTGATTTTTCGACCTTGAAAGCCCTTGATGGCGAGAATGAACTCGCTCATTTAGTGCTAGTGGAGAATCGTGATCATAATCCGGAAGGGGATTTTTACCTTGATGAGTCTGGGGGGGTACATGAGAAGAGTGACCTCGCAGACGACTGCCGAACCTTTAGTGGCATCAGTGTGATGCATAAAAAGTTGTTTGACGGTCTGCCGATAAAACCATTATCGACGGTGCCTTTGTTGCAAGAGGCAATGGGGCAAAATAGGGTCAGTGGCGAGCTTTACTCCGGCTTATGGGTTGACGTAGGCACGCCTGAGCGCTTGCAACACGTGAATTCACTACAAATGGAAGATCAATCCTAGACCATGCTAGGCTTATTTTTTAACAAAGAATACAAGCGTGCTATGACCGCGAGGTTGAATGGCAGTGAGCCCAATGCTCGGCTGCCTAATGGCGGCCGCTCTGAGCTGCTATTTACCATCGCTATGTTTGCCGCTTTGGGGCGAATTGCCAAGCTGGACGGAAGAGTTACTCAGGGGGAAGTGAAGTACGCGACAACTATTATGCAGCTTATGGGGCTGGAGCAAGAGTCTCGGTTGCAAGCAATAGACTACTTCGAACAAGGCAAGTTGCCGGAATCTGACGTCCTCGGCTGCATTCAAAACATGGTAAAGATGATAGGCGCGAAAAGCCCGTTAGCTGATTTGTTTTTAAAGATCCAGTGTCGCATGGCTTACATCAAGGGCGACATCAGGCTTAAAGAGAAGCTGTTATTGCGAGATGCCGCTGAGTTGTTAGGTTTTTCGGTCGTTGAATTTCTTGATATTTGCACTCAGATGCAGAGCCACGCAGACTATAAGCAGTACAAAGCCCGTAACCATATTTACAATGCCTACAGTGTCCTACAGCTGGAACCCAGCGCTGAGGATGGCGAGATTCGCCGTGCTTATCTGCGGATGATGTCCCGCTACCACCCAGATAAACTGGTCCGGGATAACCTGTCGGAAGAAACGCTCAAGCAGGCACAAGAAAAGTCCACTGCAATCCGAGATGCTTATGAGGCGCTGTGCGGGTTCCGCAAAATCCGTGCATAGAGCCTGTGCTGGCTTTGCGTCTCGTTCACGTGGTTAAGCCGCCTCAATACCGCCATTATCCAGTCGTGACCATTAGCTTAATTCTCATTAAGACAAACAAGTCTGCAATCTGTAAAATGACCACAACTTGCAGATTGGAAGCTACCCGCTTATGAAAGATTTTTTGATTGCCCCCTCTATTTTGTCAGCAGACTTTGCCCGCCTTGGCGATGAAGTCAACGCCGTTCTAGACGCAGGCGCTGATGTTGTCCATTTTGATGTCATGGATAACCACTATGTCCCGAACCTGACTATTGGTCCGATGGTTTGTGAAGCGCTTCGTAAACACAAAATTACTGCTCCTATTGATGTTCATCTGATGGTTAGTCCAGTGGACCAGTTGATATTGGATTTTGCCAAAGCAGGGGCTAGCTATATTAGTTTTCATCCTGAAGCCACATCACATGTTGATAGGTCGTTGCAGCTCATTCGAGATCAAGGCTGTAAATCTGGTTTGGTGTTCAACCCGGGCACTCCATTGACCTGTTTAGAATATTTGATGGACAAGGTGGATATCATCTTACTTATGTCGGTTAATCCTGGGTTTGGCGGTCAGAAATTTATTCCTGGAACATTGAAGAAGCTGCAAGAAGCTCGCAAGCTTATTGATGAGAGCTCTCATTCTATCCGTCTTGAAATTGATGGTGGTGTAGGCATTGGAAACATACGAGAAATAGCCGATGCTGGAGCGGATATGTTTGTTGCGGGGTCCGCTATATTTAACAGTGACAACTACGCAAAAACGATTGCTGCTATGAGAGCAGAATTAGGCGAAGGTTCGAGGAAAAGCCACTAATAACATTTTCTTAAATAATAAAAGACCGGCCAGCGAATGAATGAAAAACTATTAAAAGACTGCGCGAACAAAGGATTTAATCGAGTGCCGGTGGTGCGTGAAGTATTGGCGGACACAGAAACGCCTCTCAGCATTTATTTGAAATTAGGTAAAGGCACTCACAGCTACTTTTTCGAATCGATTCAGGGTGGTGAGAAGTGGGGGCGCTTTTCAATCATTGGTTTGCCTTGTTCGACAATCATGAGAATCGTTGGCGATTCAATTACGGTCGAAGAAAATGGCAACGTTATCGATCAAATTACTGCGGCGGACCCATTCGTCTTTATTGAAGAGTTCAAAGCGCGCTACAAGGTAGCCGACACCGAAGACAGTCAAGCATACTCTGCCTATACAGGGGGGTTGGTAGGCTATTTTGGTTATGACAGCGTGCGCTATGTGGAGACGAGTGTAGGGCCCTCAAGGTCTTCAGACAAAATAGGCACGCCGGATATCTTGTTAATGGTTTCCGAAGAAGTTGTGGTATTTGATAATCTACGGGGAACCTTGGCATTTGTTATTAATGTTGACCCTTCTTTGCCTGATGCTTATCAAAAATCTCAACGTCGTCTTGACTATTTGCAAGCAAAAATGAACGAGCCGGCAGCGCTGCCAGAACCGCTGCCGGGCCCGGTAATGACAGAGGACGATATAACTTTTAATTTCCCGCAGGTCGATTTTAAGAAAGGCGTAGCGAAGATTAAAGACTATATCGTTGCCGGTGATGTCATGCAGGTGGTGTTAGCTCAGCGCATGTCAGTAGATTTTGTCGGCGACCCGCTGAATGTTTACCGGGCGCTTCGTTACTTAAATCCGTCGCCTTATATGGTCTATTTCGATATGGGTGACCACACAGTCGTGAGTGCCTCTCCTGAAATTCTAGCCAGAGTGGAAGATGGTAAAATCACTGTAAGACCTTTGGCAGGAACACGTAGACGAGGTAAAACCGAGCAAGAAGATATAGCCCTTGAGAAAGAACTGCTTGCTGATAGTAAAGAACTTGCTGAGCATTTGATGCTGATAGACCTGAGTCGAAATGATTCTGGCCGGGTTTCAAAAACCGGCAGCGTTGAAGTGACTAGAAAAATGTTTGTTGAGCGTTATTCGCATGTTATGCATATTGCTTCAATTGTAGAGAGCGAAATTCGAGATGATAAAACGGCGTTAGATGTACTTAAATCTACCTTGCCGGTAGGGACACTCAGCGGTGCTCCTAAAGTTAGAGCCATGCAAATAATTGATGAGCTAGAGCCAGTTAAGCGCGGTGTTTATGGCGGAGCTATGGGGTATCTAGGCTGGAATAATTCAATGGATATGGCCATTGCCATTCGTACAGCCTTGGTAAAAGATGGCCAACTCCATGTTCAGGCAGGTGCTGGCATAGTCGCAGATTCTGACCCTGATTCAGAATGGGAGGAAACTCTGACTAAAGCGAAAGCACTGATCAGGGCATTACAAATGGCGCAGAACAAGCTCGTGATTGAATAATGCAGCCCCTGGGGGCTGTTAGCTTATCTTGGGTTTTCTAATGGTTGCATAGGCTTCCAGTGCGCGCTCCCTAGTCTGTTTTAAATCCAGCATCGCACGGGGATAATCTTTGTCTAGGGTGATTCCTGCGCCAGCTAAAACAATGGCGGGTGCTGAGCTCGGGTCATGTAAATCCTTTCCTGATAAGCCTTTTAGTTCTGGTACATATTTTTTAATGTACTCTCCCGCGCCATCAAATTTCAGTGACTGGGTGTGCGGATTGAAAACCCTAAAATAGGGAGATGCATCCGCGCCGCTGCCAGCTACCCATTGCCAGCCGGCGCTGTTGCTAGCGAGATCGGCATCAACCAAGCAGTCCCAGAACCATCGGGCACCATCAAGCCAATGATTGAGCATATTCTTTACCAGAAACGAGCCAACGATCATGCGCACTCTGTTGTGCATGTAGCCGGTTTGCCAAAGCTCGCGCATACCAGCATCCACCAAGGGAAATCCGGTTTCTCCAGCCTGCCACCTTTGCAGGGATTGGGGGTCCTCTAGCCAGGGAAAGCGGTCGAATTGGTTGTATAGATTTTGATTCGGAATAGTCGGGAAGTGATACAGCAAATAGTATGAAAATTCTCGCCAAGCCAGCTCCCTTTGGAAATGCTCGATCTCGTGTTCTGGCGCGTTAGCCGATTGTCCCATTGCGGTAAGCCACACTTGATTCGGCGATATTTCACCGAAATGCAAGTGCGGAGATAATCGAGACACGGTATTGAGTGAGGGGAAATCCCTGCCTGTTTTGTAATTTGCTAAGCCATCGTCGATGAATTTTTCTAACTGCACAAATGCGCCAGCCTCTCCCGGCTGCCAGTGCTGAGCTAGAGACAAGTGCCAATGAACAGCCGGGATTAGATGTAGAGAGTCGATTTTATTCGCTGGCTGTGTGCATTCGAAAAGACTAATTGCTTGTGGTTTTACATTCACCACGGTGCGTTCAGGAGGCGTTTTAATTGAATTCTTGTAGTAGGGGGTAAATACCCGATAAGGAGTGCCATCGCCTTTCAAGTTAGTCCAAGGCTCCCAAAGCATTGCGCCATTGAAGCTGTCTACTGCGCATAACTTACCTAGGTCGGCCTTTAGTTGGATGTCTCGGTTTACCTGCCAGGGCTCATAGCCTCGATTCCACACTATGTTGGTGATTGCGTGGGCCGCAATAAATTCAGGGAGTAATAGCGCAGGATCGCCTTTGAGAATCCACAGCTTATTGCCGAGAGATTCATTCAAGGAGCTCAGAGATTCATGTAGCCACCAACGACTGGCAGCTCCCATTTTCCATTCGCCTGGGTTTACATCATCGAGAATATACAGGGGGAGTATTTCACCGCAGGCTACCGCATTAGCCAACGCTGGGTTATCTTGAAGTCTAAGATCCTGTCGAAACCACATGATTGTGCGAGTGTTACTCATAAGTATTACCGTTTTCTGAGAAGGCTTGGGTTGCAGTTAGCATGACTGTAGTCGCTGCTGTTATCGTATCTATAATCCTTGCTATTGTCGTCGTGCTTGTTGTCGTCCTGTGTGTCGAATCTATATTTCTCACTTCTCTGGTAACGAACTAGAGACAGACCATCGATAATCGAATTTTATCGAAGTTTTCACCTGGGCGCCCCATTAACCACCGTAAGAGATGTCACTCCATTATTCTTTCAGACATAAGGTCATCTCTAGATATAATGACCTATAGCAGATTACGACAGGCTTCTAATCAGGGTTCAGTATGGGCTTATTCAATTTGCTCTTAGAATAAAGACAGCATGGAGCGGTGTTGGTATGATTGCTCTCAAGCTAGCCAGCTTTGATAATTCCCGCAGGATTTACCCGTGCTATTAATGATCGACAACTATGATTCCTTTACTTACAACATCGTGCAGTATTTTGGTGAGCTAGGTGTTGAGGTTAAGGTGTTTCGAAACGATGAGATTGGACTTGATGAGATTGCGGCGCTTGGGCCCGATCAAATCGTCATCTCTCCCGGCCCATGCACCCCTAATGAAGCAGGTATATCGACGTCGGTAATTACAGAGTTTGCTGGCAAGATACCACTTTTGGGTATTTGTTTAGGGCACCAGAGTATTGGTCAAGTTTTTGGCGGCCAGATTGTGCAAGCTGGGAAGGTGATGCACGGTAAGATATCGGCGATTCACCATGAAGGTAACGGTGTGTTTAAAGGCTTAAGCAAGCCGTTTAGCGCAACTCGCTATCATTCTTTGGTGGTTGATAAGCAGGCGTTGCCTGAGTGTCTTGAAGTAACTGCGTGGACTGAAACCCCCCAAGGCGAATGCGAAGAGATCATGGGGATCAAGCACAAGGAATTGATGGTGGAAGGCGTTCAGTTCCACCCTGAATCTATTCTCAGTGAGCACGGTCATGCCTTGCTGAAAAACTTTCTCGACGCATCGTTAAGCTAGACAGGAAGCGTAATGGATATAAAAGCGGCAATAGTAAAAGTCACCAGTCTGCAAGATTTGAGCACTGCTGAAATGACAGCAGTGATGGGCGACATCATGTCCGGAAAGACCACCGATGCTCAAAACGGAGGCTTCCTAGTTGGCTTGCAAATGAAAGGCGCTGTAGCTGACGAAATACTAGGCGGGGCAACAGTAATGCGAGAGCTGGCGACACCAGTTCTGATTGCCGATAAGACCTTCTTAGTGGATACCTGCGGAACCGGAGGCAGTGGTTCTAATACTTTTAATGTATCCACGGCGGCGGCAATAGTCGCATCAGCCGCCGGCGCGAAAGTCGCGAAGCACGGTAATCGGGGTGCTACCAGTAAAAGTGGCAGTGCCGATGTCCTTGAAGCTGCTGGAGTGAATTTAGGTTTAAGCGCGCAAGGTGTCGGAAAGTGCATAGAGGAGATTGGTGTGGGGTTTATGTTTGCGCCGGCTCATCACAGTGCGATGAAGCATGTGATTACCGCGCGCAAAGAAATTGGTGTGCGGACAGTTTTTAATTTATTAGGCCCTTTAACAAATCCAGCGGCGGCACCAAATCAAGTGATGGGAGTTTACGATGCTAGCTTAATTCCGATCTTGTTAGAGGTTCTGAAGGGCTTGGGCAGCAAGCATGTTTTAATTGTTGCGGCTGAAGACGGTTTGGACGAAATAAGTATCGCTGCGGCGACATCAGTGGGTGAGTTGAAAGACGGTGTAATAACCCACTACAGTGTGAACCCATCAGGCTTTGGTATGGACACGTATGCTGACTATCTTAGTCTGCAAATTAATAGCGCTGAAGATAGCTTGGTGATGGTGAAAGACGCGCTTAGCAATACTAACAAAGCGGCAGCTGATATCGTCGCTCTCAACGCTGGAGCCGCTATTTATGTTGCGGGGAAAGCAGATTCACTGGCCGACGGGGTGCAAAAAGCGCAAGCTATTTTGGTCTCTGGCGATGCCTTGCTTACACTCGAAAAACTTGTTGCTCTGAGCAACTCCTTAGCCTCATAAATAGCCCAGCTGATTTTCTTATGCCCGAACTAACTATATTAGAAAAAATTGTCGCCCATAAACATGTTGAAATCGCGACTGCCAAGCTAAAGCGCAGTCTAACAGATTTAGAATCTATGTACCCGGCAGCGGAAAATATGCGCGGCTTTGCTGCCGCTATGCAGGCCCGCGTAGCGAGTCGGCAACCGGCAGTTATAGCTGAAATTAAGAAAGCGTCCCCTTCAAAAGGATTGATAAGAGCAGATTTTCAGCCTGCTCAGCATGCCAAAGACTATGCGGAAAACGGCGCCACCTGTCTTTCTGTATTAACTGACAGAGACTATTTTCAGGGTCATGACGATTATTTGCTTGCCGCGCGAGAAGCCTGTGCGCTTCCGGTTATCAGAAAAGATTTTATTGTTGATCACTACCAACTGGCTGAATCTCGAGCCCTTGGCGCAGATTGTATTTTGCTAATTGTGGCAGCTTTGGACCAGCAACAATTAACCGAGCTTGCAAGCCACGCAATGGAGTTGAACTTAGACGTGCTGGTGGAAATTCACAGTCAGTCTGAATTAGAGCGTGCACTTGATTTGCAGTCTCCACTACTAGGCATCAACAACCGAAACCTTCATACTTTTGAAACATCGCTTGAAACCACTCTTGAGCTGGCCAAAAAAATCCCAGCCGATAAAGTGGTGATTACAGAAAGTGGGATCCATTCTTGTGCTGATGTGAGGCTAATGCTGGAAAGCGATATTTTCGGGTTTTTGGTGGGGGAGTCAATGATGCGGGCCGAAAACCCTGGCATCAAATTGAAGGAGCTCTTCTCGCTGTAACTATTGATTAGCTAATCACTAGCGCTCGTCCAGCACTTTAACATGGTCCAATCGTCAGACTTTTAGATTATTTATAATAAAGCTCATTGAGATAAGAAACTGATTATGGATACAGCAACTCTATTTATGGGATTTGCGGAAATTGCAATTGCTCTTGCTGGCTTTACTACTATCGCTACAGTTGTCGCCAGAATCAGTGACAGCACGTCAAAAAATCTTTTGGCCGTTCGCCTTAAGACGACTCTTATGTTTAGCGTGCATCTGATCATCATATCTATCGCGCCGTTTGTGCTGTATCAACTTGAACCTAATTCGGATCAGTTTTTGCGGTGGTCTGCGGTGGTATCATTTATATCAAGTGTTGTGGTTGCATACATTTCATTCTTTAGTCTCCTTCCAAGAACTATAAGGGATCCTCAGAATTCTTGGTGGCAAACCGTAGGTACTGTTGGGTGTGGTCTGGGAAGTCTTGTTACTGGCGTGCTAACAATTGTTGGCGATAATGCTAGCTTTTGGTATTCGGCAACCCTATCGCTGATTTTGGGAACTTGTCTCATAATGTTTGTTGGTCTTGTTCTCTCTTTTCCAGTTTTTGATGTGCACCTAAAAGACTATAAGCAGGATAAGGACCATAAGGACTGAAGTGTTTCTTAGGAATCAATGTTCAAAGATCACATGGAAATGAAACATAGCAATGTGCAGATGTCTTTAACGTGTGCCGTACACTACGATTGTTTTACCAGAGACGCTGATCAGGTCTTGTTCTTCCAAAGTCTTCAATACCCGTCCCGCCATCTCTCTTGAGCAGTTTACGATTCTGCCGATTTCTTGTCGGGTGATTTTAATTTGCATGCCGTCAGGGTGAGTCATGGCATCCGGCTCCTTGCTCAGTTCAATAAGCGTCCTCGCTATGCGGCCAGTGACATCATAAAAAGCAAGATCGCCAACTTTACGCGTCGTGTTACGCAGGCGATGAGCCATTTGCTGGCCTATAGTAAACACTATTTCTGGGTGCGAGCGAATGTAGGTATTGAAACTCGTATAGCTTATCTCAGCTATTTCACAGGGTGAGCGAGCACGACACCAAGCGCTGCGCTCCTCCGCTTGTTCGAACAACCCCATTTCCCCAAAAAAGTCGCCAGGGTTGAGATAGGCGATAACGACTTCCTTTCCATCATTGTCTTCTAGAACAACAGAGACCGATCCCTTAATAATGTAATAAAGTGTATCGCACTGATCACCTTCATAGATAATGGTGGATCTGTTGGGATAGCGCTTGCGATGACATTGAGATAAAAAGTTATCTAAGTCTTCAATATGTGGCGTAATTGCCATTAATGCCATGCCGGCATCTCCTACTTTTTGACATAGTTGAATATATATCACATTACTATGGCAATTGTGAGGTGGGGTTCACAATAATAGGGAAAATTGAAAATAGCTGAGTTAATAAGACGTCTTATCGCGGCAAATAGGCCAGGCTAATAGCGCGTGCTATTCTGGGCCAAGTTTCAATTAGATTACCTGCAGTATACTATTCCTAGCTTGAAGCTAATTCTTTTTTGTTATAACTAAACTGTCGATGAGATTGATTATGAGTGCTCGAATTAAATGGGTAGAGAACGTAATGTTTGTGGCTGAGTCAGAAACTGGACACGCGATTGTTCTGGATGGCGCAACAGAGGGTGGCGGCCGAAACATGGGTATGAAACCGATGGAGCTCATGGCTATTGGTGTAGGAAGTTGCTCGTCTTATGACGTTGTCACTATATTAAAAAAAGCCCGACAGGTGATCTCAAGCTGCGAGGCTGAGGTAACCTCAAAAAGAGTGGATACAGTGCCTTCCGTTTTCGAGTCCATCCATTTGCATTTTAAACTTTCGGGAAAAAACTTAAGCCATAAGCAAGTTGAGCGAGCGGTATCACTGTCGGCAGATAAATATTGTTCTGCGTCTCTAATGCTTCAAAATGCGGGCGTTAAAGTCACCCACGATTTTGAGATTATTGAAGATTAGACATCATCTCCCCTGTTTTTATTGGACGGAGCAAGTCGTAAATAACAGGGGGGATAAATAGTCGGGTGTAGAGAGAGATTAGAGCCTGTAAGTCGTTTTTTTCATGACGACGGACATAGCAGACATTGCCTGTCTGATAGGCAATGGCAGCTCGGAACCGCCAGCTTGTTTTGCTGATTCGCCGTGTTGCCTTTCATCGTCAATCATTTGATTTAAAATAGCGCGACTTTTTTGATCGGCTTCTGGCAACTCTTGTTGATGCTGCTCTAAGTGCTCGCAGACTTGCTGCTCTGTTTCTGCAACAAATCCTAAGCTCCATTTGTCACCAGCTAAACCTGCCGCGGCACCGAGCCCGTAAGATATGCCGTACCAAAGAGGGTTAAGCAGGCTGGGACGGCTATCTAATTGCTGCAATCGCTCATCACACCAAGCGAGGTGGTCTACTTCTTCTTCTGCGGCATGTTCCATAGATTGTCGGACTTGATCCAGTTTCGCTGTTGCCGCTTGACCTTGGTAAAGAGCCTGAGCGCAGACTTCCCCGGTATGGTTGATTCGCATTAGGCCGGCGATATGTTTCTTCTCGCTGAGATTAAGTTCGCTATCCGATAGACCAGCGGCAGGGGATGATCGGCGTGCCTGAGCAGCGCCTGGAGAGCAAGTGCGTAGTGCTTGATCAAATTGGATCAAGAATTTGTCGATAGTTGAGAGACGTTGTTTAGTATTCATCTAGTCATTCTCCCTGTCTATCGCTCTATAGGCAATGTCTTTGCGAAAATATACGTCTTTCCATGACACCGTATTGACAAGCTCATAAGCACCGGCCTGGGCGCTTGAGACGGTTTCGCCTAAGGCTACAGCGCACAATACCCGGCCCCCGTTGGTAACAACTTGTCCATCTGTCTGTGTAGTGCCAGCATGAAATATTTTAAAGTCTTTGGATTCTGTATCGTTAAGACCACTAATAACGTCGCCTTTGCCATAGCTGTTTGGATAGCCGCCGGCAGCCATAACGACTCCAACTGCGCTGCGCTTGTCCCATTCAATGGTTTCTGAATCTAGATTTCCAGAAATGGCGGCGAGGCAGAGTTTACATAGATCTGAATTTAAGCGCATCATTACCGGCTGTGCTTCGGGATCGCCAAATCTACAGTTGAATTCGACGACAGCGATTTCACCTGCCGGTGTAATCATGAGACCGGCATAGAGAAAGCCTTTATATTCATTGCCATCAGCGGCCATACCTTTCACTGTCGGAATGATGACCTGATCCATTATTTTTTGATGAATTTGCGGGCTTACAACTGGCGCCGGTGAGTAAGCTCCCATGCCTCCGGTATTCGGGCCTAGATCTCCGTCGTCCCTGGCTTTATGGTCCTGTGATGTTGCCATGGGTAGCACATTGCTGCCGTCAACGATGGCGATGAAGCTAGCTTCCTCACCTACCAAGAACTCTTCAATGACCACTCTATGCCCAGCTTCGCCAAATTTATTTCCCGCTAGCATGTCTTCAATCGCGGTTATCGCTTCAGCTTCGGTGCTGGCAACAATGACTCCTTTGCCAGCGGCTAGCCCGTCTGCCTTTACTACTATAGGGGCGCCGTTAGTTTTAATGTAATCGATAGCTGGGGCTATTTCGGTAAAGCTTTTATAGGCAGCCGTCGGAATGCGGTGGCGACTAAGGAATTCTTTGCTGAAGGATTTGGAGCCTTCCAGCTGAGCGGCTTTTGCTGATGGACCAAAACATGGCAGGCCCTTGGCTGTGAAAAAATCTACAATGCCATCAACTAACGGAGCCTCAGGTCCCACAATGGTGAGGCCGATATCATTGCTGCTTGCAAACTCGGCGAGGGCTGTAAAATCCATTGGATCAAGATCCAAATTTTGCAGGTTTTTCTCCATAGCCGTGCCTGCATTGCCCGGAGCAACAAACACTTTTTCGACGTTAGCTGACTGGGCTGCTTTCCAGGCTAGAGAGTGCTCACGACCGCCGTTGCCTATGACTAATATGTTCATTTATTGTGCTGCCTCGAATTTTTGCCTAGTGCCTAAAGTGACGAACGCCGGTAAAGACCATTGCGATACCTGCTTCATCGGCGGCAGCGATAACTTCATTGTCGCGCATTGAGCCTCCAGGCTGGATTACCGCTTTGATGCCGGCAGCTGCAGCTGCATCGATGCCGTCGCGGAAAGGAAAGAATGCGTCGGAGGCCATGACCGACCCCTCCACTACTAGCCCTTCATCTGCAGCTTTTATCCCCGCGATCTTGGCGCTATAAACACGGCTCATTTGACCCGCTCCTATGCCAATGGTGTGCATGTCTTTACAGTAAACAATGGCGTTTGATTTAACGTATTGCGCTACTGACCATGCGAACATCAAATCTTGAATTTCATTATCAGAAGGAGCGCGAGCACTAACAACCTTAAGATCGTTTGGTTGGAGTTGGTGAATATCTCGATCTTGCACCAGCAGGCCGCCATTGACTCTTTTGTAGTCCAATCCTGTTAACCGCTGCTTAGACAATTGGCCACAGCTAAGAACACGAACATTTTTTTTCGCCCCTGTGATAGCAAGTGCTTCGGCAGAGATGCTTGGCGCAATAATCACTTCGGTGAACTGCTGCTCTACAATTCGCGCTGCTGTAGCGGCATCCAGCTCGCGGTTGAGAGCGATGATGCCACCAAAGGCAGAAGTAGGATCGGTTTGAAAGGCTTTCTCATAGGCGCTCAAAATGGAATCAGTTACAGCAACGCCACAAGGATTGGCATGCTTGACAATCACGCAGGCCGGTTCACCGAAACACTTGACGCATTCCAGAGCAGCATCGGTATCGGCTATGTTGTTATAAGAAAGAGCTTTGCCTTGAAGTTGTTTGGCGGTGCTAATGCTAGCCTCTCCGGGATTGCTTTCAATATAGAATGCCGCTTTTTGATGAGGGTTTTCGCCATATCGCATAGTCTGGCTTTTGATGAATTGAGTGTTGAAGGTGCGTGGAAATGGATCCGACGCCACTACTTCATCATCGGGTTGGGCATTTAATTCGGGTTCTAGTTTAGTGCCCAGATAGTTGGCGATAGCACCGTCATATGCGGCCGTATGTTCAAAGGTTTTGACCGCTAAATCGAAGCGTGTTTGTTGATTTAAGGCGCCATCATTTTGTTTCAGAAGCTCGATGATTCCATCATATTCACTGGGGTTGACAACTACAGATACGTAGCGGTTGTTTTTGGCAGCTGCTCGCAGCATTGTTGGCCCGCCAATATCAATATTTTCTATTGCGGTGAGAAGGTCGCAATCAGGGTTGGCAACCGTTGCTTCGAACGGATAAAGGTTAACCACCACTAGATCAATAGGAGGAATGTCGTGTTTCTCCATAACCTCTTGATCTTGGTCACGTCTTGCTAGAATCCCGCCATGGACCTTGGGGTGTAAGGTTTTAACTCTGCCATCCATCATTTCTGGGAAGCCGGTGTAATCAGATATTTCGATTGCTGGTATGTTTTCAGCTTTCAGTTTTTGGTAGGTTCCGCCCGTGGATAGGATTTCTATGTCCATTGCCGCGAGGGATCGGGCAAAGGGAATAAGACCTGTTTTGTCGGAAACACTGATCAATGCGCGACGAATGGCGCCAGAATTTTCTGAGCTCATAGAATTAAATATCTCGAGTTGGTTGTTGAATTAGGTACTGTTTTGGCTTTTAAAACTAAGATCTATTGCCTTGCTGCTCGGCGTTAGAGAAGCCCATACTGCTTCAATTTGGTTCGAAGCGTACCACGATTCAAGCCGAGCATGGTAGACGCCTTACTTTGATTATTGCCGCTGTAGCGCATGACCGCCTGTAGCAATGGTGCCTCTACTTCTGACATCACCATTTGATGAAGATCGGTAACTGGCTCATCTTCCAAATGAATAAAATATCGGTGCAGCGCCTTGTCCACTTCGGTGCGAAGCGTGCTCTCCTGGGCGGCAAAAGATTCGATTTGGGAGTTGGTTTGAAAACTAATCTCTGATGATTCTTCTAGCTTGTTCATGCAGCGAGGGCTCCGATTGTCCCTTCCAGAATAGCAAAGTATTCTTGCAGGGCTTCTAATTGGTTTTGTGGGTCTTCGAATTTGTTGAACTGTGCCCTAAATGATTTTGCTTCGGGCAAGTCAGCTACATATTCAGCGACGTGCTTACGAGCGAACAATACGCCTTTGTGCTCGCCGTAAAAGGCATATAGTTTATTCAAGTGACTCTCGATTATTCTAGCTTGAACCGCCAGTGGCGGCGGAGGCAGCACTGTGCCAGTCTTCAAATAGTGCTCTATTTCATTGAAAAGCCATGGTCTGCCTTGAGCTGCGCGGCCGATCATAATGCCGTCTACTCCAGTATGGTTAAGCACCGCTTTGGCTTTGGCGGGAGAGTCGATATCGCCGTTGGCAATGATAGGAATGGAGATGGCCTGCTTAATCTCAGCAATTGTGTCGTACTCTACATTGCCCATGAATCTGCAGGCTCGAGTGCGACCATGAACTGTGAGAAGTTGAATGCCTGCTTGTTCAGCAATCTTGGCTATGGTGACTCCGTTGCGTGTGTCCGGTGACCAGCCTGTTCTAATCTTTAGCGTCACCGGCACGGAGACACTGGAGACAACAGCTTTCAAAATTTCCGCCACCAATTTTTCATCTTTTAGCAGCGCCGATCCCGCCGCTTTTTTCAAAACTTTCTTAGCTGGGCAACCCATATTGATGTCGATTGCATCAGCACCGAGCTCAACATTAAGTCTGGCTGCCTCGGCCATCATTTCAGGTTCTGATCCGGCGATTTGAATTACATGAGGGCTTTCAATGATAGGTTTTACTTGTTTTAGGCGGTTGCGTTCGCGCTTCCAAAGCTCGCTATTTGCTGGAAGCATTTCGCCGACAGTAAGTCCGGCACCCTGCTGGCTGCAAATCTCTCTAAAGGGAGCATCAGAAACCCCGACCATGGGAGCTAAAAAAAGTGAGTTTCGTAGTTTGTAGGGGCCGACATTGAGCATTTAGGCTTTAAAACTCGAATCACAAATGGCCGTCTATCATAGCTGGGAGCTTAACTGAGTGGAAGGCATTTGGTTAATAATTCACCACTATTTTGCTGAGTGAAGGAATTTTTAAGATCATTGTCTTACAAAAATGTAGCATTAATTTTGGTCCGCGCTTGGCTGACAAGGGCAGGGGTAGCTTGTTGAGATCTCTAATGTGCCTAAAACGCAGGACTAGAAACGCTTAAGGGTTTCTAAAGGCTAGGGTATAGTTTACTGCAAACGGGCCAGGGTCCATTATTTCTAGTTGTATCTGTATCGGTGAGTTGGGTGGCATGTTCGTGACACTTTGCAGGCCTGAACTCAGATATTCCTTCGGCGAAAATTCTCGCAAGGCAATGATTTCGTTCGCTGAACTATTGAAACTTAATATCACGACTGGGAAAGCTTGGGAAAAGCTTGCTGTATTTCTAAACGACATATTAATAGATAAAGCATTGCGTTGTTCTGGGTGACTGCGAACAGCAAGGTCATCGCTTCTTATGGCATCAAGATTTGAATAGGGAGGAAGCTGGCAGCTAACGTATTGGCAGACAAAGACATAGGCTGGTCGAAACCGGTCTAGTTGACTGTATAAAGGTAGGTACCACCAAAAATACTGAGCTACCAAAGTCGCGGATAAGGCTATGCAAGCAAAAGCGAGGGCCAATGTGGAGCGCCAATGCAGCCGCTGCGCCGTGGTAAGCGTCAGCGGGGAAGCCATCTTTCCTAGCGCTTCAAGGTTAAGTTCGGGGATTATTTCTAGCGCGTCATCGTCTTCAAACTTGGTGTTTAGGGCTCTTGCACGAATATCTTCAGTGCTCAAACTTTCGACTTCGACTTCGACTTCGACTTCGACTTCGACTTCGACTTCGACTTCAACTTCCTTCAGCTTGTCGTCACCTAGGGGTAACTCTTCGATCAAAAATTCTGATTCTAAGGGCTCAAGCTCCCGT
>CAWKZY010000038.1:0-27418 GCA_963854625.1 Gammaproteobacteria bacterium | reverse complement strand
GGGAGCTGTCTTTAATCGTCATAAATCAAAAAAAAGTATTTCAGCCGCCCCGTACTCCCTGAGCTATTAGGAAGTGGCTGCTCAACGGCTAAGCCAGTGTTAGCTTCCGCGGAGGAGCTAATTTCGATGCAAAGGGAGTTTTAGCTAAAAAAAGGTCACTTGGTTGCTTCGTAAAAATCAAGACCAATCTTTTTAATGCCAGAGAGGGCACTAGCGCATTTGTTATCTGCCTTCATGTCAAAGTTTTTGGTGGGCGTATCAAGCCGAACGAAGTCTGTCGTTGCAAGTTGTTTCGCGGCCCCACTATCCGCATTTGATAAGCACATAACATTATATTTGCCATCCTCGTATTCTGGCGAACAGTTTGTTGGTAGATCAACAATCCCATTTTCGGCCCGAAAACGAAGAGTGCCTTCTCTAAATTCCTCCTCCATGCCAGCGCCAATAACCGCTATCGTCAATTTACCGACTTGCTTCGGCTCGCCAGCAACTGAACCCATCACTCCTGCCAAGAGGCCCATGCAACCAAAAGCATAGGGTTCTGCCGAATAGCTATATTCAACGGTGCCTTCAAAATCATCTACCGTTTTCTTCCAACCTTTTGATTCCAGCGAAGCTGCAGTCGAAATGTTTACCGGGCCTACAATCATGAAAAGTAAAGCAAAGAATAAACGCATTGTTAGAGTACTCAGAAAACAACTCCATAATCTTGCAACAAGTAAATATAAAATTCAAATTGCCATTCAGAGGGAATATATCAAAGTGAGGGCTATTATAGGTGAGCGTTAACGCTAACTGGTCGCAAGAGTTTTATCATGCTAACTTCATATTGAAATCTTGCATTTAATGACAGCCCAAATTGAGAAAGGCTATGTCCCTGAGTTACATAAAAAGCACATTGGCTGATGGCGAAGAAGTTCTTGGCCAATTGAAAATAACGAAGTTGCAGTATTTGTGGCCAATAATCAGTTTGCCAATTCTAATAGGAATACCATGGCTTTTGTCGGTATTCATATCCAGAGCAACAACTGAGATGGCATACACTAATAAGAGAATAATTCTTAAGACAGGAATCATTAGTCGAGATACTGATGAAATAAGAATAGACAGAATAGAAAGTGTTGATATTAAACAAAGCATATTTGGACGGATGTTGGGTTTCGGTACGATCTATGTCACTGGCACAGGCGCTAAGATAATAGTCTTGGATGCAGTGGCTAACGTTATAGAAATAAGAAAAGCCTTAGTTTCCGTTAGCGATGAAGTGAGGGGATAGCTGCTCAACGGTAAACCCCTTAGGGGCTTCTGAGAGGCTGGGCTTTTTTGGGAGTTTAGGCTGTTTTGAATGGGTCAGGAAGCTTGAGGATAGCTTCTGTCAAAGCTGCTAAATCGTCAAACCGGTCATAGTACTGGGTGATTGATTTGGTGGCATGTCCAACTATCTGGGCTACCACTCTCTCAGGCACATGACTGAGCATTGCTGTTATGAACTGAGCCCTAGTTCCATGCAAGGAAGCTAATGAATAACCATCTAGATCTCCTCTGCCTCTGGCGTAGCTTAACCACCTTCGAGCAACTGATGATGACGGGAGCTTTGCTAGCTCAATATCTGCTATTGCTGGGTGGACAGGGACCATTCGATCCTTACCGTTAGAAGTCTTGGATTCGAGGACTTTGTAATACCAGTTACCATCGACTTCTACCTTCTCCAAATGTTTCACTTCACCCGAACGTGTCCCTGTGTAGCACAAGACCTTCCACAGGTTCACATGTGATGGAGGGCAGATCTCTACAATACGACTGAGAAGCTCTGGGTCGGTCGGTAGAGTCTTCTTGATTGGTGCCTTACCAGCTAGGTCGATATCAATGAAGGGATTAGCTTGATTGGGTGATATGAGTCCTCTACCTTTGGCATGTTTGAACAACATGGACAGTGAGATCAGTTTGCCTTTTAGGTTCGACTTACTACCAGTGACAGAGTCCACCCAAAGGTTAACCATGCTCGGCGTTATGCTCGCAAGCTGGATAGTAGACCCAAACTTCTCGACCGAACTGTTATAACCGTTGATAGTTGATTCCTTGAAATCGGTTCTGCGTTGTAGAAATGATTCGAGCACCTCAGCGAGTGTTGGTGAGAAGTCAGCATTGACAGTTGCCCCCTCACCTTTCTGGAGGTCTCTGAGTGCTGCATAGGTCGGATGGTTCTTCTTGAGTTGCTTACTGTTCGAGTGAAGGTTGTGATCATTCTCGTATTCATTCACCAACCCTTCTAGTGCTAAGTCGTCAGCTCCTTTGTAGAGCTCAATCGCACTTGAGTATGCTTTAGCTGGTGAGCTTTGTTCTGGGTCCGTTAGGTTAGCTATGGCGAGATGTAGGTCTAGTTCACGTAGCAGCTCATTCCTCAGCACCAAGGCAGTCTCAAGGTCACGAGTTTGGAGGCTGTGCCTTAGGCGGTCTTGACCATCGTAATGATGCCTGACATCAGGTGGCACTGAGATATCAATGAAGTACGCGCCTCTAGGTGTACGCTTGCGTAGGTGGTGTGGTAGGTCTTTTATCTTCTTAGGCATCCGTGAGTCCATTCAAGTAGGTTAAGCCTGAATCGTATCACGTTTGTCACAGGTATTCGTCACAGGTTTTGACCTATAGGCCACTGTAACCAATGAACATGGGGCTATTAGGCTTATCTCACTGTTTTCACCAAACATTAAGCTAGTAGGTGATTTGATTTTAACTTACTAATATATGTATTTATTATTTCAGTGACCAGAATATTCAATGGAATTTGACACAAGGACGTGATGCAACGAAAAGGCCTTTTAGCAGCCTAGGTTATTGTATCGGAACAAGAGATAAGGCTTAGGAGCGCAAAACTGTAGTAGCATATGCGTTACCAAGCCACTTCTATCTTACTTCTTCTTACCAAAAACCTTACCGAGTTTAGCTTGGGTAAAATATTTACGTGATGATGCCATAACTGTGAACCACCTTTTGTGATTCCGACACCCCCATACCGATCACCGAAGCGACACTAAGCATTTATTACCCATTGTCTAGGCTGTAATTGATGAGCTGTCGGCGACGCTGTGGTGTGAGGTTGGGCAGCAGTATAGTGCTAGTAATTGTCGGGCCTCTATTTGCCAGAGCTCAACTGCTCCAGCTCGCTACACAGTATTTTATGAAGTTGGGGGCTCGCATCAGCAGCGTAGGTCATGAAACACCCTCTTAAGACCTGTCGGCGATATTGCTTTACATCAATATTCCCATTAACCCAGTCTTGACGCCCAAGCCGCTGCGCATTATGAATATTTTTCTGAATTATGCTGCGTTCGATATTTCCTAAAAGAAGCCCATCGTCGTACCACTCCTGCCGCGGTTCCGCCAACTTCAGCGCCTGTTGAATGAGTCCGTTCGGCATATTGGGGTTGAATAAGCCTAAGTACTCTGCTCCCTTCAAAGCAGCACGGTAGAAATCCTCATTTTGCGAATACAGAGCACCTGCAATGTCGATGACGAATTTTGAGTTTTCAATCAGATCACTAGGTGCAGTTTGAGTAATGACCCCATTAATAGTTTCTATCAACTCGGCAACAAGCATTTCAACAATGTCGCTTTTCTTGCCAAATAAGTTGTGGATCGTGGGCGAAGACACGCCTGCTTCTTTAGCAAGCTGACTCAGCGTAAACGCTTCCAAGCCTTTCGTCGCTATTAGATGCTTCGCGATATCGAGGATGCGCTCTCGACGCAATTTCTTATTTGCTTGGCGCGCGATATTTCCACGAGCTATGCCATTACTGGTCATAAGATACTCCTAATAAGATTTGGTAAATTCTACTATCAGTTAAACCCTGCAATGGATTAATTTTTTGTATCGATAATACTTTACTATAGTTTAAATTTTACTACAGATTAAATTTTACTAATAGTAAAAACTGTCGGAATGTGCGCTTGAACCAAGTACTAATGAACATTGCTCCTTATTCTTTGAATATAAAGTCGGCACAGTTTTCACGCTTATTTAAGAAGGCAGGTTAAGCTAACGGCGTAAGAGGCCTGCAAATACGGATTAATGAAACAATATGGCATCCAACCGTCGAAGTTTAACACGCGCGACAACCCTAGTCGCAGTTTTCATTCTGGGTGCCTGCACGGTTGTCCGCGATGTGTTCACCTACCGCATGACGTTACACGCGTTAAAGGTTGCTCCAAGAATGAGGCTGTGGAACTAATTCCCATTACTCAGGGCCTCATAGCGGCGATGCGCGCCCAGAAAGCTTGGGCTGCACAGCTGGAAATTTTTGTTGACAGAGATAAAGCGAAAGCGATGTAAAGAAATCTGCCAACCAAGGTATTCAACTGATTGATCCCGACTATCCAATGCACTATCACGTCGTCTCGCGGTGTGTGCGCCGAAGCTGGTTGTGTGGTGTTGATCGCTTTGCTCGAACAAACTATGAACATCGCAAAGATTGGCTAGAGCAGCGCATGTTGCATTTGGCTCAGTACTTCGCAGTCGCCATTGATGCGTTTACCATCATGAGCAATCACTTTCATTTGGTTGTGTATTTCGATCCATAGGCTGTGGAACGTTGGAGTTATCTCAGGTTGCGACATACTGGCTAAACGCCACCCGATCTCTAAACAAAAAGATAGGGGAGCATTTTGCCCCGGCGTTGGAACTTGGTGAATTGCTCGAAGACAAAAAGCGGCGTAATAAAGGCTGACAAACATTAGGATCCTTATCATTCTCTATCAAACCCATTTAGCAGAGGCTTTCCTATCGTGCAGACAGAGAGGATGGTTGCGCTATACACTTCTCTGAAGAGCCATTCTATGCTGAACCCTTACTCGACCCAGAAACTGCATTATCAGCCATGGCCTGTGTTGATCTGAATCCTGTGAGAGCAAAGATTGGGAAAGCGGCTACCCACGCATCACACTCTTCCGCCACGAAACGCGCTGCTAAAACGCATTAACTGAAAAGAGAAAATCAAAGCTTATCTTTCACCTTTAGTTTCCGGTATTCCTGGTGTTGATGATGAATAGTTGAAACGGCTACCGATGGCGGTTGTCCGCTATCTTGATTACGTTTCGATGTTGTCGCGTGAAAAGACAACGCAGAAAGACGAGATAGAAAAGGGGCGATAACGATTAGCTGTGTTCGAGATTAAACAGCGCACCAATGGACTAAAAGAAATTTTTAAAAGGGCTAAATAGCCCTAAGACTGTCATGGGCTGACGAGGGGTCTACGAACCTCATTTTTTTAGAAAGTCGATGTCTCGTCTTCAATTCTAGTTCAAGAGACCAACTGCCCGCACAGGCATCCAACCCCCGCACCTCAACTCCATCAAAAAAGTACTATAAATCAACTTCTCGTTTGACGGTAAAAGATCAGTAAAAAACTGTCTGCACCTGCTTAAAAGGAGAAATTGACTTGTTAAAACCTAGCTAACCTCAAGCAAAGTGTTAGAATATTGCGCCAGTTTAGTATATCGAAAGTCACCATGAAAAGTACGTGACAGATCAGAAAATTATTAAAGACGACGCTATCATCCGTCATTTCACTGGCGACAAATATAGGGACAGCCCATTAAGGTATCTACCTACATCGTTTACATAGCCAAGCTGTTATTCTATGCGGGTTTGGCTGTAACTGCTTTCATGGCTTTTACACCCCCCGATGGTGATGGGCAGGGACATCGGGATAAGGTTGTTCACCTCTTCGCATTTTTCACTTTGTTGTTACTCTTTGACTGCGCCTACCCTTTAGTGAAAATCTACTGCACCAAGGTGATCTTGTTATTGATCTTTGGGTCAATGATAGAAACCATCCAGTATTTTATTCCCGGAAGAGAATTTTCACTGCTTGATATCCTGGCTAATTCTATTGGTCTGATAGCTTACCTTACGGCACGTCCGCTTTGTATTTTCTTAATTCCTCGCCTCGATTTTTCTAAAAAGCACTAGTCCTTACATTTTTTAGGGCTAGTTTAAACATAAAACCTATATTTGAACGCTCTGCTCACCTTTGACCTAAAAAACAAACGTTTTAAAAAGATCCAACCAATGAGCGACACCTCATCAGCTCAAGGCCTTATTCAGCAATTCACACAACGCTGGTTTAAGCTTCTTAGCGGCATTGCCATGAGCTAACGGGTGAGATGATGACAAAAGGGAAATAATATTTAAATTGACCCCTTTAATTACGATACCTATGGACCTAAAAGATAGAGCGATTGGTTCAGTGCTTAACAAGAATGGATTAGAAACACTTAGTATTTTATCGAAGCCAAACTTATCACCTGCATTAAGGTACGCAATCGCTTCGGTATAAAAGGAAAGTCCGAATAAATACACATTGCTGCTCTCTGCATAAAAGTCAGAGTCAATCCTAGTGAGCTAACAATTGATACAGAAAAAAGAGCAAATACTCTATATTCTTAAGGCGATACTTTGGGTTTAAAAAGGCTAGGTTAAAAACTACGAGAAGTGGAACAATGAATTTCCAAACCTCGACTCGATAGAAATTAAATAGCTAGCTAAAACCGTAAAACCCAAACAGGTAAATGAGATCTTTGTATCATTTGCCTTCCTTCCTCGCTTCAGCAAACGAACCTTTTAATATTACTGCGAGCAAACCAAACTCTTTGCACACGCGCTTAACGTCTTTGAGTGAACTAGCACTCTCGCTCTCTTAAACAAAAAAATCACTAACCCAAAGGGTAAAAACCCAACCGGCGCCTCACCATCCATAGCGCGCCTAAATTGTGCAAAGTTAGGCCCAAAGCGATCGCGTACGCTGCACCCAATACACCCCACATAGCGGTAAACCAGAGCGCACACACAATTGTTACTGGGCCAGAGAGCATCGTCACGTTACGCATATCTCGCTCATGACCCGTCATATTTAAGAGAAAACTTACCGACCCCGTCGCCACATTAATCAACTGGCCCACGGCAATAATCACCAGCAACCCAGCGCCACTCTCAAAACCCGCCCCAAAAAAACGCATAATGACGCCCGAAAATAGCACCATGGCAATCACTATAGGCAGCGCAAGTAACAGCATCGCTCGAGTGGAACTTTTTGCTAAACGCTTTATCGCAGGTAAATCACCTTCATTCCATAAACGCGAATAACTTGGCGCAACCACCGTATTCACAACCACTAAAACAAAAGCGATCAAACTTGCTGTACGTTGTGCTGCGACTAGATAAGCCAGCTCTTGAGACTGCACATACGCCCCTGCGATCAAAATCCCCCCATAAGGAGCTGCGACACTCATAGCGTTCACCAACCACATTTTGCTACTGGATTCCCAGATTTCAGAGTTTTTAATCACAGGGAAAATAAATTGCACCTGGGGTTGACGAAACCATAACCAAAGCCCGAAACCCAACACCAAGACTGCAGAGAAGAAGTAGAAGGCGGCCGCCGTTTCAGCAGTCGCTGAATGAGGACTAAGAATAAAAAGTAAGGCAAAAAGAGTTAAGAAAATAACGCTTACCCCAAGGTTCTGAAACACGACCACTGCCACGACACGGTGCACCCCCTGGAAAGCTGACGCCAACAACATAAATAGCGACGTCGCCGGAAGTGCCAACATACAGTATTCCAAAACCACGGCGAATTCTGGCTTCTTGAAAACCGTCACCGAGATGGCGTCTGCGAAAAGAAAGGTAACTAAAGAAAAGGGCACTGTGGCCAGCACAATCCAAATCAGTCCCGTATTTAATTTAGATTGGCAAGCAACCGAGAGATACTCCGCACCCATAGCGCGCAGAACCAGATCATCCAAGCCCAATCGAAAGACGACCGAAAGGCCCATTAGCAGAGACAGGCCGAGAAAAAACAAACCAGCCTCGTCAGCACCCAGCACCCTCGCGAGTATAGCCGTCAGCGTAATACCAACTATTGCAGCAACGCCCTTGGCCAACCCAGCAATCGCCGCTTTAACTAACATCGGGGACATTAGGTTTCTTCCTTTTTTTTTGCGAGGAAAAGCCGATCGGACTGAAAACCTTGTGGTCTCAACATCTCGACTCACTACCGTATGCCATTTCTATATAACAAAGGAATCACTTGGCCCCGATTTCCTGCTGCATCGACAAAATCGCCTCGTAGGCTCTGAGCACATCATCCCATTCGAAGCCGCTTTGAAATTGCACTACCGCTTCGGCCTTCTTCTCCTCCACATAATCGTCCTCAAGATATTGTCCGCTGAAGAAATTGCTTAAGTGGTCAACTCCGCTAAAGTAGAGCGCACTCTCATTAGTGACCCACCGATTAAAAGGGTTATCGTGAGCTACTACTGCACACCCCGCACCTAAGGCCTCAACCAACGAAGGATTCGTACCGCCGACTTGATGACCATGTATATAAAAACGCGAATAAAACCTTAATGCCGCAATGATATCCGCGTCATAAATAGCGCCAGGAAAAATGACGCTGTCGTTGGCCGTTTCAAAAATTTCTCGGTGGTAGTGATTGGAGTCTGGAAAAAAACTGCCTAGAACAAGCAACTTTCCCTTCCTAGGACACGTACAAAAAGCTTTGACGATTTCAAGAATCGAGTTCTCTGGCTCAGGCCTAGCAATAACTATTGAATAATTGTTCTTTTCAACACCATATTGATCAATGAGAGACTCATCAGCGTCGCTCACCCTTATTGCGCCGTAGGGGATCATGGTAATCTTATCGCGTGAAGCACGCGTGGCCAGGTGTGCCTCTATTAGTGGATGATCGGCGATTAAGTGATTGGCGAACCAACACCCAAAACGCTCATTAAGCCAAAACCAGGCCTTAAGGATACGCCCCCATTTCTGACGCTTCCATTCGATACCGTCCATATTCATCACATTTCTAATGCGATATATGCGCTGTACTATATTGACACATGCCGTGTTGTAACCTAACGTCAAATGCAAGGACTTATATTTTCTAGCATGCCATACAGATTTCAGATCAAACAAAATGGTGCCCAGCGGGCCCTCATTCTTGATGGGAATATGAATGCGCTTCACTCCCCGCCAAGTAGACTCATGCAGCTCCCCTTGCCCCTTTTCCTGGCAATAAACGATCAAATCCCAGCCTTGATCAACTAGAAATAAACAAAGACGTTCAGCAAACGTCTCGAACCCCCCGTGTCTAGCAGGTAAACCCCGAATACCCAAAATAACGAGCTGCTTCACCCTCACAACCCGCTCAGCTCAGCAGACATCAGATCAGTCACTCTCTGATGAAAAACAGGCAGCTTAAAGTCATCTGCACGTTTCGCAGCGTTCGCTGACAGTCTTTCCCACTCGCTGCGATCGTGTGCGACCTCCTGAATTTTTTCGGCGATCGCCGCGACTCCGGATGAATCCATTAAATATCCATCCATGCCGTCTCTAACCACTTCAGTCGGCCCTCCGACCTCAGGCGCAATAACCGGTACTCCAAACGAAAAGGCCTCGATCAGTGTCAGCCCAAATGTCTCAATCCATTCATTGGGCCTTGAGAGATTCAAAACAAGACTTGCATCGGCATAAAACGAACTCATATCGGTCTGCCTAGACAACAAACGGACGTTACCGGGCACCTCTACATCTTTAAAAAAGTCGCTAATCTCACCGGCTTCAGCATTAAGTACCAGCGTAAATTGAATAAATTGATCTTCGTGAAGAGCAGAAGCCACATTAAGAAATTCAAAAACCCCCTTATATTTTTTTAACGAACACCCCATGAGTACACCAAATTCGCTCTGCTTATCACGCTTTGGTTCTGAGTTTGCTGGAATAGCATTATAGATAACACGCTCGTCATCAATCGAAAAACTTTCAACCCTGCGAAGATAATCTGAAACAAAAACCACCTTAGACGCACAAAGACTGACGACTGACCGTAAAAGCTTCTTAAAAAAAATCGGCTTTATCGAGGTCTCATGTATATGACAAACCACAATCTTACCCATCAACTTCGCGGCTAACATAGCCCCCGTAGGTCTCATCGTGTTGATATAGAAAACGGCATCAACTCTGAGATACCTCAAACAATCAAAAAACAGGTGCAGTTGAGACAGAATATCGAAAAATAGTGTTATATAACGGTTCTCTGATCGCCTATAAAAAACAGTGCGCTCTGTATCGGCAATTCCTCTCAGAGGCCCGTCTCCCCAACTACTGGTTAGCATCTCGGTGCGAACGCCTTTGCCAGACAACGCAGTGGCAACTTGCGCAAGTACCTTAGGACTCCCACTACAGTCATTAAAAAGATGAACGAACACGATCGCTTGTGACAAATCTCTACCTCTTCCTTTCCCAAAAAATATTGATAGAACAACCCAGAAAGATCATAAAAGGTATTGCTTGAACTTTATTGTACAGCCCAGAGATAGCGAAGCTGGTGAAAAAAATAATGCCGGCGATAACGAGAACGGACCTGGCCTCCATCCCTCGTGCTCTGATTGCTATGAAAAAAAGGCGTAGTAAAAAAAACAGATACAACAAAAGTCCAATAATGCCGGTCTTTAAAAGTAGGTATGAATAGGCGCTGTGCAAAATGAAAATTTCGCTATGGTCATCGCCACCAAGCTTTATCGTCACATCCAAAGGGAGCGAATAGCCAGCGCCAAATCCAAACAGCTGAGTCAAAAAAGGTGCGTTTTCTAAAACTTCACGCGTAAGAAAGTTTTCGTAACCACGCCAATTATTATTGATGTCATATATATTCCAATTGTTGTATTGAACAAACTCTGACGTCGGGTTCATAAATTTTGTCAGCAAGGGATCGTTGGTTTCGTAGCCTCCCACAACCAAAAAACCAAGTATTAGAACGATCGATACCAGAAAAAGAATTAACGCCGGCTTTCTATAGAATTCAAAATAGACAAAGAGAGAGAAAATTAAAATCAGCCAGCCCGTTCTGGAGAAAGAGAGAGCCACGCTGATCATCAATAAGAAAACAGCAAAAAGTAATGCCTCTAACCGCAAGTGAAATAATCTACCTGTGCCCCCCCACAACAGCAAAGCCACTGTAAAAGGAACGATATGATTGCCTTTAACTCCCAGGTCTCTGATGTCCCGGCCGCCAAGAGACAACACCTCTGGATTAATGGCGAAATACGCTAAATGCATAAGCGCAAGAAAAATTCCAGCGATGCAAAAAATGTAGTAGAAATCTTGGCGACTCAAGGCTAGATAGAAAAAGCACCCGACATAAAATGCCAGCAGGGGATTTAACAAATACCAAAAGTCCTTAAAAACTTCATAGTAAGTAAAACTAGACCATAGACCGTGGGTGGAAATCAAAAACACTAAGAATAAGGGTAGTATGAAAGCGAACAGTTTCTTAGAAGGGATTCGCCAGACAGTAATGGCAGCTAGGGGAGCCATAACAAGGGTATAAAGTCCTGAAGACAATATAAACGGGGTAACCAAGTAACCAAAAAACAGTGGCTTATAAAAAGAAAATAAAGTCATAGCACATCAGGTTGAGGGTTTACCGCGCCAATAACTCTAGCTGGCACGCCCGCAATCATTGCCCCACTTGCGAATTCGCCACGAACAACCGCACCAGCCGCAACTATGCAGCCGCTGCCGACCTTAGCGCCATCCAAAAAGGTTGCTTTTGCACCCACCCAAATGTTGCTTCCGAGCTCTATACCCCGCGATGTAACACCCTGATCACGAATCAACATATTTGGATGGCTAAAATTATGATTTTGCGAGTGAAAGCTAACGTACTGCCCCATTATCACATCGCTACCTATTTTAACCCCGCCAGTGCAACCGAAATATGAGTTCTCTCCAATGCCCGTGTTATCTCCAATCTGTAAGCCAACGCCGTAGTTACTCATATGGCTCGTGACACTGATAATCGTCCCGGCACCGATAGACACAGAATTACCCAGCCGGACCCCGTTTTCGCCATAACAATCAACTGAGGCGTAATTGCCAATGGTGCACCCGGACCCCGTATGCAATTGCGATCTGTTTTCAATGCTGACGCCTCGCCCTAGGAAGACTTTCCTGTTAATTCTCAAGAGCCCTCGCGAAACCATGATAAGGCGCTGTAATAGTGTCCCTAAGAGCAAGCGCGCTGGAATTCGCGAGTCGACCTTATAGGACTTCCCAGTCGATCTAAGTAAGCTTTCGTAAATAGCGTTTAGCATTGCGCAGCCCAAATCCAACCGTAATAAGAAAATTAAATATCGTTAGCGCGTAGCCACGCGAGAAGTTATTGGCATATATCCTAAAACCGTCTTCTAGCCATCCTTGTCTAGTCTCACCGTAACCCCCATAATGAATATAGTCAGAGTCCAGATTACAAACCCGCCTGTAGCCGTGAATTGAAACCTTCTTACAATAATCAACGTCTTCAACGTACATGAAATATTCGGGATCCAAGCCACCAACCAACTCCCAAACAGATCGTCGAGTCAATAAAAATGAGCCCTCAACCCAGTCGACATCAAGTATGCCGTTGTCAGACCCACGAGTATCGAAATACATTCGAGACAACTTGAGCATCATCAACGCATTTGGAAATCGACCAAACGATCGTCTAGGCTCATTATTGGGGCCAAACATTTTGGCACCAACTACCCCAATATCTTCTGACCTAATTATATCCATGAACACGCGTAATTCCGTTAATAAAACAGTGTCGCTGTTAAGTAGTAATACGTTTTCGCCGCTACTACTTGCCACCCCTAAGTTATTTCCTTTAGCGAAACCAAGGTTTGTATCGCTCGTTATGACCTTTACCCAGGGGTAGTGAGAACAGATAAAAGCCACACTGCTATCGGTTGATTTGTTATCAACGAATATGACCTCATATGACAAACCAATGCATTTAAGTTCAATCGAAGACACGCAGTCGTCTAGGTATTGAAGCCCATTGTAGTTAACAATAATTATTGAAAGATCTATTTTTTTACTTGCCATCATACCCAGACCAAAGTTTTACGTTAACGTCATATTTTGACGACAGAGCTTCTACATCGTCCCTGAAAAGGGCGGTGAGCTGCGCTCTCACTTCACAGGGAATTTCGGGAATCGGCAACTTCTGGGAAGCAGTGAACTTCAACTTTAAGGACCTGTAAGCCTGAATCCATTCTTCATTCAGACTATTATAAAAATAGGATTTAAAGCGGCTTGGCCTCAACAAAAACCGCATTAGAAGACTCTCTTTAAAGCGCCCTCCAGAGTTGTAAATCTTATCCAAGTTGTCTGGACGAAAATTTTCATCCACGTCTAAAAACGAGAACACGTTAGACATTACATCAGAAGGATTATCTTTCAGCTCTTCAAAAGTAATAAAGTGAACATTAGCAACGCCAAAGGCCTTCACATATGCGTCACACGGCAAGAAATATTGGGAATGGGCTGCGTATCGCCAAAAATCTGAATACCCTGCGTAGCTCCTCTTTAACTCGCAATCTAATGCCTCAGCAAAGGAGAGTGGCTCGTAGGTTAATCGCTGCTGATGACGGTAATTGGAATAAGCCCTCTCGATCGGATCTCGCAGCATGATAATAATTTTTACGGCGGGTAACTGACGTTTTAGCTCAGGGATCACTCTATTATAGAAATACAAGTATGAGGGCGACACATCGCCCAATTGCTTTTCCAACGCGGCCGCCTTGTACTGTCGGCAATAATACCGCCAGGTCGTCACAACATTCAGCAGAGAATATTGATCACCGGGACCTGACGTATTTTCAGCGAGTGCCGCACTACTCCAGTAATGCAGCTCCTTTTGGTCCGGGAGATAGATGTCTGGGTGCTTTTGAAGGTACTGATACAGCGAGCTTGTGCCCGCTTTCGGCGCTCCGACAACTAAAAAACTGGGAACTTTTATCATGCCTGTCACTCAGAATTTAAGGGATTCATGGAAGTCATTGATCTCTGGCTATTCAATGCGCATATCCTAGGATTTCATAATCCTTATGGTACAAACGTCTTATTGTTGACCGCACTTTTGCGCTGGCGACATAGGCACTCTCTTCTTCAGTGGCGTTCCTTAATTCTAGCTTTGCTGTTATCCCAAGCCTATCTGCAAGATGCTGGTAATCCTCTTGCATTCGTTCGACTCTTCCAACAAAGTCCACGAGTACCTTTCCAGCATCGTCACAAATAAATTTATGCTGCGGAATAAAGTGCTCAGCCGAATTTGCTATCGCACCCTCAAGTCCGCGTAGAACAAAATCATCAAAGGAACCATATTTTTTTATGTGACGATCGATCCAGTAAAGATCCAAAGGACCTCGTCCGCCTTTTTTCAAGTAAGTGTAGGCAGAGTAACACCTGTTAACAGGGTCTCTGGTAAAGGCGAACTTAAAATACGAATCAAATTTTATAGGGTCCTCTATTAAGAAATCACGCCATGTTGAATGCTGTGAACGAGAATCCCCATAAACGGCCTCCACCAACGAAATCCCGCCACACTTTGGTATATGAATAAAAACGCATTTATTCTTATCGAAGCAGGATCGATAGTGCTTATAAAGACCTAACGTTTTCTCTACGCGTAGTCTGTAAAAACGGTATGAGCCTAATAAATTCATTATAGTCTCGTATCCCCTAAAAAACATTGGCCACAGTCACTGCTCACTGAGAGTTTTTCGAGGTGCCTTAGCGCTGGTTGATCATTCCAGCGAAGCCGCCAAACGGCTTTCTCTAAAAGCGATACGCACGGCCTGTCGCGCTTTTCGATTGCCCCCCTACCTACCCCAGCTTCTAACAATGTGTCGTTGGGGCCTATAGATGCCCCTGCGTCGCCTAGACTTATTGCCTCTGTAATCATTTGACGAATCGCCGGTTAAATCTCATTAAATTTGTTGACTTCAATCGCACCTGCGCAAAATGGCGGTACATCTTTAGCCCGTTCAAGCAGAGTAATAGACACATTGCTTTAAGGTCGCTGAGGTCGCTGAGTTCGATGTCTGCACATAGCGGAATGTTCAACTAGTAAGTCCTATCGCTGAAAGCAAACAACACCCAAGGCGTCTTCACAACAATCACCAGATCGTGCCAAAGCGACCAGTTGTTAATGTATTGCACGTCATACTGAATCCGAGCCACCATTTTCTCATCCGTGTCGGTCTCTCCTCGATACCCATTAATCTGTGCCAAGCCAGTTATCCCTGGTTTGACCTTATGTCTGAGCATGTAGCCTTTTACCTTGCCACGAAATTCTTCATTGTGTGCAACCGCGTGCGGCCTGGGCCCCACAATCGACATATCTCCAACCAGCACATTAATTAACTGCGGCAACTCGTCAAGCGAGGTCTTTCTCAACAAGCGGCCGAGCTTTGTTACCCGTATGTCGTTCCTTTTGGCTTGCAAAAACTCATCTTCTCCTTCAGCTACGGTCATACTGCGAAACTTCCAAACACTAATTGGTCTGCCGTTCATACCGTAACGATTCTGTTTAAAAATAGCAGGGCCGGGGCTGCTGAGCTTTACCGCCAGGCCAATAATTGCCATAGGGATCGCCAATAGCAGCAAACTGACAAATGAGATAACGATGTCTTCGGCACGCTTCACCCAAGAATCGATGCCAAGCGTGGGATTATCGATGATGTTTACGGTGGGGGTATCACCTACCGTTACCCAGTTGCCTTTCATAATTTCCGCGGTGTAAAAGTTGGGCACTAAGTACATGGAAACAGTAGAATCACCCAGTGCTTCTATGGTTCCCTCAATACTTGCCTGGTCACTGACATTTGTGGCGATGTACACCACATCCACGTCACCGGCTTGCGCCATGGCTAACAAGGCATCCGAGTCGCCAATAACACGAAAGGTCTCGTTTTGGCGGGTGAGTACATCACCGCTATGAATATTCGACACAAAGCCCTTTAGCGTCAGTCCAAGCTTTGGGTGGCTAAGGATATTACAGGCAAGATGCTTCGCGCTGTCATTCACTCCTACAATTACCGCCGAGCGGCTATTGTAGCCTTTGCCACGAAGATAGCTCAATGCGCGTTGAAACAAAGCACGCGAGGCAATTAGCGCCACAGGCGCGGCGATACCCCAACAACCCAATACAACACGAGAAAGTTCGTGGGTGACTTTAAGGGCGTAGCCCAGCAACAGCAGGCCAGTGATCGCGGTCAACCAAGCGATAAACAGCGGCTTCAACTCCCCGGCGAGTCTTTCGAAGCGATATGACTGATAAAGCCCGTTATGCTCAGCTGCGATATAATAAATTGCTACGCCGGTTAATACGGTAATGGTGTACTGGCCGTTCCAGCTGTTGGAAGAAAGGTAGATGAATACCGTTGCAAACAACGTCAGAAAAATCAGCAACACATCAACCGCGCGTTGTAGCAGGCCTAACTGGTGATCGATGGGGCGAATGATTCCCTGATTTGCCATAGTCGTTTACTTGACCCTCAGTAAATCATCGATCTCTTCGGATGATAATATATGCGGTCTGTTGGAGCTATGGGCGGGCGCGGCCGAAGATGCTTTGTTATATCCCCCCAGGCTACTGCCATAGAAAGATGGCTCACCATAATAGTAACCACCGGCTCTTTTCTGAACCGCATTGAAAATAGCACCCTTAATATCAACGCCGTTAAGACGAAAGCGGTCGTGTGCTGCGTCAATTTCACCTGCCGTACAGGTCCCAAAACGCGCCACCAACATGTTTGTGCCGCAATGAGGGCCAATTATCGAGGCATCCGTTACCGCCAGAATGGGCGGCGTATCAAAGAACACCAAGTCATAAGCCTCGCTTAATTTTTCGGCCAGTTTTTTGAACATCGGGCCCATCAGGAGTTCCGACGGGTTACTGGGAATCTTGCCACGCGGCAGGTAGTGGAGATTATCCTCCGCCGTCTGCTTGATCGCATCACTGACGCGCAAGGTGCCAGCGAGGACGTCAGCCAAACCGCGTTCTGGGTTCACATGGAATGTGCGGTGCAGGTAGCTCTTTCGCATATCAGCGTCAACAATCAGCACACGCTGACCAGACTTCGCAATGACGGCCGCGAGGTTGACCGTCACAAAGGACTTCCCAACACTCGGGTTACCACTTGATATCATCACCAAGTTGTTTTTTGCATTCATCATCAAGAAACGAAGGCAGGTTCGAAAGCTCCGCAGCGCCTCAATTGACGGATCATCAGGGTATTCATCCGCGAGGAGGCTTTCGGGTAAGTTTTCCTCTTTTTTTTCTTTGGCTCGAATTTGCCCGAGTGGCACATTCGTCGGACGTTCAGACGGCTCATTTTCAGAGAAGGGAATCGTAGCATGGACCGTTAAGCCGATTTTAGTGAACGCCTGCGGGTCAATGATACCTCGTTTCAATAGAGATCGCAGGACTAAAACCAATAGGCCAAATAAACTACCCAACGGAAAACTAGCCATCACAATGAGCTTCCGGTTGGGTGACACCGTGTTGGGCAGCACCGCGGCGCTGTCCAGTAAACGAACGTTACCAACTCTACTGGCCTTCAACATCGCCAACTGCTGCCGACGGTTATCAAGCGATATAAAAATAGATTGGTTGGCCTCAAAGTGACGGGTGAGACGCAGTATCTCTTTCTGTGTATTGGGCAGCAGCGCTAGCTTGTCCCGCAGCTTTCCCCTTTGCTGCTGCAAATTATCCTGCTGGCGTATAAATGAGATATAACTGGGGTGCTGTGGTGTATAACGCCGTGAAATATCCGCTTCGCTAATCGACATGGCGTTGATGTCCGCCTCGATCTGGACCAGACTGTCTAGAGCGGCTCCAGCCTCAAGGGGAAGATTTACTGACGCATGCTTACTCTTGAAGTCGTTGAGGGTCTCCTCCGACTCGGCAAGATCAATCTTGACGCCTCGGATCTGCTTGTCCAGGAAGTTAAGACTGCTCTCGGCCTCCGTCGCCAGGCGTTTCACGTTGTGGGAGTAAAAATGGGTCGCAACTGAGTCAACGACCTTTAAAATATAGTCTTTGTTGGGGCCCTCAAGGGCGATCTCAATGACGCCGGTATTCCTGCCTCTTTCAGACACCAGCAAAGAGTCTTGCAGACTAAGAATAGTTTCGAAGCGGCCTACTTTCCTAACTTCGAACCGGGTGCCAGGTCGCGCGAACAAGGTTCCAATTAGTATCGCCACCTCACCATCGAGACTCAGCGCCACCTCACCTACAGTGCCTGTTAACAGCTCCTGGCCACCGTAAGACAAAGCAAACTGCTGATCGTCGAGGGCAAGAAGCTCGAGGGAATGACCAAAGTGGCGAGTAGGCAGTCGCAGGTAAGAGACGTGAAGCTTCTCACCGCCCCAGGCATAGCTGCCAAGCCCAAAGGGGGCATCGGCAAGTTCAGCGCTGGCGTGACCTCCCACCAGCGCCGCTCCAATCAGCGGCATATAAATAGGCGAAGCGTGTGTAGTGAGATCAAGCTCATCGACCACTGCGCCTAAAACCGTGCGGGACTTTATAAGATAAAGCTCTTGGGCAACCGAGGTATCAGCAGTAATTATCTCAGCGGTGTCGTCGAGCCCTGGGACGCCCTGGGCGTGATCCTCTACCAGAATGTAGCTGTTGGCGCGATATACCGGCGGCGCAAGAAGAGCATAACTGACACCCACTGCAATAAACGCGGCAATGGTAGTCGCAATGATGTACCGTCCTTCCAGTATCATAACCAGTAGCCGGCGGAAATCTATCGCATCGTCAAAGATGTCACTGGCTTTATGGGCTTTATTTGTTTGGTACGCCATGTGGCATGCCTTCCTCTCTATTCTCGTGCATTGGGGGAAATTTTCCCAAAATTAGTTAATGTTTCTCCTCGCAGTAGCAGTCGATACCAGTATGGCGTTAAGGCTGCTAGTGAGCTGGCGTAGCACCTTGTTCCAGCGGGCGATCGGTGCGGAGGTCACATAGACGATGTCCATAGGCTTTAGCCTGAACTGCGTGCTTAAAATGAGCATGGAACCCATTGAGGCATTCAACTGGTAGATATCCACCATTTTCGAGCCCTCATCGTTCGCCCTCAGCACAAAAATACCGCGAGCGTCGGCAGAGGCTTCATTGATACCCCCTACGTTGTTGAGCGCCTCGGCAAGTGTCAGTCCGCTGCGATCAATTCGTTGCGTCCCTGCTTTGATAACGTCCCCCATGACGAAGACTTTGAGCGCATCGTTGCGCGGTACGTGCAGCACATCGTTGGATCTGAGCACCCTGTTATGGTTCAAAAGCTCCTCTTGGAAGAGTGCTGAAAGATCGATTATCTCTTTGGTCAACACGCCAGCGCGTGTTGAGGTCAAAATCACCGAGCGCCAATCTGCGTCGGTTGCCATGCCACCAGCAGAGTTAAGCGCATCAAGCAGCGTCATGGGTACGTCAGTCACAGCAAGCGTGTTAGGCGCGTTCACTGCGCCAGATACAAAGACGCGCTGAGATCGGTAAGCCGCCACGGCCACGTCAACCTGAGGATCTTCGATATAGCGACTCAAGCCCCGGGTGATCAAAGCCCTGATCTCAGTGACGTGCTTGCCAGTTACAGAAACATTGCCCACGTAGGGGTAAAAAATCGTGCCGTCGGCGTGAACGACGTTGCCAGCTTCAGTGGGCGTTCTTTGGCCCCCTTGTGGGATGGTCAGCTCGGGATGATCCCAAACTGTGATGTTGAGTATGTCCCCGCTGCCCACAAGATAAGAGTAGTTCTCCATCTGGGCGGTAAAGGCCGCGCTTGAGTCACTGTTGGCCTCGGCGTAACCCATAACAATACTCTCTAAACCAAACCGCGAATCAACTAATTTCTTAATAGCATCAGCGCTGCTCTTGTCTGCTTGCGGACCAACATAGACCCTGTGATGATTCATTTTTTTTATAGTCATGCTCTTGGCCTTCGCATTAAATCCATCAGCCAAGAGGGCTCTCTGTATTTCTCTAGCATTCGATTCGTCAACATAGGTCGCCACTTGCACTGTCCAAGCTTCCCGTCCCAGCATCTCGTTGATTAGGCTCTGAGTAATTGGAATAAGATCTGCCGCGCCACTGTTCAATTCGTCCATTTCGCGCGCATCGTCCACCGATATGTGCGCGCCTGGCACAACCACGCAACCACCGAGCGCAAACACGATACCAAGGGTTACCGCATGTACCAGCGTTGCTAAAGAGTTGGTAGTAATCCGCATGCCACTCCTTTACGGTGCCCATTTTTTCCTTTCCGTACTGATCCTCGCGAGAGGCTCCGATTGAACAGCCAGCCCACCTGGCCACCATATTCCTAGCGTGTTCGGTTTTAAAAACGACAAAGGCCACCCGATGCCACGACCACAAGCAATGGTTGGCTTTTTCTCGTTTTTGCGGTGCTGAAAAATGTAAAAAATTTTCTATGATTCATACTAATTCGATGAATCAGTTTTTACTAATAACTAAATTTGCTTATGACTAAAAATGACTTTAACACATTTTACTATATAGTAAATTTTATTTGCCTATAAATTTTAGTTGAAGTAAATTTTGCTTGTAAGGCAATGCAGACAGGGGTATCGCTTGTCCGTTAAAAAAGCTAAGGAGTAAAGTCGTACCGGCCTAAAGTCGCGAAACTTTATACAGAGATCATCATGAAAAACTCAGGCATAGCTCGAGGAAACATAGCTCTCCAAGCTCATAAAAAGTTGCGTCGGCAACGAATCCTGGACCTTGCCGCGCACCTAATCGCGTCAGATAAGATAGAGGGCTTTACGACAAATCCACTCGCCGCTCGAAGCGGAGGTGTCAACACCGACGATTCACAGCCTATTTGAAAAAAAATGGCATCATTAGAGTGTTGGTTTCGAATTTAATTGAACATATGAATGGCTTCGGCGCTCACTCCCCCTCTCTACCGCCCTTATCGAAAACGTAACGTTTTTTATCGGTACAAGGTTACTGAATACGAGAAAAATACGTTTTTTTACGCTGCACTTATATCGGCAGAACAATTAGGACTGTTTCTTCCTAAATCGCCTAATGGACTATTCCAGCAAGCACTAAAAGTGGCAACACTGACAAAAGCGTGGTGGGAGAATGGGTTGCTTTTAGGAAATATCGAACTCAGCGTAATTATACAAAGAGTTCACAATAGCAACCGGCTTGAGCTACTAGATTGGGCTAGCGGCGACATTGATTTGGATTAATGTCGCCATCAGGCTTTAGAAAGCATATTTTTGGCGTACGCGCCCGTTGCTAGCCCCGAACTTAACGTCAGGCTGCATGAAGAATTCGATGGACTTAACAACCTACAGTTTATGGCACTATCACGTTTTTAATAGGATGAACCGCTGCCCATAAATTGCACGATGTGTTTACTCTACAGTTAAACTATAAAGACTGAGTATTTATCTTACAAAATTATCAATATAGCTTGAATATCACCGGTAAACGTTATCGAGTTTTTGCTGATGGCTGACCGCACGCTGGCTCCGAGTAAGCCCTAAGTGACTACCCATGTTGGCCTTTAATAATTTAGGGGTGGATAAACAGGATCAGGCCATGATGTCTGGCGTAATAAACAAGTTCCAATTAGTTGCGGAATGTCAGTTTTCCTTCATGGTCAATTTTCACCAATGGGTAAAAATAACGGAACCTGTACATGAAAATCATTTAATCACTGCCAATACCTCTAGGGGACGCGGGGAGTGAGCAAGCAAGCTTAACAGTCTGAATTTTGTTTGACGTTATCGTCTTCTATGGCTCGATTGAATTGCTCCAAAACTTATTCTGTCAGCAGGCCGCAGAAGCAGATGCTATTGGCGCCTTTGTTGTTGGTGAAATTGCTCGCCAGATGAAGCCTAGGCTATATAGTTAGGTTGCCGTAATAGTGTCTCACCTATCTAGTCTTCCTCACTCCCTAAACGCTGTATCTTTCATTTTAGCAATCGGTTGCCAGAAGTACTCTAAAATGGTTCGCTCGCCCCTGATTATATCAACTTGTGCAATCATGCCAGGAACAATTGAGACTGGAATATTATTGCTCTCAAAAATTTCCGTATCAATTGATAGATTTACAGAATAAGCCGATGATTGAGTTTCTTCTCTAAAAACTGTATCCGCAGAGACTTTAGTCAGTGTACCCAATAAATATCCATATTTTGATGGATCATAGGCAGTAAGACTTATTTTAGCCGGTTGACCTGGCTCAATTGTTGCGATGTCTTTTGGATCAATAAAAGCTTCAATGAGTAATTTGCCTTTTGTCGGCACAATTTCAGCAATCACCTCGCCACTAGATACAACTGCACCCAGTGAGTTGAAGAACACACGATTTACAATCCCGTCAATTGGAGAGCGGATTTCAGTTTCCTTAAGCCGTTGGCGGATTGCAGGAAGACGTACCTCCAGCTCTGTAATTTCACTTATAACTTGAGAGCGTTCTTGATATACCTCAGTGTTATAATTTAGTTGAACGGATTGTAACTGATGGCTGATTTGTTCAATTTCTAACTCAGTTTGAGCAACCTTTTCGGAAAGCACATGAAGCTGCGTTTTGATTGATACATCTTCACGTTCTAACCTAAAGCGTTCAGCCCTTAATAACACACCAGCATCAACCAAAGGCAATACCTCAAACATTTCTCTGTTTAAAAGCACTTTAAGGCTATTTTGACCTTCAATTTCGGCGCCCAAGCCTAGCAGAACTTTACCCTTACGCTTTTTGTCTTGGTTAAGGGTTTTAAATTCTGCATTTAAACTTTTACGTCGAGACGACATGAGTTCAATTTCAGCATCCAAGAGTGTATTTGTATAACCATTAGCATTATTGCGAACACTTGCGATCGTGCCCCCATTTAACTCGGCATCCAAGCGGATCATCTTTAATCTCAAATTGCTCAGGCGTGTTTCAAGCTCTTCTAAGACCCCCTCAGCTTCAATTGCATTAATTGTTGCAATAATTTGACCAGCATTAACTGCACTTCCCTCTTCAACAAGATAGGTTGCTATGGTGCCACGCTCAGAAGATTGCACGTTTTTATTTTGGCCATCAGCAATAACCCGGCCATCACCACGTTTAACCAAATCTAACCGAGTGTAGTTTGCCCAAACCATGAATGCCGCAAAAACAGCAGTAACCAATAAGGTCATTAAATATTCGCGATCATTGTAATTGTCATTTTGAGTTAAACGCATATTAGTTCTTCTTCTCTAAGCGTTTCTTCAAAAGATCAAAGTAGGCATCTTTTGTGCCATCACCAACAATCTTGCCTTGATCCATGACAATAACCCGATCACACATTTCCACTACAGGCATTTTGTGGGTTACGATTATGACGGTCTGATCTTTTAAGTGTTTGGATAAATGTGCAATAACATTACTTTCACTCATTCCATCCATCGCACTTGTTGGTTCATCTAAGAGCAATAACGATGGTCTAAACGCAAGGGCTCGCGCTAACATCACAGCTTGTTTTTGACCGCCGGATAAATTGCTTCCTTGATCTTGAATTGCAAACTCTAAATCAGCTATCGTGCCATCTCCAACAAAGTCAGCGCCAACTGCTTTTAAGCATTCTAGAATATATTCATCACTACAATCATCTTGGCCTAAAGCAACATTATCGCGTAATGACCCTGTAAATAACCAAGGTTCTTGAAACACCGTTCCTATGGATCGAAACAAATCAGCTCGCGGATATTGACGCACATCGGATCCATTAATTATGACGGAACCCGTTTCAGGAGCGAGAAGTCCAACAATTAGTTTTACCAAAGACGTCTTCCCAGAACCTGTTCGCCCTACAATTGCAACTTTCTCACCTTTCTTAATACTTAAGTTAAGGCCATTAAAAAGTGGGCGTCCCATTTCCGACAAACGCAATGTTGCACTGCTCACTTCAACAGCGCCATTATTTGTGTTTTTGATTGCAGAACCAGTTCCATCACTTTGCATGCGGGCTGCAGATAAAAATCTTTTTAAATTTCCACGTGCAACATAAGCTGCGTTTGCATGTCCAAGCGTCTGGCCAACCTTTGCAAGCGGTCCGAGTGCGCGACCAGATAAGATAACCGTCGCAATAATAGCACCCATGGTAATAACTTGGTCAGCAAACAGATGAAACCCATAAACTATGATAGCAACCTGGGATATTTGTTGAATTATAGTGATTGTGTTTCCATTAATTTGTGCGTAGGTCTTTGCCTGATGGGATGCCTTAGCATAGAAGTTTGACTGCGTAAGGAACTTCCTTTTCATAAGAGAAAATGCGCCATTGACCCTTAAAGCATCTAACCCGCCTAAAACCTCCACAAGAAGACTTTGGCGTGATTGTGCAGACGCAGAAACAGCGGCAGAATTGCGAACAAGTAATGGTTGAAGGGCAAGTATAAGAATCAAAATAACCGGAATACATATCAGCGGAACAATAAATAATGGCCCCCCAACCATGGAAATCACCAGGACAAAGACCAGGACAAAGGGCAAATCAATCAAAGTTAGGATTGTGGCTGAACTCATAAAGTCTCTATAGACTTCAAAGTCGCGCATAACAGACGCAAGCTCGCCTACAGATTTGCGATTTTTGGTATTAGAAACTTCAATAAATTGCTCAAAGATATCTTCATTCACTGCTATATCTGCAGTAACTGAAGCCCGCTCAACAATTCTGCTTCGCGCACCTTTTAATAACGTATCAAATAAGATTGCGACACCCACCCCGATAGCCAGAGCATAAAGTGATTGTGTCGCTTGGTTAGGCAAAACTCTGTCATATACCACCATGACAAAAAGCGACGTCGCCAATCCTAAGACATTTGAAAGTAGAGCCGCAATAGCAATCCAAGAGAACCGCGTCGTCCCCAGTGTCTTTAAGGGACTAAGTGCTTTTAAACGTGATTTTACAGATTTGTGCTCCTCAAGTGAGGGTTGAGCAAAAATAAGCTTTCCCGAATACCATTCGCTAAATTCTTTTTTGGTGAGCTTACTTTTTTTGCGCGTCGGTCCATCGAATATAATAAATTGTTCAGCGCCAACCTCTTCTAAGATTGCAAGCTCACCGTTTTTGCCAAGCAACAGAGAGGGGCATAATGCTGGAGATAAATCTGAGACTTTCGCTTTCCCAGAATTACAAATAAACCCAAAGCCACTAATTGCGTCACTTGACCAATCCATAACATCTGCCCTTGGGCTCGATGAGACGGCTTCTTTAACCTCGTTATAAGTATTCTTTGAAGTTAAGCGTTGAAGAAACGCATGTATTGTAAATGCATCGCGCACATCTGTTGGATTAACCCTGCCTTGGGTATCAACAGCTGTCATTCGTAATTTCCAATGTTTTTGACATTACATAGATTAACAACTTGGCAGGCTTGTCCCGTGGCAGCGACGGCAGAAAGCTTTTGCGTAACACGATCGTGTTTTAAACGCTCAATGGCTATCTCAGCTCTCACAAGTGTTAATATTTCTTCTGCAAGAACTGTTACATCGACTCGGCCAGTTTTTAACTTGAGTTCAAGTTCATCAATGCGATCCTTGGGGATCCGCATACGCTCATCTAAAAGAACTTCATGTTTTTTATTAAAGGCTTCAAAGTTATCAAACTCTTGCTGAGCTGAGGAAACTTTCTCCTCATATGGCGAGACATCTAAAGCGCTCACTTCCAATTCTTTTTTCAAAGCAACAATAGAAGCTTCTGCTTTTCCAACGTCTTTAAATGGCAATTCCATGGTAATGCCAACAAATATAGTACTACCGGCGTCACGTGGCTTAGGGTTGCTGGCGCTAGTATGCCAACTAGTCGTGAAGGAATTTGAAGCCTCTAAGACTTGCTGTAGCACCTGATCAAATGCCACTTAGCTTTCCAATGATGCTATTTCTACCACCAACTCGCCGAGGTAAATTGAGCGATCAGTTTGTTCACTATCATTTAAAAGCTTTTGAACAGTTGAACCAACTACTAGTATACCTTCAGAACATTCGCTTGTTTTTACGTCTAATCGTGATGAGCCAGTTCCTTGAATTGTGAGTTCTTTTTGTGACCTTGTGATTGCAACAGGATCGTTTGCCGCTGATGCGGCCGAAATAGCCCTGGCAACTGTTGGTATCTTTTGAATGGACTGAGTTAATAGCGATGTATCATTCTTTTTAACAATCACCTGTTTATAGCTTAGTTTAGGCTTATCTTTGGTAATCCCTAGATTGGTGTAGTCCGAGAATACAAACCTGCTTAATATGAATATTGAAGTAAGAGCAAATACGAATTTGTTGTATGAACGCATTTGAAGAAAAAATGTTGTCATCTTATTATGCTATGTCGACGGCTTGAAAAGCAGATTCAGTCAATTGGCTTGCATCAATATTCTGAAGGATTGCTAGGTATTCCGAGCCATATGAGACGATGGTATGACTAGTGTAATCACCTTCACCTTGTGCAATTGTGAGCTGGGAAAACAGCAAACCATCATCAAGGCCAAAGTCATCATTACCGTCTGTAAAGTCGGAAATAATATCTGCATCAGATAGCGCGTTACCACCATCGCCTGGACGCAGAATAATTTGGTCTGACCCAGGGCCCGTCGCTATGGTATCTGAGCCAGTACCACCGTCGATTTGATCATTGCCATTGCGTCCAAGTAGGATATCATTTCCGTCCCCGCCAAATAGAATATCATTTCCAGCGAAACCCGAACCACCGTCGCCAGTTATCGTATCGTCCCCATCGCCACCTATTAACGTATCATGCCCTTTCCAGCCATTTATATGATCATTTCCAGCGCCACCATCTAAAGTATCGTTGCCAATACTGCCGAAAATATTATCATTGCCAGCGACGCTACCATCATTATTTAGATCAGCTTGGAATGCTGTTTCATGTTGAGCCATGGGACGTGTAATAGTTGACAGATAATTCATTGAAGCGTCCACTGCCTTCGCCATTGTTTGACCATTGCTATGGGAGTAAAAAAGCTGAAAGCCCCCATTTCCCGCCGCTTCAACTTGAGTAACGCTCCATCCGTCGCTTCTATTTGAATTGCCAAAGCTGCTGATGACAGCATCATTGCTATCAATAATATGATATTGGTTGGCAGCCGTTGCGAGCTTATAGTTACCATTGGTCTCTATCGTCGTCAGGTTGAGGCCTATGACGCCGTCACCATCTAGATCAGCTTGGAATGCTGTTTCATGTTGAGCCATAGGACGCGTAATGGTTGACAGATAATTCATTGAAGCGTCCACTGCCTTCGCCATTGTTTGACCATTGCCATGCGAGTAAAACAGCTGAAAGCCTCCATCTCCGTATGCTTCAGCTTGAGTAACGCTCCATCCGTCACCTCTATTTGAATTGCCAAAGCTGCTGATAACAGCATCATTGCTATCAATAATATGATTTTGGTTGGCAGCCGTTGCGAGCTTATAGTTACCATTGGTCTCTATCGTCGTCAGGTTGAGGCCTATGACGCCGTCACCATCTAGATCAGCTTGGAATGCTGTTTCATGTTGAGCCATAGGACGCGTA
>CAWKZY010000037.1:0-27460 GCA_963854625.1 Gammaproteobacteria bacterium | reverse complement strand
GCATTTCGGATTTTCTCTTAAACGATCGTTCAGGTTATTACTTAGATGTTGATACTTTTTACGTCTCATATCCATATTCTGCTTTCGCTGCTGCTGTTGAGACATAGCCATTATCAATATCTCGTTGAATAGATGCTGGATCACGTGCTTCAGGGTTCCCAAATCCACCACCGCCGGGAAAGTGCAACTTTAGCAATTCACCAGGCTTCAATACATCGCGAGACTTTAGATGAGCATGGGACCCATCGCTCAGCTTAACTTTCGAGAGAGAGCCGTTTTTAGCCCCAAGAATACCCATCGGAGGGTATTTCCCGCGGTCAGCTAATGTAGATAAATTGACTGGGAATTTGGATAGCACTTCAATTTCAATGTCCTGCCCCAAGCCGCCGCGAAATTCGCCAGCACCGCCGGAATCCATCGCCAATTCTTTTTTCCATACTCGCAAGGGTGAGGCACTTTCCAGCGCCTCGATGCTACCAACACCCGTATTCGAAGGAAAAGCCGTACAGGCATAGCCGTCCATGCGATGATTCGCACCTAAGCCGCCGCAGGCAAATAAAACCTGATTGAATCGATTACCTTGGAGATCCACACCGCCATAGACGGTCCGCAATGTCGGTGAACTACCCGAGTCCGCACTCACTTTTTCGGGGACAATTTGAGCCAAGCATCGGTAGATAACACCAGGTAAAAAATGACCGGTTAAATGTCGCGCTGCAGTTGGAGCGGGTGAAGTCGGATTAAGTATGGATCCCTCGGGGGCTGATACGGTAACTGGTAAAAACGAACCCTCATTCCGGGGGCTATCAGGGTCGAGCGCGCACTTTATGGGATACGTTGCATAGGAATAGGTGTACTTCAAAACTGAGTTTATTCCGCGGGCTATCTGTGGGGAAGTACCTGCAAAATCCAGATGAAGGTCAGACCCCTTGATTGTTAGCTCACATTCAATATGGGTCTCTTCATCATCAAAACCGTCTGCATCGACCGAAGCATGCCAACTACCATCAGGTACTGCTTCAATAGCCGTTCTCATTGCGCGCTCTGCTCGGCTACGCAATGCTTCAGAGAGACTGGTAAGCTCATCCAGTCCGGTATCTTCAAGAAACTGCTGGACACCTTTAGCACATACCCGCTGAGCAGCCACCTGGGCGTATATATCCCCGATCACTTGATCAGGAACGCGAACGTTCGAGCGAATCGTTTCACCCACAAATGGGTCCTCAACATTTTCACGGATAAATTTCACCGGCATGATGCGCAAACCTTCTTCAACAAGCTCGCGACAATCAGAACCCCACCCTGCCCCACCGATATCAGGAAGGTGTGCAATCGAACCGGAAAATGCCACCAGCTTATCTTTGTAGAAAATAGGTGACGCCATCGTAATATCTGGCAAATGACCGGAGCCAATCCACGGATCATTGGTAATAATGCAATCGCCGGGGCGCCACTCTTCAATTGGTATGCGGTCAAGAAAATCTCGTACAGAGCTCGGCAACATGCCGACAAACGAGGGAATCCCGCCAGTATTTTCTGCTAGGCAATTACAGTTTGCATCCATCAATACGGTACAAAAATCATTTGATTCACGCACCAAGGTAGAAAAAGCCGTGCGCAATAACGCTGCTGCTGACTCGTCTGCGATAGAGATTAATCTCGACCACAGAATCTCTAAAGTGACCGGGTCAAAATCATCTTTTATTTGCTCGTTCAATGTCTGTATCTCCTCAGCTGCTATATTTCCCCATCTTCTATGTGACTTCGAAGTCATGGAGATGACGCGGTATAAAAAACTTGTGTTTATCTTATATAGGCGCTAATTTATACAAATGCATAAAACTAGTCAAGGCTTATACGATTGAATAATACCAACCAAAAGAACGTCTCCATAGAATTCTTCACTTGTTTGATATTGATTCGTCGTTAAATAAAAGATACTACTGCCTTAGGTTTTAACTCAATTGTTAATTAGCCCAGTACTAAAAACACTTTGCCAACAGGAGATGACCTGGTGAACGAGATACTTAAATTTTATAGCGCAGGAGAATGGACAACCGGTAACGGCGAACCATTCGCTACAATAAACCCTGCAACCGGTGTTACAATTTCGATGGTTAGCGGTGCGTCTGTGGCTGACGTCGACAACACTGCCAAAAAGGCAAAACGTTCGTTCAATAACCCAAGCTGGCGTGATTTGAAACCGCATGAGCGCGCTCGATTTCTCTACCGTATTGGTGAACTGATTGATGCGGAGGCCGAAAAACTTAGCTATATTCAGATGACCGACAACGGCAAAACCATTACCGAATGCCGCCAGATGATTGTCGGTGCGGCAAACTGCTTTCGTTATTATTCAAGTGTTTGCGAAACCTTGGAAGGTGTCGTCACGCCCTCCCGCGGGGACTATATGTCAATGGCGGTGAGCGAACCTATCGGCATCATCGGCTTGATCACTCCCTGGAATTCACCAGCCTTGCTTGAGGCCAATAAAATCGCACCAGCACTCGCCGCAGGAAATTGCGTGATACTTAAGCCATCTGAAGTCACTCCTCTCATTGCACTGGAGTACGCTCGCATTGGCGAAGAAGCCGGCTTACCTCCCGGCGTTTTGTCCGTCATCACAGGGGCATCCGATATAGGCCGCGCTATAGTCGAGCATCCAGATATTGGCATGATTAGCTTTACCGGTGGTCCTGTGGCAGGAAAGCGGATTGCTGCGAGTGCTGGCGCTTTATTAAAACCTGTAATACTAGAATTGGGCGGTAAATCACCGAATATAGTATTTGCCGATGCCGACTTCGATGCTGCACTGAATGGTGTAGTGAGCGGAATATTTTCTGGTACAGGGCAATCCTGTGTCGCCGGCTCAAGAGTTTTTATCCAGAGCTCGATTTTCGATAAATTTGTATCAGCATTAGTTGAACGCGCCAATAAATTAGTCATGGGCCCGCCTGATGCAATATTGACTGAATTAGGACCTTTAGCCACCTTTCAGCACCGTGATCTAGTGCATAGTCTTGTAGCGCGAGCAATTGAGCAAGGCGCAGATCTTCTCTGCGGAGGTGAAATACCCAAAATAGGAGCGCTAGTATCGGGCGCCTACTATCCTGCTACTGTAATTAGCAATGTCACCAATCGGTCCAGCATTTGTCAGGAAGAAATTTTTGGCCCCGTGGTCACCGTATTGCCTTTTGACGACGAGAAAGACTTACTTCGCCAAGCCAATGATAGCGTCTATGGACTAGCCTCTGGAATTTGGACAAACGATCTAAAACGCGCGTGGCGAGTTGCTCGTGAATTGCAAGCGGGGACGGTTTGGATCAATACTTATAAACAACAATCGATCTCGACACCTTTTGGAGGCTATAAGGAGAGTGGACTGGGCCGAGAGAAAGGAACCCAGGGGATGCGCGTTTATATGCAAACTAAAGCAATAGTCTGGGCTGACTAAGGCATCGTCATGCACGGTTTCATAGCTTGAGATTATCTGCTTCTAACTCTTCGCTTACCATAGCTACCACTCGAGTCAATCCGGCTGAACGCACATGCTCTTGCGCTACCGCCTTGGCGGCTACTGGGTCCCGTGCTCGCAATGCCTCAAACAACTTTCGATGCTCTCGCTGAGCCTCATTCCAACGCTCATGCGTAGGGTATACAGGCTTCCATATTAATATTTTCGCAGTATTGATCACTTCAAGCGATTGGTTAAGGAACCTGTTCCCTGAAATATCAAATATCATTTTGTGAAATTGTTCATTTATATTGGCCAATTCGCTCCCGGTTTGGTCACGCCCTTCCTCTAATTGCAAAAGAATAGCGTCCAGCCCCTCAATCACATCATCAGTAATCACCTTGGCAGCCATTTCAGCTGCAAGGCCCTCTATCATTTCTCGATATGCATAGAAGTCCGATACCTGTCTGCGGCTAAGGGTAGCCACGGTAATGCCTTTCCATGGCTCCATCACGATTAATCCCTCAGCTTCAAGAATACGAATCGCTTCCCTGATCGGAGTACGACTGACTTTAAGCTCTGCGCCTATGGCTCCTTCTTTCAGCCACTCGCCTGGCAGGTATCGACCCTCGGCAATACCATCTCGGATATGATCCCTGACCTCGTCAGTCAATGAGCGCCTTAGCGGTTTCGATTCATCTACTTTCATGTTGAAAACTCACTACGCTAAAAAATATTGACGTTAGTATACATATTTCACCCACGAAGCATACGCTATTTTCCAGTTGGCGCTTAGAGCATCTGCTTCAGGGATCATTCATGTGACTGAAACGCTAATTAAAGTAGGCGATCATCGAAAACCTCCATAGGCTGCTGGGCACCTGATACCTGAAGGCTAAATTGTTTCAATGAACCAGCATTTATAATGCCCGTCCTCTTGAAATTTAAACAGCAAAAAGGTAAATTATACAATTGAATAACAATCATGTGCCGACCACCTAATATAAATCGTAATTCTATGGCTGAAAAAAATACCATGTCATCCACTATCCGTGAACCTTACAGTATACCCACAGCCTATCAAACTCTGGGTTCAAGTGAATTCGAAAGAGAGGCATTGCTTAAGGCTATTCAGGCAGATGCCGTAGTGATTGGCGCTGGAATTACCGGTAGCACGCTAGCAGTACACCTTTCTGAAGCCGGAAAATCTGTTGTACAGCTTGAAGCTAACGTTCCTGGCTGGGGTGGTTCTGGACGTGCCTTTGGTTCAGTAGTGCCCTGCCACAAAAACAGCGAAGAAGCGATAATCCGGCACTATGGCGAGCAACGTGGCACTCGGCTAATTGATGCTTTAGCGCATGGCCCCGCACTCGTTTCAGAATTACTCAATCGCCACAATATAGATGCCGCTTTTGCTGGTGGTGGGTGGGCTTTCGGCGCCCACTCAAAGCCATTCTATAGAAAACTACAAAAGCGCGCCGAATACTGGCAAGCACGGAATGCAGATGTCGAATATCTCAATGCCAGCGAATTTAGCCAAGTCATTGGCAGTGACTACTACCGCGGTGGTCTAATTGATCGACGCGCGTTATCGGTTAACCCGTACGCTTATGCTAAAGGCCTATTCAAGACCGCTCATCAACTAGGAGCCAAGCAATACACACATACCCCGGCTGTTAATGTAGAGCAAAAGGGACATAGCACGTGGCGGGTCACGACTCCCCAGGGCAGCGTTGAATGCGAGAATGTATACTTTTGCACTAACGCTTACACAAAAGGTGTTTGGCCAGGGCTTGAGAAAGGCTTTGTCCGTGTGCGAGGCTTTGGCGCAACCACCACTGCAATTGACCCAGCTCAGTTAGCTGATATCCTTCCTCAGAATCACTTTATCACTGATACTCGAAAACTCTGGTCCGGCATCAGGAAGCTTCCAAGCGGGCAGATACATTTAGGGGTCGGCGGCCCCGCCATGGGCGCCAAAGGTAAAGCGGATTTGAAAGTCGCCAGGCAGCGCCTCAAAGATGTATACCCCGCAATTGGATCTGTTGAGTGGGGTGAAAGCTGGAGCGGCTGGATTGCAATCAGTACCGATCAGTTTCCACGAATACTGCGTCTGGCCAATGGCGTATGGGCCACTCAAGGCTACAGTGGTCGTGGTATTGCAATGGCTACATTACTCGGCCGAGAGCTCAGCCTCTGCCAAGGTGATACTGAACGCAAAGATTTAATGCTGCCAGTGGATAAGAAGATCCCTTGGGTACCTTTTCACCCGTTTTCCCCAGTAGGGGCCGCAGCTATGATTGCCTTGTATGGCATACAAGACGCTATAGCTGATAGAAGCAAATAAATGCACATGCACACTCTCTAAAACTCACTATGCAAATCAATCACGGTTAGAATCTGGTCGCGGCCAGGCCGACTTGACTGCATTAACAATGATGGACACGGACATGAATAATCTGGCAAAAACCTATAGTAGGATCATCCCGTTCTTGGTCATATCTCTTGCCGGCTTAACGGCTTGTCAGACCACTGGAAACAGCTCAATTCCGCGGACTGCTGACGGTAATCCAGATTTTGGTGGAATCTGGCAATCCATCGGCAGCGCGCACTACAACATAGAACCTCATGGCGCAGATTTTCCACCACTGTCGATGCTTGGCGCTGCAGGTGCAATACCAGGTGGTCTGGGCGTGGTTGAGGGTGAGACGATACCCTATACGCCAGCTGCCCGTGGGCAGCAACAGACCAACAAGGAAGATTGGTTAGCCTTGGACCCCGTCGCTAAGTGTTTTATGCCTGGTATTCCTCGCGCTAATTACATGCCTTTCCCATTTCAGATTGTCCAGTCACCACAACACATTGTGATGGCGTATGAATTCGCCAGTGCAAGCCGACTTGTCTATATGAACAGGCCCGATTTTGAAGCACCAGTATATAGTTGGATGGGTCACGGTCGAGGTCATTTTGAAGGCGACTCTCTTGTTATCGATGTGACGGATCAGGTACCGGATACCTGGTTTGATCATGCGGGCAATCACCATACCGACGCACTGCGGGTAACGGAGCGTTATACCCACATTGGTCCTAATGTATTGATGTACGAAGCAACCCTGATTGATCCCAATGTCTACACCAGACCCTGGACTATTCGTCTACCATTGTATCGACGACTAGATACAAATATGCAGTTGCTTGAATTTAAATGCGTAGAATTTGCAGAAGAGATGATGTATGGCCATCTGAGTAAAGATGCAGAGACTCCTTGAGCGACTTTTATAAGTCTCTACTCTTTTCCACAGCATGAAGGGAGCGGCACATCCCTCAAGTAAGAGTGCGGGTTCCTGTTTACATAACCTCTACTGTTAATTCATGCTTAGTAGATTGTTTTTAAAACCTACTGAGAAAAAGTAATTAAGTGGCTCACAGTCAAATAGTAGATCTATAAGGCCAATCGATTCACTTACATAAACTAAAGGCTGCGAGATGGCAGAAAGTAACAAAATAAAGCACCAGCAGTGGAAAATCCTTGCTTTGATGTTTTTGGCCTATGGCGGGACAATGCTCTGTCGCAATACACTTGGCGCCTTAGGTCCTGCCATGTCCGAAGACCCAGAAATCATGTTAACCACATCTCAGTTTGGCGAAATATTAGCCTGGGGAGCAGTGGGCTCGATAGTGGGGAAGTTATTTTCAGGAATAGTTGCTGATTTTATTGGTGGAAGGCGAGCTTTGTTTGCTTGTCTATTTACTGTGGCACTATCAACAATGGCCTTCTCACTACCTTCATCGGTTTTCTTTTTTAGCCTCATTCATTTCATTATGCGCGTATCACAGACCATAGGTTGGCCCTCTGTAGGCCTGCTTATTAATCAATGGTTTCCAAAACAACATCATGGCAAAGCTTGGGGCATTATATCAACGAGCTCTCGTATTCATACCGCATTGTCGGCAGTACTATTGGGAGCTCTAGTAGCCGCGTTTAGCTGGAGATCTTCTTTTGTAATAGCGGGATCTTTTTACTTAGTAGCTTCATTCATATTTTTGTATATTATTAAATCATCTCCCACAAAAGTAGGTCTTAAGGATTTTAGTGAAGGAGCTGCGCATACAAGCTTGTCTGAAACATTAAAAAGTATTTTTGAATGGCTCATTATTTTGAAAAAAGATTTATGTTTCGTTTACATAACACTTATGATGATGATGCTATTTGTTTTGTATGATTTTGTAGCTTATGCACCTCTTTACTTAAATCAAGCCACAGGCTTAAGTGCCGCAGATGCCGCGAAAGCCTCGGCATTTTTTCCTCTTGGAGCTCTCGTTTCTGTGGTGATTTTTGGCTTTCTATACGACCACTTAAAGTTTGATAACCTAAGAATATTACTCATCTGCTGCCTGAGTTTAAGCACATTATTTGTTGGCTTGCTATGGTCCATAGCCTCTTTTGGACTCAGCCCAGGTGCAACGCAAATCCTGAGTTTTATTTTGATTTTCATGTTTGGTTTCACGTTCGCTCCAGCGTGGTACCTACCAGTTAACGTTTACATTACCGGCTTAGGCGGATACCACATTGGTTTTACACTCACTTTAGTGGATGTATTCGGCTACATTTCGTCAGCTATTTTTAATGTTGTCGCTGGAAGACTTGCAGAATTCAGCTGGGATTACTATTTACTATTTGTAATGATCTTCAGTGTCTTTGCCACAGCTTTTCTGTTTATGTTTTTCAGAGAAATGAAAAAGAGGCAGTAGCACATCGAGCATAATTCGGATTTACCACAGAACCGTATACAATTTATCGATACCAAGGCATCCCGAACTCCCTATGAAAATAGAAGGATTCAGAGAGGTCAAAACTAAGACTAGGAAGTGGAGATTAGTTTTTACTTCGAATCAATAAAGATCGACGTAAATATTACAATTTATCTATAGGCGCTGAGCGCCGGTAGCTCAGTGAAATATAAAGGTTATACTAATGGAAGAATCGCAGCAAACGACCCCAGACTTAAGTCAATACGGCATCACTGATGTCAATCAAGTCTTCTACAACCCGTCCTATGAATTTCTTTTTGAGCAAGAAACAAATCCCCAGCTAAACGGCTACGAGAAAGGACAGCTGACAGAATCGGGAGCGGTTGCGGTAGACACTGGAGTTTTTAGCGGGCGATCTCCAAAAGACAAATATTTAGTCAGGGATGACATAAGCCGAGACACTGTGTGGTGGTCGGACCAGGGTAATAACGACAATAAGCCCATCGACCAAGCAACTTGGGCTAGCCTCAAGTCGAAGGTAACCGAAAGACTTAGTGGGAAGCAGCTCTATGTTGTCGATTCAATCTGCGGCGCGAATGAGAACAGTCATTTAAAAGTACGTTTCATCATGGAAGTCGCCTGGCAGGCACATTTCGTTAAGAATATGTTCATACGGCCAACGCCCGAGCAGCTTCAAGATTTCGAGCCCGACTTTATCGTAATGAATGGCGCTAAGTGCTCGAATCCTGACTGGCAACAACAGGGTTTGAATTCAGAAAACTTCATTGCGTTTAATCTTACTGAGAAGATTCAGCTAATTGGCGGAACCTGGTATGGCGGCGAGATGAAAAAAGGCATGTTTTCAATGATGAACTACGTATTGCCACTCAACGGTATGGCATCGATGCACTGTTCAGCCAATATTGGCAAAGATGGAACCACGGCAATTTTTTTCGGCCTCTCCGGTACTGGCAAGACCACCCTCTCTACCGACCCAGAACGGGAATTAATAGGCGATGACGAGCACGGCTGGGATGACGATGGAGTCTTCAATTTTGAAGGAGGCTGCTATGCTAAAACAATTAGACTGAGCAAAGAGAGTGAACCGGACATATTCAAGGCGATCCGTCGTGACGCATTATTGGAAAATGTCAGCGTTAACGAGGCAGGGATCATAGACTACGACGATGCTTCCAAGACCGAAAACACTCGAGTTTCCTATCCGATTTATCATATCGAGAATATCGTCGCGCCCATTTCGAAAGGAGGCCACGCCAAACAAGTCATATTTCTTACGGCAGACGCTTTTGGCGTACTTCCTCCAGTGTCAAAGCTATCGCCAGAGCAAACTAAGTATCACTTTCTGTCGGGCTTTACTGCTAAGTTAGCAGGAACTGAACGTGGCGTTACTGAACCTACCCCTACTTTTTCTAGCTGTTTTGGCGCGGCATTTCTTTCGCTACACCCTACGAAGTACGCACAGGAATTGGTTAAAAGAATGAATGCGGCTGGATCGACGGCCTACCTCGTCAATACTGGCTGGAATGGGACGAGCAAGCGGATATCACTTTCTGCCACTCGTGCCATTATTCGAGCAATACTCGATGGGTCCATAGATTGCGCTGCGACTTTTACTCTTCCCTACTTCAACTTAGAAGTGCCAGTATCTGTGAACTCGGTTGACAGCAACCTACTTGACCCTCGGAATACTTATGGAGCAGCTGCCACATGGAACAAAAAGGCGATAAATCTAGCACAATTATTTGTAGAAAACTTTGAGAAATTCACCGACAACAGCGCAGGCAAAGCTCTTGTAGCTGCTGGACCGCAACTACCTTAGACGAGTGAATTCTTGAACAGGAAACTCAACGAGAGCCCAAGCCTCACATGAATTCACTTCCTCAAAACACCTGACAAAGTCTTCGCGCTTCATAGATCGATGCGTGAATATTACGTGATGCAACTGAGTCGCCAATTCGATAAAGCCTGAATTCACTGGTCGAATTGGCTATCGAAGTTTGAGGTTTGAATTTTGTCAATTCCGTAATGCCTATCTGGCCATGGTTTTGAGATGCTGGTTTCAGCTCAAAATAGAGATCATCATTGGGCAAAGTACCGTATTCGACAACAACCTGATCAAAGATACGAGTGCTCGCTTCTTCAGAATAATCGTTCCAAAGATGAGCTTCAAGACGCCCATCTTTTTCTTTGATGCCTACCAACTGCATATCAGTAGTTACTTTACGACACTTTTTGTAAATCTCGCGAAGCATAGGTGGATAATTCGTAGCTCCAATCCAAGAACCCAACAACCGATCACGGGTCATAAATTCAATTTCACAGCCGCCCTGCATCAACATTTCAGCACAGCTAGGGCCGGACTCTGTTCCATTCTCATCATAAATGAGTACTTCTTTTTTAAGCGGTTCATGACCATTCAGCACATCCCATGTAGAAACTGCTAAATCAGAACCAAACTCTAGGAAATCGAAATTCGGGATTCCGCCGGTTGCAATAATGACAATATCTGCTTCAAGCTCGCGAATATCCTCTGCCTCCATATATTTATTGGTATGAATAGGTACTCCAATCTCTTGCAGTTCGGATATTAACCAATCCACAACACCCACCAGATTTTCACGCCTAGGGGCCTTGGCCGCAGTCAAAACTTGTCCACCGGCGTAAACAGCAGCCTCAAAAACACTGACATCATGCCCCCTCAGCGCGGAAACTCTTGCTGCCTCCAAGCCGGCAGGACCGGCACCAACAATCACAATTTTCTTTCGTTGAGTGTCAGTGCTCACAATGAGTTGTGGCACAGTCTTCTCACGCCCAGTTGCCGGATTATGCAAGCAATAAGCAGCCCCGGTCAGATAGATCTGATCAATGCAGTGACCCGCTCCCACACAGGGGCGAATTCGATGTTCATCTCCTTCAGCTACTTTTTTTAGAATATGTGGGTCGGCAATATGCGCTCGGGTCATGCCAACTAGATCAACCGAGTCTGATTGAAGTGCATGACGTGCTGTAGCGACGTCCGCCACGCCGCAGGAATGAAGAATAGGAATATCGAGCCGCGCTTTCACCGCCTTTACTTTGTCCAGAAACGGCGACGAGGGTGAACCAATCGGCGGAATAACCCTACTCATCGACATTTCATTCCCACTGCTGGCCCCCCAGACAATATTAAGATAATCCACCAGGCCGCTTTCTGCATACCGCTTCATGATCTCAAAGGCCTCGCTCTCATCTCCACCACCGCGAATACCTTCTCCACCAGAGACACGGAGGCCTACAATGAAATCTTCACCAACCTGCCTGCGTACTTCTCTTATGACCTCAAAATTAAATCGCATACGCTTTTCAAGCGACCCGCCCCACTCGTCATTCCGAAAATTCTGTGACGGAGACACGAATGATCCGGCCAAATGACTAAAAGTTAGGATTTCTACGCCATCCAGCCCGCCCTCCTTAGCTCGCCTAGCGGCCTGACCGTAGTCTTTTATTATCCGAGCAATGTCCTCTTCTTCTGCTATTTTAGGAAACCTCCGGTGAGCCATCTCGCGTTGGCAGGAAGACCAAATCAGTGGAAGCCAGTCGCCTTGCGCCCAGCTTGACCGGCGTCCCATATGAGTAATCTGCGTGATAGCAGCACACTCGTATCGATGCATGGTATCAGCCAACTTTTGAAGCCAAGGTATTACTTTGTCATCAGAAAGATCGACATTACCAAATGTCCCCGGAGAGTCCTGACTTACAACAGCAGAGCCGCCAATCATGGACATACCAATACCACCCTTAGCCTTTTCTTCATGGTATAGACGATACCTTTCCTTAGGCATTGACTCCTCTGTCAAAAATGGTTCATGACAGGCCGAAAATATACGGTTCTTCAACTTGAGGTGCTTTAGTGTATATGGCTGAAACAAAGGATCGGTACTAATACTCATGGATGACTCCATTTAATTGTGTGCGCTGCTAAATTTATCTGAGCAGAATAGTGGGGAATGATGATGGGCAATGCGCATCTATTTCTCAGCGTTTTGAAACAAGGTTTAAAATAGTCAATTGCGATTCCATAAATACTCACTCCGCACGCCTAACAGAATGCCTCTCGCTGGGAGCCACGAATCGCTTGCTACCCGCTGCTCTTGCAACTTCGATCCGACCCTGTCGGTATGAATCCACCTGGCGTCTTATGGCAGGGTCCAGTGATTTCTCATCCGGTGCGACTCGACTCAAAGCCATCCTTGCCGTCGTTACAGCCAACTCAAAGTCACCTATAGCAGCTTGGGCCGTCGCTAGCGTACTTAGCGACATGGCGTCAGGTTCGGGGAGCAGTTGTAGCGCTCGGTTGGCCAACTCTAGAGCTTCGCCAGCTCTGCGCTTGCCGGGATCAGGATGACTTGCCAGCAAGCGAGCCGCGGAGTGGAGGGTCAGAGGTTCATTAGGATTAAGAGCCAAGGCGGCGCGAAAACTTAACAGAGCATCGTCGAAACGACCCAGATAGGACTGTGCGCGGCCTAGGCGAAAAAATGCAGGAGCAAAGTCAGGATCCAATTGTGTAGCGAGCTTCAGGTGAGACTCCGCTGCCGCAACCTGATTCGAGAAACCCAGAGCCGTAGCTAGACTGAGATGCACACGGGAATCGTTTGGAGTGAGCTGGACACAACGACGCCAGTGCTCGAGCGCCTCGTCGTGTCGTCCCACATCAGTTAACGCGATAGCAAGACTCTGCAGCACCCTGGTGTTCTCCGGCGCGAATTGCAACGCCTCCTGAAGACGAGTCACCGCCTTATCTAGCTGACCAGCACGCCTATAGCTGCGAGCTAGATCTATGTAACTGTTGACGTCGAGCTCGCGTTCGATAAGTCTTTCCTGCCGTTCAATTACCCTCTGCTGCAAGTGGCGAGCCGAGAAACGTCCGAGACTTTCACTCTCGCCTTCGTTGCGGGGCAGGACCTGAATCCACAAGTCCGCCATCTCGTTCGATGACAGAGGGCCGAATTCGATGTCTTGTGGCGGGTTATTGGGATTGCGCTCGTTGTTGGCGGAGTTGTCGTAGCCGAATTCCATCGTTAAGGTCGTTCCACGTGGCAAACTGAGCGGTCGCTTGAAGCGGGACTCGTTCTGCCCGTAAAAATCCCATTCATCAATCCTCGCTAACCACTGCTGGCTCCCGTCCGGCAGAATGGCCCATGCCTTAATGTCCTTGCAGATGAAGTGGCAGTGAGGCAGAACGCTCAGTACACCGACATCAAAGGGCAACTCGTAACTGTCGCGAGTCATAAAGTTGGTGTCACCCGCAGCGATGGGCAGCCAGCGCGAGCCTAGCCAAATCATCTGCGGACTCAGCTTGGGAGGTTCGTCGGCAAAATAGAGTCCTATCTGAGGATCGATGATCTCCTCTAAACCCGACGGCATCATGTGCAACTGAACCACGAGATCCGCGTGGGCAGGGATTAGCCAGGCGAGCCCTTCGGCCAATTCGGAGGCTCGCTTCCCTGGGACCCAATTCACGAAATGACCGTCGGGAAAATGCGCCGTTGAGTTGTCCATTCCCCCGAAGCCGGCGCCAGGTTCCTCGTTATCGCGTCGCCACGAGGCGTCAGTCTCGTCAAGTCGAAACTCGGCGTGATGAACGACTTCGTGATTGCTTGGCATGAACTCAAGAGCACGCACATAGCGATCTGACGCAGTGACATTCGGTATCACAAAATTGCGAAATACGTCGGAGTCTTCTAACGGGAGAGTATATGGTGTCTGGATCTTCACGATCAGATCGGGTTCGCCTAGTTGCCAGCTCGTCTTCAATTGGCCAGTTGGGAGATGACCCAACGGCGACCCGGGTGCGGCGCCTTCGGATTCCATTACAAGGGTGTCGTCGTGGTTATGGCTGGCGGCAAGGGGGCTGGTGACTGCAAAATTGGGGTTAGTCAGGCCTTCATTGGTGATGACACCGCCGGTAGTTGCACATCCGGCCAAAAATAGAAAAGTAACTAGGGCGGCGATTGCTGGTCTAGTGACTGACATGATTCCCTATCCTCATATTGGCTTAATCAGGCCACGGTATTTTTAATTCTCGCCAGCAGCCTCTCGCCGCTCCTCCTCACGCGCTCCCTGCAACATATTAGGCAGCGCATAGTTGCCCTCATGACACGCAAATTCGTATATATCTCCGTCAGAATAGTCGAAGATAATTTCTCGAGTGTAAGGGGCAGAATAAGTCCCGGGGTCGTTCGAAGTAAGTTGATAACGTAACTGTCCATCACCTATGCGAGTAATGCGTTCAACATTTAGCTCGGCGCGGTTGTGGCTATGTTCACTCCTATCCGAAAAATTGCGCGTCTCCACCACCAAGGTGTCGCCATCCCAGTAGCCACGGGAATCGCCATGTAGCAGCTCGATAGCCTCGGGCGCATGGGGCATATCGGTTAGAGGAATGATTCGGGCGTCATGCATCATCTCCTGCACGATTACGACGTAATCCTTGGACTGTACGATTTGCCAGTAGCTGTTATATCCAGAATCCAGATAAGGTGCGCCATTGGTTATGCAGCGGTCATCTTGGCTGAGAGTCGCATAAGAGTCGAGAGTTTCAAATCTCTCGCCGACGGCAGCCGAGTTATTCCTCAACCGGGCCATCCGCTCACCTCTGGCTATGCCCTCGTCTGTAAGTGGGGGGTATTTGCCACTGGGTGGGTCAATAATCTGAGAAGTACGGTTATGTATACTCCGTTCCGCCAACCAGAACTGGTCATAGTTACCAGTAGAAGGATCATTGGATCCAGTATCTCCTGACAAGGCTGATGTAATCACTGATTCGCCAAAAAGGGCGTCATCGGCCCCTGCAGTAATTTCGCCTGCTCGCTGCGATATAATTTGCATTTCTTGCGCGGTGAGAAACTCCCGACCTTCGAATATATCTGGTCGCTGCACAGGTGTAACCGTGTTGTTTGCCCACACGCCTTGGAAATCTGGTTGTCCATCGTTAGTTCGAGGAACCTGATAGTCAGCTTGAGCGGATACGGCGCCGCAAGTGACAAGAGTAAAAATACTGAGTATGTAATAGGGGATTAGACACATATTGATTTTCATGGCTTTGTCTCTTGTTCAATAAATACTTTGAAAAAACTACGTTAGTTTAGCCGACTTTCGAGATAGACAAAATTAATTATTCAATTGTATAATCATCATATAGAGATGTAAATGTATATTTCTAATGTAGTTTAGACTCGCGGTCCTGGGGCATACTGACGAACCATAATTGTGGTTTTTACCATGAAAATCAGTAGAAAGGTATGATCGGCAACCATTGAGGTCAGCATTGACCACACCAAAAAAAATAGCATAACTAGCGTTGGTGGTGGTTTGTTCATAATCAGAGAAATTTAGAGAAGCCATAATGAGTAATATCAATATCGTCTGCGTAGAAGCCTTAATAAAAACTGGGTTGGTCGGCCTTTTTTTTTCGTTGTCGTCTACTAGCACAATGGCGCAGGCAAATCTGATGGCACAAACTGACGGATCAATGGCAGAGACTGGAAAGCCAGCTGCGCATGCCGGCCAGCGACCGACTAATAATTTACCAAATCCCTATGCCACCCAGCGTAATTTTGGTTCTTTGCCAGATGGCCGCCGTTGGGGCTCCGTCAGCGCGGTAGATATCGATATTGACGGCGTTCACGTGTGGGCAGCAGATCGTTGCGGTAACAATCAATGTGCCACGACTCCAGATATTAACCCTATTGTTAAACTTGATCCGAATGGGCATGTTGTTGAGCAATTCGGCGCCGGTCAAATTCTTTGGCCACATGGCATGGATGTGGATCACGAAGGCAATGTCTGGATTGCTGATTCCCGCGTTGCGCGGCAAGATGAAGTTAACGAAAATCCTGCCGCGGCCAGTTTAGGTAGTGCTGTACTAAAATTTAGTGCTGACGGTGAGCTGCTGCTGACTATCGGTACGCCGGGCGAGGTAGGCGACCCACCTACTCATCTTACCGACCCGAACGACGTTTTGATCGCAGCGAATGGACGCATCTATATATCTGAAACGCACGCTGCTCAGTTTCAGAATGAACCTGGCCCTGGTACCAAGAGCCGAATAACCATGTGGGAACCAGATGGTACTTACATAGGTTACTTTGGTGAATATGGGTGGGATGATGGCCAATTCCGATCGCCGCATGGTCTTGCTATGGACTCTCAGGGCCGTCTGTTTGTCGCAGATCGCGGCAACAATCGTATTCAAATCTTTACTCCAGACGGAAATTGGTTAGATACCTGGTATCAATTCAGTCGAATTTCAGGAATCCACATAGACCCTAGCAATGACTTACTTTACGCCATAGATTCTGAATCTGATGAAAACTACAACCCGGGCGGCTGGAGAAAAGGGCTTCGTGTCGGCAATGCCCGCAATGGCGAAGTGCTCTATTTCATACCAGAACACGTTTCTACGATTAGGCCGTCCGGCATGGGTGGTGTTGGTGCTATGGGTGAAGGTGTTACTGCAGACAAAGATGGCAATATTTATGCTGGGGATGTGGGTGTCTTTCAGGGAATGACCCGTTTCGTCCCTCGCCTAATTCCATAACACCCCATCTATATTTAAGAGCGAGATAGTCTTGGGGGTTTTGCCCGCTTATCCCGGCTCATGAAAAAGCTATGAATTCTTTATTTTACGAATTGAATTTTAAATGATACCCAGGCCTGAATAGCCACTTCATGGAGAAAAAAATGAACAAAGCAACGTTAGTAATTGCCCTATTGCTTCTTACAACTAATTCCACCTGGGCGCAATTTACAGAATCTGATCTACCCGATAGCACTGGCTTCGTGCAGGAACGCCTGGGCAGAATTGATGCGGTAATCAAAGCCGAAATTGCCAGCGGCAAGATCCCGGGCGCGGTTGCCCTGGTTGCTAGGAAAGGCCAACTCGCTTATTACAAGAGTTTCGGGTTTGCTGATATCGATGCGCAAACTCCGATGCAAAAAGATAACATATTTCGCCTTGCATCGATGACTAAGGCTATTACCTCAGTGGGTGCGATGATCCTCTATGAGCGCGGACTTTTTCAGCTGAACGATCCGGTTTCTAAGTACATTCCCGAGTTTGCCGACATGGTCGTGGTATCTGAAGTGGATGCCTATGGTGACGTGTCCGCAACGACTCCCGCATCCACACAAATCAAGATCGTTGATCTTTTTACTCACTCCTCTGGAATTAGCTATCCATTTGCATCTAGTAGCGTGCAGAAATCCTACATTAATAGTGGCATAATTGACGGACTCACTAACAAAAACACTACCCTCGCCGCTCAGATGAAGTTGCTGGCTAGCCAGCCTCTGCTCTTCGAACCCGGCTCTGGGTACGAATATGGTCTTGGCCTTGACCTACTTGGATACCTAATCGAAGTCGTTAGCGGCAAAACATTAAACCACTTTTTTATTGAAGAAATCTTCACTCCTCTGGGCATGCTGGACACCCATTTCTATCTGCCAAAATCAAAGCATGATCGTCTTGTGACACTGTATGCGGAAGCAGAAAGAGAAGGTTTAATACCCTCGCGAGGAGATGAATCCAATATTATTCTGGACAATCCACGATACCCTGCTGGGAATGGGCAATCTTACTATTCGGGTGGAGCCGGTCTATCTTCCACGGCCGCTGACTACTCGCGCTTCATACAAATGCTGCTCAATGATGGCGAGTTCAATGACTCACATATCTTAAGTCGGAAGTCTGTGGAGCTTATGCAAAGTGCCCGCATAGATTCGAATGGCGATCAAATTCCCGATTTCGGCTTGGGTTTTGAAATTATTGGTGACATAGGCAGTAGCGGGGAACTGGGGTCAACAGGTAACTATTCATGGAGCGGTGCATTCCTTACCTCTTATTGGATTGATCCGAGCGAGGATCTAATCGCGATCTTTATGTCACAAGTCCGCCCAAGCCAATCTGACATTCGGGCAAAATTCAACACCTTGGTTTACCAGGCACTTGAGTGAGAGGCAACATCTCGTCATGGACCGAGCCCGAAAACTACTTATGCATCTCGTGACCTAAAGAAATAGCAGTGAACATAAAAAGCGCATTGAATCGTTGTGATTCATCGTTAGGATTGTCGCCATAGCGTGCATGAGAAGACTTCGGGACTTCGCCCTCTTCCTAGCAGCGTCTTCTCGGTAAGTAACTTCTCATTCCAACACACTCTACCCTTATATTAAAAGTTAGGTGGAGCGGTGAGCGAAGGTTTTGGCCCAGCCGCGGTTCTCACGTGTGTCCAATGCCCCCAGTACAGTTAGTGAATAAAGCATTAACTTTGAAGGTCGACTCGCCAATGGAACTAACAGGCATCCTATTCCGAAACTACTGCAAAGATAATTATATTGAAAATGACTTAATTACGCCCGCAATTTAAAACGAGCAATCACAGCGCATCGAATCCCTCAATTATTGCTCGGCTATCTCCACCAATCCCGGCAACGCCATAGTTTGAGTAGAATAAAAGCATTCTCAACGTAATTCGAGTCGTTCTATGCTGGCAAACGCCCAATGACTCGCTTAAAAGCATATGACCCTACCCAAATCGCTAATGTTGTGGCCATTTAACCTTGATTTATATTATACATTTGTATAATATAAAGCTCATGCACATTTAAGAGAGGTCTTAGTCGTGCAGGCTTTGGGTAAGTGTCATGGCTATTGTCGATGCATTTATCTCTCCTTAGAAGGTCTTTAGCCCAACAACAGTGGTTGTTGGGCTTTTTTTCCTCCAGAAATAGCTAATCCCACCACCTCAAAAGTTGCTACTTGTGACTTCATACCGTGCCCCTAGATTCGATTAATTAGCTACCCTTTGATATACATAGGTATTTTACGAAAGAAACAAGAATGCAGAATATCGAGGAGCTAGGCCAGATCGGAAACGAAAGTCAGACTACCTGATCTTCGCTTGATTCTCATAACTCATCGAGGACTTCCCTTGCTACCAGAGATTCTTTACACTCTCGAACAAATGACAAATACTAAACCTCCCGCACCAACGGCCACCACGCAGCAAAATACGCCACTGACAGATAAAGCGCTGGCTTATCTGCGTGATGCAATCCAGACGCAAAAAATCAATCCTGGACAGGAAATTGATTTTGTTGCGCTTGCTCAAAAGTTAGGCATGAGCCGCACACCCATCCGCGAATCGATACGCCAGCTATTGACTGAAGGTCTACTTGAACTGTTGCCAGGCGGCACAGTGTGCGTAATTCAGTTATCAGCTTTAGAAGCTGAAGGTTTTTATCATGTTCGTGATGAACTAGAAATTGTTGCTGCCCGCGCCGCCGCTGTGCATATTTCAGACTTAGAAATCGAAGTGCTGAAGGCTAATTTAGCACTGTTTGACAGTGCAAGAGCTAAACCAAAGAGGCTTTACCAAATAGACAACCAATTTCATAACGTACTGCACGACGCTTGTAACAATAGTTATTTGTCACAAACATTGCGACGCTTACGCATTAGAATTGGACTCCTTCAAGGGCGACCATTTAGTAACTCTGAACGGATCAACGATGCATACAAGGAACACGCATCTATTATCAAAGCTCTCGAATTACATGATCCAGATAAAGCCGAAAGAGCAATTACCAAGCACTATCGAAGCGCACGCAAATCAAGGCTGTCACTTTTCTGACCGCAAATAAAGACTTCTCGATCATCTCCATACATAGTGCATTCATTCCGTAGGCTTATAGTAATGCTGGGCATAGAGCTCCTCGCTGGTGACCGGGTAGTTGTGGATTTGAAAAGATGGTAGCGCCAACAACTGAATCATGAAACATCCCCGGACCGCTCGGTGTTGCGGCGCTCTAGCTGAGCGACCGACTTTAGTGCAATCTAGCCTTGACTATATTATTCAAATGTATACAGTAGTGGCGATGGATGATGGTGTGAGCATGAACGCTACAGGCAATTAAGAGAAATGTCATACAAAGTTGAAATTACGAATTGAATTTATTACTTGCCTCATCTACGTATTTAGCCTTGCACCAATTTTTATTAGGCTATCTTTTCTACAATCAAAGGCTCCTTTAAAACTCTCTATCAAATGACAAAATCTGAACAGCCCGCCCCAACAACTGCGCACAAAAATATGCCACTGACAGATCAAGCGCTGGCCTATCTCCGTGATGCAATTCAGACTCGAAAAATCAATGCGGGTCAAGAAATCGACTTTGCTGCACTTGCCCAAACGCTTGGCATGAGCCGCACACCCATCCGCGAATCAATACGCCAGCTACTGACTGAAGGTCTACTTGAACTGTTGCCAGGGGGCACAGTGTGCGTTACTCAATTATCAGCTGTGGAGGCTGAAGGTTTTTATTATGTGCGTGATGAACTCGAAATTGTTGCTGCCCGCGCCGCCGCTATTCATATTTCAGACTTAGAGATCGCAATGCTTAAGGCCAATTTGTCGCTGTTTGACAAAACAAGAACTGACCCCGAAAAGCTCTCTAAAATTGACAGCCAGTTTCATACCATCCTGTACGACGCTTGTAATAACATTTATTTATCACAAACATTAAGTCGTTTACGCATTAAAATTGGGCTACTTCAAGGGCGCCCATTTAATAACCCCGAGCGTATCAATGATGCTTACGACGAACACGCCTCTATTATCAGCGCCCTCGAATCACACGACCCAGATATTGCTGAAGGTGCTGTTGCCAAACACTACAGCAATGCACGCAAATCCAGGCTGTTACTTCTCTGATCGAAGTCAAAAATCCTCCCCTTATCGACACATGCATTTGGAGTCAATTGCGTTAGATAATTCTGTTGCTGAGTAAAGTGCGACCTGCTCTTATTGATGGCATAGCCAGTGGATCACCTATGAACATTAAGGCAATACGAAGAAGTTCCTGTTAATACCCTATCGTCTTACCAAACAGACGGCCTAAAACACTTGTATTCATTACCCATAACCGTATAATTTATACAATTGAATAAAATAAATTACGAAAAGATTGAACGCCAAAGCTTAGCAGTGTGACAAAGTAAACGTTTACAGCGGTACAAAGAAAAGTTACTTCAGACCCAACTATGAAAAACCTCATTAATAATGAAAAAGTTTCATCGAAGCTTCAATTTGGAGAGCACAGTAATGCAAAATTTTGGTAAGACACTAGGCATGCTTAGTTTTATATTACTCGCACTCTTCACTGGCTCAAGCCAGGCTCAGCAACCACGTTTTCTCAGTCTAGCACCTCCTGAAGGCTTGCCTATCGTTCCCATTATGGAAGGTTGGGTAGCAAACCCTGATGGAACACGAAGCTTTTCTTTCGGTTATCTAAATAGAAACGAGGACGCTGTTGAAATCCCGCTAGGTGAGGCCAACTTTATGGATCCCGCCGAGTTCGACTTAATGCAACCCACACATTTCTCTCCCGGCCGACACACCGGAGTTTTTTCTGTCACTGTTCCTGCAGACAATATAGCTCTCGAAGTTTGGTGGAATTTAAAGACCGACGACCAAGACATTCTGAACGTACCTGGTCGAGCTGATCGCGCTGGTTATGAACTTGACTTTATACTCCCACGACCCGAAGGCGCTCTTCAACCGCTTGCAGGTTTCGGCGAAAGTAGTGACATTTCCGCAGGACTGTCCGCTTCCGTTCGCGATTATTCCGATTCCGTAATCGCGGAGTCCGAAGTAATGTTAATTGTAAGAGTAAAAGATAATTCGGTGCGCGATACCAGCGACTCAAGATACACAGAGATATTGCCGATAGGCGTTGTATTCAATAAGTACCAAGGACCGGGCGCGGTGACATTTACACGCCATCGAGATACTGTTGTTGTCCTCAGATCAGAAAAAGCAGCTGACCCTTTGTGTCAGGGCTGCAGAAGTGGAGCCAAACAAGATGGCCCTAATGCAGTTTCTGTCCCTGGCCCAGAGGGGCTGGCTCGAATCTATGTCAGTTTTTCTGAACCTGGCAACTACATTATTCATGCTAAGGTGGACAATTTTTCTTCCTCGGATAGCTCAAATACCAACCAATGCTGCTGGACAAACGTTTTTCAGCGAGTCACCGTGACTCCTCGATAAACCAAGTTCAGAGTCGATGCTGCTAATTTTTAAACAGCTGTTTTGTTAACTACAGCACATGAGGAGCCCATAACATTTACGCATGATCAGTCTCGAGATTGTTTCAAAAGGCTAGAAACTCCGAAAGCACATCAACAATGCTGACAAATTTAGTGCCAGGCTCTCGTAAGAAAACAGACCACTATGCGCCTATGCAGCCTTTAGATATAGCCAACAATATCAATAGACTATAATCTATGGCGGCTATGTCATATGTTCTGGAATACTCGCAAAAAGTGCTTGTATTCAATGCGTACAGCAGGTATTTTATACGTTTGAATAATCATCTTTTTAGTAGGAGCAAAGAATGAAGATTGCAAGAGATCGGTTTAGTTTAGTCGCCGTCATAGTGATGGGGTTGCAAAGCCAAGCACTGGCTCAAACCGACGCCGATCACGCAGTTACCTACAATGGTGAAGTTGGACAAATTCTCAATGAAAATTGCGTGGTTTGTCACCGAGAAGGTGGTATCGCTCCAATGCAACTGACTAACTACGACCAAGTGCGACCTTGGGCACCTCTGATCCAGCTGAAAGTCGCCGACAGAACAATGCCTCCCTACGCCTATGATCACGGAATTGGCATTCAGGACCTTCAAGGTGACTGGCGCCTCGAACAAGACGAAATTGACACGATCGTTACTTGGGTTAACCAAGGCTCACCCCTGGGAGATCCGGATGTTGTCGTGGAAATGCCCGTTTTAGGAGATCCAAGCGACTGGAACTTTACAGGAGAATTTGGAGAACCCGACAAGATCGTTGCCTCTCTGGCTATTGATATACCTGCTGATGGAAATGATCTGTGGAGCAAACACTTCGTAGACATGGAATTGAATACAGATCGCTGCATCAAGGCCGTGCAAGTTAAGCCTCGCGGAGATGCCAAAGCCGTAATTCATCATGCCAATGCTGATGTATACGCACCTACCGAAGACGGCGAATTTGCAACCTATGGCCAATTAACTGAGTACGCCATGGGCAAATGGGGTGAAATTGTCCCTGAAGGTGTATGCCGCACAATCCCTGCTGGGTCACGGGTCCGCTGGAGCATTCACATGTTCCCCGGCGGTCTGGGAGCCTCCGCTCCAGGTACTATGATTAAAGACAATGTCATAGAAGTGGGTCTTTGGTTACATCCCGCAGGCTATGAAGACCGGGCTGAATACAAACAAGATCTGAAACAATATCAAATCGGCACAGAGGATAGCCTTCTTATCCCATCTAATGGTTACGCAATGGTTGAAGGCTTCCAGTCATTTGACCACCCCGTTCGCATAGACAGCTTTCAACCCCACGGGCACCTGCGCATGAACGCGGCTTCCCTGGAGATATTTTATCCGGAAACGGGTCGTACCGAGGCTATCAGTCAAATATCTAAGTGGAGTGCTACATGGCACCATAGCCATATCTACAATCCAGACGTGGCCCCCTTGCTTCCCACAGGAGCAGTTCTTGTCCTGAAGCAATGGTATGACAATACATCAAATAATCCGAATGTAACCGACCCAGACCAGTTCGTAGTGTGGGGCAGTCGAACAGCCGACGAAATGAATCATGCATGGATTGCGGTTACTCATTTAAATGATGAAGGTTTTGAGAAACTGGTAGAAGAACGCAAAGAGAATGAGCTTCGTGCGGTTGCAAGCTTTGACTAGAGTTCTCCGCTAGGCTTAAGGCGTTACACTAAAAAAGACCGGCTGGACTCCCCCCAATCGGCCTTTTTTTTACAATTAATTCTTGTCCAGCAATCCACCATGGCAACCAAAAAAACCGAACGGTGGCAGTCACCTGAGTCATCAGGAACTGAAATATACTTTCCCACTTCTTAGACATTTGGGATCGCTCCTACCGCTTCTGATTACGCAAGTCTGGCATGAAATAACGCAAGAAGCTCCAAATACGTAAACTATCCAAGCAATTCTCTTGTTAAGTCTCTACTGGTCGAGTTACTAAAATGATTATGGATACCGGTGAAATCATTAGCAGGCTGCGCGAAGTAGCATTTAATATTGATGCTATGACAATAAATGCCAGCTCCTATACCCATAACGATGCGTGCATAGGAGATGGCATTGCAGTTAGGGGTAATTCAGTAATAGTAGTACATATTTCTCAGCTCCCCCTACACCATTTCCCCTCCCTTTCATGAGCGTAGGTTCAAATATTTGGAAGCTCTATGTCATCAAAGCATCGAAATGGATGACGCTTTTCATGCCTATTATCTGGTTATTCTATGAAGAAAATGGGCTGACCATCACCGATCTATTTTTGATTCAAGCGATCTATTCTGTAACCATAGCAACCCTTGAAATTCCTTCGGGTTACGTAGCTGACGTCTTCGGAAGGAAAAACTCAATGGTTACAGGCACATTCTTCGGTTTCTTAGGCATTCTAATTTATTCTCTTTCTTTTGGTTTTGGTGGTTTTCTATTAGCAGCACTTTGTTTAGGCGTTGGTCAAAGTTTCATTTCGGGATCGGATACGGCCTTGATGTACGACTCTTTAGTAGAAATAAATCGAAGCAATGAATTTATTAAACTAGAAGGAAGAACAATATCAATGGGAAACTTCGCTGAAGCGATTGCCTTCGTAATTGGAGGGAGTTTAGCTGAAATCAGCTTAAGAACCCCTTTCTATTACCAAGTTGTCATTGCTTTCACTGGTTTTACAATTGCACTGTTCTTGATTGAACCCAAAGGGGATCGTTTACAAGATGGCAAGAGAAAACCTTGGAGAAACATTAAAAAAATAATTCACTATGCGATGATAGAAAATAATATCTTGAGAGCGTATATTTTTTACTCTGCTATTTTTGGCGCAGCAACATTAACAATGGCTTGGCTTGTTCAACCCTACTTTAAAATGCTCGGCTTACAGTTGATTTTTTTTGGACTGATAGGTGCAGGGCTCAACCTAGCTGTTGCGTTTTCTGCTTTTTATGCACATTTAATTGAACGAAAAATTAGTACTAAAACATTTCTCAGTATATTATTGCTGCTATTAGTAACCTGTTATTTCACCCTTGCGTATATAAACTCTCTATGGAGCTTGTTTGTTCTACTCCTCTTTTACCTTACTAGAGGAGTAGCAACACCAGTACTTCGTCATCATATAAACAGACAGATACCCTCCAACATGCGGGCAACGATAATGTCTATTAGAAGCTTTATCATTCGAATTCTCTTCGCTTCTACATCTCCAATTTTTGGTTATGTGGCAGATTTGTACAGCCTTCAATATGCCCTCTACCTATCTGGCTCACTGTTTCTTTTCTTCGGCCTCATCGTCTTAATTTACCTGCTTAAGCAGACAGAAATATAGGCCATGGGAGGTATCAGATATGTATCAGAGTATTTTCCATGTTTCGCGCTATTGGGGTACCTCAACTCCATAGTTGCTACTAACGAGTTAACCGTCTAATCGAAAAAGACCCCAATTAAGCTAATTGAACATAATCTACAATGTTAGCGAACGAAACAGAAATTTGCACCAGACAAGTCGAAATCGGCTTTTTTGGTGCAAATTCTATTGCTAAAAACGATAGGTAAACTCGGCGTAAACAAAACCCAGAGTAGTTTGCAAATACGCGGCGTCGAGGCTCACAGCCTCTTAGCTATCGCTTGATCCTTTTAGTTTAAAGGGGTCCACAATTCTCTTGATTCTATTTTTTCGCCCTAACCAAGTTATAGAATCACTGCTTATCACCAGATAATTCTTACTATTTTGATTGGAGACAGTTTTTACAAGTTGCCGTTTTCAAACACAGTAAGGCTCACCTGACCTTCCAGACCAGACTAGCAATTGCTGCTGATAGCTTGATACTCGGCAGACTGTGCCATCTGCGACAGTGCTCGCGCATCTGAATACCGCACCATAGCTACCCTATCCCTCTCAGCGCCGCCATGAACGTAGCCTGACATTACATTGGAAAATAATCTCGGCACCGATGCTTTCAAGAATGCTAGCAACATCTCTGCCATATTGTCCGTAGGCTTCAACCCCTACGCCACTATTGCTAAACTTAAGCAGGTTTACCATAACTACCGGCTCATCTGGAAGTTGCATAAATGCCTGAGCTTACTCTCGAGATGACCCCATAGCGTCTAGATCTAGCTTTTGAGCGTTTACCATTTCACTACTGCCAAATTAAAATCGCTAAAGCTGCAAGCCGAGTTGCTGTGCCCGCAGAAGCAATGAAGTCTATTTTTGATCTATCGTTTAACACTTCATTCTTTGTTGCGTTCTTGGATTCGCGCACGCCAGAAGTCTCCTTATGTTCCAATGAGGTTACGACAACAAACGAAGTTTGGCAGCAGACAAGTTTGGGATATGTCATGCAAGATAGGAGTTAGATAGGACCATCTTCGTGGAAGGGGTTGGACCCGGGCGGTGGCTGGCTGGGGATTACTAAGGAAAACAAGGGTGGGCATATCCTAGTCTGCTACTGAGCTGACTTAAGAAACTCTAAGTGGCTATATAATCGAAATAGGTTCTGCTTCAGACTCAGGCTGGTTAGACAGACAATACCTACGCTAAACTATCTAGCATAAACCAAACTACTGTCGAGCGCCGGCCAAAATTTATGGGTATGTATCCAGGCACGTACAGAAATAATAATGGCTGTAAGGCGTTTTTACTAGGAAATATGGCGGAGAGGGAGGGATTCGAACCCTCGATAAGATTTCTCCTATTCACCCTTAGCAGGGGTGCGCCTTAAGCCACTCGGCCACCTCTCCGTATTCTTTGTATTCCGTCCGTATTTGCGATTCTTGACTACAATCTCGCAACCCACCTCAGAACGAAGCGCGGATATGATATCACAGCAAAATTAAAATAAAGAAATAAAGCGAACAAATAGTCGCAATAAACTCATCACGGAATCATTCGAATGGAATTACGATTCTTCGCCGGCAGGCGTGTCCTCGGTTTTTTCTTTCTGAATGCGCTCGTAGATCTCTTCCCTGTGCACCGCTACTTCTTTTGGTGCATTGACCCCTATTCTTACTTGGTTTCCTTTGACACCTAATACGGTAACCGTTACTTCATCGCCTACCATTAATGTCTCACCGACCCGTCGTGTCAGTATTAGCATTGATTTTCTCCGTTAA
>CAWKZY010000036.1:0-27712 GCA_963854625.1 Gammaproteobacteria bacterium | reverse complement strand
CCCCAACATAACGATTACATCGGGAGCGCATAGGTCTTAAGCCGACATCAACTCAGCGTGTCTTTGCAGCAAGCGTTGAACTGTTTTAAAACTAACAGGCATAACTGGCGTAGATACTGCGCTAGAAATAGCTCTCAGTGACTTGCCCTGTTTCTTAAGGTCCATAATTTTACGAAGCACGCGTTGCTCCATTGGATTCTCGATAAGGCGCCCATTTTCGTGGATCATGTAGCCAAACGGTCGGCTACCGCCGAGATAACGTCCTTGCTTACGCTGAGTTTGCTTAACCCCTTTGATGCGCTCCGCAGATTTACGACGCTCCAAGGCAGCAAAAATGCTAGCGGCTTTCTCAAAATTAACACTGAACTCTGAACTGCCAATATCACCGCCGAGTTCGGCGACGTGCAGCTTTACTGACTTCTCTCTTAGCTGGCGAATCAATGCTAGAGCTTGACTGCCGGAACTAACTATCCGCTCCAGCTTACTACAAAGGACTACATCACCCGGTCGCAGCATTGTCATTAATCGCTTGCCATTCAGACGCTTATGAAACTCCAAATTCCAATTACAATCGTCATCCCTAAGCGTTTCAGTCATATACCATTGCTCAGCCAAACAGTAAGTTTGGATCGCTAGCATTTCTGGCTCTAGAATTTCTTCGAGTTTGCTACTTCCAAAGCTCGCCTCTAATTCAGATGTCCGGCAATAAGAATAAATAGTCATTTTGCGTGTTCCCCGTGGTGTCCCTAGCTTTAGTTCCCAGCACCCAACTCATCCTAGAGCAATAGATACTGATCATCATATTTTTTGTTCTTGAGTCTAGATCACAGCTATTCAGCTCAATCTGGCCTCTTTTTATCACATCTATCGTCACATTAAGCAGTGACTCGGCTTTCAAACCTTTACCCGTCCTATGCTCATACACCTTAGGGCATGTGTCTGCGTATTAGCAAAGCCACTTTGATGGCCATTTTAACCCCACGACTTTTTTTTAATCAAGTCACATCCTTAGGCATTGATGCGAATCGACTTATAGTTGCCATAAATTGTAAGTAATTAGCGCAATTGCTTGTTTTTATTTCTTTTTTTCAACTTAAAGTCAGTTCCTTAATTGAGTCTCTCGTATTTTGCTGTTATATTCCTGCCGGATAGTAGTTATAACATTTGTTTGAACTGCTCAATCGAGAAAAAGCCAAGCCTTTGCTTCCTTTACTCGAAAAGGTGTCAAATCAACGCTGCGCTTGAACTCAAGTTGCAAATGGTTAACGGCACTAATCATAACTAAGCCTCAGTTAACCCTCAGGTTCCGGTAGGCGGTAGTGATCCCTCTTAAGACTTGTTAAGACAAGCCGAAGGCGAAATCACCGCTTTAAAGTTTTACAAATTTACTTTTCACGATTTTTAGCGTGAATAAGACAGCAGAACAGCATTCAGGAAACAGTATTCGAATTATTTTGCGATAAAACGCTAAAGCGTCATCGCAAAATTAAAGCAAGCTAGAATTTAGATTTTATAATTAAAACAGAGCCTTAGATGCCTTATATAGCCTCAACGGAACGGAATAAACCAAAAAATTGGCGGCTATACCCTCAATTTTCGTGATATTTATTTGTTTAGTTTAAGATCGCTTGCCTGATCTGGCCCTCGGCCGAATCAAAGACTCAAGTAAGGAATTATCCTTCTCTTAAGTCCCTCGAAGACCTCCCCGAGTCTACTGTTCTGCCCTAAACAGATAAGTGAACTCATCATGAAAAGAATGTTAATAAACGCGACTCAGGAAGAAGAACTCCGAGTAGCACTAGTCGATGGCCAACGTCTCTACGATTTGGACATTGAAAACCGCACTCGCATCCAAAAGAAAGCCAATCTCTATAAAGGTAAGATCACTCGCGTAGAACCCAGCTTAGAAGCAGCCTTTGTTGATTTTGGTGCAGAGCGCCACGGCTTTCTCCCTCTTAAAGAAATTTCTAAGCAATACCACTCCAAAAACGCTAAGTCTGGCGAACGCGGCTCAATGCGCGAACTAATCCCTGAAGGCACAGAAGTCGTCGTTCAGGTTGAAAAAGAAGAACGCGGCAATAAAGGTGCGGCACTTACTACCTATATCAGCTTAGCAGGTCGTTACTTGGTTCTAATGCCAAACAACCCTAAAGCTGGCGGCATATCCCGCCGCATTGAAGGTGATGATAGGTCTGAACTTAGAGATGCGCTGCGCACGCTACAAATTCCTGACGGCATGGGCCTGATCGTAAGAACTGCAGGCGTTGGTAAAGATCCAGAAGAATTACAGTGGGATTTGAACTACCTACTTGCTCTTTGGCAGTCGATTCAAGACGCCTCTGAAGGAAAGCCAGCACCTTTTTTGATCTATCAAGAAAGCAACGTAATAATTCGCATGATCCGCGACTACTTGCGTAAAGACATCGGCGAAGTCCTGTTTGACACCGTTGAATCTTATGAAGAAGCATTGAGCTTCATCAAACAAGTCATGCCGCAGTATGAAAATCGCATAAAGCTATACGAAGACAAACTACCACTATTCAATCGCTATCAAATAGAGACTCAAATAGAGAGTGCTTTCGAGCGCGAAGTTAAGCTCCCTTCTGGTGGATCAGTGGTTATCGACCCTACAGAAGCCCTTATATCTATCGACATCAACTCATCTCGTGCAACACGCGGTGCAGATATTGAAGAAACGGCGCTAAATACTAACCTAGAAGCGGCCGACGAAATTGCTCGTCAGCTGCGTCTTCGCGATATGGGCGGTTTGGTTGTCATCGATTTTATCGATATGACCTCCAACCGCAATCAGCGAGATGTTGAAAACCGCATGAAAGATGCGCTTGAACCAGATCGAGCTCGCGTTCAAGTAGGAAGAATTTCACGCTTTGGCCTACTGGAAATGTCTAGACAGCGCTTACGGCCGTCGCTTGGTGAAACTAGCGCCATAGTTTGCCCTCGCTGCTCTGGCCAAGGCAGCATTAGAGACGTCGAATCTTTAGCGCTCTCTATTCTTCGAATTATTCAAGAAGAAGCAAACAAGCAGAAGTGCCAACAAGTGCAAGCCAACGTCCCGTTAGTTGTCTCGTCTTATCTGGTAAATGAAAAGCGCAATGTACTCTCTGAAATCGAGGAGCAAAGCAAAACCAAAGTTTATATAAATCCTGTTCCAGAGCTACTTACACCTCATTACGAGATCGTTGGCATTAATCAAAATGCTGAAAGCTATGAAGTGGATGCCACGTCTGAGCCAGAACCCTCAGTAAACATCAAACCACCCGTTCAAGAAGCCGCAGCCGTAGAGAAACCAACCGTCAGCACTATTCCTCAGCGCACACCGCCGCCAAAGCCAATTGAGAAAGGGTTTTTCTCCAAACTGTTTTCTGGCTTGTTTGGTGAAGCATCGAAGCCTGTTGTCGAAGAAAAGCCAGCACAGCGCCCTTCTCAAAATAGAAACCGCACCCGTCAGAGCCAGCGTGGCCAGGGCAAGGGACGCAATCAGCAGAATAAATCTGCGAATGCGAGAAATGAAGACAAAGATACTGACAAGCGCGAAACTAATAATCAGGATTCTTCCCGCCCAGCTCAAACCAAGCAAGGAGAATCTAGAGGACGAGGCCGCGGCCAAGAAGATCGCAACAAGCCTAATCGCGAAGGCCAGCCGACTAATCCGGCTCAGGCTAAGAGTGACAATGGTGACGGCGAGTCTTCTGCGGAAAGACGACCTTCATCTAAGCGCACTCGTAACAACAACCAGCGACGCCGTGGACCAAGACCAGAAACTACTGCAGAAACTAGCGTAGCGGAGACTAACGTAGCGGAAACTGAAAGCACGATCCAGGCTCAGTCCAAGCACGAATCTGCAACTACTTTTGCAGCAGACAATGCGGAAAGCAATACAGCAGCTGCTGTAACGGCCAGTGACGCATCAGCATCAGCGACGACGCCAGAGTCACCAGCTAATGATGCACCAGCCCCCAAGGCTCCTGCGAAGCGACGACGCCAACCGGCAAGACGCGAACGCCCTGACGAAACAGCCGCTGACGCTGACGTAGGCAGCCCTGTGGAAAAAACCACTGCGGCTAAACCGGAAACAAAACCAGAAGCTGAAACCTCTGCGGATAAGAGTGAGCCTGTAGAAAATGATGTTAAAACCAGTGACAATAAATCAGAAGCTACTGGTAATTCCGATGGAAATAGCACACCGGCATCAGCAAAAGAAGAAGTAGACGGTAATCGAGCTGAGCCATCAGAAGAAGTCAAAGCTAAACCTGCTGCGACTCGTCAACCACGAAAGAGGCAGCGTCCAGCAGCAAAAACCGAAAGTAAAGGTGACTCAGCTTCTGCAGAAAAGCCAGCTGATCCAGTGGTAAAAGCAGAACCCGCAACTCCTGTTGCCGAAGCTAGTAACCCATCAGCTGGAGTATCCAGCTCAGCCCGCAAAGCAAAGCCTGCAACGACTAGCAGTGAGAAAAAAGCTGCAAAGCCCCTCGCTCCTGCAACTGAGCCAGCTCCAACGATTGCCCCAGCCCAAGAAAAAGCAGCGGCAGCGGTTGTTAAGCCAGAAGCCAGCGCTGCTCCAGCCAAGCCTAAAGGTAGAGCTCCAAACGACCCGCGAGAAGTTAAGAAACGTCAGTTAGCTGAGCAAAAAAATCAGTAACTGATGCGTTTTAAGTAGCCGCTTTCTAATTTTAGATAAGCGGCTACTTAAGACCCACAAAAAAGCCCGGTTATCCGGGCTTTTTTGTGTTCGGCTCTAAAACGAGTATCAACCTAATCCTTATTCCCCTCCAGCCTATTACCTAGCAAGTAGACAGTAAGAGGAACCAGGTTTTATCTATAAAGCTGCTTCAAGTTCTGGCAACACCTTAAATAAATCTGCCACTAAACCGTAGTCAGCCACTTGGAAAATTGGTGCTTCTTCGTCCTTGTTAATTGCAACAATGACTTTTGAGTCTTTCATACCCGCGAGATGCTGAATAGCGCCGGAAATCCCCACCGCGATGTAAAGATCAGGAGCCACAATCTTTCCAGTTTGCCCAACTTGATAGTCGTTTGGCACAAAGCCTGCGTCTACAGCTGCACGAGATGCGCCAATACCTGCACCGAGCTTGTCCGCCACTTTTTCAAGTAACACAAAATTCTCGCCATTTTGCATGCCACGGCCACCGGAGATAATAATCGAAGCAGCGGTAAGCTCAGGGCGTTCTGATACTGATAATTCCTCTGCTACGAAAACTGTTCCAGTTTGCTCAACAGTAAAATCAGTTGCCTCAACAGTCGCACTGCCACCCTTAGGAGCATCGTCATAAGCTGTAGTACGAACAGTGATAACCTTGACTGAATCCGCTGACTGCACTGTAGCTAAAGCGCTACCGGCGTATGTCGGACGAACAAAGGTGTCAGGGGCTTTAACTTCAATAATATCTGATATCTGAGCCACATCTAACAAAGCCGCTACACGCGGTGAAATATTTTTGCCTGTAGTGGTCGCAGCAGAAAGTATATGGGTGCAGTCTTTGGCTATCGAGACTACAAGCGGTGCAATAGCTTCAGGAAACTGGTGCTCGTAGCACGCAGCGTCAGCGACAACTATCTTACTTACTCCATCTAATTCGGCAGCTTCTGCTGCCGCAGCGGCGCAGCCTGAGCCGGCAACCAAAATAATTATATCGCCACCAATGGCTTTTGCGGCTGAAACCACAACCAAAGTAGCGGCTTTTAGTGAACTGTTATCGTGTTCAGCGATGACTAAAATTGACATATTGCTCCCTAAATTACCTTTGCCTCAGTTTTCAGTTTATTGACCAGCTCTGCAACTGATTCAACAATGATGCCAGCACTTCTCTCGGCTGGCGGAGCCACGCTTAGTACGGTTAACTTTGATGTTGTGTCAACGCCAAGGTCTGTAGCCGTAATCGAATCGATTGGCTTCTTCTTGGCTTTCATTATATTAGGAAGCGACGCATAACGAGGCTCGTTAAGACGCAAATCCGTAGTAACAACCGCAGGGAGATCTAGCAAGACAGTCTGTTCACCGCCATCTATCTCACGAGTGACTTCAATTTTGCCATCTTTAAATTCAGCATTACAGGCGAAAGTCCCTTGCGGGAAATCACACAGGGCCGCTAGCATTTGACCTACTTGGTTGTTATCCGTATCAATGGACTGTTTACCAAGGATCACCAGATCGATACCTTCCTTTTCTACGATGGCTTTAAATATTTTCGCAACAGCAAGGGGTTCTACCTGCTCATCGGACAGCACCAATATGCCTCTATCTGCGCCCAGCGCTAGGGCTGTGCGTATTTGCTCTTGAGCCGCTTGAGGGCCCACAGAAACAGCGATGATTTCGTCGACCGTACCGGCTTCTTTCATCCGAATGGCTTCTTCAACAGCGATTTCACAAAAAGGATTGATAGCCATCTTAGCGTTGTTAAGATCAACCCCTGTTCCATCAGACTTTACTCTGACTCTGACATACGCATCAACGACGCGCTTAACTCCAACAAGAACCTTCATGGATTCTCCATATTGATTTAACAAAATTGAAACTTATTTATTGAACTGTAATCTTCGCTGCCAAGATTTGTTCCGTTTGCTAATAGAATGCCTTGGCGAGCATGTTAAGCGCGCCATTGCGAGTCGGATAGGTAACCGGTTCTGTGACAGTTAAAAAATGGGCCTAATAATGCCGTTTTTGATGGCCAAGGTCAATATTGCCGCACCCTTGTGCTCTAATCTATTGGTAAAATTGAAGCCAAAGGAGCGCCGACTTCAGTAAATTCGTCAATGTGCCTTTGAAAAGCTGTAGAACGTAACAATGGAGCAAAAAAAGAGCACACTAGATGGGCCTAGTTTGGGGCCCGACTAGTCAGGCAGATAGGATGTTTGACCATTAGAAAGAGGCTGTTCAGCACTTTTATTGACGCTACTTAATAGTAGCTAATTAAAACCGGCTAAGCTTTTTAGTAAAGCTCAACCTATGTGCCCTTCCAGTTAATATTTTAATATTTGTTAGCCAAATTTAAAGAACTGACCCGAACTCCACACACCAAGCTGGCTTTCGGGTTTTCCGTCAGCCTCTACAGTAACATCAACCTCGATCGCCAATTCAACCAGTCGATAAAAGACCGGCCGACTGATCAGCCCCATTAAACCGGACCTAACGTGCGCCGTGGGATGGGGTTCGGCGCCAGAATCAGTTGAATTTAATGCAATCGGATGGTCATGGTTGATCTGGAAGCGCTCGTCTGTATTCGTCGTAAATTCAATAACCTGATCTGAACCAGCCCCAGACACATCCATTTCAGTTATGAGGAACGGACAATCTTCAACCTTGATTCCCACTTTTTCAACCGGCGTTACTAAGAAATAGTCACTGCCATTTTCTAATGTAAGTATCGAGGCAAAAAGTCTAACCATGGCAGGTCGACGAATGGGTTTGCCGTCGTGATGCCAGACCCCATCTTTGCTGACAAGCATGTCGATATCACCACAAAAAGGCGGGTTCCATAGGTGAACAGGTGCCGGACCCTTGCCTTTGATCTCTCGAACAAAGGCAAATGGATCAACAGTTGAAGTCGTATTTTTCGGAGGAGTTGTGATGGCTCTATCCTGTTATCGCCACCAAACCTGCAAACAATGTTTGCAACTCCGGCAGAAGAATTGATTGGGGGCTGATTGTTCTGGTGCTAAAAGGCGTCAATAAACCACTGCTTGCTTCTAGTCTAATGACATCTAAAACAGACCCCGTCGATGCATGCACAATCATAAGCTGGACTAGCGCACGATCCAAGCCGAATCTTAAACTGATTTTAGTGCTTGCATCATAACTATACTTAGAACCGACTTCAGTGCCAAATCCGACCTTGTCATCCCATTTTACGATACTAGGAAACACAAGAAAATCTGCGCCCAAGGAATCAGCTTTTTCAAGAGCCTGCTGGAATGACTCTGGTAACAGCCCAATTTGGCTGAGGGCAAAGTTTTCCGAAATGGCTTGCCCAATCACGGCAGATAAAGCGTCAGAGTTTGCCGAATTTAATGCAGTCAATTTATTGTTTCGGGCGATATAGAACTGAGAGTCGCGGCTGAGTACCCAGCGACTAGTTCGCGAGCTAGATCCACGGCTGAACAAACTATCGTCCATTGCGATATCCCGCCCTGATATCACGCTTTCACTTATCGAAGTGCAGGCGCTGAGATTTAGAATAAACAAAAAAAACAAGCAACGTGTCATAAAATTCCTACTTTAACCGACAAGCACGCATACTTGCCTTCAGATTAATAAAACGCAAAAAGTCTATAGGTTACCGGCCCTGACGATGACTTTAAAATAATCAAACCCTAATGACTCAACCCTAAAACCTTTAAAAAAGTATAGGCCAGAGTACAAAAAAAACCGGCTCAACGAGGTAATAGAAATAATTTATAAGCAACAAGCAATTAATCCATTACTTTTCAAAACAGCTGCTATAGTTAGTTACAAGATCAGCTTTTTAAGAAAGAAAGCAGGCGCTTCAAAGCGGTTTAACTGAGAGTAGTTTAACCACCAAGAAGTATTACAAGGACGTTCCATTCAAGGATGATTGACATGCCACAGGAAGTGGCAATGGATGCATCTTCTTAGTCTAGCAGTGATTAAGGATTGCAACCCAATGGAGCAGCGCCCAGGGATTGGGATAGCAATACGCAAGGAACTATAAGCAGGCCTCAGGAATTGTCAGAGATGCATTACTTAATCTGACAGTGGTTAGGTGCTGCAACTAGATAGTTAAGTTCTCAAGGATTGAGACCGCGCTAAGCTAGGAATTTATAGTCACGCCACAAGAAGTGGCTGCGGATGCATTTACTTAACCAAACACAGGTTGATTACTGCACTCTAAAAGTTAAGTTCTCAAGGGTTGAGACTGCGCTAAGCTAGGAAGTTATTGTCAGGCCACAGGAAGTGGCTGCGGATGCATTTACTTAACCAAACACAGGTTAATTATTGCAATCCAATGGTTAATATTTCAAGGATTGGGACTGCACTCAGCTAGGAAGGTATAGCCAAGGCACAGAAAGTGGCTATAGATGCATTTACTTAACCAAACATCAGTGAATTCTTGTAACCCAATAGTTAAGCTCCCAAGGATTGAAGCTGCATAAGCTAGGGATTATAGGCAGGCCAGTGATACACTTGATTTTGTCAATTACTCACGGGTTATCACTGCGTCTGCTTCTTAATGTCTTATTCTATCCCCCAGACCGCCTTCGCAGATTTACTGAAATCTGACACCCCTCTTCTCGATGTTCGCGCCCCTATTGAATATGCCCGAGGTTCATTTCCTAGCGCCACCAATATTGCTTTGTTAAACGATAGCGCAAGAGAGCAAGTGGGCACGCTGTATAAACAGCAAGGCCATGACGCAGCAGTTGAGCTTGGTCACAAGCTTATTCACGGCGAGGTTAAAGATGAGCTGCTCAGACAGTGGCAACAGCTTTTAAAGGCCTACCCAAGCACAGTACTATATTGCTATCGCGGGGGACAGAGATCCAAGCTTGTTCAACAATGGCTGGCTGAATATGGCTATGAAGTTCCCATGATAGAGGGAGGTTTTAAAGCTTTACGGCGCTTTTTAATCGACAAACTCGAGCAAGTTTCTTCAGCTGATAATTTCATTATCGCCGGTGGAAAAACCGGCTGCGGCAAAACCCATCTCATAAACACCCTTAACGCCAGTGTAGACCTTGAAGGAAGAGCGAATCATCGCGGTTCAGCCTTTGGCCGGAGAGTCTCCCCACAGCCCACGCAAATTGATTTTGAAAACAGCCTTGCGATTGATTTCATCAAATTGCCTAATGCCGACCTAAATCGGGTTTTTATTGAAGATGAAAGCCATTCTATAGGCTCAATTCACTTGCCGCCTACTTTGTATGCATCGATGAAATCGTCTCCTTTGGCTATCATCGAAGCCACCGTTTCATCTCGCACCTCGGTCATCTTAGACGACTACATTCACAGAAACTATCTCGACTTCACTACCGTTTATGCTGAAGAGGGTCTGCACTTGTTCAGCGAATCTCTTATGGCAAACCTTGATAAAATAAGGCGGCGCTTGGGCGATGATCTGCATGCCCAAATTCGAGACATAATGGTAAGCGCCCTGCACGCTCAATCTATCAGCGGCGATAGTTCGCAGCACAAAGATTGGATAAGAATATTACTAATAAATTACTACGACCCAATGTACGACTATCAGCTCGCTAAAAAGTCGGATCGTATCGTCTTTCGCGGCAATGATGATGAGTTTCTCAGCTGGGCTAAAAGTATCAACCCTGAGGCATCCTAGTGGCTATTTCACGCTTTGACTCAAGACCAATTGATGAGGCACTTTCTCGCAGTGCCACAGTTATTGTGCCGAGCTTACGAATTAAGGACGCCATACTTGCTGAAGTTCATAGTAAGCAGAACCAAACAGCTTACAAAGCACCTAGCGTCGTCCCTATCGATGTGTGGATTAAAAACCTATGGAACTTGAGAGGTGTGGCAGGAATATCACCTAGCTGCGACTGGCAGCTCATGAGCGGCGCCCAGGAGCTTTTCGTTTGGACCCAGATAATAGAAGAAAGCAGCCACAGTATTCCTCTTCTCAACCCTCAAGAAACAGCCACGCAAGTAAGTACAAGTTATCAAACACTTCAGCAGTGGGCTCTTTGGGACTCTCTACTTGATGGCGGCTCCCATTATCAATCCAATCTAGACGTAGCCACATTTATTGAGTGGGCTAAAACCTATCAGGCAGTGTGCGCTGACAGGCAACTAATAAGCTTAGTGGACTGCACTAGAAGACTCATAGATGCGTTGGAAAACTCTGACCGTTCTTATTTGCCTGAAGAAATAGCACTCAGCAATTTCGATGATCCACCGCCTTTATATGTGCGCTTGTTTGCAGCATTGGCCAATCTTACAAATGTGTCCAGCACCACACTTGCGAGCACTTCGCGAAATGAGCCGGCGACTCGCTATATCTTCTCCGATCGGAACCAGGAAATTAAAAATTGCGCCCAATGGGCTTTAAAACTATGTGAGTCTGAACCCAGCGCGCACATCGGCATAATCATGCCATCTGCGGGACCTGATAAAGCCTCTGTCATACGCTGTTTCGAAGACATATTTAATCATGAAAATGCGATCGCCCCAGTAGACAAAGAGCCTTTGTTCAACAATACAGGCGACTCTGTGCCGTTGACCGATTTCGGAATGATTCACGATGCACTGTTATTACTATCACTGCTGGCGTCAGACCAAGACAGTAATGAAATCTGCCGCCTTCTTCAAAGTCCTTTTATTATGCCGGACTCAGAGGAAACTGAGTCACTACTCCAAGCTCAGTCAGTTATGCGGAGAAACTTCTCATCGCGCTGCAGCGTCGCTGAAATATCTGCAGTTCTCGAAAACACGAAACTTAGCGCTAGTAGCCCTCAATTTTCTCTTAGCCTATTGCAGTCAAAAACTTTATTGAGGTCGATGCCTAGCAATGGTTCACCCAGGCAATGGGCCGGACTTTTTACCAAGATACTTGAACAATTTCAATGGCCAGGAACTCGCCAGTCCAAAGAGGAAAAAAAGCTGCTGGTATTGTGGAAAGAAGGCTTAACCTTATTTGCTGAATCGTCTAACTGTTTAGGGCAACTTAACCATAGTGGCGCGCTCAGAAAATTTCGTAGCCTTTTATCAAAGCTATCACCAAGACCCGGATTTTCATCTAAACGCCAGCTGTCTTTCTATACGGTGAGTGAGTCAATCGGGCTACGATTTGATCACGCATGGTTATTGGGATTCGATGACCAAAGCTGGCCGCCGCCCTCATCTCCATCACCTTTTTTACCCTATGAGTTACAACGTGAGCATCGGATGCCAGCGAGTCACGGAGAAAACCAGTTTGCTATGGCCCAACAAAGCTTTCGTGCTCTCATAGAATCTGTCCAACACGATTTAGTTTACAGCCACTTTGAAACTGACAATGACCAGCAGTTAAGGGCCAGTAGTTTTATAAAACATATCACCCCGACTCAGGCAAACGCCGCAGATACCTGGCCTTTAAATCTGTATTGCAAAAGCTATCAGTCAAGCAAAGAACTTTCGTACACTAACGATATTGGCGCACCAGCTTTGGCGAGCGATGCTAGAGTAAGAGGAGGGCAGAGCGTACTAAGCAACCAATCCAGCTGCCCTTTTCGAGGGTTTGCCAAGCACCGCCTCAATGCAGATACTTTGCAGCAATTCAGCAGCGGATTAAGCAGCATGGCAAGAGGCACTGCCGTCCATATAGCCATGGAATTATTCTATTCACAAATCCAAAGACTCAGCGACCTGAAAAACCTTCCGACACAGGAACTTCAGCGTCGAATAGAGTCAGCAAGTCATGAGGCTGTTACCTATCTTAATCGCAATTTTCGCCGTGTAATGACGCCTAAGTTTTCTGAAATTGAACAAACCAGGCTAGAAGTCCTGCTATCTCTTTTTGTCGAACTTGATGTTAAGAGACAAGATTTCACTCTTCTTTCACAAGAAAAAAGTTATGAGTGGCAACATGGGAATTTACATCTTACTTTGAAAATGGACCGGGTCGATCAACTTAGCGATAACAGCTTGGCATTGATTGATTACAAAACCGGAAAACACGCCACTACGCGCCAATCCTGGCTACAAGAACGCCCCGAGGACATGCAGCTACCACTCTACTTTGTCGTCGCTAGTAAGTCTGAAGAAAAGGCAATCGGTGCACTGTCGATAGCTCACGTAAATATTGAAAAAATAGAATTTTGCGGGCTTGCAGCCACTGATAGTTTTGGCCACTTACTTAAACCGGTAAATGATGACGACAAAATCGAGTATACCTGGGACGAACTCGGTGAATTGTGGAGCAAGCGTATCGCCCTGCTTGCTGATGAATTCATTAACAGCAAGGCAAATGTGAACCCGGTTAATGATGAAAAAACTTGCCTGTATTGCGGCTTACAATCTTTGTGTCGAGTGCAAGAATTACGCGAGTCTATTTCAAACGGAAATAATGACTACGTTGAAGTGGGAGGCTTAGCGTGAGCTCGCCCGAGTCTTTTACACTGGCGGATGCATCCGCCAGAGAACAGGCCCTGAATATCAATCTATCGTGCATAGTACAGGCGCCAGCAGGGTCAGGAAAAACTGAATTACTCACCCTAAGATACCTTCGCCTGCTAGGTATATCCAAGCAGCCTGAAGAGGTGCTGGCCATCACATTCACTCGCAAGGCAGCAAGTGAAATGCGAGACCGAATTTTATCTACGTTAGCATGGGCTGTGGAAGTTGAAGCCACTGGCGTCGTCCCCGAAAAAGAATTTGAAAAGCAACGCCTGTCCATAGCCAGTGCCGTAATCGCCCATGACAACGACTGCAACTGGAATCTGCTAAAAAACCCCTCGCGTCTTCGAGTTCAAACAATCGATAGCTTTTGTTTCTACCTCGCCAATCAAATGCCGGTTCTCTCAAGAGTTGGGGGCAATCCATTGCTTAGTGAAGATGTTAACCATATCTATCGCCACGCCATCAATAACACTCTTTCGATGCTCGACAAACGTGTAGAGCTTAGTGACGACATCGCACTATTATTACAACACCTCGACAACAATACTAACAAAGTTGAAAAGCTACTCGCCGATCTACTAAATAAAAGAGACCAATGGGTATCCCACGTTCTTTTCATTAAGCATTCAGGTCAAGACGCACAGGACTACCTGCTGCAAAGCTTGGAGGAGCTTGTTGCTGAGACCCTAGAAACAGCTGCATATTCCCTAGCGCCAATCGCCAGCCAAGTCTGCACCTTACTTAGATTTTCCGCCCATAATAGACGGACCGAAAGTAAGTTATGGGAAACCATCGAATTGCTTACTACCTTGCCGGGCGGGACTACTTCCGATTTACCTGTGTGGAAAATACTCGCAGATCTCTTTTTGACCAAAGATGGAAGCTGGCGTTCTCGAATAGATAAACGCCAAGGGTTTCCAGCAGGAGACAAATTAGATAAAGAATTTGACAGCCTTTGCAAGCAGCGCAAACAAGAATTTAATGAGCTGATGACGGACTTGAAAGAGCAGCCAGAATTGCTCGAAGCTCTAGACTACATCCGTCGCCTACCTGACCCTAATTCGGAAACCGAACAGTGGGCATTTTTATCTGCGCTGACCCGTGTTCTCATACACATGAGCGGCGAACTACTCATCTCTTTTAGTCAGTTTGGCATGATGGATTACGCCCAAGCAGGCGCAGCGGCTAGGAATTCGCTAGGTAGTGAAGACAATCCTACCGATCTCGCTATGTCACTTGACCACAGCATCCAGCATATTTTAGTTGATGAATTTCAAGACACCTCTCAATTGCAATTAGAAATCCTTCAGCAGCTGACTGCTGGATGGCAGCCTGGCGATAATAGGAGCCTGTTTTTAGTTGGGGATGCCATGCAATCCTGCTACGGCTTTCGTAACGCCAATGTAGGGATTTATCTCAACGTTCGTAAGCATGGCATTGGTGAGATTCAATTAGAATCATTGACACTGCAAACAAACTTCAGATCACAAGAAAAAATTGTTGCGTGGGTTAATCAGGTATTCTCTCAGGCATTCCCATCACAGCCTGATAGCTCTCGCGGTGCGGTGCCTTATTCAGCCTCTGTGCCAATTAATCCGACGGAAATCGAATTTGGAATTTCTGCTCTAGTAATTCAACATCAAAGCATTGATAAAATCGCGGCACAAAAAGTAGAAGCAGACGCAGTCATCAGCCAGATAAAATCTATTCAACTTCACGATGCCGGCTCTAGCATTGCGATTTTAGTTAGAAGCAGATCTCATCTCGCTAAAATAATTCCGCTATTAAAGGAAGAGCAGATTTCGTGGCTTGCCACCGACATAGATCGACTAGGCACCTTGCCAGTTATAGAGGATTTGTTAAGCTTAACCAAAGCGCTATTGAATCTTGCCGATCGTGTTGCGTGGCTTTCAGTTTTGCGAGCACCTTGGTGCGGACTCACCAGTAATGATTTGTTTGCGATAACCGAGCACGCTGGAAACAACAGCATTTGGCGGGGACTACAAACCTTCGCCAGCAACAACAATATTGACGAAAGCAGCGAGAGCTGTGAGGGACTTGCAGGCCTCTCTCCAGATGGAGCTGCAAGGATGAGAAGTATTGTAAAAATACTGCAGCACGCCATGTCGATACGTTTCAGAATACGACTTCGAGATCTAATTGAATCTACCTGGACCTTACTAAGGGGTGTTTGCACCTCTACTAGTAATGAAGCATTTGTTAGTGTCGCACACTATTTTTCACTCTTAGAACAGTATGAATTAGGCAATGGCCTTTTGAACGTCGCTGAGTTTCAAGAGCGAGTTAGCCAATCTTTTGTAAGCCCACCTCCAGAAGTTGGCTCTAGTAACCCTGTCAACATTCTTACCATGCACAAATCAAAAGGGCTTGAATTTGACCACATTATTTTACCAGGACTTACGCGCACCCCAGCCAGTGATGACAAGCAACTACTGCAGTGGTACGAAAGATTAAATGCTGACGGGGAGAACCGATTATTCCTAACGACTCAAACAGCAGTAGGTAACGACGAGAATAAACTATACAGCTTAATGCGGTATGAGCAGCAGCAGAAAAATTTGCTAGAGGATACTCGTCTACTTTACATAGCGGTAACCAGGGCTCGTACTTCAGCACTGCTGCTGGGCACCCTTGCGGAGGATAGTAAAGGCGAATTCCACCCTCCTAAAAGCTGTTTATTGAATAGAATATGGGCACAATTAAACAGTGGAAACTTCAATCTTAGGAAAGAAAATTTAACAGAGCAGACGATGCAAGAACTTCATGGCGACGGAACTAATGAAGAAAAAGCCAGCGGCAATCTATATCCTGAAGTCACATCGATCAATCGGTTTAAATCTGCTTTAGAACTCAACACAGTGGAGATAGATTCTCTTAACCAAGCACTCAAAATATATAGCCCAACGCCGGTTGCTCAGGAAAATATTCAAGAGCAGAAAAACACTTCAGATCTGCAGGAATTTGAGCAGGACAACAGTCTTGCCGCAGCCATCGGCATACTTATTCACAGCAGTTTAGAAAGCTATACAATCTCGCAAGACAAAGGATTATGGTTAGAAAACTTAAACAATCAGCGCAACTTCTGGAGCCTCTATTTACGTCAACATATTGACGATGAGACTCAGTTGCAGGCTGTTTTAGGCGATATAAAAAGGACCATAGAAAGCAATACTGCCAATAAAGACATTGCCTGGATTTTTGATGAAAAAGGTTTGGAAGCACAGTCCGAGCTAGCGCTAACCAACCAGCACAACAGGCTCTTTATTGTCGATCGAACTCTAATTGATAAAGATGGCACACGCTGGATTATAGACTTTAAGACTGGCCACCCCAGCGCATCACAATCCAATGATGCTTTTATTCAAACCATGAAAGAGCGTTACAAATCTCAACTGTCTAACTATGGCAGTCTATTTGCACAGCTAGAAAGTCGAAAAACAAAATTGGCTCTATACTTAACCAGCATTCAGAAGTTAATTGAACTTTGATATAGCTATAGCAACTTTATGCCGCTAACCCGATGCTAGTAATCAGCGCCATCAATGGCGTAAATGCCGGCGGCATTTCTTAAATAGCCTTTATAATCTAGCCCGTATCCAAACACATATTTATCTGGAATTTTTAGACCTACAAAATCGGCTCGCAGCGTGGTTAACTTTCGATCGTGTTGCTTATCGGTTAACACGGCGGTAAATATTTCCGCTGCTCCTTCGTAAGAGCAATAACTGACAATAGCATCGAGAGTAGCGCCCTCATCAAAGATATCATCAATGACTAAAACCACCCTGCCCTTTACATCTAAACTCGGACGCTTTTCCCAATGAAGATCAGAGCCGCTGGTTTCACCGCGGTATCGAGAAGCGTGTAAATAATCAAGCTGCAGCGGAAAGTTCAACCGAGTGGCTAATTTACCGGTTGTAATTAACCCACCGTTCATCACGCAAAGAAGTATGGGATCTTTCTCACTTAGTTGTTCCGATATAGCTAACGCCATCTTATCCAGCGCCGTCTCAACTTCCGCCTCGCTGTAAAGCCGAGAAGATCGACCAAAAACAGCACTCAATGTCGCGTGATCCATAAGTCTTCCTTATGACGCGTCAGGGCCATGCATGACCGATTGTAGTTTCATGTTCTCAAGACCATCTATAGTTGTTGTTGGGAAAGCAAAATCGGCAGCATTTTTATGCACTATCTCAACGATCTTTAACATCACATCTTGCTTCACCTCGTGGAATTGAATCCAGTTAGTTGTTTTGGTAAAGGTGTAGATGAAAAAATCTAATGAAGATGGCCCATAGCCATTAAAGTTCACGATAAGCGTCAGTGTGCTATCAATATCAGGATGGTTTTTCAGCATGTCTTTTACGTCTTCGACAACTGAACTCATCCTCTGCGAATCTTGATAGCGTATGCCGATTTTTTCATAAATACGCCGATTACTCATTCGCGACGGATTCTCCAGTGTAATGGTATTGAAGACAGCGTTCGGGATATACAAAGGCCGCTTATCAAATGTTCGTACAACCGTTAAGCGCCAACCTATCTCCTCTACAGTACCTTCAACCTCTCTGTCCGGTGACCGAACCCAGTCACCGATAGCGAAAGGACGATCAAGATAAATCATTAGACCGCCAAAAAAATTCGACAGTATATCTTGAGCCGCAAAACCGACCGCAATTCCACCTACACCGCCAAAAGCTAACAGGGCATGAATTTCGATACCAATTGTTGGCAAGGCTACTAAGATCGAGGAAATTACTACAGACAGCCTTATTAGCTTTGCCAGCGCGTGCAATGTCGTTGGGTCTAAGCGTGTTTGATCTGATGACTTTTCAGCACTGAGGCTCTCCAGAATTCTAGCTTCAGCCAGGGAGACAAAGCTCACGAGAAACATCGTTATCAGAACAATAAAGGTGAGCTGCCGAACTAACCCTAAATTACGTGGAGAGAACAATTCTGACTGGAGGTAGGTATCACTAATCTGAATCGCCCAAACTAATCCCAATATAAGGATTAAAAGGTTCACAGGCCTTCTCGCGGCTTCAAACAGCGCATCATCCCAGACATTGCGTGTCTTCTCTAGATGCTTACCCATGATGTTCAAGGCTCTAATAGCGATATAGCGGCCTACAAACGTAATCATCACGGCGGCAAAAACTTCGACACCCCAATTAAGGTCTTTGAAACTTTCTATACTTGACAAATATTCCATTATTTCCTCGAGTTATTTTTTAGTAGTTCATCTATCGCAGCACTTGCGTCAAGCCATTGCTGAGAATTATAGAGGTCGCTTAAATTTTTCTTTTGAGCCGACATAGTTTTTAGGCGCAGGCTTAACTTTTCATCATAATCTGCACCGTCTCCAAAGGCGCCGGTAGCGGATTTCGCTTCTAAGTACTCCGCCACCTCCACGGCCGCGGCCCTATCGTTGCATACCAGCACCATATCGCAGCCTGCTGCCAACGCTAAATTAGCTCGAACGCAGACAGTTCCCGCCGAATGCGCGGCTTCCATGGTCAGGTCGTCGCTAAATACCACGCCCTTAAAACCTAACTCTTTGCGCAGCTTTTGCTTAATCCAAAAGGATGAATAGCCCGCGCAGTCTCCATCCAATGAAGGGTATTTCACGTGAGCCGGCATAATTGCACCCAGAAACGCTACAGAACGGGAAAATGCCTGATAATCATTCTCAAGTATTTTCTCAGCCGCTCGGGAGTCTACCGGTAATTCAAGATGAGAATCGGCTATAACCGTGCCATGACCAGGGAAGTGCTTACCGGTGGCTGCCATACCTGCATCGTTCATTCCCTCAACATAAGCCCGGGCCATGAGACTCACAGATTCAAAATCAGCAGAAAAAGCTCGATCCTTAATTATCTCGCTTTGTGGGGTAAACAAATCTAAGACCGGGGCAAAACTAAAATCAATGCCATGATGAACAACTTCAGCAGCCATAGCCCAGCCACAAATTTTGGCTACTGCCAGCCCCTTTTCGTGGCTTTGTTCATAAAGTTCGCCAATCAACCTCAGCGCCGGCAACTTTAAAAAACCAGCCTTAAGACGCTGAACTCTTCCACCCTCTTGATCTACCGCTATGAGCAGCTTAGGCCGAACCGCGCGAATAGCGGCAGTAAGCTCTAGCAACTGCTCAGGCGACTGATAATTGCGGGAAAATAGGATTAGCCCCCCTACTGCAGGTCGTTGCAGTAGCGTTTTTTCAAAATCGGAAAGAGATGTGCCTTCCAAGTCCAACATCAATGGACCTAAAGCATTATTCATGGCGTTTTGTCACTTTATTTATTAAGGAGCGATTATCACAGATAATTTTTTGACGGGCAAAGTTATCCAATGCTCGCATACTCAACGACTTAGCTGATACTTTTGATTTAAAACCTTGCAGATTAACTCTTTTAACTTCAAAAGATGTTTTTCTTTATTGGATTTTCGCACTATAGTGATAACAAGGTTTAAATTTTTTTTAATTACAACTCTAATAAAGCAAAAAAAGAGAGCTGATAGATTTAAAACTAGGCAAGCCGCATCAGCAAGTCACATTAGCAAGTCACATTAGCAAGTCACATTAGCAAGCCACATTAGCAAGCCACATTAGCAAGCCACATTAGCAAGCCACATTAGCAAGCCAACGTTCGCAAGCCAACAATAACGAGGCCTCCATCATAGAGGCCAAATTAGCGAGGCAAGAAACGATGCACAAGTTAACCCCGGAAGTTGCTGCCTGGTACGCAGATGCCGTTAGTGGCATGGTGTTTGAAGTTGTCGCCATAGATGATGAAAGCCGCACCATTGAGATTCAGTTCATTGACGGTGAGGTCGGCGAGTATGATCGTCCCACCTGGAAATCTCTCTTGCTTTCCTCTATTGACCCACCGGAAGATTGGCGAAGTCCGTTTGAAGTATCCGCGGAAGATGGGCTAGATTCTGACAACGCCATTATCCCAGATGATTGGTCTGGGCCGTTATCAAAGTTCGAGCCTGAAATGATAGATTTCGACGACGATTTCCAAATACTCAAACCAGCCCCCTACAACCTTTATAGCTAGGGCTTTTGGCAAGCAAAACCGCTTGTGCTAAAGATTTCTTGAGATCACCAGATAACTGTATATAATTACAGTTGTTTTGATTCTGAGGGATTTGCTATGAACAAGCTAACAGTTAGGCAAGGAGAGATTCTCGCTTACATAAAAGACTATTTACAGGAAACCGGCTTCCCGCCAACACGATCAGAAATTGCTCAAAAAATGGGATATCGCTCACCCAATGCTGCCGAAGAGCACTTGCGTGCATTGGCTAGAAAGGGTGCTATTGAGATGCAGCCAGGCGCCTCTCGAGGCATTCGTCTACCAATAACAGAGCAATTAGGCCTGCCAATAATTGGTCAGGTAGCCGCTGGCAGTCCGATACTTGCAGAAGAATCGATTTCAGACTACTGCAAAATACCTCCCGATATGTTCACCCCGTGCGCCGATTACCTCCTAACGGTAAAAGGCACCAGCATGATAGATGTTGGTATATTTGAGGACGACCTATTAGCGGTACACAAGACCGATCAGGCCAACAATGGTGACATAATTGTTGCCAGGATCGAAGATGAAGTAACGGTTAAGCGCCTAGATAAGTCTGGTGACAAAAACATAGTGACCTTGATTGCCGAAAACCCTGATTTTGCCCCCATTGTTGTGGATTTAACCACCACAAGCTTCGCAATCGAAGGTATTAGCGTAGGTATTATTAGGCGCGGAGTTTAAGCGGGTCAGCTAATTTGGCATGCCATTAACAAGCCTAGGGACATATGTAGATTAGTCGACTTAGCCTGTATAAACCGACTCACCCCAAATTAGCTTATGGTGGATTAGGACTCAGAGCCTGATTCTTCAGCTCCATAAAAAATGCCGTGCAATTACTTGTAGCGGCGTCTTCTGGTTTTCGGCAATCCTAAACACGGTTTAGGGCTAGGGCTCAGGCTTTCTAAATCTGTTGTAATATCTTTCCTCGCACTCTTTCTTCGACCTTCTCAAGGCCCATATCCTTCAGGGCCTGTTCGACCGTTTCACGCCACTTCGGGCGTCTTACTTAGGTGCTTTTTTAGCAGCTTTTTTCTTGACTACTTTTTTCTTGACTACTTTTTTCTTAGCAGCTGCTTTTTTCTCAGGTTTTGTAATCACCCACGCACCGCCTTCATAAAAAGCTTTCCAACCGGTTGCCTTTTTATCCACCTCAGTCTGAACATATTGCTCTTTAGTCTTTCGACTAAAGCGAATTAGGGTCTTATTGCCCTCGCCGTCGTCGACTGGCGCTTTAAACAAAAAACCGTACTTAGGGTCGATCTCTTCTCTATGTGGCAAAATTTCTGCGACATAAGGCGCTCTGGTTTCTCTATTACGCGGAAACTTACTGGCTGCCAAAAACAAACCTGCGGCGCCGTCACGAAGAATATAATGATCTTCAACGGTTTCACATTCCAACTCAGGCATGGGCACAGGGTCCATTTTAGGCGGAGCCGCCTCCCCATTACGCAGAAGTTTGCGGGTGTTCTTACACTCTTCATTGGTGCAACCAAAGTACTTGCCAAATCTTCCCGTTTTTAGCTGCATTTCAGCACTACATTTGTCACATTCAAGAACCGGACCGTCATAGCCTTTGATCTTGAACTCCCCTTCCTCGATTTCGAATCCGGAGCAGTCAGGGTTATTGCCACAGGCATGAAGCTTCCGCGTCTCATCAATAAGGTAGGCATCCATTGCTGTATTGCAAGTGGAACAACGGCGCTTGTGTCTCAGCAGAATATTTTCTTGTTTTTCAGCTTCCTCAGCGGTGTCAGTACGTATCGCTTCATCGCCAGGAGTTAGGTTGATAGTTGATTTACAACGTTCTTTTGGCGGCAGGCCATACCCAGAGCAACCCAAAAATACACCGGTTGAAGCAGTGCGTATTTGCATATAGCGACCGCACTTCGGACACTCAATATCGGTTTCTGAAGGATCGTTGGTGCGCATTCCCCCTTCATCAGATTCAGCAACTGCTAGCTGGGAAGTAAACCCCTTGTAGAAATCATTGAGCAAGTTCTTCCACTGAGTATCGCCATTGGCTACGGCATCCAAAGATTCTTCCATCTTTGCAGTAAAGTCATAGTTCATTAACTCACCGAAGCTCTCCTGCAGTCTTTCAGCCACAATGTCGCCCATCTTAAGGGCATAAAAGCGTTTGCTCTCCGAACGTACATAGCCACGGTCCTGAATCGTAGAAATGATCGAAGCGTAGGTTGACGGCCTGCCTATACCTTTTTTCTCTAATTCTTTAACTAAACTGGCTTCGGTAAAACGAGCCGGCGGTTTTGTAAAGTTTTGATAAGGATCAAGCTTGCCAAGCTTCATTACGTCACCAACTTCTACGTCTGGAAGGACAACGTCCTCCTCTTTCGATGGCATGACACGTAGATAGCCTTCAAATTGCATGATCCGGCCTTTTGTTCTAAGCTCAAACTCCGCAGCGGAAATCGTTATGCTGCTGCTTAGATACTTAGCCGGCGGCATCTGGCAGGCTACAAAATATTGCCAAATTAGGCCGTACATGCGAACCGCATCAGGCTCCATGCCCATTAATCTGTCAGCGGCAACCCGAACATCCGATGGACGTATAGCTTCATGCGCTTCTTGGGCACCGTCTTTTGAGCTGTATCTGATGGGTTCTTCTGGCAAATATTTTTCACCAAAGTTCTTTTCAATATAATCTCGGCACTGAGCTACAGAATCATTACTTAAATGGGTTGAGTCTGTCCTCATATAAGTAATGTAGCCGGCCTCATAAAGGCGCTGGGCCATCAGCATGGTTTTCTTGACCCCGAAGCCTAGGCGCGTGCTCGCAGCCTGCTGAAGGGTCGAGGTGATCAAAGGAGGCTTAGGCTTTGAAGATGTAGGCCTGTCTTCTCTCTTCAAAATTGAAAATTCAGCTGATTCTAGCGTCTTAAGTGCGGCATCTGTGTCAACCTGATTGTCCGGGCGGAAGTTTTTTCCATCTTGGCGAACTACCTGACAGCGCAACTTTGCCTTCTTAAGCGTTGCTAAATCAGCAAAAACTTCCCAAAACTCTTCAGGAATAAACGCTCGGATTTCTCGCTCACGTTCAACCACAAGAAGAACTGCAACCGATTGCACTCGACCAGCAGATAAACCCCGTGCCACTTTAGCCCAGAGTAACGGAGACACCATAAACCCCACAACACGATCCAGAAATCGCCTAGCTTGCTGGGCTTCAACATAGCGCATATCCAGCTCACCGGGTTCAGAGAACGCCTCGGTGATCGCACGCTTAGTAATTTCGTTAAAGACCACGCGCTTATAGCGACTAGGATCGCCACCAATAGCTTCTTTTAAATGCCAAGCAATAGCCTCGCCTTCTCTATCAAGGTCAGTCGCGAGATATATGTGGTCGGCATTTTTAGCTAGCTTTTGCAGCTCCGAAACCACCTTCTCCTTACCTGGCAGTATTTGATAATTTGCTTTCCAATCATTTTCTGGGTCAATGCCCATACGAGCAACAAGCTGTTGTTTAGCCTTCTTTTTCTTGTAAACAACTTTGTCTTCCGGATTCATTTTGCGGGTGATAGCTGCCGCCGCCGCACGAGCTTTGGGATCTACAGCTTTGCCACTGCCACTAGTAGGCAAGTCACGGATATGCCCCACGCTGGACTTCACTACAAAGTCGTTACCAAGGTATTTATTTATAGTCTTGGCTTTAGCTGGGGACTCTACAATTACTAACGATTTGCTCATTTATTGGTATCTAAATCCGTTTGCTGGGTGTCTGGGAGGGCACATATATAAGGGGTGAATGCGAGTGGGTCAAGTTTTCTGTTGAAATAAATTGAAGTGGTCATCAGTTTGACTACTTCACGCCCTCGGCCGCCTAGTTGTTTACAGCCCGTCAATATAAAGACCATTCCCTTATATAAGACAGCATATTAGCAACGCTTGAAGAGCTTACTTATACAGTCATCAGGAGCTGAAACAAGCGCCTTAAATAGAAACCAAGAGCTGGCACGGCAAAAAAGGCATCCCAGTCAAGGGGGAGCGCTGACTATAAGCCTTAGTCAAAAAAACAGTGCCAACTGGCACTATTTTATAAAGAACTTTGCGAAACACAGCCAAGCCCTATACTTTGACCTCGTGAGTCCAACCAAATCCATCACTTACCTCACCTTTCTGGATTCCCACTAAGGTGTCATAAATCTTTTGAATAACTGGCCCAACTTCACTGCCATCCCCATAGACCGAATGCCACTGATCATCAAAATAAAGCTTACCCACAGGGGAAAGCACCGCGGCAGTTCCGCAGGCAGCCATCTCTTGGAAGTTTGAAAGTTCGGCCCGTAAATCAATTGGCCGCTCTTGCGTATTCATGCCCAACTGATCTTTGGCGAATTCCATAATCGAGCGGCGCGTTATACTTGGCAAAATAGCATCAGATTTCGGCGTAACCAGACTGCCATCGTTCATGACAATCAATATATTGGCTGAACCGGCTTCATCTATATAGCGGTTCTCAGAGGCATCCAGATACAGGGCTTCGTTAGCACCCAGCTCTTGCGCCCGCATGGTCGCCAGCAATCCTCCAGCATAGTTCGCGCCAACCTTATATGATCCAGTTCCCCTAGGCGCGGCCCGGTCTATTTCAGAAACCGCAAGTGAGATCACCGCCATGCCGGCTCCCTTATAGTATGGTCCCACGGGCGATACAAAGACACGGAATTCGTATTCTTGCGCCGGGTTCAATCCAAGATTTTCACCAACGCCAATTAACATAGGCCGAATGTAAAGAGACGCCCCGGAGCCATAGGGTGGAATCCAAGCGTAATTTGCACGGACTGTTTCCTCTACCGCCCGAATAAACAAGTCTTTAGGTACTTGCGGCATCAATAAGCGAGGCGCGGCAGAATTCATACGCTCACTGTTCAACTCAGGTCGAAACAAAAGCACACGGCCATCTTCAGCAGTTTGCGCCTTCATGCCCTCAAAGCACTGCTGTGCATAGTGGATAGACGGTGCACCTTCATGAATACTGATCGCCTCATCAGTAATCAGCTCACCTTCTTGCCACTTGCCACTTTTATGCAAGGCACGAAATCTATAGTCAGTTTTATGATACTTGAAGCCTAATTCTGACCAATTCAGGTTTTTTTTCGAAACTAGTTCGTCCACAACATCAACTCATGAATAATTTGGACATTGATTATCGAGCAATTGACCGCTAATAGCTAGACGCCTAGGCGCATAGAGGCAGTTTTCCTATCATTGGCATCAGCACTGGGCTAGACTTCCGCGCTGATTTTAAAGCAACGGAAACACAATTATGGAGCTTATAGATATTGGAGCAAATTTAACCCACGAATCATTCTCCAGCGATTTAAGACAAGTGATCGAAGATGCTAAGAACGCCAATATCAGTCATATCATACTTACCGGCACTGACTTGAAAACCAGTCTTGCAGCAAAAGAGCTCAGCGCCGCCAGCCCCTCGATGCACTCAAGCACTGCTGGTTTCCACCCTCACGTAGCAAGCACCTTCGATGATGCCGCATTCGCCGAAATAGCGCGCCTAAGCGCCAGCACTTGTGTTGTAGCCATAGGCGAAACAGGGCTTGACTATAACCGCAATTTCTCGTCTAAAAGTGATCAATTGACGGCTTTCGAGCGGCACTTAGAACTAGCATCAGATGTCCATAAGCCTGTGTTTCTCCATCAACGAGAGGCCCATGAGGATTTTTATCGACTCTTGGCCCAATACCGAGGCAAGCTAACTGGGGGGGTTGTCCATTGTTTCACTGATAACGAGGCAGCACTGAAAGACTACCTAGCTCTGGATATGTACATTGGTGTGACTGGCTGGATTTGCGACGAACGCAGAGGGTTGGATTTGCAACGAATTACGCCAATGATTCCTCTTAATAGATTATTAATAGAAACTGATGCGCCTTACCTAATGCCCCGTAATTTAAACCCAAAGCCAAAGAATCGGCGTAACGAACCGAAATACTTAATCTCGGTGCTAGAAAAAATTGCTGAGTGTTATCAAGTCTCCCCCGAAGTAATCGCTCAGGCAACGACAACCAATGCTAAAATATTATTTAATATAGACCTTTAGTGAAATGTGTATTAACTATTGGCTTTAGTTTTGCGGTGTCTCAACCTGCGTAAATAAAACTTAATCGACAGTAATAGATTTCGGTTTGAACAAGCCGGCTCTTTAGGTGGCAACGGATCAAGCTGCAACCTTAATTTATCGTCGGACCTGACCCCCTGGTGACGCGGTTAGAGGAAGACCTTCTCAAAGTAGGATCCATGCCTGGCGAATTTAAGTTTACTGCCTCAGAACTTCGATCGGCACAGCCTGAAGGTAGTCTGCCAGCTGAGGCGAGACTATTACGGCGGATGATGTGGTTGAAATTACGGAATTGGACAACACCTAGGTCGAGCAACACTTAGAGAAAATCAGAAATTTCGACGCTACTTTTGCCAGTGACGTCTATGTAGATCCTCGCTATGAACCCTTATTGTTAGAACCACCGCCCACCTAACGCGAGTTGAAAGCCACATCGGTCATGGCAACTTCAATCTGATGAGCTTGAATGAAATGATCAAAGCTGGCAAAAACTTCCCTAAAATAGGAGCATTTCAGATTGATGAGTTGAATCTCATCGAAGAGGTATTTTTACGAATCTTAATCGATATGAATTTTTTGGCAAAAAATCAGCCGCGTTATTATCGATTTCATTCCAATAAAAGATATCGATAAAACCTCAAATTCAGGTCACTACCTACTGAAGGCTGAATCACTGAACCTTTATGATCAACGTTGTGAGGACGTTGGCTACTGAGGCATGCTGACATCAGATGTAAGTGGCAATGTAAAACAAAGTCACTTGTTTTTAGCCAAAACGATAGAAACCCGAAGTAATTTCTCGCGAGCTTCACGCTCATTTGCCCCTCCAGGGCATTCTTGTCACTGTGTAGCTGATTTCGATATTGGAAAAACTGGCTACGGTGAGCGCAACTTAGCCTCTGATTTTTCGAGTACGGGGGAGCAAAAAAGAGTAGCGGCTTTAAAATATGTGTAAATTCGCTGCCCTACGGACAGTTTATTCAGCATTAGATTTAAACCTTGGCATGTCAAATTAGGTTAACATCTGCAAACTTCACCAGAGCTGTTGCAGGATTTTCGCAGGAAGAGCATAGCCTCACTCTCCAGCAGCATCACCACACGCAAACAGGCTAAACCCAACCCTCATTCAGCCGCACGCAGCGATGCCGCAAACTAAAATTAAATCATTCAACCCTACTCATGAAGAAACTCGCTGTCCTCTGATGCGCCAGCGACTCGCCGCAGCTCCTCATAATCAAACGGCCAGCCCAACTCATTCTCGGTAACAAGATTTTTAACCACAGGAATACGTATGCCATACAGGGCTACCAGCTCCTGCGTACTGCTAATATCCACGGCCTCGACCTCAACAGCCTCTACAGACACTAAGTGCCGCAGCAAGAGCTCAGCCTCCTCACAGAGGTG
>CAWKZY010000035.1:0-28306 GCA_963854625.1 Gammaproteobacteria bacterium | reverse complement strand
TCACTACTACTTCATCGCCTTCAAATTTCCCCATCAGTGCACGGGATATCGGCGAACTGACGGAAATTTTGCCTGATCGCACGTCGGCCTCATCATCTCCGACAATACGGTACTTCACCTTAGAATCCGTCTCTAAGTTGAGCAAAGTCACGGTCGTGCCGAAAATCACTCGGCCGGACGGCTCTATTTTGGTCACATCGATCACCTGCGAGTCAGCTAGCTTGCTCTCAATATCAGCTATACGTCCCTCACAAAAACTTTGCTGCTCTCTTGCCGCATGATATTCAGCGTTTTCCTTTAGGTCCCCATGCTCCCTAGCCTGAGCGATAGCGGCTATGATTTTGGGCCTGGTTGTACTTTTAAGCTCATTGAGCTCAACACGGAGGTTATCCGCGCCGTCTACAGTCATCGGTACTTTTCGCATAATTAATTCTTAGGTTTAATGGCTAGGCAAATCGGCCGGCTATTTAAGGCCGGCATGCAATTCTTGCAGGGTGTAAACACTCATATTTGTCCCGAACTCTAAAGCTTCACAAACAGCAAGCGCTCCGGCTATCGTTGTTGTACAGAACACGCTGTGCTTAAGCGCAGTTCTGCGGATGGTCGAGGAATCCGCAATTGCTTGCTTGCCCTCAGTAGTATTAAAAACCACCTGTATCTGATCGTTTTTTAACATATCGACAATATGAGGTCTACCTTCGTTCACTTTGTTGACGTATTCAACCTCCAGACCCGCCTCTTCAATAACTTTAGCTGTACCCGATGTCGCCACCAGAGCATAGCCCAACGCAAGGATTTTTCTGGCCACCTCAACAACGTGGGGCTTATCTGGATCACGAACACTGATAAACGCCTTACCTGGGCCTGCGATAGCGTCCCCCGCTCCCATTTGTGCTTTTGCGTAAGCTTCAGGGAATGTTTTACCAACCCCCATCACCTCTCCAGTTGACTTCATTTCTGGGCCAAGAATTGGATCGACTGCTGGAAATTTATTGAATGGAAAGACAGCTTCTTTGACCGCAAACGTTGTGGGGATAATTTCTTTGGTAAAGCCCTGATCTTTCAGCGACACACCGGTCATGCACCGAGCTGCTACTTTGGCTAGAGATACGCCGATACATTTGGAGACAAAAGGCACCGTACGTGACGCCCGAGGATTCACTTCGATAATGTAAATTTCACCGTCTTGATAAGCGAGCTGAGTGTTCATTAATCCTATTACTCCCAGCTCTAACGCTATGTTCGCTACTTGCTCTCGGATTTTATCTTGTACACCCATAGGCAGATTATAGGGAGGTAATGAGCAAGCAGAATCGCCTGAGTGTATTCCCGCCTGTTCTATATGCTGCATAATCGCACCGACTACCACCTGCGTGCCATCGCAAACCAGATCAACGTCAATCTCGATAGCTGAGCTCAAAAAATAGTCCAGAAGTACCGGACTTTCGTTAGATACCATTACCGCTTCATGCATGTAGCGCTTGAGTTCGGCTTGGTTATACACAATTTCCATGGCCCTGCCGCCCAGCACATAAGATGGACGAACAACTAAAGGATAGGAGATTTTCTCTGCCTCAATCAAACTCTCTTCGACGCTACGCACAGTTTTATTTGGCGGCTGCTTAAGCCCTAGTTTTTGAATAAGCTGTTGAAAACGTTCTCTATCTTCTGCCCGGTCGATGGCGTCTGGCGACGTGCCAATAACAGGCACACCCGCCTCTTCTAATCTTTTAACTAGGTTCAGCGGAGTTTGGCCGCCAAACTGAACGATGACGCCCACTGGATTTTCTAATCTAACAATTTCAGTAACGTCTTCAAACGTCAGAGGCTCAAAATACAGCCGGTCAGAAATATTGTAATCCGTAGATACCGTCTCAGGATTGCAATTCACCATTATAGCTTCATAGCCATCTTCACGCATTGCCAGCGCAGCATGAACACAGCAATAGTCAAATTCAATACCTTGCCCGATACGATTGGGGCCACCGCCAAGCACAACAATCTTTTTGTTATCAGTGGGTAATGCCTCGCACTCTTCCTCGTAAGTGGAATACATATAGGCGGTGGTTGATGCAAACTCTGCAGCACAGGTATCAACCCTTTTGTAAACCGGACGAACGCCTAGCTCATACCTTAGCGCCTGCACCTCAGACTCCGTCACTTCCAGTAACTGTGACAAACGTTGATCTGAAAAGCCTTTGCGCTTTAATTGGAACATAGCAGACTTGTCTAACTGCGACAGTTTGGTTCCTGCCAAATTCATTTCAATTTTTATTAGATCCTCAACTTGAACCAAATACCAAGGATCGATTCCGGAAAGCTCATAGATCATGTCTATGGACCAGCCCAGCCGGAAGGCGTCTCCCAAATACCAAATGCGCTGAGCGCCAGGCTCAGAGAGCTCCCGTATCAGAATCTCTTTCGCATTACTTACGTTGCTATCAAGAATAGGGTCAAAGCCACACATGCCAACCTCAAGACCACGCAAGGCTTTTTGCAAAGACTCTTGAAAAGTTCGACCAATAGCCATCACCTCACCAACTGACTTCATCTGGGTGGTTAATCGATCATCGGCATCGCCGAATTTCTCGAAAGTAAAACGAGGTATTTTTGTAACCACATAATCGATAGAGGGCTCAAAGGATGCCGGAGTTACGCCTCCGGTGATCTCATTGCGAAGTTCATCAAGGGTGTAGCCGATAGCAAGCTTTGCGGCAACTCTAGCTATCGGAAAACCAGTGGCTTTTGAGGCCAAAGCTGATGAGCGGGAGACTCGCGGGTTCATCTCGATGACAACCATTCTTCCGTCTTTTGGATTGATGCCAAACTGAACATTTGAACCACCAGTTTCAACTCCAATTTCTCTAAGTATGTCGATAGAGGCATTTCGAAGAATTTGGTATTCCTTGTCGGTCAGGGTCTGTGCCGGTGCCACAGTAATGGAGTCACCGGTATGCACGCCCATGGCATCAAAGTTTTCAATCGAGCAGACAATAATGCAATTGTCATTTTTGTCTCGCACTACTTCAAGCTCGTACTCCTTCCATCCAATCAAAGACTCATCAATCAACAACTCATTAGTCGGTGAAAGCTCTAGTCCACGATCACATATTTCTTCAAATTCTTCTTTATTATAAGCAATTCCGCCGCCAGACCCACCCATGGTAAAGGAAGGCCTGATAATGCAAGGAAAACCAATTTCTTTAGCGGCCTGTTTCGCTTGTTCCATATTGCGAGCCATAACATGCCTAGGGGTCTCCAAGCCGATGGCTACCATCGCTTTGTCGAACAACTCCCTGTCCTCGGCTTTGTCGATCGCCTCACTGCTGGCCCCAATCAGCTCAACCCCGTATTTCTCGAGCACCCCGTAGCGTTTTAGATCAAGGGCGCAGTTCAGCGCTGTTTGTCCACCCATGGTGGATATCACCGCGTCAGGCCTTTCTCTCTCAATGATTTTCTCAACCATTTGCCACTTCACCGGTTCAATGTAAGTGGCGTCAGCCATGGAGGGGTCGGTCATAATTGTGGCCGGATTCGAATTCACAAGAATGACGCGGTAGCCTTCCTCTTTGAGAGCATGGCAGGCCTGCGCACCCGAGTAATCAAACTCACAAGCTTGACCAATTACAATTGGGCCAGCGCCCAGAATAAGTACACTTTTTATGTCGGTTCGTTTTGGCATGATTTAGGCTGTAACGCTCGTTTTAAGTTCAGGTGAAAATTCAGATTCAGGCTCAAGATCAAGTGATCCAGTAACCGACCTATGACAATTTAGCTGCTTGCATTAGTTCAATAAAATGATCAAACAATGGAGCAACATCATGAGGCCCGGGACTCGCTTCCGGATGGCCTTGAAAACCAAAAGCTGGCTTATCTGTTCGCTCAATACCTTGCAGAGAATCATCAAACAATGACTTGTGAGTGGCTTTAAGATTTCCTGGCAAGGTCGCTTGATCAACCGCAAAACCATGGTTCTGACTGGTGATCATAACCTTTTTCGAGGAGAGTTCTTGCACGGGGTGGTTGGCGCCATGATGGCCTAATTGCATCTTTACGGTTTGGGCTCCACAGGCAATGGCTAGCAGTTGACAACCTAAGCAAATCCCAAACAAGGGGATGCTGTGATCAAGAAATTCCTTGATGGCTGCAACAGCATAATCACAAGGTTCAGGATCTCCCGGACCATTGGATAGAAAAATTCCATCAGGGTTCATCGCCAAGACTTCAGCTGCTGAGGTTTCGGCAGGCACAACAGTCACCTTGCATCCCCGCGCCGCCAACATCCTTAAAATGTTGCGCTTCACGCCAAAATCATAAGCAACCACATTGAACTCAGCGTCTTGGGCTGACCCATAACCCCCTATTAAATCCCATACTCCGGAATCCCAACCATAGCGTTCTTTGGTACTCACAACTTTAGCTAAATCCATCCCTTTCAGGCCAGCAAAATCGTTGGCAAGCTCACCCGCATCTTCAGCTGCGCTATCTGAAAGTGCAGAGCTCGCAATTATACAGCCGTTAAGAGGGCCCTTTTCTCGCAAAATCCGGGTTAACCGCCGAGTATCTATTTCCGCGATAGCAACAACGTTCCGTGACTTCAGGAACTCGCTAAGACTCTGTTTGCTGCGCCAGTTACTCGCAAGTAAAGGTAAATCTCTAATAACCAACCCTGACGCCCATACTTGATCAGACTCATTGTCTTCCTCGTTTGTACCGGTGTTACCTATATGGGGATAGGTTAAGGTGATTATTTGTTTTGCGTAAGAGGGGTCCGTCAAAATTTCTTGATAACCGGTCATTGAGGTATTAAACACCACCTCTCCCGCAGAGCTTCCCTCTACCCCTATTGCATTTCCGTGAAAGACACTTCCGTCCTCCAATACCAGCACCGCTGTTCCAGCCACACGCACTCCTAACTACATTTTATTTATTTTAGGCAAAAAAAAGCGGAGTGAAAGAACTCACTCCGCTTTTCATCAATTTTTTGTTTCAAATTTGGATTCAACATTGCTCTCAGCACTCAACATACTGAGCGGATATGATACGGAAGCACCCCCCTACTTGTCCATTAGAAATAGCAGAATTGACTTAGACAAATAGCCATAGTAAAAGATTTTCGGCAAGACTCATGGCAACCGATTATTTGCTGGCCTTTTCTCGGTCTTGGTCGGTGACCAAGTTTGCTGATTCGTTAGGCAATGTCTAGCCACTTACTCACGGAGAGGCGCGCCTATACAGCGAACTATTCAGCAGACCGCTCATCGGCCATCTTCGAGGGCTACTCAGTAACAGTGACTATTCGAGCCCCAAAACATTTTCCATGCTATACAAACCAGGCGACATTGATTCAACCCAAATTGCCGCTCTAACGGCCCCGCTAGCAAAAGTCATCCGATTACTGGCCTTATGGGTGATTTCCAAACGCTCGCCGCCGCCCGCAAACACAACGGTATGGTCACCGACGATATCGCCAGCGCGGACAGTCGCGAACCCGATGGTCTTACTGTCCCTTTCTTCCCCCATCCCCTCACGCCCGTAAACGGCCACCTCGTCAAGATCTCGACCTAGACAGTCCGCCACTACCTGCCCCATTTTCAATGCGGTCCCAGAAGGCGCGTCTTTTTTGTGACGATGGTGGGCCTCAGAAATCTCAACATCATACCCGTCACCTAAAACCTTGGCCGCCAACTCTAAAAGTTTGAAGCTAACGTTTACTCCCACGCTATAGTTTGGCGCCATCACCACAGGGATAGACTTGGAGGCCGCCTGAATCAAGGACAGCTCTTTATCGTCAAATCCAGTGGTCCCGATCACCATAGCTTTACCAGCAGAAGCGCAAGCGGCAAGATTTTCCAGAGTCCCACGAGGACTAGTGAAATCGATTAGAACATCAAAGTTGCTAACATCCAGACGTTCTTGAGTTAGCACCTGCAACGGCTTTCCTAAACTCAGCAAACCCACATCTAGACCCACACTTGGGTCCCCCTTCAACACTGTGGCTTGCCGCAACTCAAGCTGCCCCGTTCGTTGGGCTACAGCTTCAACTAAGGTCTTACCCATTCGGCCTGCAGCACCCGCTATCGCTATTCCGATCATTAAGTCATTCCGGTCATTTAGATAAAAGAATATTCTAACACGACATTATCATCCTCAAAGTCCGCCTGTTTAAGCTCTTCGCCCCGGTAAAAACTTGAAGCGTCATAGCTATTTGGGAACACCCTCACGCCTTGAGACGTTTAAAAGTGTAAATATATAAAGAAAATAACGCTGAGAGTCATAAAAATCGCCCTCATTGCAACAATTTTGAAAAAAATGAGAGATATACCGGCCCTTTTCGGAAGCAACGAAAAACAACCTTGTGAATCTTTAGTTGATGCTTTGTACCGAGACGTTTTTCGCTGTGCCCTTTGACTATTCAAAAACAAGTCGCTGGCTGAAGAATTAGTTCAGCAAAAATTTTGCGTGCATGGCGGTCTTTAGAGAGTCTGCAGAACGGCAAGGCAGCCGAAGCTTCGATGTTTACTATTCTCAGACGAGAGAATGCTAGGCTGTAACAGAGATATCAACCCGAACTAGTGGATATCGAAGGTCAAGCCATAGCCGAACGTGATGAGAACGAACCTGACTTCAAAATGGATCGAGAATTATTACACAACGCAATCAATCGGCTTGAAAGCGAATATAGAAAACCCCTTTTACTGCAGGTTATAGACGGGTTCAGCGGCAAAGAGATTGCCGCAATACTAGATCTGAACAATAACACCGTCATGACTCCGTTTTTTAGGGCGCAAAGCAAATTGAAAGTTGGATTTGGCAGTGAACCTGAGCCGGCAGCTGAACAACCCATCGACTAAATGCCTCAAGTTACTTAAGCAAACAATAAAACCAAACAGATCCGCAAGATATAGAACTGAATAATGATCCAAACTGATTTCAAAAATCGGGGTTATATAGATCCTTTAACGGCTGACAACAATTTTGGATAGCCCGGCCAGCAATCCCATTGCTACAAGAAACTCTGAACCAAATTCAGAAGATGGATGAGGATATCCGCGCCATTATGGACGCTGTCGAAACCCCTGATGTCCTCAAAAAAATTTGCTGGCCATTCACCAGACCGATGAAGCCGAAAGTGCTTCGGAAAAAACTTCAAAAATGCTCGCTGAGAACCCAGCTGCTAATTCAATTTTTTTCAGTATTTTGCCATTGAATCGAGTTTAATACTGGCACTAAGCGTGACATTTTCGCTTACCTACCACTCAGGTCCAGGCTCCGCAGAAATAGCATCTGGGAATGAAGTCATAACCTATTTGTATTATGAGTAGGTTGAGATAGAGGTTATTAACAGCGGCTTATCTCTAGATCCAGTCGCCATGCCAATGGTAGCAAAACCTATGACCGGCGTTGGCACGCGCCTAGTTAGCAATTCTTTCATCACTAAAACGCCTGTGCGCTTTGCCAAGCCGTGCATCATAATTCCTGCTTATGACAGTGCTCACCTGATGATAAAGGGAAGCGAGGGAGCGCTTAGTTTTTTTGTTATCAATAGCAGTCTCGTCAGCATTGAATACAAAATCAATGGCGACCGCTTTAACGGAATCGTAGTACCCATGAGCAATGGCAATATAATTTTGGTAGGTGCGGCAAACGAAGATCTTGGTAAGTATATAGAGTTGTCCTCTATAACATTGAATGGGTAATCTAAAGATCACCCATTCAATCGCAAATAACAGCTGCTAATTAGAACTGATCGACTGACATCGCCATCATTGAATCTGCTCCGGCAGATATTTCCTCTGCCAGTGACTTAGCTCGAGGCAATAAGCGGGCCATAAAAAAATCTCCCGTTTTAACTAACCCTTCCAAATGGTTGTTATCTCCTGCGCCCTGCGCGATCCCTTTAAATGCCGCCGCCAAGACACGGTTCCACATGTAGCAATAAAGGCTAAGGCCCAATAACTCCATATAGGCATAAGAAGCGGCCCCGACCTCATCTGGGCGGTCTGTACAATTTGAGATAACGGATCTCGTAGTCTCCACCAATAGGGCCTGGGTATTTGATAGGCTCTTTAAATAGGGTGCCAGCTCTGCTACCGGTTGGTTTTCTGCCGCAAATTCATTCATTTCGTCAAGCAGGACCTCTAGCAGCGCGCCATTAACACGAACAGTTTTTCGGCCCATCAAATCAAGTGCCTGAATACCATTGGCGCCTTCGTAGATTTGGGCAATACGCGCATCTCTTACATTTTGCTCCAAACCCCATTCTGCCACATAACCGTGACCGCCTAGAACCTGCTGACCCAAAACGCAAGAGTCGAAGCCACGGTCCGTGCAATAGGCCTTTTGAACTGGAATTAACAGCGCCACAAGTTTATCGGCTTTTTCACGGACTTCTGCGTCAGGATGAAAACGCGATATATCCAGCTGGCTCGCCGCGTACATCGATAGAGCCCGACCCGCAACAATATTGGAACGCATAGTTAGCAACATGCGTCGAACATCGGGATGCACAATAATAGGGTCAGCTGCCTTATCGACTAACTGAGGACCCGCCGGTGCCCGGCCCTGCAATCTGTCTTTCGCGTATTCTGCAGCAATCTGATAAGAACTTTCAGCCAGACCATTCCCTTGCAGGCCCATGGACAGTCTTTCATAGTTCATCATAGTGAACATATTCGACAAGCCTTGATTAAGTTCGCCTACCAAAAACCCCGTAGCTTCTTCGAAATTCAATACACAGGTCGCAGACCCTTTGATTCCCATCTTGTGCTCAATCGAGCCACAGTGAACGTTGTTTTTTTCACCGCTTAGATTACTGTCATCGTCGACAAGCGCCTTAGGAACCAAAAATAAAGAAATTCCCCTGGGGCCAGCCGGTGCATCAGGCAATTTTGCTAGCACCAAGTGAATAATATTTTCCGTCAAATCGTGATCACCAGCGGTGATAAAGATTTTGGTACCAGACACCTTGTATGAACCATTCGTCTGGGGAACGGCTTTGGTGCGGATCATTCCTAAATCTGTGCCAGCATGAGGCTCGGTCAAGCACATTGTTCCGGACCAGATACCTTCATACATCTTAGGCAGATAACGTCTTTTCAGCTCTTCACTCGCGTGATGACTAAGTGTGAGAGTCGCCCCAGTGGTAAGAATAGTATAGAGAGCAAATGAAGAGTTAGCCCCTAACATCATTTCTTCAATAATTGCAGAAAGAAGCTTCGGCATACCTTGGCCACCGTAGTTGACGTCTCCGGTCAAACCGGACCATCCCCCTTCAGCATAGGCTTTGTAAGCCTGTTTAAACCCTTCAGGTGTGGATACCGCTCCGTTTTCTAATTTGCAGCCAATTTGATCGCCTATTTGATTAATTGGCGAAAGCAGTCCCTCAGCAATTTTTCCCGCCTCGTCAACAATGGCATTAATCAGGTCTTCTGAGACCTCTGCGGTGTCTGGCATGCTCGCGAACAACGATTCTGCTTGAAACACATCTGTTAGCAAAAAGCGCATGTCTGCGAGCGGGGCTCTGTAAGTGGCCATGATTAATTCCTCGTTAAACTTTTAATCCCTGCCGAGTATAAGTGAAGCGGTTATAAACAGGTACTGTGTTGGTTGTTAACTTAGTCAACTTGCTGTCACTGCCTATAATTAGCAAACACTGAGTTTGGGCGCCAAAGAGCTCTAAAAGGGCCCATAAAATAGACGCTGAATTATGCTGCCTGGAACAACAAGAACTCTAAGAGAGTGGTCTCTAAAAATAGTCTCCGGGACCAATGCCCTTGCCATGAAGACACTGCACACACTAACACCTTACGACTGCGTTCTCTGCGGGGGGAATTCCGGCGGCGGTAGCAACCTCTGCTCTATATGCAGAAAAGACCTTCCACTCATAAGACAACCTTGCCACTACTGCGGCGTGGAAACAGGCCAATCTGCTGATCAGCTGCTTTGCGGGCCATGCATACTTAGAAAACCCGTTTTTAACCGCTGTGTCGCGGCCATGTCCTACGCAAGTCCCGCTGACCAACTGATCAGCCAGTTTAAGTTCAATGATAACTTTGCCGCAGGCCTCGCACTAGGAGAGGTTCTTGCACTGGAATTTAAAAGCCACTGCAGCTTCTATGGCTACCCTGATGCCATAATACCTATCCCGTTACATCAGCTACGCCTAAAAAAACGGGGTTTCAATCAAGCCCTTGAGCTAGCTAAGCAACTGTCATATTCAACCGGCGTCCCAGTTTTTAACAACACATTGACGAGGATAAAGAACACTGTGCCCCAAACAGAAATAAAGCGTGCTGGCTTACGTAAATCCAACCTCAAGAAAGCATTCACTTGTATTGATTTACTCGGTCAAGGCAATGCCAAGCATATAGCGTTGGTGGATGATGTAGTTACAACAGGCGCAACTTTAAACGAGGCTGCACGCACACTATTTATCAATGGAGCAGAGAGAGTCGATTGTTTTTGTATTGCCAGAGCAAACCGATAATTCAGCTAGCTGGAGCGCATGGAAAATTACGTTATTGAGGCGTTATTTCTAGCAGGATTGTTTCTGTATGAATGAAGTGTCATCACTTGTTGAGCATTTTATTACTAGAGGTTTTTACTAAAACTGATACTTAATTGACCCATAGGCGACTCGGCCATTTTGATCCAAGATACGCGTAGTGGCATTTAGTATTTGAGTGCTTTCTTCATTGAAAATATTGCGGATACCGAATGAAATTATTGCTCGGTCATTGTTGCCAGTGTTGACACTATAGCCATACTGAAAATCGACCGTAGTGATGTTGTCAACCAGTTCGTTAATTTCGCTTATATCAAGTTCGCTGATATCTTTAAAAGAGTCGAAATAGTTAGTTATCGCTTTTGCTCTATGGTTCCCGAACTCCCAGCTCAACATTAAGTTGCTCTGCAATTCGGGGCTCACCATGCGCTCACTTAGGCTTGCGATTTCCGAGTCAGCCAACTCAAGCAAGATGCTGCTGTTCTCAAATTCATCAACATAAGTGGTTGTAGAACTCAGCGTAAATTGACCAAACCGGCTCGTCTCCCAGACATAAGAAGCACCGATATCGAAACCATTGGTTTCAAGATTCGACCCAAGAAGTGGATTATCAAGACTGAATTCGTTAATTGCTGAATCGTCAATATACAGTTGAGGCTGGCTCGACCAATGCTTGCCATCTGAAGATGACACCGCAGGACTATCTCCAATTCTTTGGCGCCAAGCATCTGCCCTTATGCTCAATCCTTCGAACGGGGCGACCTGAAGCCCTAGATTAAAATTAAGCGCCTCTTGCACTAAACCGTTCTGAAAGTCTTTTGCCTCAACAGCACGGCCAACACTAACACTCGGCTCAATATCGCCTAATAAAGCACTTCGGCCAAGGCTAAAGCTAGCAACTGGACCGTTTTGCCCAGGCAAAATAAACAAAGAATCCTGTGCACTCGCGGCAACAGCAAACCCTAACGCGGCTACCAAGGTAGCGAGCGTGGGAATAAATGCGATTGTCAGTGCTTTTAATGTCATTAGCTTGTGCTAACCCTCTGCTTTCTCATGAATAAGTGTAGTCTACTAACCGTTTTTCACCTCCATATTATAGCAGATTGATAACTAAAATTGTATGGGTTTTGAGGTAGCAGGCCAATAATTGAGGTCAACCAATTGCTACTTTCACCTATCGCTGTGAGCCGAGGCGAATATTTGCATTATTTATCCGCCACTTATATTTCTATTTGGTGCGCCACGGACAGCACCGACCATAATCACCCCATCCGCGCCGATTGGGTAAGCTTAAAGTTTTTTGAGACCAGGTGAGGATGGTAAAGAGTGAATTAAGTCCGAAATATTAGAAGTAAACGCACCAAGTTCCAACTCTGAGCAAAGCTCCAACAGAGGCACAAGGACAAAAAGACGCTGCGTCGCTCGCGGATGGGGCAATGTTAGCCGCTCATTAGCGACAATCAAAGCACCGAAACTAATTAGATCCAAATCCAGTGGCCGAGGCGCGTTGGACTCAGGCCCCCGCTGACGGCCAAAGAGGTCCTCGATTTTGTGAAGTCTATCAAGCAAATCATAAGGGGAGCGCGAGTCTGGGACAGCTAACTTCGCCACCGCATTAACAAAATCTTCGGTACCGGGTTCGCAATTCACCGGATCAGAAATATAAAGACCCGACAGCTGAACCGGCTCAGTAGAAATTGCCTGCAAATGTGCCACCACCGCCAGCAAGGTCTGCTGCTCGTCGCCTGCAAAAGAAGGCTGGTTTGAACCTAAGCTGACAAACGCTTCGGCTGTCACCGTAACTCTATCGTTACTTATGATACTGGCCTGAAAGCTCATGAACCGAGTCAACAAAAACACTGACATGGTCTGGATTCACTTGCGGCGTAATGCCATGTCCAAGATTAAACACATGGCCTGGGCCTGGGCCATAGCTGGCAAGAATCTGATCCACTTCATTGCGGATAGCCGCTGGCGAGGCATACAACATTGTCGGATCCATGTTCCCTTGCAGTGCCACAGCACCTCCAGCGCGACGTTTCGCTTCTGCTATATCGATAGTCCAATCAAGCCCAATACCGTCAGCACCTGAAGCGACAATAGGCTCAAGCCATTGGCCACCATTTTTAGTGAAGACAATGCTAGGCACCTTTCGACCTTCGCGCTCTTTGGTGAGGTTAGCGATAATTTTTTTCATGTAAGCTAACGAAAAATCAAGATAGCAAGAGGGAGTTAGGATGCCGCCCCAAGTATCAAATATTTGTACCACTTGCGCGCCAGCATCAATTTGAGCATTCAGGTAGTCGGTGACAGCGTCTGCAAGCTTATCCAAAAGCAAGTGCATTGCCTCGGGGTTGTCATACATAAACTGCTTAGCTAAGCGGAAATCTTTACTTCCCCCCCCCTCGATCATATAGGTGGCCAGCGTCCAAGGACTGCCGGAAAAACCAATAAGTGGTACGGAGCCATTCAGCTCTTTACGAATGACGCTGACAGCGTTCATAACATATTCAAGCTCGGAGGCAATATTCACCTCTGGCAGACTCTCAACATCCGCAGCTGTGCGAATTACCTTTCTAAATTTTGGCCCTTCGCCTTCTTCAAAATATAGCCCTTGGCCAAAGGCATCAGGAATAGTCAGAATATCTGAAAACAAAATAGCTGCGTCAAAATCATAGCGCCGCAATGGCTGCATAGTGACTTCGCAAGCAAGCTCAGCATTTTTACAAAGATCGAGGAAACTGCCTGCCTGTTTTCTTGTGGCGCGATACTCAGGCAAGTAGCGACCAGCTTGGCGCATCATCCATACCGGGGTAACATCAACGGGTTCGCGCATTAGCGCCTTTAGGAAACGATCATTTTTCAAGCTCACGCAGACTTATCCTTTGTTTTAGTTAGCCACCGCTGGAGTCGCCAATATAAAATGAGGGGTGATTTTACACGAGCAGCTCACAAGCTCAAAGGCTGTCACGCCAACTTAGACAGATCTTATGGGCTTTTAGGGTTGCTGTTGCAGCTTTTGGATGTCTGACTGAATACCTCTAATACTTCGTACCCAGGGGCCAGAAGTTTTAGCAGAATCGGGCAGCGCCAAAAGAAATGCAGCGGCTGCTTCCTTATTGGAGAAATTCCCTGCAATCACGACATACCACGGCTTGCCATTGAGACGTGTCTCAAAATATCCAGCCGCGGAGCTCAGCTGCGCTGCCGGCACAAAGGCTTGAATGCTGGACTCAGAAGAAGATCCAACAATCTGCACAGTGTAGTTAGTAGAAGGATAAGATAGGAGATTTTGCTCAAAACTACTTAGCTCAGAACTATTTGAAACCTCTGCAACCGGTTCAGGAGTTCTGACGACAGATCCGGTAAGCGTATTTCTAACCGAGCTAAGCAACTCTAAAGGCTCTGAGCCAAGCTCAGGCTTAGCCACAATTACAACCGCAGCAGACGCCACTTCAGCGTTGGGCTCTGGCTCATCCCTGATTATCGATGACGGCTCGGAAGCGTCCAGCACAGAAGCCGCGGCAGTCTTAGTCTCAGCTGGATTTAAATCAGCAGAGCCTCTTGGCCGCTGCGCAATAGTTGACAATGAAACTGCATCTAAAGAGGGGCCTTGAGGAATCGTAGCTGGCATGGGAACCGAGACCGAAGCGGAAGCAGGAACAGAAATTTGTACAACAGCGGAATCAACCTCCTGACCTGTTTGGAGAAGAACGAACGCTGCAACTAACACCACCAGCAAGATAGAAGCGGCAGCAAAATAGCGCCCTGAAGTTGATGTATCCTCTAAAGTTAAGTCAGCAAAATCAACCTCTCGCGCTGTGGAAAACTCCGCCAACTCATCATCGGTGTAATCAGTATTCTGGGCCGCCACGTCTGCGCCGAATTGGGCTTCCAAGGTACCAAATTCAACGCCTACTGCCTCGACTTCCGCTGGCACCCTCACATCCGCAGCGACATCCACTCCAAATTCTTGCGTCAATGCTTCATGAACTGAGCTATTGATCGCCCCAGGCATGCCGTTAGATGAATTATGAATAGCTCCTAAAACACTTCCTTCCAAGGGCAGAAGCTTGGTATAGCCTGCACCTTCAAGCTTAAAACGAATATAGTCGTGCGTTGCCTCACTGCCAAAACCGCCTAAATCAAATTCAGCAAGAATTGCCAACTGCTCATGCTCTAACGTGCTTTCAAGCACCCTACCCATTTGGCTTTCACCAAACAAAATTACATGTACGCTATCAGCAGCGGCGCCCTTCTTCAGCGCCACAAGGTATTTTAATACTTCGCCACCAAGATCATGGGCATCATCAACCTGAATTAGCAACGACCTCGCATCCATTTGCAGCTGTCCCGCTAGGTGTGTTACCGCATGAGCCCTATCTTCGAGACTTTCGAACTCTCCAGGCAATTGCAGAGCCCCAACCAACTGATCCATAAACTGATCGGAGCTCATAAATAACGTAGCCGCAATATTGACCACCACAGCTTCTTCACCAAAACTTTGGGTGATCGCAGCTAGCAAACTTGATTTTCCGCTCCCCAGACATCCCGAAACAGAAATCAAGGACTCGCTGTACATAGCCCTCTCAACGATCTGATCACGAATTTCCCTGCGATTACCGCCCTCAAAAAATCCTCGACTTATCGCGCTCGCATCAAAAGGGTCGAAGCTTAATTTTAATTCTTGAACGTAAGATTTCATCACTTACCTACACAGGTTCTCGCCTGCAGTTAACGTTTGTTTTAGCAGCGTTACTTCAACATCGGCTTCAATATAGGCTTGGCCAATTGCTTTTAGGAAAATAAATCGAATCTTTCCTAGCTCCGCCTTTTTATCCGATGACATTAAATCCATGAACTGCTCTACCGTTATATCGGCAGGAGGAACAACCTGCATACTAAAATTTTCTTCTAATACGCTGCGTATATTTAGGGCATCCGCCGCGCTCAACAATCCCATACGTCTCGAAAGGTCTGCCGCCATTACCAACCCTATCGCCACAGCCTCCCCATGCAAAAGCACACCGTAGCCACTCGCAGTTTCTATGGCGTGACCAAAAGTATGCCCAAGATTAAGAAGTGCTCTTATGCCGCCCTCTCTTTCGTCAGCAGCAACTATTTCGGCTTTCGACTCACAGGAAATTTTTATCGCTTTCGCAATAAGTTCAGAGTCCAAAGTTAACAAACCCTCGCTATTATCTGCCATCCATTTAAAAAAATCGGGACGATTAATTAATCCGTATTTGATCACCTCAGCTAAACCCGCTTTGACCTCTCTTATAGGCAAGGTTTTGAGAAAATCAGTACAGACAACGACACATTGAGGCTGATAGAAAGCGCCTATCATATTCTTTCCCAACGGGTGGTTAACCCCTGTTTTACCGCCTACTGACGAGTCTACTTGAGCCAGCAAAGTCGTTGGTACCTGCACAAAATTCACACCGCGCTGATAAGTAGCCGCAGCGAACCCTGTAATATCGCCGATCACGCCACCACCAAGAGCTAGCAAAGTTGTTTTGCGGTCGCACTTAGCCGCCATTAGCTGATCATAAATATAACTTATGGCATCAAGATTTTTGTACTGCTCGCCATCGGGTAACACAATTTCCAATACATCTCGATCATGCAGCAACAACCTAAGCTGATCTAAATACAGCCGCGCGATCGCATCATTGGTGATGACGACTACTTTCCCGACACCTAAATATTTTGAAACTTCTTCGGACTGTGACATCAGCGTATCCACTATCATTATTGGATAGCTTCTATCTGCTAATTCTACTGTTATGGTTTCCATCTATTGTTCCATCAATTAATCATGCTCTCTTTCAGAGTTAGGGTTATTGAGTTGAAAAAGGATTTCGTTACTAACCGCTTTGGGGTTACGGCGATTGGTATCGATAATAAGATCAGCGGCCTCTCTGTAGAGGGGGTCTCTCACCTGCATGAGCTCCTTAATTCTTTTCTCTGGGTCCGGGGTTTGTAATAAAGGCCTATTTTTGTCGCGGCTAGTTCTTTCAAACTGCTGTTTAATAGAGGCGCGCAGGTATACCACTGTGCCTCTCGAGGATAGCCAACGCCTATTTTCAGGCGCCAGAATAGCCCCACCTCCGGTCGCTAAAACTATTTTCTTTCTCTGAGTCAGTATTTCGATCATTTTAGACTCTCTGATTCGAAATCCTACCTCACCTTCAACATCAAAAATCCATGGAATATCGGCACCGGTGGAGGCTTCGATTTCTCTGTCTGAATCGAAAAAATCCATTCCCAGCTCTTCACTTAATACTTTGCCAATAGTGGTTTTTCCAACACCCATAGGACCAATTAGAAATATATTGTGTAACGGCTTCATGAGGCAATACTGTCTCTAAGTTTTAGTGAGCGGTGACGCATGGCGCACTTATGCCTTGTTCAAGCAGAAGTTTCCTTGTGGCATTCTAACAGACACCAATTACGAAACGAAAACGGGCGGAGGTGATAATCAGCTCCGCCCGTTTACAAACATTAAATAGTGATGATGCAATTATCTAATATTAATATCGGCAATAATCTTAGGAGTTATAAAAATCAACAGCTCGGTGCGCCGACTTTGTCGCTCCGTCCGCTTAAACGCTCTCCCTATATAGGGGAGATCTCCTAGAAAAGGCGTTTTCATTTCCGTGACGGTATTTTCTTCTCTAAATACACCACCTAGCACAATAGTCTCTCCGTTATTCACTAAAGCACTAGTTTGCACCTGATTCGTATTAATCGCAGGCACTGCACCAGAGCCCGCAGCAACCGAGTCTTGGCGAATATCTAGCTGCATATTGATGCGGCCGTCTGGTGTAATTTGCGGAGTGACTTCCAAAGAAAGCACCGCATCTTCAAATTCAGTTGTTGAACCGCCAGCCGTCCCACCCGCTTGGGATTGGAATGGGATTCGAACGCCTGACTGGATAAGCGCTGTTACTTTATCTTGCGTGGTAACTTTTGGCCGAGCGATAACTTCACCGTTGCCACTGCTTTCCAAGGCTGACAACTCCAGCTCAATCAAACCATTTGCACCCGTAAAACCAATTGAAAAAGAGGATGCAGCCAGATTTTCCACTCCCAAATCAACAGCGAGGGCATCTGGAAAACTAATCTCACCCACCGGAATGGGCACAGAAGCTATAGCTTGGGCAATAAGCGTACTGATTAGACTGGGGTCTGTGCCATCTTGAAGCGCGGCTGTTCTCGCTGCATCACCGGCGGAAAGAGCCTCTTGGATAGCCGCTTGTCTATTGTTTTCGTTAATTAGCACTTCTCCAGTTGTCGTTTGGGAACCACCATAGCGAATATTATCACCGCTTGGCTCACGGCCGGCCCCGCCCCATCTAATGCCGAGGTCTCGACCAAAATCTGTAGAGACGTTCACGATCCTCGCCTCAATAAGCACCTGACGAACAGCAACGTCTAAGCGCGCCAGCATTGATCTAACTTCTTGGAGTTTCTCTTCTATATCCCTGACGATAATAATATTGGTTCGAGGATCAACTGACGCCGTACCCCGAGCTGAGAGAATGCCGCCTCCCCCGGCAACAACTGGTTCGCTGCCACCTCCAGGCAAGCCTCCGGCAGCTGCTTCCGCAGCACCAGCACCCCCCCCAGTAAGAAGCAAAAGAATTTCCTGCGCGTCGGCATAATTAACCTGAACAAATTCTGTAAACATTGGCGCCAGAGCCTGTGCTTGCTGTGACGCCTCCAAATCTAATTGGTTCTGCGCCGCAATTTCATCTGCCGGTGCCACATACAAAACATTTCCTTCCAAACGGCTACCAAGATTTCTAGACCTAAGCACTAGCTCTAACGCTTGATCCCAAGGTACGTTGTCCATCTGAATAGTTATATTCCCGGAAACAGCATCACTGGCGATGAAGTTAAACTCATAATAATCCGCTAGAATCTGCAAAACTGAGCGCACTGGAATATCCTGAAACGAAAGGCTTCCGACTTCACCGGTATAGCCGGCAGTTTCAGAATTTCCGGAAACATCGATTGCCGGTGGCCGCACACTCACCGTATAAACATTACCGCTTTGAAAAGCTACGTATTCATAGGTACCGTCGACATCAATCACTACCGTTGCGCGACCTGTTTGTCCTAACACATCAACTGTGCTGACATTAGTGGCAAAATCACTTACGTCAAAACGTCGGTTTAAATCCTCGGGCACCTGAGTGTTGGCGAATTCAACATAAACTCTGGCGCCAACCTGTTCAACACTGCCGATCACTTGATCACTAGACAGCTCGATAACAACCTGGCCTTCATCTTCTTCACCGCGTCTGAAATTTACGTCGACAATTTCATTTCGGCGGCCACTGGCGATACCAGAAAATAATTGCCCGACTGCAGCAACACCGCCGCCACTGCGAGCATCATTGCCAACCTGAATGGTCAGCACGTTACCTGCCAAACTTGATTCATAGTTAACCAATTGATCCAAGTTAACAACAAGTCGGGTTCGGTTACCGTCATCGAGCACCATGACGCTTTGAGCATTATTTGAATCAATGTTAAATCGCTGCTGGGCCAAACCGCTCACAACACCATTCAAATCAATAGAGATTCGAGCAGGATTATCAAGCACAAAACTAGACGGCTCAGGAGGAGCCGAGTCGAACGTTAGCTGGATCTCAATGCTGTCTCCCGGCAAATTCGCGAACCCAATACTGTCCAGTGTTATGGACTGTTGAGCATAGCTAGCAAATGACACGCTGCACATCATTGCGATAAGCGTTACCCACTTAAACACTGAGGCGCTGACACTTACAGTGAGCTTTTCTAGTTTAGTTTCAATCATTTTTAACATATCCATTGTCTTAACTTACTCAACCTATTGTAAAGTCAGCGTTTGTGGCCTTCCTAACCAGCCGCCGTCGCCGCTTGGCACAATTTCTCTAATATTCATTTGAGTTTCACTAACAGTCTGAACTCGACCGTAGTTACGGCCCAGATAACTTCCTACGCTTACTCGATGTACTTCACCGAAAGCATCTTCAACGAGGGCTTCGTAAGTCTGTTCCCTAAACAACATCCCTACCATTTTTAATTCGCTTAACGACTGGCTTTCCAGGAACTCCTGCTGCCTGTCAAAATTAGGTTGCAGGTCTAAGACACGCTCTTGAGAACCACTGTCACTGATTGCCACCGGCCTATCAAATGGGCTACGTTGAGAGGCCGCACTATAAATAAATCCTTCGTAAGGAGCAAAAACTGGTACTGGCTCGACTTGCGCCGCCGGCCGCGACTTCACTTCCTCGACGAAGCCTTGTAGGTCAGAATAGTTATCCTGAATCCCGCAAGCAGTTAGCAATGTTGTCAGACAAAGACTCTGTAGACCCCTAATTTTTTGAATAGATAAAATCATTGCAGCTCGGCGTCCACACCCTTATATCGGTAAGTTTTTGCAACGATACTCATGTCTAAAAAGCTATCGGCTCTTGTCTGAATCGAAAAATCATGCAGGGTCACAATCCGGTCTAGACTCGCTAGGCCACTTACGAAAGTACCAAAATCGTGATAATTACCAATTACATCGATGTCGATTGGTAGTTCAATATAAAATTCCTGAACTGCCTCTGGTGCGAGCGCAATATTGGAAATTTCAAGACCGCTGCCTTCACCAGTGTCAGTCACGTCATCTACGAGACCTGGCACCTCTGTTGCTGATGGCAACTGCCGGAGTAATCCGGCGAAAGACTCTTCCATCTCAATAGTTTGAGCACGATATTCTTCTAAGTTAGCCGCCAAAAAGGCTTTCGCCTCGAACTCTGCGCGGATTGTAGTTTCTTTAGCGACTGCAATTGCCAGCTCAGATTGAAGGTTTTTTATATGAAGGAAGTATCCTGCTGTGAGGCCGCTAGAGAACAACACAGCAACAATAATTGCTTTAACTGGCCCCGGCCAGACACCTATGGTGTCTAGATCTTGCAGATCGCTCCAATCAAAGTTCTGAAGGTCGGCAACTAATTTATTGATAAAAGACATGGGCTTTTTTAAACCTCTTCCTGCAGGTCAGGCAGGTCCAGTGTCACGGTCAATGAAAAACTAAACGCCTCTGTTAGCGAACTGGCAGTAGCATCTAGCAAAACGGCAGTAGCATCTAGCAAACTGGCAGGAGCGTCTGCCGCAGTAATATCACTTAAATCAGGATCTCGAAACCAGCCAGAGGCGTCGAGATTGCGCAAGAGCTCAGTAATTTGCGCGTTGGATTCAGCAACTCCATCAATGGCAATTCTTTCCCCCACACGCTCCACTGTTTGATAGTAAACACCATTCGGCAAAGTCTTAACCAACTCATCAAACATCCTCACGATTAGTGGGCGAGTACCCTGTAAATCGGTAATCACGCTCATTCGGGCTCGAATATCTTCCTTTTGCTGTCGAAGCTGGCTGATTTCTTCAACTTGATCGTCGAGGATAGATATTTCCGACCTCACAAAATCATTACGTGCTGATTGCGCGTCTATTTCGCCAACCATATATCGATCAACCAACAGCACTAAACCACCAGCAATAATAACAATTCCCACGAGAATGTTGACAAATTCTCGTTTGCGCTCTTCCCTTAACCGCTCGCGCCAGGGTAGGAGGTTGATTTGAGCCACTAGTATGCACCTCGCATGGCAAGCCCGCAGGCTATCAATAGCGAAGGGGCATCATTTTTCAACATGGTTTGGTTTACTTTTGAACCGATTACCAAACCTTCAAACGGATTCGCTACACGAGCCGGTGTAGACAGGCTTTCTCGCACAAAGTCACTTAAACCCTCTATGGCAGCCACCCCGCCAGCTAATAGAATTTGATCAACTTTGTTGTAATGACTTGATGAGAAAAAGAATTGCAGCGTCTGGCTTATTTGTTGAACAACCACGTCTTTAAAAGGGCCAAGTATCTCTTGCTCATATTCTTCAGGGAGTCCGCCACTCTTCATGGCAGCCTCAGCTTCGGCCGCACTCAAACCAAAACGACGTTGAACCTCTTCCGAAAGCTGATTACCGCCAAACATTTGTTCACGGCTGTAGATAGTCTTGCCATTCAAAATAACATTCAGGGTTGTCATCATGGAGCCAATATCGACGATGGCCACCGTATGCTCATCTTGCGAGCTTCTTTGTTGGGCTAGTAAGCTGTAAGTTCGTTCAATTGCATAAGCCTCAATATCAACTACCTTTGTCGAAAGCCCCGCCAGTCTTAACGCAGTTACTCTGGTATCTACATTCTCTCGCCTGCATGCAGCTAACAGCACTTCCACCAAAGCAGGACTTCGCGCAGAGAGTCCTTGGCGTTCGAAATCGATCGAAACCTCGTCAAGTGGAAAGGGAATATATTGATCAGCCTCTACCACGATCTGATTTTCCATTTCGACGTCAGAAAGTGACGCATCCATTTCAATAGTTTTGGTAATTACCGCTGAACCCGCCACAGCAACCGCAGCATCTTTGATCGTTGGCTTCATCTTACTGATGGCTCGACTGATACAATCGCCCACCGCATCGATATCACTAATATTTTTCTCAACCACAGCATTGAGCGGCAAGGGCAAGATAACGTAGTTATCGACCATGTATTGGGACCCTACCTGGCTTAATTGCAGCACCTTAACTGAGGTCGAACTAATATCGATGCCCAATAAAGTATTAGTCTTTTTTCCAAGACTACGAAGTGAACTCAGTTTGCTAGCTAGCTTTTCTAGCATAAATTTATTCCTCAAATCCCAAAAACTGCGACTTTTTTTGTTAAGGCCTCTAATAAAAACTAGCAGCTAACGTCGGTGTCCTTTGATCACTGTAAAAGGCCGTCGCTATCCCAAATTTTTCTTGCTTATCTACAACTTGAATTTTCTAAAGGGGGACTTAATTTAAGAATGAAGTGTCGGCCAGATAAGAAATTTATATAGTTATCAATTAACTATCAGATTTTCAGGCTTTCACAACAAAAACCCCACCATTGAATAATGAACTAATGGGTTCTGCAATTCTTTGAATCAGGTCACGTTACCGAGCCCTAACTAAAGCCAACTGTTTAGTGGCAATTTGACCTATCTAGCTCTCGCTCGCTCACCTTTTGAGCTCTACAATCACCACGCTACAGGGCCAGACGATCTCAGTAAGTTCTCGTCTTGGCAGCAAATACCACGTTATATAGCCGTGTCATTATGACTCGTAACCCAAGAAAATCCAAGAATTACAACGCAATGCAAGTTCCCAAGTGTATACTCATTACTCAAATAAAAAGGACAAGCGAATCGCGGCGACAGCAGAACCAGTTAGCTGCACTCATAGGGCAGCATGCGCGTTCCACCACAATCAATTCAATATTGTGACTGTTAAGCCACAAAACCTGAGAAGTAATAGCCGCAAATGGACCAAACCTAGGTGCACCTCAAACTACAAAAAATAGCCAAAATCGCTAGACAGATCTTCTTTGCCGGAACTGCTGGCGTGATAATGATTTTGAGCGCAGCCTATCTATATCTCGCACCGTTATTGCCGGAAGCAGATACCTACCGTAACGTTCAGCTAGAAACTCCGCTGCGGATATATACATCGGATGGACGGCTCATTGACGAAATAGGCAATCGTCGAAACCCGGTAACTTACGAAGAGATTCCTCAAATTCTCATAGACGCAATAATAGCAACCGAAGACGCCCGCTTTTATTCCCATCCTGGGGTTGATCTGCAAAGCCTCTTGCGCGGGTTTTACGGTTTTATTCGCGGCGAAAGGCTAGGTGGCGGCAGCACCATAACAATGCAATTGGCTAACAACCTTTCCTTTGATAGTGACAACCTCTACCTTCGAAAATTCAAAGAAATTCCTTTCGCACTCCAAATTCAGCGGGAACTCAGCAAAGAAGAAATCCTCACACTTTACCTCAATACAATTTATTTTGGCACCGGGGCAGACGGCATTGGAGCTGCTGCCTATGTCTACTACGGCAAAGAGGTCAGTGAGCTGACATTAGCCGAATCGGCGATGATGGTCTCGGTGTTGCCCTGCCCCTCCGCCTGCAACCCCCTAACTAGCGGACCTCGCTCGATAGACCGCAGAAGGGCTAGACTTCGTAACATGCTCAGGCAAGGAATGATCTCTGAGCAAGACTATGAAATAGCTAATGCCGCTCCCGTAACTGCTATACGCCGAAATCGGAATATAGAGGTCCCTGGCCCTTATGTTGCTGAAATGGTCAGGCAGCAACTTTATGGCGAGTTCGCAGAAGACACTTATTCTGGAGGTTTTGAGGTCATAACAAGCATCGACGGGGATAAGCAGTTAGCAGCAAACCAAGCCCTCACCGAAGGCCTGGAACAATACTACGATCGTCGCCACGGCTACAGGGGAGCCGATGCTAACTACCCACCAGACATCTTGGAACCCATGACAATTTGGAAAGAACAGCTTCAACCCATTCCAAGCTACGGCAATCAGCCCCCCGCCATCGTAACCAAAGTGGACGAGCGCAGTTTTGATGCGCTGCTCAAATCTGGAGAAGTTGTCACTGTACCTTGGGAGGGCATAAGCTGGGCCTACGAGTTTAGAAGCCGCAACGAGGCCTGGCCGCCTCCGAGCATCGCCTCAGACGCCGTTAAAATTGGCGACCTTATCCGTCTCAAAGCGAACGGCACATCCTGGGCGCTGGGCCAGGTTCCGGACATTCAGGGTGCACTAGTCTCTATGTCCACCGATAATGGCCAAGTCTTGGCTTTAGTAGGCGGTTATGACTTTAGGCGAAGCCAAGTAAATCGGGTGTTAACCCCAAGGCCGCTGGGCTCAAATTTCAAGCCATTTGTTTACGGCGCAGCTCTAGAGGCTGGCTATACTGCGGCATCAACAATTAATGATGCACCGATAACAAGAGGCAATTATCGCCCCAACAACTACGAAAATAATTTCCTTGGCCCGGTTACTCTTCGGTTCGCTTTACAAGAATCTCGCAACGTGCCCGCGGTGAGACTTTTCGATCAATTGGGCTCGGATGCGGTACTCAAGTTCGCCAAGAAGTTCGGTTTCCAAACTGACACTTTCCCCGCAAACGATTTGACCGTCGCCCTTGGCAGTCACGACGTTCAGCCCCTTGAAGTTGCTTCCGCTTACTCAACACTGGCCAACGGCGGTTTCAAAGTCGATCCTTGGTTCATCACCAAAGTCTCAAATTTGACCGACGGTGTTATTTACGAGGCTTCTCCGGCAACTGTTTGCGAGAACTGCCCGCAGCAAGATCAGGAAAATGGCACCGCCATGCCAGTTGCACCGCGGGTTTTAGATGCCAAAGTGGCTTATATTTTGAACACAATGCTGCGCTCAGTCATCGAAGAGGGAAGTGGCAATCGGGTCGATAGGGAGCTTAAGCGCGATGACCTGATGGGTAAGACAGGAACCACCAATGGCCCACGCGAACTATGGTTTTCTGGGTTCAACAGGGATATTGCGACCACCGTGTTCGTCGGCTTCGACCAACCAGAGCCCTTGGGCGAGAGAGAACAAGGGGCCACTGTTGCAGTGCCTATCTGGATCGACTATATGCGGCAGGCTCTTAAGAACATGCCCGAAAGGATAATGAGCAGACCGGATGGCTTGGTCGATCAGCTTATCAATATTGAAACTGGAGAGCCGGCCACCCCAGGCGATGCAAATGCCATCTTCGAAGTCTTTCGTCTAGAAAATGCTCCCAATACAAGCGCCCTAGATCTACAGGGTATCGATTCGGGAGAGGATAATAATGACGAGGTGTTAACCGAAACCATCTTTTGATGGCAGAGCGCTCAATTCCTATCTAAGTCAATCTAACTCTTTTCTGCGCTCAAAAAAAACACCGCTGAGATTAATTCTCAGCAGCGTTTTTAGGCGTATAAGGCGGGCTCTAGGCCTACTGCATCATCAAGCTGCTTACAGCTTGCGATTTCCAAAACGCTTGTTAAAGCGATCAACTCGCCCACCACTATCAAGAACTTTTTGCTTGCCTGTATAAAACGGGTGGCAGCTTGAACAAACTTCGATAAGGATATCTTTACCCAGCGTAGATTGAGTCTCGATGACGTTACCGCAGCTGCATGTGGCCTTCATTGGGCCATACTTTGGATGAATATCAGCTTTCATAATGATTCCTAGTTAGTTGATGTCGCCGGACGCAAAAATAAGCGCTAAACCACACCTGCTTTGGCCTGCAACCAGAATCAATGGCTGCAAAGGGGCGTGCATTCTAACAGAGAATTTTAAAGACGCAAGTGCCTTTACGCCTTTGCCAATGAATAAAGAGGAGCAAACCAAGCTTAGGCTACAGCTCTGTTTTCAATCGCTGATGGTTTTTCACCACCTCTTTCATAATTTGAGTAAATAAATTTTCCACCAAATTTGGGTTTATGCCCATTTCCTCACTCACCTGCCTAAGGTTTTGTATTTTTTGGGTCTCTCGATCAGGATCAAATGACTGTAGTTGCTGGCTGGCTTTGATTTTCCCTACCTGCAGCGTTAGGGAAAACCGATCGGCCAGTAATTTGATCAATTCTTGGTCTATCTCATCAATTCTTGCTCTTGCCTGCAATAATTCAGGGGGGAGGATATTGTTCACCATGGATCGAATCGCCTGTTTATTTTTTTGAAGCCATTCAGCTTAATTAAGCAAAAAAGCCTTCTTTAAGTTCGGTTAGAGCAAAAAGCCTAATCTCGGATTATAATAGAAGCGTGCAACAATCGCAGCTGCAAATGCTCACCTTGGTTTGAATGCCATTATTGGCAAACCGTTTTTAGCTAGGACTGGCAATTCTGCTATGCTGGGCGCCGTTGAAAATCTCACCCGAAATAGAACCCACAAGCTACTAGAATGCGGAACACGAACTCATCTAATCCCTCGAACTATCAGGGTGCAGTCTACAACATAGCGATCCAATCGCCCCTCAGGCGATGCTTCGATTATTTGCCGCCGGTTAAGCATCCAACACTATTGGCGAATGGGGTGCGAGTTCTTGTTTCCTTTGGGAGACGTCAAGTTATCGGCATTGTAGTAGGCAATGCCAACCAATCCGACCTGCCCGAGTCTAAGTTAAAAGCTATTGTGTCAGCCATCGATGATAAGCCGCTACTGCCTAAAACTATGATGAAAGTTCTGCACTGGGCCGCTGAATACTATCAGCATCCTTTGGGCGACGTTTATTCAACTGCCCTGCCTTCTAAGCTGCGCACTTTGCAAAAACCAGATAAGCGAAACTTAGGCTGGCAGCTGGTCAAAACCAATGAAACGACGGCAGGTGATTTATTTGGCAAAGCCCATAGGCAAAAGGCCCTATTTGACATTATCCAAACCAGCGGGCCGGTCACGGCATCTCAGATGGCTGACGCGGGTTTCAATAGCGCAACACTAAAAGAACTAAAAAACAGAGGCTTAGTTGAATCTGTCGAGCAACCGCCGACACCCCTTAAGCCTTTTTCGGCACTCACAGCCCAATCCCAGCACGAGCTCAGCCTCAATTCCCAGCAGCAAGCCGCGGTCGACCTTATAAGAGCGGCCAACAACACCTACCAGTGCTTTGTTTTGGACGGGGTAACCGGGTCTGGGAAAACTGAAGTGTATATGCGGGTTATGGAAGACATGCTATGCGCCGGGAAGCAGTGCTTGGTCCTAATCCCAGAAATAGGCCTTACCCCACAAACCATTGACCGATTTAGAAAACGTTTTACCTGCCCAACAGTAGCTCTGCATTCTGGACTTAATGACTCAGAAAGGCTTGCCGCGTGGCAACAAGCAAAATCTGGGGCCGCAGGCATTATTCTCGGAACACGGTCCGCCATTTTCACCCCCATGCTAAATCCAGGCATCATTATTCTTGATGAAGAACATGACAGTTCCTTTAAACAGCAGGAGGGGTTTCGCTACTCGGCGAGAGATTTAAGTGTTATGCGCGGCAGGGAGGAAAACATCTCAGTAATATTAGGCTCCGCTACACCCAGTTTAGAAAGTTTGGCAAATTGCCATAGTAAAAAATTCCAACACATAGCGCTCACTCAGCGTGCAGGAGAGGCGGTTCCTGCCAACATACAACTGGTAGATTCCGCAGAACAGTTGCTTAAGCATGGCTTTACTGATTACACCTTAGCCGCCATTGATCAGCAGCTAAAAAGTGGCGGCCAGGTTTTAATCTTTATCAACCGCCGCGGCTTCGCGCCTGTAGTCAACTGCTCCAACTGTGGCTGGTCAGCTGAATGCGAAGCTTGTAACGCGCAATTTACAGTCCACTCAAAGCCCGCCGGCCTGCGCTGTCATCATTGCGGAGCAGCACAGCGTATTCCAACCAGCTGCCCGCATTGTCAATCTCGAGATTTAACCACCGCAGGCATCGGCACTCAGCAGGTGGAAAGCTTTTTACAGCAGCAGTTTGCCTCCACCCCAGTGGTGCGAATCGACCGCGATTCAACCCGACGTAAAAACAGCCTTGATGCGAAGTTGAATCTCATCAAGCAGGGCGACCCGTGCTTGTTGATTGGCACTCAAATGATCGCAAAAGGCCACCACTTTCCGGGCATCTCTCTGGTCGTGATTCTGGATGCTGACTCTGGTTTATTCAGTGCGGATTTTCGAGGCCTTGAGCATATGGCACAAACTATTGTGCAAGTAGCCGGCAGAGCCGGGCGAGAAAAACGCCGAGGGGAAGTCATAATTCAATCGCGTCATAGCAGTCATGAAGCTCTGATAAAACTTAGTAGCCAACCTTATAACGAGTATGCAGATTATCTGCTAGAAACTAGAAAAACCACCGAGATGCCTCCATACTCC
>CAWKZY010000034.1:0-29156 GCA_963854625.1 Gammaproteobacteria bacterium | reverse complement strand
ACTCACTGGCAAGATTGCTGAGCCTGCGGCGTTCCAACCGTTTGAACGAATCGGTGTGTGGCCGGTCATGGACCGCGCGACCAGGCAACAGTCGGTGTACTTGGCTTCGAAATCCATGGCCGCCTCAGGGCTGACCTCCACAACGGATTCACTGGGAGCTATCGAGAATTTTATTGCTTATCAAGACGCCAGAGCAGCAGGTGAAATGGAGTTTCGCCTATCGTTCATGCCGCGCTTCGGCTCAGAAGTATACGAAGGATTGAAGTTGGCGCGAATGGCGTCAGGGTTTGGTGACGATATGCTGCGTATTGGGGCGGTAAAGTTTCTCGCCGACGGATCGGCGTCCGAGCGAACCATGAGTCGCAGCACTCCGTACTCAGGTACTGAGAACGACTACGGAATCCTGACAGCGACTCAGGAAGAAATACATATGGCGGTGGGTGATGCGGTCGCTCATGATTTTAGAATTGGTATTCATGCCAATGGCGATGTCGCTATCGACATGGCTCTAAACGCCTATGAGCGTGTTCTCGAAGGCTGGGAGGGCGAGAATCCGCGATTCAGAATTGAACACTGCTCGCTGGTGAATGATTCATTGTTGCGGCGCATAAAAAGTGCTGGCGTTGTACCCGCACCTTTTTATACCTACGCCTATTACCACGGCAACAAGTGGGAAGATTACGGAGAGGAAATGATGGAATCGATGTTCGCGCATCGAAGTTTCTTGGACTACGGGATACCTGTTGCGCCGGCTTCTGATTTTACTCCGGGGCCTTTCGAGCCAATGATGGCAATTCAAAGTATGGTGACTAGAAAGGATGTCCAAGGCAGGGTGTGGGGGCCGAGCCAACGGATATCTGTTGCTGAAGCCATGAAGATTTGCACGATGAACGGTGCGTATGCATCGTTTGAGGAAGGTATTAAAGGGTCACTGACGCCCGGTAAATTAGCCGACATAGTTATCCTCGATAGCGATCCACATGATGTCGATCCTGACAGCATCGTTGATATCAAGGTGCTGCAGACTATTCTGGGAGGGCGCACGACCTTCGAAGTTTAGAGGTGAGTAATAGATTAATTGGGGTAGGTTACACCAGCTCGAACTAAACGAATTGTGGGCGAAAAGCCTTTGAAGCATGCTGTTAAAAAAACTCTTGGATGGACTCGGCGCCGCTGTTGTTTTGCATTCTTGCCGTTGTGGCTTTGTACCAATACGGCGGCGTTAGGAGTGCCTTTTCCCCTCCGGTGAGCATGACAGTGTAGCGCCTATCAAGATGAAACCCGTCAACGCATGTTGGAGAGCGCGATAAGCTGGGCTATGGATTCGACCATGTGGGAGGAGGTCCACTAATGTTCAGTCGAGTTTTGATAGATAATGGCAAGAGAGGGGCGCTCACAACCTGACCTCTTTACTGTAGCTCCGCCTCCTTAGACTCAGCAAGTCCTGCTAACTTGGCAAAAAAGAATGCCTATGAAGACCCAAGTTACCCACCATTTAGTAACTTCCCCCACTTGCGCACTATTGAAAGAAGCCCTTAAGTCCATCACTCATCGTCTGCCTTACATCGTTGGCGGAAGGTATCATGTCAACGGCGGTTAATGAGGTATGAACTTGCCCGGGAGCCTGAATATGTTGCACGCTAACACCGGCGGCATCCATTGCAGCAGCATAAGCATTTCCCTCATCGCGCAAGGGGTCCAATTCTGCAGTAACCACCATGGCTGGAGGTAACCCGGCCAGACTTTCAGCGCGAAGAGGAGAGGCGCGTGGGTCATCTCTGTTGCTAGCATCGCAATATTGATCCCAGAACCAGGCCATCAAATTTTTCGTTAGAACGTAACCCTCAGCATTATCCCTAAAAGATGTTGTGGAATAATCACTGTCTGTTACCGGGCAGACGAGAAGCTGGCCGCTAATATTTGGTCCATTCTGGCTTTGTGCTAACTGGCAAACAACGGTGGCCAGGTTGCCACCAGCACTCCAGCCTGCAACCGCAAGTTGCTTTGGGTCTCCACCGAGGGATTCGGCATTTTCGGCTATCCAATTCAGTGCGCCGTATGCATCATCGACTGCGGCTGGAAAGCGCGCTTCCGGTGCGTGGCGATAGTTGACTGAAATGAGGACTGAATTGGAATTGGCGCACAAGTGACGACAAAATGGATCGTCAGAGCTGGCATGACCCAATACCCAGCCGCCGCCATGGTAATAAACAACTATAGGGTGAGGGCCTGTCGTTGCAGGGCGATAGAGCCGGTAGTCCAGATCTCCATCCGGACCCGGTAGCTTGCCGTCGATGATTTCGCCGACATTAGGCCCCGGTGCACGACTGGCAGCATTTGCCTCCATAGCTGCACGGGCTTGCTCGACAGGCAAGGTTTCTAATGGGGGTTGCTCTAGGCTTGCAATAAGATCGAGTAGCATCTGTACGTCGGGCTTAACCACGCGAATTACACTCTCATTGCAGCGGGAACCTGAAGGCCCTGATTGTTCAAAACCAAGGTAATCCTGTTCAGCCACTTCATTACATGTTTGTCGATAAGCATCGACACCACCTATGTAGGGAAGAAACACGCGAGGTTTGCCGGGTACGTTTGCGCCCATATACCAACTGTTAGCAACAGGATAAAGAGTAAGGTTGGATAAGTCGTTCAAATGTGTTGCCCAGCCTTCTTGGGCGGCAGCAGTTGCCTCGAGAGTTTCTAACTTCTGGTTGCGCAGATGCTCGAAAGCTGCGGTTATCCAGTCCACGTGCTGCTCAATAGAGACAACCATATTCGATAACACGGAAGGGCTGCCAGGGCCTGTGATAGTAAAGAAATTAGGAAAGCCATGAACATTCAATCCCAAGTAGGTCTTGGGGCCATCGGCCCAAATATCTTTTAGCTTAATGCCACCGCGACCACGAATATCCACGGCAACGATGGCGCCAGTCATCGCATCGAAACCTGTAGCAAACACAATGGCATCGAACTCCATGGACTCTTCTGAAGTATCGATGCCAGTTTCTGTGATTGACTCGATTGGAGTACGGCGGAGGTTGACTAGTTTGCTGTGAGGAAGATTAAATGTTTCGAAGTAATTTGTTTCTAGGCACAAGCGTTTGGTGAAAAGTGGAAAATCTTTGGCACAAAGATCTTCAGCAGTTTGTGGATCGGTGACTTTTGCTCGCACTTTCTCGCGGAAAAAATCTGCTACTGAATCATTTGCTGCCTGGTCAGAAACGAGATCAGAAAATGATGTATTTATTGTCAATAAATCACCACGGGCAAAGCCTACTTCCAATCTGCGTTGGCGTTCCTGCGGCTCAACTGTGAAGAAAGGCTCTTGGCTGCTAGGCAGAGGAACCCCTGCCCTCGACCATTGGGCCTCTTCGCGATAGGTATCACGATTTGCCTGCATTTTTTGTAGATGTTCTTCACGAACGGGTCCGTTGTTGGCGGGTGCTGCGTAATTAGCCGTTCTTTGAAATACCGTAATTTGGCTCGCTTCTTGAGCTATGAGCGGAATCGATTGAATGCCTGAGGAACCTGTGCCGATGACAGCAACGCGCTTGCCTGTAAAGTCGACCCCTTCATGGGGCCAGGCGTGGGTAAAATAGGTGCTGCCACTGAAGCGCTCAACGCCAGGCACATCGGGTTCTTTGGGTAATGACAGACAACCCGTCGCCATTACATAGAATTGGCTGCTTATACATTCGCCGTTAGCAGTGGTTACTTTCCACTGCGATGCCTCTTCGTCCCAATCGGCTCGTTCTACTTTTGTCGAGAATTGAATGTCGCGTCGCAAGTCATAGCGATCGGCGACGAATTGCAGATAACGCAAAATCTCAGGTTGTGTGGCATAACGTTCTGACCACTGCCACTCCTTCTCCAGTTCGGGATCGAAGCTATAGGAGTAGTCCAAGCTCTCAATATCGCAGCGCGCACCGGGATAGCGATTCCAGTACCAGGTTCCGCCTACATCATCCCCAGTTTCCAGGGCAATTGCGGAAAATCCCGTCGCACGTAATTTGTGCAGTAGATATAGACAGGCCATACCTGCCCCTACAATGATGACATCGTATTGTTGATTGCTCGATCCATTATTCTTCATTTTTGTTACTCAATTGTTGTTATTTTTACCGGTAGGCTTCCGCAGTTAGAAAGATTATAGGGAACCGCACTAAGAAGCAAAAAGGATGAGTCTGAAGCCGCAAAGGAAGGACAGGTATGTATAGAGGGCACGAAGGTTGGGCGTTGCCCGAGTCCAGTGTGGACGAGTCACCAATTTGCAGGAGCGAACTAGCGCAGTCACAGACTGCTGCTGCAGTTATTCGAACCACCGGCTTGAGAATTTTCAGCAATCTGCGTGACCGATTCTTTATGCTAATCAATGCGTTATAAGCACGAAAGCAGGGTGTGCTAAGAATTGTGCTATGACTTTTGTGATAATATACGCCCGAAACTACTGAATTATTATTTAGACCCCTTTACTCTGGTCATAGTACGAACGGATTGACGTTTTCTACTAACCCATAGAGAGTAATAATAAGAATGTCATTTACTCGAAGGAGCTTCATTAGAGCCATCTCAGCAACGGCTACCGCGTCAGCAGCCGGTTTGCTTTTACAAAAGTCAGTGGCCGCAGAGCCAACAGAGACTCGACTTGTAACGATCGCAAACACTGAGGAGTTCCCCTTACAAGGACCAGATGGTCGCAATTTAAGAATTCAGGTGTCGCATCCACATCCCGATGATCCCAACCTTTCATTGCCGATTAAGGGGAGAAAGCCGATTCCAATCTATGTGATGGATGGCGGTGGTACCTTTGGACTATTTTCTACTTTGACAAGATACATGCAATGGGGCGGAGAATTGCCGCCATGCCTTGGCATTGGCATTGGATACGAAAATGAACAAGAGGCTTACGACAAAGAATATCGCCTGTATGACTTAACTCCGCCAGACCCTAATTGGACCGGATGGTCGGGCGAAGAACGAGAAAATCCAGAAAGCGTAGGCGGCGCACCGGCATTCAGGACGTTCTTGACAAACACCCTTTGCCCGCTTATTGAGCAGAGATTCGATGTCGATTCGTCTAATTCGGTATTGTATGGACACTCGCTTGGCGGACTCTTCGCGCTAGAAACGATGCTGGAGGCACCAGACGCGTTTCGCAACATACTGGCCCTTAGTTCCTCAATCTGGTTCGCTGATCGTCAGTTTTTGAAGACACTTGAGGAGCGGCTTGAGGACGCATTTGATTTTCCTGGAGCCATTGCTGTTTACGTTGGAGAACGCGAGGAGCGCATTGCAGGTGCCTCGGCAAGAATGACGAGCAACGTACTAGATCTCGGACGGCTTGTTGCTTAACATCGATCAAGGTTCGAGCGTGCCACTGTGCGCGTACTGCCAAATGAATCACACCACACTATTCTCGCTAGTGCTGTTAGCCAGGGAGTGCAGTTCCTGATATCACCTGAGAGTAAACGGGGCGAGACTTTCTCAACTGCAATCAAGAATCAGAGTGAACTTGAGTAAATCGAGCCACCGACGCAGGGGGTTTTAGGAGTGAGCGTGACATATTTTCTATTTTAATCAATCAGTTAAGAATAAAAGTCAGGGTGTGCTGTGGGCTGTGCTATGAATTTCTATTAAATGTAGCCTAAAACGACTGTAGCTATATCTATCCTTTGATTAACCAGCCCTCCGAAACCCCTTGCTGCTATAATGAGTATCGTTCCTTCTACGACAATCTACCGAGCCTTTATGCCATTTTTAAAACTTGGATTATGTAACCCTATTGTGCAAGCGATTGAAGAATTGGGTTATACAACTCCTACCCCGATTCAGAAACAAGCCATCCCCATCATTATTTCTGGTAAAGACCTCATTGCCACCGCTCAAACGGGGACAGGTAAAACTGCCGCGTTTGTCTTACCGTTATTAACCTTATTCAACAAAGAGCGTTGCTTACGAGGTAAACGTGTACGCGCCCTTATCCTGACTCCTACGCGGGAATTAGCGGTGCAGGTTGCTGCGAATGTTGCGCAGTACAGCAAGTATTTAAACCTAAATTCTATGGCTATTTATGGCGGTGTTGATAGCGAACCACAAAAGCGGCGTTTAATTAAAGGTATTGATGTTTTGGTTGCCACTCCGGGCAGGTTGTTGGATTTGGCTCATCAGCGTGCGCTGCATTTTGATGAGCTTGAAGTGCTGGTGTTAGATGAAGCAGACCGAATGGTGGATATGGGTTTTGGCGATGATATCAAGAAGATCATTGAGCGCTTACCTGCAGACCGTCAAAATCTATTGTTTTCCGCTACTGTGAACAATGGCGTTCGTATCTTTGCCGATCATTTTTCAGCCAGCAAAATGGGTCGGCGCGCTGTTGAGATATCGATTTCACCAGAAGCCAAAGCGGCACCCAGTATAGACCAGTGGTTAATCACCATAGATAAGGACACAAAGTCTGCCTTGTTGAGTCATTTAATTAACGAGCAGAAGTGGGATCAGGCGTTAATCTTTATCGAAAAGAAACACTCTGCTGCCAAACTAGTGGCACAACTTGCGAAACGTGGTATTGAAGCAGATGCCATTCATAGTGATAAAAGCCAAGCCATGCGTGAAAAGATATTAGCTGATTTTAAATCTGGAAAACTAAACTACTTGGTTGCCACAGGCGTTGCCGCCCGCGGTATAGATATTGGCGAGCTGAGTCGCGTTGTTAATTATGACCTGCCCTTTAAACCTGAAGAATATATTCACCGCATTGGCCGCACGGGTCGTGCTGGCGCTGCAGGTGAAGCGATATCGTTTGTGGCAATGGGCGATTTTAAGAATTTATGCGCCATTGAAAGCCGTTTAAACCATGTCATCAAAAGGAAGGAGATCGAAGGCTTTCCGGTTAGAAAAGTCGTTCCCGTTTCAATTTTAAATTATGTTCGCAAAAGCAAACGGTAGCGCTAACTCATACCAGTGGCGGGTTACTTTTTCTCTTCCATTTTAGTTTTCAATTTGGCAAACGGTTTAAAGGTTGCGGCTTTAACTTCAGTGTCCGTGGGGGATAGTTCATTATAGTAATACCTTTCAATGGTGTGCGCTAAACGGAAATACAGGGGACACTCGCAACTTAACAACTTAACAACTTAACAACTTAACAACTTAAGGTTGTGAAACGTGTAGCAGTGAGACAGACAATTAGGAGATGGTGACTCGGGACGGAAGAATTCAAACAGGCCTAGCTCTGTTTGTCCCCTGCGGGCTTCGCGCGTTGCGCTCGTTGAAAATTGCTGGCGCAATTATTCGAACCGCGGTGGCTCTCATCCGACCCCCGATCTCTGCATACAAAAAAGCCCCGCTGAAAGCGAGGCTTGTTGTGTATGGTGCCCAGGGGCGGAGTAAGATAAACAGCCTTGAGGCTTTTTATCCCCTGCGGGCTTCGCGCGTTGCGCTCTTTGAAAATTGCTGGCGCAATTATTCGAACCACGGTGGCTCTCATCCGACCCCCGATCTCTGCATACAAAAAAGCCCCGCTGAAAGCGAGGCTTGTTGTGTATGGTGCCCAGGGGCGGAATCGAACCACCGACACGAGGATTTTCAGTCCTCTGCTCTACCGACTGAGCTACCTGGGCATATTTTAACTTGCTTGCCTTGTCTTCACACGTCACGCTTAAATCACAATTACATTTTGATCTGCTGCGCGTGATGTCCCTTCGTTGAAATTCGATATCGGGCACTTAACTAGTTTAAGCTCCATTGGTCGATTCAGATTTCACCTTCACTAGCGACGCTCGGAACTTAGAATGCAGTCTGTTCGCGAGCGGCGTATTAAACCTTCACGGCCCTTATGTGTCAAGAGCTTTGCCTTTTGGTTTATTTATCCTTCTTCTGGAACATAGCCTTCGGCGTGGTCGTGGTCTTCGTTATTGAAGAATTTGTCCATTTCTGCTTGCAAATACTTCCTGTCATCGCTGTTGGCCATACTCAGCTGTTTTTCGTTGATTAGCATGACTTGAAGGGTTTGCCAGTCTTTCCAGGCCTGTTGAGAGACGTTCTCATAAATCTCCTGACCCTTGGGTCCAGGATAAGGGGCCACGACGAGGCCCGGTAGCTCTTTGCCATACTTTTTGCAGTTAACTGTGCGTGACATAGTGATTCCTTTGCGCGGTTGGGCGCGAGTCAGTGCTTTTGGCTGGCTATTTGGTGCTGGCCAGTTGTTTTAATATCTTTTTGATAGGGGCAGCTAAGCCAATTTCTGTTATCCCAGCCGTGCCTTCTTGGATAATCGGATACCAAAGCCAGCGGTCGGTTTCGCAGACGCCGGATGACTGCTCTTGTGCGGTGTATTCTACCGGTGAAATATCTAAATGATAGTGGGAAAACGTGTGTCTAAATACAGTCAGCTCTGACCTGCTGGCGTCATCTATCGATAAATTGGGGATGCTGGGGGCTATTGCTGTTTGCCCCTCTGGCAAGCTGTAGAGACCGCCCCAGATGCCGCTGGCAGGGCGTTTTTCCAATAGCACTTCATTGCGAGCGCTGCGCAGAATATAAAGCGTCACTTCCTTCACCGGAAGCGTCTTTTTCGGTTTTTTACCGGGTATCTCAGCAATTTTATCCTGTTTAAGCGACAAGCAGTCAGTGGACAATGGGCAGCCTTCGCAAAAAGGCTTGCTGCGAGTACAGACGGTGGCACCGAGATCCATCATGGCTTGAGTGTAGTCGGCAAAGCGGGCGCTGGGTAACAGTGCTTCAGCGACTTTCCACAACTGGGTTTTGATCTTTGCTTGTTCAGACCAGCCCGGAATGGCGTGAAAACGAGTTAGCACACGTTTCACGTTGCCATCTAGAATCGGTGCGCGAATGTTCATTGATAATGAGGCAATGGCTCCCGCAGTTGAGAGGCCAATTCCTGGCAATGACTCCAAGGCTTCTACGGTGCGTGGAAACGTGCCGCCAAAATTGTCGACGACCTGATTAGCTGCCTTGTGTAAGTTTCGAGCGCGGGCGTAATAGCCGAGCCCAGTCCACAGATGCAGAACCTGATCGATATCTGCGTCTGCTAAATCGTTGACGGTAGGAAACCTGTCAGTGAACCTTTCAAAGTAGGGGATAACGGTATTGACCTGAGTTTGTTGCAGCATTATTTCGGACAACCAAACACGATAGGGGGTGCGGTCAGACTGCCAGGGCAAATTCTTGCGGCCGTGCTCATCAAACCACGTTAGAACCAGTGTTGAAAAATTAGACATTAGCAGTTTTGACAGTTGATGACTTTAAAGGGTGTCGATAGCACTAGTTCAATATGTTTTGCAGGAGGCCCCGCGCAGTATCGCGAAGGTTTTCAGGCACCTTCTCTTTGATGCTCTCTTCAAGCGTGTTGCGCAGTGCGTTGCTGCCCAGCTGGGTAAACAATTCACGAACGCCGGTGAAGTCAGGGCGGCAATATTGGCTAACCTTATCAGCAAAGGCGGCAGCACATTCTACCGGCCATTGTACGTCGCGATAGAGCTCATCTATTGGTATGGTTTGTAATTCGGGCTCGCCAAGCAATGTAAATGCGAGCTGATAATTGAAGGTGCTTAAGGCTAAATCAATTGCGCCAACGCCGTCGAGCTGAAAATTGTCCATCTTGAGGTTTATCAATTGGTTTTCAGTAATGCCATTGTCCAAAACAATGTGACCACCAAGCTGGCTGAATTGAATCTGATCTGGCCATTGCTGAATGCTGCCGCCGGATGGGCTGAGGGCAGAAATAGTGGTAAATATTTGTTTAATAACACCGATGTCCACAGAGTTTTCTGATATAGCGAACTGTGTTGAACCGGTTAGGGAGTTCGTTATACTGCCAGTGCTTGCGGCGCTGGCTGTATACTGTGAGTTCATGTTGAGTTTGCCGGTTACCGAATTAAATCTTGATATGGAAGGTGCCAGATCAACCAAGTTAAGTTGGTTGATGATTAGGCTTGATGCCATTGGCGCCTCTGGAGAGCGGCCATCTACTCTGATATTGCCGGCAATCGTACCGTCGAATGCCGAAATAGGCTGAATTTCAATGTCTAACACGCTGTTTTCAATGTTAGTAAAAACAGTAATGTCCTCAAACAGGTACTCGTTAGTGATGAGAGAATCAATCGATATACTTCCAATCACGTCAAAGCTGCTCAGCAATTCTATGGGCAGGGCAGTATCTACAGCTGAGCCGCTGGCAGAACTGGCACTAGCTTCTGTGTCGACAACGATAGTTGTATTTGATTGATTTTGTGTTGGCGAAGTGTCTTCTTCCTGTGTCATGAAAGGGCTTAAGTTCAGGGCCGAGGATGACAGGTTGTAGCTTATGTTCATTGGTGTAAAGTCAGTAGCCAAGCGAATGTCGGCGTTGCCTTGGACAACAGAATCGCCAAGCGTTATGCCTAGATCCAAAACTGAAAACTGTGATTGATTGCCACTAAAATCCAGTTTAAAGGATAGTCTTGGTATTGCTGCGGTGGAATTTAAATTTGCGCCGAGGCTTATTCCGCTGCCCAGGTTTTTACCTCCGTTTAAGGTTTGCATGAGACCTGCTAGGTCAAATGAGTTGGCCAGTATAGAACCAGTCGCCTGCATTGAATCGTTCAATCCCGTAATAGAGATTTGCCCTTGTAACAGCATCGGAGTCAAACTGAAGTTAAACTCTTTGATATCAATAATGCCGCTGTTCAAGTCTGCGCTAATAATGCTGCGAAGACCCATGGGAGTTGTTTCAGCCAATCCTGTTGTATCGCTATAGGTAACATAATCGAATTGGAGGTCGACAGGAAAAGGGATGCCGCCGATATTGCTTAGGCTGCTTTGCAAATTAACATCGGCAAAGCTGTAGCGAGTACCCTGGGATAAGTCTTGGATATCTATGCTGGCATTAGAAATATTGATGCGCTCGAACGTTGCCGAAACAATACCATTTGCATCAGAGCCGTTAGGGCTGGTTTGGACGTTTTCCGGGGTAGTATTTTCCAACTCCCAACCGCTGATACCGGACTCATCGATTGTGTAATTAACGTGAAAATCATCAGCGATAAACTCTTTAATTAGTAGCTTACCCCTTAGCAAGGCACCGGCGTCAATTTTTAAGGATACAGCTGAGGTGGATGCCAATTCCCGTGGATATGCAGGATTTTTGAGTCTTACATCATGAAGTGTGAGCCCTAAGGTCGGGAGAAAAACCAGCTCCAAATCGCCGGCTATGAAAAGCTCGTAGCCGCTATTACTTGCAACGGCAGATTCTATAGCCGATTTATATTGATTGGCATCAACAAGTATTATCAGACCGACGATAAGTGCAACCGCGACAGCCGTTATGCTTAAGACAGATTTTAATAGTACTTTTAACATCGAATTAGCTTCTGTGTTTATCTAAATTAGGTCAGTTCGAGCTAGATAGCAGGTAGTCGTATTCTTCGGTTTGGGTTTGCGCAATAGAGTACTATGGAAATTATTTAGTTTAACGGAATCACAGGTTTGTTGCACGATTGATGAAATTTCGCCGTAGTTTGTCGAATTCACCTCGATCTAGGGCGAAAGCTTACCATTTTGATGGGAATAGCCGTTGCCCTTGCTTTCAAAGCAGCAGCACGACCTTTATAATAGTGTTTTTTCAGGTCACCGAAGGCTTCTCAAAGGCATTCGGCACACAAGGACTTCCATGAGCGAACTATCTCCAAGCGCTGGCGCCATTAGCAGCCCTCGTCAAGCCAGTGTTGAACGAAATACTAAAGAAACCCAAATTTCCGTGACAGTAAATCTTGATGGCACAGGTAAGTTAGATGTTGAAACAGGTCTACCTTTTCTTGACCATATGTTGGATCAGATTGCCCGCCACGGACTCATCGACATAAAAGTGAGAGCGGTTGGGGATTTGGCAATTGATGCCCATCACACAGTTGAAGATATTGGTATCACCTTAGGTCAGGCCTTTAACGAGGCGCTGGATAAAACCGGTATTCGCCGCTATGGCCATGCCTATGTGCCATTAGATGAAGCGCTGTCCCGAGTTGTCATAGATTTTTCTGGCCGTCCAGGTTTGGACTACCATGTCCAATTTGTAAAAGGCACAGTGGGCAATTTTGATGTGGATCTATTTCATGAGTTTTTTCAAGGCTTTGTAAATCACGCGTTGGTTACTCTGCACATCGACAACCTTCGCGGTAAAAATGCCCATCACCAAATTGAAACTATTTTTAAAGCTTTTGGCAGAGCATTGCGCTTCGCGATGGAAATTGATCCAAGATCTTCCACCACGATTCCCTCTACTAAGGGTGTGCTCTAGACCGACATTCTCCATAGAGTCGATTAGCTGGACTAGAGGCGCTGTGTGTTAATCCGTCAACAGTTGTTATGCCTAGTTCTGGCTTTTCTTAGCTACTAACAAAAAATACGCAGTTGAACTCAACGATGAACAAAGTAGCAGTAATCGATTACGGCATGGGAAACCTTCACTCTGTTGCCAAGGCGGTAGAGCATGTTGGTCGTGAACTTGAAATATCCACTGGTGAGGTCACTGAAGTATCCGTCACGGCTGATGCAAAAATCATTGCTGCCGCTGATCGGGTGATTTTCCCCGGGGTTGGCGCTATTCGTGATTGCATGGCTGAGATCAAACGACTAAACGTTGGCCAGATTGTTGAAGACGCTATGAAGTCGAAACCTGTGTTAGCTATTTGCGTTGGCATGCAGGCATTAATGCAGCACAGCGAAGAAAACGATGGAGTGGAGTGCTTAGGTTTTATTGAGGGTGATGTTCGCTATTTTGGGGATAATCATGTGGACGAAAATGGCCACCGATTAAAAGTTCCCCATATGGGCTGGAATCAAGTTAAGCAAACGGCTTCCCATCCTTTATGGAGAGGCATTCCCGACAACAGCCGGTTTTATTTTGTGCACAGTTATTATGTCCATGCGGCGGGCCACACAAAGGTTACAGGTGTCACCAATTATGGTGTTGACCTGGCTGCAACCATTTCCGACAACAAACTATTCGCAACTCAATTTCACCCAGAAAAAAGCCAAACTGCGGGGCTTACGTTACTTAAAAATTTCCTGCAGTGGGATGGTTCAACAGAGTGAGTAAATTTACGTGTTAGTAATTCCAGCGATTGATTTAAAAGATGGTCAGTGCGTTCGATTAAAACAAGGGCGGATGGAGGACTCTACCGTTTTCTCAGACGACCCGGTTAGCATGGCGGGAATATGGGCTGCAAAAGGCGCAAGGCGCCTGCACATAGTCGATCTCAACGGTGCTTTTGCCGGCACCCCGGTGAATGCTGAAATTGTTGCGGCTATAGCCAAGGCCTACCCAGATTTACCTATTCAAATTGGCGGAGGAATCCGCAATTTAGAAATCATTCAGTCCTATTTGGACGCTGGTGTTAGCTACGTCATCATAGGAACTCAGGCCGTTAAAGACCCGGACTTCGTGCGTCAGGCTTGCGAGGCTTATCCTGGTAAAATTATTGTTGGGATTGATGCTATGGATGGCATGGTTGCCACCGAAGGCTGGGCAGAAGTAAGTGAAGTGTTGGCAATAGATTTGGCTGAAAAGCTCGCTGATTTTGGAGTTTCCGCTATTATTTATACAGATATCGCTCGCGACGGGATGATGAAAGGCGTCAACATCGAAGCAACCAAGGAATTGGCAAACCATTCTCCTATTCCAGTTATCGCCTCCGGCGGAATCAGTAAGTTGGCAGACATTGCCGCCATTCGCGAGGCCTCCGAATCAGAGTATGGTGCTGGCATAATTGGTGTGATCACGGGCCGTGCTATCTACGAAGGCATGCTCGATCTTTCTATGGCTCAGCAGCTGTGTGACGAGTAGGAGTTACCGTGGCCTTAGCAAAACGAATAATCCCTTGTCTTGACTGTGAAAATGGCCGAGTCGTCAAAGGTGTAAAATTTTTAGATATAAGAGACGCAGGTGATCCTGTCGAGATATCCAAGCGGTACTGCGATGCGGGCGCCGATGAGATAACGTTTTTAGATATTACCGCCAGTCACGAAGGTCGAGAGACAACTGTTGATACGGTCCGAGCTATTGCCAGCCAAGTGTTTATTCCTTTGACTGTTGGCGGCGGGATTCGAACTCTCGAGGACATTCGTACCATGCTAAATGCAGGTGCTGATAAAGTGTCGATTAATACCGCGGCGGTAACTAACCCTGAATTTGTGCGTCAGGCGGCCCAGCGCTTTGGCTCTCAATGTATCGTTGTTGCTATAGACGCTAAGAAAGTTTCAGGGCTGGGTGAAATCGATCGCTGGGAAATATTCACCCACGGAGGTCGCAATGCCACCGGCATTGATGTTATCGAATGGGCTGTGCGAATGGTTAAATATGGCGCTGGAGAAATTTTACTAACCAGTATGGATAGAGATGGCACTAAAATAGGATTCGATCTGGCCTTGAACAAGGCCGTTAGCCAAGCGGTACAAGTTCCTATAATAGCCTCCGGTGGTGTTGGGAATCTTCAACACCTTGTAGATGGAGTTCTGGAAGGTGAAGCAGATGCTGTGCTGGCTGCAAGTATTTTCCATTTTGGTGAATTTGGTGTCAGCGAGGCCAAAGAATATATGGCCTCGCAGGGAATTGAAGTTCGCTTGTAGGGGTGATTGGAGTCGTTAGTTTTAACGCTAGATTAAGGCGCTTTATCAGCACCGATAATTTTTAGCGATCAGTTACTACGCTGAGCAAAATCACCTGATGCCGCTCGTGCCTGTGGTGGTCTAAGAGCGTTTATTCCTTTCAGCACGTTCAAGGCTTCGTTCAGTGGGTAATCACTTACCAGCACTTCCTCTGCAGAAATTAATGCCTCGGCCATTGCCTTTGTATTATTGTTGGTAGTGCTGCTGCTGCTGTTGTTTTCACTGTCTCCGTCTTCATCTCTATCTTCATTACCGTTACCTAAATGGCCCGGCAGGTCAGATTCGCTATATTGCGCTACGTTTCTTGAGCGGCGAGTCACAAAGGCTTCTTCGACAATAATATCCGGTTCTATACCTTGCGCCTGAATCGAGCGGCCTGATGGGGTGTAGTACAACGAAGTGGTTAGTTTTATCGCCCGGTCTTCCCCCAATGGCAGTATGGTTTGTACTGAGCCTTTACCAAAACTCCGCGTACCCATAATGATTGCCCGGCCATGGTCTTGCAATGCGCCTGCGACGATTTCTGATGCTGATGCCGACCCATTGTTGATCAAGACGACTAATGGTATGTCTCCTCCGACGGTGGCTCGGGTTGCGTTAAACTCCATGCCGGAATCTTCCATGCGGCCTTTAGTAGAGACGATTCTGCCTTGGTTAATAAACGCGTCCACAACGCCAACTGAGGCTTGGAGTACGCCTCCTGGATTATTGCGTAGATCTAGAATCAGCCCTTTCAGGGATTCGTTTTCCTCCAGAATCTCAGTGATTTCTTTCTGCACTTCATTGCCTGTGTTAGCACGAAATTGAGAAACTCGCAGATAGGCGTAGCTAGGATCAACCATGCGGCTGCGGACGCTGGCAATGGTAATAATTTCGCGCACCACGGTGACATCAAAGGTATCAACGCCCTCTCTCGCGATGGTAACTGTGATTTCACTGCCTGGAACTCCGCGCATCATCTCTGCGGCTTCGTCTGGCAGCAGTTCTCTTAAGGGGCGGTTGTTTATCTGAATGATTAGGTCGCCTGCCTGAATTCCGGCGCGATCCGCTGGTGAATCATCGATGGGGCTGATCACCTTAATATAACCATCCTCACGGCCGACTTCGATGCCCAGGCCGCCAAATTCGCCTGTTGTGGTTTCTTGAAGTGCCTCATAGTCATTGCCCACAAGGTAGGATGAATGAGGGTCTAACCCTGAGAGCATGCCCTTTATGGCGTTTTCTAGCAGTGTATGATCATCAACCTCTTCGACATAGGCTGCACGAATTCGATCTAATGCCTGAGTAAATATTCTCACCTCCTCTAAGGGCAGAGGGAGCTGTTCTTGAGCCGTTGCGGGAAGTGCTAGGCAGGTGCCTGCTAGAGCTAAAGCTAAACTAAAAGACTTAAGCTGGGTGTGATTATTTTGGAGCGAAATCATAAGACTTTCCTAGTGGCGCTTACTGGGCTTTTGCTTTGTTAAAAGAAGCAACGCCTGAGTTGCTAACAAGAAACTAACGAGCGGCGAATGAGTTGCTTGAAATCAGTTATACGAATAAACCAATAGTTTCAGTTTATTCCTGTAATGGCAATTCGGAAACTACTCTATCGGTGTTAAAGGTGGGGCCTGTGAACGCATTTTCATCCCTTACACTCATTTTTAGTTGTAGTGTTCGACAATATAGCCCCAGTAACTGGGCAAATAAGAGGCCACGTTGTAGAAAATAAATCCTCAGCCGCAGGGCTGGCTGGCGAATGATGGTTAGCGATCAGAGTTAAACCAAGGATTAGGATCTTGAGGTTGGCCGTTACGCCTAATTTCAAAATATAAACCATCCACGCCGCTGCTGATGGATGTGCCTGATGTGGATAGGATGTCGCCGGCATCAACCCAGTTACCTGCAATGGCAGAAAGGGCCTCATTGCCGCCATACAGGCTCAGAAACCCCTGGCCGTGATCGATAATGACCAGCAATCCAGAGCCCCGTAGCCAATCTGCAAAGACTACGAGGCCGGCGTGAACAGCCCTTACTGGCGTGCCTGTTTCTGCCTGAATGGTTATGCCTTGGCGGCTCAGGTTGCCATCACCGTAGCGCTCACCAAAGCGGCTGCTAAAGCGGCCGTTCAGAGGCTGAGTAAGCCGGCCTTTAGCTGAGGCAAAAGGTGGCACGTCGGCAAACGATCTTACCCCTTCCATCACGATTCGTATTTCTTCAATAAGTCGCTGTAGATCCGCTTGATTGATTTCTAGCTGTTCTAATTCTTGGTCCTTAGAGGCAATACTAGTTCTGAGAGACATCAGTGCGTTTTGTTTCTTTAGTCTTGCTGAATCTAGTGCTGCGAGCTGATTGCGCAGGGCAGTGTCTTGCTCTTGGAGCTCGACTACCTTTGCTGCTGTTGCGATTTCCGTCTTTTTAATTTGTTCTATTAATGCTTCAAATTCATTGATTTTTTGCAGCTGGGCCTCGGAATATTTTAGCGTGTAGTGGAGCATTTGCGCCGCGTTTGTAATACCGTCTTGATCGTCTTGGCTGAAGAGATCTTTCAGCAAGTTTGGGGCTCCACGAATGTATGCAGCGCGAATTAGTTGATTGAGGGTTGTTGCTTGCCCAGTCTTTAATACGTTTAGGGCCAGAGCCTCAAACGTTAAAGCATCTAATTCAGTCTGGGCTAGCTGGATACTTGTGTGGGTTTGGTCGGTGCGGTTACTGAGCCTGGCGAAGTCATTATCGGCTTGCCTAAGAGCGCTCTGCTCGGCGCCTATGGTTTGATTGGCTGTGTTCAGCCAGCCTCGTATATCTTCGATTGCGGCGGCGACCGATTCCAACTCTTGCAGGGCTTGCCTGTCGCTACTGGCGGCCTGGCTAAGCGCTTGATTCGGGCTCAGGGTAGAAAAAAGCAAAGCCACCGTAAAACCAAGCGATCGCTTGTTGAGGTAAATTTTTAACCGCCGCCAGATTAAAAAGGACACCGGAACCCTTAGCCGCCCTTCGCAACGAGTGCCTGGCCGGTCATCTCTATGGGCACCTCTGCATCTAGCAGTGTGAGTAGGGTTGGTGCGATGTCACATAGGCTGCCATCTTGAGTAAATTGAAACCCGCTTTTGCCCACGTAGACCAATGGCACCGGTCCTGCAGTGTGGGAGGTGAGAGGCTGGTTAGTTGTCAGATCAAGCATCTGCTCGACGTTGCCGTGGTCAGCTGTTATCAGTAGTTCACCATCAGTTGCTAGAATGGCATCACAAATGGGTTTCAAACATTTATCGACAGCTTCTACGGCTTTAACGGCGGCGGCGAAATTCCCAGTGTGGCCCACCATATCGCCATTGGCGTAGTTGCAGATAATGACATCGTACTTGCCTGAATTAATTGCTTCGACTAGCTTTTCGGTGAGTTCGAAAGCTGACATTTCAGGTTTTAGATCATAGGTTTTAACTTGCGGAGAGGGGATAAGTTCGCGATCCTCGTTGGTAAAAGGTTGTTCGCGGCCGCCGTTGAAAAAGAAAGTTACATGAGCATATTTTTCTGTTTCAGCAATGCGCAGCTGAGTTCTGCCAGTGTTGGCAAGATATTCGCCCATAACATTTTTCAATGCCATGGGCGGATAGGCAACGGCTGCCTCGATATCGGCAGCGTATTGTGTCAACGTAATAAAGTCGCCTAGCATGGGCCTAACCTCGCGGCTGAAGCCAGTAAACTGGTCGTCAACAAAGGCGCGGCTGATTTCTCGAGCGCGGTCGGCGCGAAAATTCATGAAATAAACCACATCACCGTCACTTATTGCGCTGACGCTGTCGTCGGAGTCGGTGATTGAGGTGGCTTGAACGAACTCATCGTCTTCGCCGCGCTCGTATGCTGCAGCCAGCGCATCACTCACACTGTTGTAACTAAACGGGGCCTTACCCTGAGTGAGCAGATCGTAAGCCGGTTGCACGCGATCCCAGCGATTGTCCCGATCCATGGCAAAGAAGCGGCCACAAAAAGAAGCGATGCGGCCGCGACCAGATTTTCTAAGCAGATCATCGGTTTTCTGAAGCGAGGCCAGCGCGCTGCGTGGAGCGGTGTCGCGACCATCCAAAAAAGCATGCACAAATATTTGCCGAGCATCGCGAGCTATGGCCATTTCAACCATGGCATTGATTTGGTTCTCGTGGCTGTGAATGCCGCCGCAGGAGAGCAGGCCGATGATGTGGATAGCGGTTTCACTGTCCATTGCCCTGCGTATGCCGCTTCGCAGAACAGGGTTTGTGAAAAATGCCCCGTCCTCAATAGCCTTGTCGATTCTCGTAAGACTCTGATACACCACGCGGCCAGCACCGAGATTCATGTGTCCTACTTCAGAATTTCCCATTTGGCCGGCTGGCAATCCTACCGATTTTCCGGAGGTAGTTATGAGGGTGTGGGGCTGTTCCCGCCAAAGTTTGTCCCAGTTTGGGCTGTTAGCAGCATGGATTGCGTTGCTGGCTGTTTCCTCTCGATGGCCCCAGCCATCAAGAATGAGTAGAAGGGCAGTTTTCTTATGAGTCATGGAGGGCGCTTTATTCCGATGCAGTTTAAGTTTTAATCAGGTCTAATATTATCCTTGAAACCCTGATTCATAGCGAGTGAATCACGATGAGCATCTTCTTTAGCGGCGCCGGTCCGTGTATACTTCTCGCCTTTTGCGGTAGCGGCGATTAAATGCCCGTGGGATATAGCTGACTTAAGATGGCTCAATTTATAGAATTTATAGGAAATCACATAATCTTGGCGTCAGCTTGGTTGCTGGTGGCTACTGGGATTGTTTTCTTCCACCAGCGTACAGGTTCCAAGTCTGTCAGTCCTCAAGGGGCGGTTGCGCTTATTAATCGCAATGATGGAATTGTGGTTGATTTGCGAGACAAGAAAGAATTTGAGATGGGACATATTGTTGACTCAGTCAACATCCCTTACTCGAAGCTAGCCCAGAGACTGACCGAGCTGGATAAGCATAAAGAAAAGCCGCTAATTGTGGTTTGTAAGCTTGGGCAGCAATCAGGAATGGCTGTAAAGCAGATTCAAGTCGCGGGTTTCTCAGATGTTTATAAGCTCTCCGGTGGTATGAGTGAGTGGCGAGCTCAGTCGTTGCCTGTTGTTAATAAGTAAGAGACAGCAGGCGGCAAGCAACAAGCAGTATAAACACCCAAAGTAAAAACCTACAGTTACGCTTGTTTGTTAGCGATTACTCACTCGCCAGCAAACGTAATTCAACCGATACAAAGACTTTATAGGATTTATCATGGCCGAGAACGAAGAGAACACAACAGAAGCGGCCGCTGCGCCTCAGGAAACTGAACAACCTGCAGGGCCTCAGTTCGCGCTACAACGAATATTTTTGAAGGATTCGTCCTTTGAATCGCCCCGCAGTCCGCTTGTTTTTCAGGCGCAGTGGAGCCCTAAGATTAATTTTGATATCAAGACTCGTAGCAGCAAAGTTCAGGATGATGTATACGAGGTTGTATTGATATTAACTGCAGAAGCGCAAATTGAAGAAAAGGCAGCATTCGTAGTAGAGGTGCATCAGGCGGGCATATTCACGGCTAAAGATTTTGATGATCTTCAGCTTGAGCAGCTTCTGGCGACGATATGCCCGAATATTCTTTTCCCTTATGCTCGCGAAGCTGTAGACAGCTTAGTTATCAAGGGTAGTTTCCCTGCGCTGATGCTAGCACCAATAAACTTTGATGCTTTGTATGCCCAGCAAAAGCAAAATCAAGCTGAGCAAATGGCTGATGGAGGCGATGCAGCCTCTGAAGCGCCAGCATCTGACACCACGCAGTAATAATGTTGCTAGCTTAAGATAAGCCGCTTAACGCGGCTTTTAAAGGCCAGACTCGAAGCCTAGCTGACGCCAGGCTTCGTACACTAATACAGCAGCGGCATTAGACAAGTTAAGGCTTCTGCTTTCAGGCAGCATGGGTATTCGAACGAGGTTATCAGGGCCTAATTCATCCCTTATAGAATCCGGTAAGCCACGCGTCTCAGGCCCAAACACCAAAAAATCCCCTTTTTCATATCTAACTTCAGTGTAATTGTTGCTGCCCTTGGTGGAAACGCCAAAAAGTCGTGAATCGACGTTAACTTCTTTAAAATTCTGCCAATTATCGTAGATTGTGATGCCTGCAAACTCGTGATAATCCAGTCCCGCTCGGCGCATACGCTTATCATCAAGCTCAAAACCAAAGGGTTTGATCAAATGAAGCTGTGAGCCGGTATTTGCTGCCAATCGGATAATATTTCCCGTGTTAGGGGGTATTTCTGGTTCGAAAAGAACGATGTTGATCAAAATTTAGCCACTTGTTTATAGTCAATAAGACACATTAACTGTTACTGATTATTAGAATAAGCCAGATTTGGATTGCCTAGATATTCGAATTCTTCCCAGCTTTAACCCGCTACATACTGATAAACAGGGAGCTTGCGGCTAGAAACAGGGTACTTACCCTAGTTTATCCCAGTTATATGTCAAATTTGTTATAGAATTTAACTACTTAAACGATATTCTTTACTGGCTTCCTAGGTTTGGCAGATACATATGCGAGTACAGAATTGTTAAGGCAGATTGCTAAGCATAAATATCACAGCAGAGACTATGCTAAATACAAGCAAGTGCGCCAGTAATGATAACGTTGGCTATTAGTTCGGGTTTATAAATAGGTACGTAAAAGCTACGTAAACAGGAAATTGAGCAATGCTTCAGTTTTTGAAGAAAAAAACAAAGTCGACAGGCCGAGTTGGACTTATGGTGCAGTCCGATCAGCTTGTGCTTGCTCATGTAGAGCAAAGAGGTGGGTCACCTTACCTGCTCAGCTGTAAAAAAATACCCCTAGCGTCGCCAAAAGAGGCGGCGGCAATACTTGAGGGTTTGGTAAAAGAATACGAAATGGAGGGGACTCAATGCAGCTTTGTCCTCAACCCAAAAGATTACAATTTGCATTTGGTCGAGGCACCTAACGTTGAACCTGACGAACTGATATCTGCGGTGCGCTGGAAAATCAAAGATTTGCTGGACATGAAAATTGATGAGGCAGCAATTGATGTCTTTCAGGTGCCGGAAGACGCTTACCGAGGCCGAGAAATGGTCTATGTGGTGGCGTCCTTAAAATCCAAAGTTAAGTCGATAGCCGAGCTGGTTGCTGGCAGCGGTTTAGAACTTGCGGTGATAGATATTCCCGAGCTAGTGATGAAGAACATTTCCACCAGCTATATAGATGATTCTAATGGCGTTGCCTTTATGGATCTGCGCCGAACCGGCAGCACAATGAATATTAGCCGGGATGATGGTCTCTATCTTACTCGACGAATAAATACGCAATTAGGTCCTGACGTTATGCAAGCGCCTGATTGGGAAACATTGAAAGATCGTTTGGTTCTAGAAATTCAGCGGTCACTGGATTACTACGAAAGCCAGATGGGCAAGAGCCCCATAAACAAAATTATTATTGCGCCGAGGCTACAAAACAGCTTAGCAGGAAAGCTCGGCTAATGTTAAACCCCGGATAGCTTTAGATAAGAACGGGTCGGCTCTAACGGGCCAAAGGATAGGATGCTGATCAGGTGAGTCTCGCTCAAGTCGCAGCATGCTAACTGCCTCGTTCAAAGCTAACCTTTAGAAAGTGATAGTCAAAAATCAGCGGACCGGCTTTAACGGTCAGAAATGCAACTTTCAGCGTTGCCAGTTTGAGATTAAAAGTTAGAAGCTGCATCAACAAAAAAAATTGGCTGAGATCCCCAGCCAACCCTAAAACTACTTGATTACACTAATTTTGCTGCAGTCTTTCCTGAAGGCCTTGCAACGGCCCAATTTTCCAATTCAAGCCTTAGAGATCTAAGTCATGGCTTGAATCAGTGCTCTTGGGATGAGATGAGCCTAGTTCCTTGATCTTGCGAGTCAATGTGTTCCGTCCCCAGCCTAAAAGATTGGCAGCGTCTCGACGCCGGCCTGAGGTATGTTTCAGTGCTATATCAATTAGGGTGCGCTCGAACAGCGGTGTAGCTTGATCAAGAATGCCGGTATTACCCAAACTTAATTGCTGGTCAGCCCAGGCCTGAAGCGCGAAAGTCCAGCTGCCAGTGTTGCTGCTCTGGGCTTCTTGCGCCGAAAACTCTGGAGGCAGGTCGGTCATATAGACTTCTCGACTGGAGGCCATAACCGTGACCCAGCGGCAGAAGTTTTCCAATTGTCTAACATTGCCAGGCCAACTAAGGCCGGTTAGATAGGTTTCGGTTTCCGGCCTAAGCACCTTGGGTTCCATAGCTATCTCTTTAGCAGCCGACTTCAAAAAGTGTGATGCAAGAGTAGGAATGTCTTCGCGGCGATCGGCAAGTTTTGGTATGTGAATGCGAATCACATTGAGACGGTGAAAAAGGTCTTCCCGGAATAAATGCTTTTCTACTAGTTGTTCTAAGTCTTGATGGGTTGCCGCAATAATGCGCACGTCCACTTTGATCGGTGTATGGCCGCCAACACGGTAAAACTCGCCATCAGACAACACTCGTAATAATCTGGTTTGAGTTTCGGCTGGCATATCGCCGATTTCATCTAAAAATAAAGTGCCTCCATCAGCTTGTTCAAAGCGGCCGATGCGCTGGGAGATAGCGCCAGTGAAGGCGCCTTTTTCGTGACCGAATAATTCCGATTCAATAAGTTCTTTCGGGATTGCCGCGACGTTTAAAGGTATAAAAGGCTGTTCGCTGCGAGGGCTGTGGCGGTGAAGGGCATGGGCCACTAGTTCCTTGCCGGTACCTGACTCACCGTTAATCAATACCGAGATATTAGACTGGGAAAGCCTGCCAATTGCTCGGAATACTTCCTGCATGGCTGGTGCTTCGCCAATGATCTCTTGAAGCTTTATCGGTGCTTCTTCTGTCGGGCCACTGCTTTGCTCTTTCGAATGTTGCAGGGCGCGTTTGGTTACAGCGACAGCTTCATCAATGTCGAAAGGCTTAGGCAAATACTCAAAAGCGCCGCGGCTATAGGACGAAACAGCGCTGTCCAAATCAGAATGAGCAGTCATTATAATGACCGGCAGCAATGGATGCTTTTCCTGGATAGTGGATAGCAAATCGAGTCCGTTGATTCCTGGCATTCGAATATCACTGATAATCGCGTCGGGCAGCTCATGTGCTAGTCGATGCAGCAGTTGGTCACCGTTCTCAAATGTTTCTGTACTGAGTCCAGTTTTAGTAAGTGATTTCTCTAATACCCAGCGAATTGAGCGGTCGTCGTCAAGTATCCAGACAGAATTGTTATTGGCCATGTTCAGGTACACCTTTTCTTTAACTCACGCAAAGGATTGCGCAGATTTTACTGCAGTTGGTTCAAGGGGGAGTACTATTGTAAATTTTGTTTCTGCGTGATCGCTTCGGCATTCAATCATGCCATTATGCTGATTGATTATTCCGTGGGTGATTGATAGCCCCAACCCGGTGCCTTCAGCGCGCCCACTAATCAGAGGGTAGAAAATTGTGTCGATTAGGTTGGCCGGAACTCCTGGGCCGTTGTCGATGATCTCTATAGCTGTCGCCAAGCGGTGAAACTTAGAATCGATGGTTGAGTTTCGTATGATCCTAGAGCGCAGAATAATCTTGCCTAGGTTGTGTTCGATGTCGGGGCTGTTTAAGGATTGCATAGCATTTCTTACCAGATTAAGAACGGCTTGAATTAATTGTTCAGCATCAGCTACGATCGTTGGGATGCTTGGATCATAGTCCTGTACCAATTGAATGCCTGAAATATTTTGGTCTGCGATTTCGGCGGTAACTAAACTACGGACTCGTTCAAGCACCTCATGAATGTTGATCTCTTTTTTGTTTAAGGGCTTTTTTGAGCCACTGAGTCGATCGACAAGGTTTCGAAGCCTGTCGGCTTCCTCAATAATAACGTTGGTATATTCACTAAGCTCATCGCCTGGAATTTCCCTTGCCAGTAACTGCGCGGCACCTCGAATTCCGCCCAAGGGGTTTTTGATTTCGTGGGCTAGGCCCCGCACCAGTTCCTGAGTCGTTGCGTGGGCCGAGTGCAAAGTTTCCTCTCGGGTTATTCGGTGGGTGTGCTCTAGAGAGTTGAGCTCTATTAAAGCCTGAATTTCCCCATTGTTATCAAACGGACTGATTGTGTAGTCCACAACGATGGCTTTGTTGTGGACTGTGCGCAGTTCGGCTTTGCGTCTGGTGATGCTTCGTTCGTTTGCGAGCGCTGCTTGCATTTCATTGATATCTGCTGAGGCGTTCAGAAATAAATCGCCTATAAAGCTGTCCTTAGCCTGACGGTCACTAATATCGAGCAGGGTCTCGGCAGCTATGTTGATATAAAGCAGGCACAAATTTTCATCGAGAAGAATCACCGCGGTTTTTAGCGTGTCGAGTAGGCGTTTATGTACATTGTCTAGTGTCACGCGGTTATTCGGACTCTCTGTGTTGTTACTTTACGTTTGCTGTCTAGGCTACCATGCAAAAAGCAAACCAGAACTGTGCATGCCGAATCAATGGGTTAACGGCGGATTTATGGAGCTAGAATGGCCTGCGGGCACTGCAATGGTCCGAATTTTTAACTTACGCCCAATAATAGTGCATTAGTGGGGCGCGGCAAAGAACTTACGTCCATAGGAGTGCGCGGGCAGAAAGTCGGTAAAAGTTGGTTGCTATAGGGGTGTGCTGAAGTTATCCGCAGGCAGCGTTATAAAAATAGGGCTAACGGTAGGTAGCACGACCTGAACAAAGTCAGGACTCCGGGCCAAAAAAAGCCCGGATTACCGGGCTTTTCTATACTAACTGCAGCCTGAGATTGTAGGCCTAGCTTATCGATGTCCAAATAATAACGCTGACATCAAATAACCAACACTCCAAACTCAATCTGTCCTGTCTGACTAGGCAAGAGCTTCTTTCGTAGTCTTAATAATCGCAGCAGCAACTTTATACGGGTCAGCGTTGGAAGCTGTTCTTCGGTCTTCCAAGCGACCTTTCCAGCCATCTTCCACTGTAGTAATAGGTATGCGAATTGATGCGCCACGGTCAGAGACTCCGTAGCTGAACTCGTCAATGGCTTGAGTTTCGTGCAAGCCGGTTAGGCGTTGCTCGTTGTTGGCGCCATAAACACTTATGTGACGCTCTATGTTCTTGCCAAAGCTTTCGCAAATCTTGGTGAAAACTGATTCATCACCATCATCACGCATTGGGCCGTTAGAGAAATTGGCGTGCATGCCAGACCCATTCCAATCCAGATCCTTGCCAAGTGGCTTCGGCTCCCAATTGATTGAATAACCATAGCGCTCACCAGTTCTTTCTAAAATGTAGCGGGCTATCCAAGTTTGGTCGCCAGCGTCTTTAGCGCCTTTAGCAAACACCTGAAATTCCCATTGACCGGCAGCTACTTCAGCATTTATTCCTTCAACGTTGATGCCAGCTTCTAGGCAGATATCAAAATGCTCTTCTACACAGTCGCGGCCGAATGAATTAGCAGCGCCTACTGAACAGTAATAAGGTCCCTGTGGGGCAGGATAGCCGCCTGCTGGAAAGCCAGGAGGAAGATTAGTTTTGGTGTCCCAAAGAAAATATTCCTGCTCAAAACCGAACCAGAAATCTTCATCGTCATCATCTATAGTTGCTCGGCCATTGCTTATATGAGGCGAGCCGTCAGCGTTTAGAACTTCAGTCATGACTAGGTAAGAGCTGTCACGGTCTGGGTCTGGATAGATAGCGACGGGCTTAAGCAAGCAATCCGAATCATCTCCGGCGGCTTGTTGTGTTGAGCTGCCATCGAAACACCACATTGGGCATTCTTCCAGAGTACCGCCAAAGTTATCTCTAACTTGTGTCTTGCTTCTAAGGCTTTGAGTGGGGGCATAACCATCTAGCCAGATGTATTCCAGTTTAGATTTCATTTCGTGTCTTTCTCCTAATGAATTACGACTTCTTGTTAAACACTGACTTCGGCGGAAAATCTAACCTTAAGCGTGTTCCTGGGTTTTTTGATTCGATAAACCGTCACGGCAAGTGCGCAGAGATCTATCGCATCTGTGAATCGGAGCGATGCCAATTCTTCTAGTACATGGCATTAGCCATCATTACAGGGTAAACAGCAAGATGTATGCCATTGGCTGATTCCCTGCAATGGCCGAATTTACTGGACCTTGCTATAAACTTCAACAGCCATGGCACTACAAAAGCGCATTCTCGCCATTATTGGTCTATTATGGTGCGCTCACCCTCGCGCTTGCGGGTTTTTAGTGCGGGTCCTAGACCGCGTAGCCCCTCAATGCTACAGGTGCAACAGGATGCTGGGCTAGGCGATCGATACGGCAGTTGGGAGAGCAATGAAGGAAGTAATAGAGAGAAACCAGCCCGTGGGCCTTAAAGCCATCCCTGCAGGAAAAGCTGATGCTATTTTATTTGAAGGCGAAAAATCTTTGTGCATTGAGCTGGGGGTAGGAATTCTAAAATTAGATAAGAGTTACTTCTGAATCCACACTAAACCCGGCACTAAACCCGGCACTAAACCCGGCACTAAACCCGGCACTAAACCCGGCACTAAACCCGGCACTAAACCCGGCACTAAACCCGCGCCATGGATCTATATGCAAATGGGAATGAAACGAATTCGTTAGGTGTTCACGCAGGAAACTCTATTTTTTAAGGTATCTGTGACGGGTTTAGAGGCCAAATATCCAATTTAGGTGGCTAAAGTTACGGGACTTGACTGTACACGGTCAAGATTCATTTCATAAAACCTTACTGAGTCGTGTATACTCGCCGCCTTTTGTGCCGGAGAAAAAGGGCTTTAGGGCTCCATTAGCTCCTCTATATAAGGCTTTATTCGCCAAAATTTAAATCCTGAGTTTTAAACCTTGAGTTTTAAGCCAAGGCGCCGCAGCCTAATTACCTTCGCTAGCAGGTCTGTTGTTTAGAGATCTAAAAGCCTACTCATTTACTGGAAAAATCGTGATAGAAAAAATCCGCAACATCGCCATTATTGCCCACGTTGACCATGGTAAAACAACCTTGGTGGATAAGTTGCTGCATCAATCAGGAACACTGGAATCACGAGGCACTCAGGTAGAGCGAGTGATGGATTCCAATGATCAGGAACGGGAGCGTGGAATCACGATTCTTGCCAAGAACACGGCAATTAATTGGAACGGTTACCATATTAATATCGTTGATACTCCTGGACACGCCGATTTCGGTGGCGAGGTGGAGCGCGTTCTTTCCATGGTTGACAGTGTGCTTTTGTTAGTTGATGCGGTTGATGGCCCCATGCCTCAAACTCGTTTCGTGACTCAAAAAGCATTTGCTCAAGGCTTAAACCCAATTGTGGTCATCAATAAAGTTGACCGAGATGGCGCCCGACCAGACTGGGTCGTTAATGAAGTTTTTGACCTATTTGATAAGCTAGGTGCTACCGACGAGCAGCTGGATTTTCCGATCATTTATGCTTCTGCCTTGATGGGATTTGCTGGCCTGGAAATCGATCAGATGGCTGAGGATATGATTCCTTTGTTGGAAGTGGTGGTGGACAAAGTTCCTCCGCCGAATGTTGTGGTCGATTCTCCTCTGCAAATGCAGATCAGTGCGCTAGATTACAACAGTTATGTTGGAGTTATAGGTATTGGACGGGTAACCCGTGGCAAGGTGCGCAATAATCAGCCGGTTATCGTCATCGACCGCGAAGGAAAGCAGCGCAAGGCAAAAATACTGCAGGTAAAAAGCCATCTTGGGCTTGAAAGAATAGATGTGGATGAGGCCAGCGCCGGCGAAATTGTCTGTATTACGGGCATCGATAAACTTAATATTTCTGACACTGTTTGCGACCCAGAAAGGCCTGAGGCGATGACGCCGCTGTCGGTTGACGAACCCACGATAAGCATGACCTTTCAGGTAAACGATTCCCCCTTTGCTGGCCGTGAAGGTAAATATGTTACGACGCGCCAAATTAAAGAACGCTTAGACCGGGAGCTTCTTTACAACGTAGCGTTGCGTGTCGAGCCTGGTGAAACACCTGACAAGTACAAAGTGTCAGGCCGGGGTGAACTACACCTTTCCGTGTTGATTGAAAGCATGCGCCGAGAAGGTTTTGAACTTGCCGTATCCCGACCGGAAGTTATCATCCACGAAGAAGACGGTGTCTTGAAAGAGCCGTTTGAATCATTGGTTGTCGATTGTAACGATCAACACCAAGGTTCAGTAATGGAAGAGTTGGGTCTGCGTCGAGCTGAGATGCAAGACATGCTTCCTGACGGTAAAGGTCGCGTTAGATTACAGTTTCTTATTCCAACCCGGGGCTTGATTGGCTTTCGTTCGATGTTTCTGAGCATGACATCCGGTTCTGGTTTAATGACACACGTGTTTGATCATTACGGTGATTATAAAGACATAGATCTCGCCGGCAGAAGCCGCGGAGTTCTGGTGTCGATGGTTACTGGTAAAGTGCTTGGTTTCTCGCTATTCAATCTGCAAGATCGTGGTCGTTTATTCGTGGAGCCGAACGTTGAGGTTTACGAAGG
>CAWKZY010000033.1:0-30650 GCA_963854625.1 Gammaproteobacteria bacterium | reverse complement strand
CAAAGAAACACCGGCGGTTTTGGGCTCGGGCTGTATCTATGCCGGCTGATTGCTGACGCCCACGGGGGTAATCTCAAGATTCAAAGCCAGATTGGCAAGGGAACTCACATCACTGTTCAAATACCCCACCAACCTCCCAGCGATGACTAGTAACTAAACCTTTCTGGGTCAGGCCAGCTTTTGTCGCCTAGATCTAAAATAACCAACCCCCAGCAAAAGCAAGGTTAGTAAAAACGGTATCATAAACGTATTTATTGCCAGCAGCCGTGAACCAAGCTGCTCAATATCTTCTGTAAGCTGATATTGCACATCACGAAGACGCCTTCTGGTATCTAACAACTCTCCGTTAAATCGATCGACTTCCTCCTGTATCTCTGGCGTAATCTGTCCAATGACCTGACCGTCCTCAGTTTGATTCAAATCAGCCAGCGCCTGTTCAGTTTCCGCCAGCCGATCAAGTAGCTCGGCCTCTTCCTGCCTTAGACGATCGTCTGCCTCCCTTTGTAGGTTGATAACTCGCGTAAATGGCCGGGAGTAGCGACCGCGACTACGGATACCGGCTAGATCAGCCCCCCCGCTCAGGTTGTCTAGCGCGTTGATCACCAGATCACCGTTGTTTGCAAAAGGTTGGGGGATTCTTTGTCCCATAAATTGGCCGACTTGAACCCACATGCGATCACTCAGCATGTCCGTGTCAGAAAAAATCAATAAATTGATAGGACCATCTGAGGAAGCTAAGTGCTGCACTTCATTAGATTCGGTCGCACCCTCCGGCTCGTCAGAGGACTCGTTCAGCACCCCACCTACTTCATCGCTCTGAAGGTCCGGCTCAGTTACTGGCTCCAAGGGACGACCTTCTGGGAAAGCGCTGCTCACCAGGCCGCTAACACGAGCTGCAATTACATAACTTTGATTTGCAGAAATAAACTCATCAAACAAAATAGAAGGATCAGTAACATCTTCAAGCAAAGCTGACTCCATCAGCATTGCATCGTTTGAGGAAACTATTATAGGTTCGAAAATAGTCGTGGCTCCTCCTGCCTGAGCGATAGAACCAACAGATGACATATTAATTGTCTCCAATCCATTAGTGACGATGTCATCTTGATTCAGATAACTGCGCTGCACACCCAACATACCCAAATGCGGAATAGGACGCTGGTTCTGTCCCATAGACACTCGCAGCGCCAACTCATTGTCCGTTAACACTTTGCTTGCATCGAAACTCACACCCCATGAGTCTAACAATCCGGGCAAACTTGAACTCATTCCTGCCGGAATCAAATTCCCTTGGGGTGCCCGGGTCACCATAGAGTCTGCATTTGGATCCAGGAAGATTAACGCTTCACCCCCTGCCAACACGTATTGATCGATTGCATAGAGCATTCTGTCGGACAAGCCTTGGGGATGTATCATGACTAGAATATCCACATCAGGATCGATTTCAGCGCTAGTGCTATCCACTCGCTTAACTTCATAAAGCTGACGCATCACATCCATAACCATCCAAGGCTGAGTTGCTTGACCGACTACCGGGTTAAAGCCTCCGTCTATTTCTAGCTCAGTTAGAAGCCCAACAACCTGCCGATCGGGATTGCCAACCTTGGTAATGAGTTTCATGAACTCATATTCCAAAAACTGCTCTAAGTCAGGTCGAATCAATGGCATTATTTCAGAGACTCTCACACCAAGTGGCACTTCTTCAGGATCAACGTCTTGCACTACAACCAAGCCAAAATAAATGGCCTGCGCTCCTTGAGATACTGGCACTGCCTGCACGCCGTATTGCGCAGCCAAATCTTCTTCCTCAGAAAAAGGCTCTGGATCAATAATGCTTAAACGCAGATTTCCATCACTGGCAATGACAATCTCTTTGAGCAGTTCCTTCACCCGAGTGCCATAACTTCTTATTTGCGGTGCATCTTCGGTGGCACTATCCGAATAGAAGAAAATCAATTCTAATGGCTCTTCTAAGCCAGCGACCAAACTTTTAGTACCATCGGAAAGTGAGTAAAGACGGTCTTCAGTTAAGTCGATACGAAAGCCTGGCAAAGAACTTAGAAGTGCAACCAAAACAATTAATACAACCGCAACAGATAACAGACCGAATGTGGAAAATAGTGACTTATTATTCATTTTCTACTCTCCTAATTCGCTTTTTTAATTTCAATGACAATAGCACTAGCAGTCAGCCATGCCCCAATAAACACCGTAAAAAATAGCATATCCCTAATATCCAAAACGCCTTTAGAAATAGAATCAAAATGCGTCAAAAAGCCCATCGCAGAAAATGCGTCAACCAAAAATTGGGGCAACCAACCAGGAAACGAATTAAGAAGAATAGGCGATCCCATGATGACGAAGATGAAGCAAATACTCACTGTGAGAATAAATGCAATAACCGAATTCTTTGTGCATGCTGACATACAAGAGCCTATCGATAAAAATCCGCCTGCCATCAGCCAGCTGCCTATGTAGGCTGCGAATATGACACCGTTATCTGGATCGCCTAAGTAGTTAACCGTTATCCAAATAGGAAAGGTCAATGCTAGAGCTATTCCTGTTAACACCCACGCCGCTAAAAATTTCCCAATAACCGCATCAGATAGCTTTATAGGTAGGGTAATAAGCAACTCTATAGTGCCGGTCTTTCTCTCATCCGCCCAAAGCGACATGGCAATGGCAGGAACCATAAATAGGTATAGCCACGGATGAAATCCAAAGAAAGGCAGCAGATCGGCCTGCCCTCTTAAAAAGAAGCCGCCAAGCTCGAAGGTGAAAATGCCGTTTGCTATTAAAAATATGACAATAAATATGTATGCCAGTGGAGTTGCGAAATAGCCCATTAGCTCACGCTTGAAAATAATACCGATGCTACCCATGGTTATTCTCCTCTTGCCCAGATTGTGTAACCGTTCTGAACAGATCTTCTAATTGCCCTCGGTTAACGTGAAATTCATCGACTGGCCAAGAATTCTTTTGTGCGATCTCTGAAACCTTCGAAAATATTGACTCAGCATTCTCTGCCAATACGGTGAAACGCAATGCATCTTCGCCGTCTTGCTCAATACTGCCCACACCGGGGACTCCAGCAAGATCTGCGGAAAAATCGTATTGCTCAGTAAAACGAACGCTAACGGCCTGGTGATATCGTGATTTTGCCTCCAACTCGGCTGGGGTGCCGTCAGCAACAATCCTGCCCTCTGCGATAATGACCGCCCTAGTGCACACCGCCGATACCTCTTCGAGAATATGAGTGGAGATTACGACGATTTTATCTTTTGCTAGATTTTTGATTAGCTCCCGCACATGGTGCTTTTGATTGGGATCCAGGCCGTCAGTGGGTTCGTCCAGAATGAGAACCTTGGGGTCGTGCATTATCGCCTGGGCGAGGCCGACTCTGCGCTTGAAACCTTTCGAGAGAGTGTCGATAGTTTGATGGGCTACACTATTAAGTGCGACTTCGTCGAGGGCCCTTTGTACTTTTACGGCAGCCTCCTCACCCTTAAAGCCGCGGACATCTGCTATGAATTTTAGAAATTCAAGAGTAGTCATATCACCATATGATGGCGCACCCTCCGGAAGGTAGCCAATCAAAGACTTAGCCTCGATTGGGCTTTCGGTAATATCAAAACCGTCGATGGTAACCGTCCCTTCGCTAGGAGCTAGAAAGCCGGTAATTACCTTCATTGTCGTTGATTTTCCGGCACCGTTGGGGCCGAGGAAACCTAGAACTTCGCCTTCTTTTACGGTGAAGCTCAAATTATCGACTGCGGTAAACTGGTCGAATCGTTTGCTGAGATTCTGAATTTCAATCATCTTTCTTTTGCCTTATGAGCTTTCTGGTTTTCAAACTGAGATAAATAACTGGACCTGCAAAATGCGACTCTAGGAGTTTGCCTTGATGCACATAGCCCTAGCAATAGTGGCTTTAACTTTAAACCTATTTCGAAGCGGCAAATATATGTCCGTTGCTTCTAATTTTCAAGATCAGACACGATATGTAACATTTCCTTTTAAATCATGTAGCTAGCATTGATAAGAACGATTCCAACGCAATCAAATTGGGCTGTGTTTATGGGAATGCCAAGGGTATAATTATACTGTTTCGATTCACCAGTCAGAGTAAACCAATGAAGCCACTTATTCATGTTCTGTTAGCCACATTGATTGCCTGTGGCATCGCCGCATGTGGCCAGAAAGGTGGACTAACCCGTCCTGACCAATCTGGTTCGACTCAGCAATTTTCGCAAACATAGACTCGAAAATCTAAATTCGAAAACACAGACTCGCATTTTTAACTCAACACTATAGCGGCCAGACTAGTATGGACCATTTCAACTTCATAGGTAATCAGCTATTCGCTGAAGACATCCCGGTAACCCAAATCGCGAATGAGTACGGAACACCTTGCTTTGTTTATTCCAAGGCGACGCTGGAGCGACATTACCATGTTTACGAGCAAGCGATGCAGGGCTTACCCAATCTTATTTGCTTTGCGGTCAAAGCGAACTCAAACCTCGCCGTTCTTAGCGTCCTAGCAAATTTAGGTGCAGGCTTTGATATTGTCTCTGGCGGAGAACTACAACGAGTGCTCAAGGCTGGTGGCGACCCGTCTAAAATAATCTTCTCAGGCTTAGGCAAGACCATAGCGGAAATTGAGCAGGGACTGGACGCGGGCATCCACTGCTTTAACGTCGAGTCGACAGCGGAACTGGCTCGAATTAACGAAGTAGCAATGGCAAAAGGTCAGAAAGCATCTATCTCCGTGCGGGTAAATCCCGACGTCGATGCCGGCACCCATCCCTATATCTCTACTGGTTTAAAAGAAAACAAGTTTGGTATCGCCAGCGCCGAAGCTTTATCCGTTTATCAGGCAGCTGCCAAAATGCCAGGTATTAAAATTATTGGTATTGATTGTCATATAGGCTCACAACTTACCACCGTTGAGCCTTTCCTCGATGCAATTGACAAATTATTAGAGTTGGTTGATGAGCTGAGTCAGACGGGTATAAACCTTGAACATTTTGATATGGGTGGTGGCTTAGGTGTCACTTATGCAGATGAGCAGCCGCCACAACCAGACGAACTAATTAATGCTGTAAGAGGTCGATTTGAATCTAGGGGCCTTACATTGATGGTCGAGCCTGGACGCTCGATCGCAGCCAACGCCGGGATCTTTCTCACCACGGTTGAGTATATAAAGCGAACCGAGCACAAAAATTTCGCTATTGTCGACGGCGCCATGAATGATCTAATCCGGCCGGCACTTTACAGTGCCTGGCAAGAGATTGTTGCCGCCCAAACCAAGCAGGGTGACGCAGAACAGTACGATATCGTAGGCCCTATTTGCGAATCTGCGGATTTCCTCGGCAAAGATAGACAGCTTATTTTGAGCCAAGGTGACCTTCTCGCAGTGCGCTCGTCGGGAGCTTATGGATTTGTAATGAGCTCAAACTACAATACTCGGCCTAGGGCAGCCGAGGTCATGGTAGATGGGAAAACTAGCCATCTGATCCGAACGAGAGAGACTGTCGCTGAGCTCTTTCAAAATGAGCATTGCCTGCCTGAAAATTAGCAGTAATCAAAAATTTTACCCTTCACAATTGAAATCGAACATCATGACTGATCAGACTACAGATAAAAAATCGCTGAGCTTCACCAAAATGCATGGCTTAGGAAACGATTTTATAATGGTCAACGGGGTTACCCAACATATTGAGCTGTCTAAAGAGAAGATCACAGCGTTAGCTCATCGACAGTTTGGTATCGGCTTCGATCAGCTTCTTATCGTTGAGCCTCCTACTAGCGCCTATCTCGATTTCAGCTACCGTATATTTAATCTCGACGGCAGCGAAGTTGAGCACTGCGGCAATGGCGCTCGCTGCTTCGCGTCTTACGTCTATCAACAAGGCTTATCAACTAACAACCCTCTGAAAGTAGGCACTATTAACCGAGAGCTATCCTTAAAAACAGAAGTCAATGGCGACGTCACAGTTGATATGGGAACTCCAGCAATAGAACCTGAAGAACTGCCTTTTATAGCACCGGCCGCGGCCCTTACCTATCAACGAGAAATTCAACTGGGCACTGAGAATGTCGCAATCCAGTTCAGCGCCGTATCCATGGGCAATCCCCATGCGGTGATTGAAGTTAAAGACCTTAACAATGCCGCCGTCAAAGAGATTGGGACTGCACTTGGCTCTCACCCGGATTTCCCCGAAGGAGTCAATGTAGGTTTCATGGAAATCGTAAGCCGAAGCTCGATCAAGTTAAGAGTCTTTGAGAGGGGAACAGGGGAGACTCTGGCTTGCGGAACAGGAGCCTGCGCGGCCGTTGTAGCCGGTTGTTTGAGAGGGCTCTTAGATGATAACGTAAAAGTGGATTTACCAGGCGGCCAGCTCAATATTCAATGGCAAAAACCTAATCCAGTCATGATGACTGGACCAGTAAGTACCGTATATGAAGGGACTGTAGAGATATGACTAGTGACTTAACGGCAATCGATCATCCAAAGCCAACTTCGGAGATTAAACTTTCCGAAGCCCAAGTTGCTTCCTATCTTAGGAGTCACCCTGAGTTCTTTGTCGGCCAAGATGACCTCATCGCAGAGTTGTCACTGCCTCATGAAAGCGGCAAAGCGATTTCCTTATTAGAGCGTCAGGTGACTGTTCTACGAGAAAGAGGCTATGATGCGAAAGAAAAGCTCGGCAATCTATTAGAGAATGCGCGGAATAACGACCACCTTTTTGAAACCACCCGCAATCTTGTCCTGTCTTTGCTGAGAGCTGAAAACACCACAGAGGTCGCAGAAGCCGCCCAAGATCAACTTGCAAACCACGCAAGTATTGATGCCTGCGAAATCATGCTTGTGCAACATGACAATTTGAACATATCCCCATCCGTTCGGACCTATCCGCCCAAAAAATTCGAACAAGACTTTGAACACGTGTTTCGTCTTAAGCGAACCTACTGCGGCGCGCTTGAGAAGTGGCAGCTGGACGTGCTCTTTCCCGGAGATAATGAATCCATCAAGTCCACCGCAGTTTGTCCGGCCATTCATGAAGGAAAAGTACTCGCCCTACTAGCGTTTGGTAATAACAAAAAAGATTATTTCAACTTGCAGTTGGATACCTTGTTCCTCGACTTTATCGGAAATGTAGTCGGCGCCATTTTATACAAGCAACTAACCAAAGCTTAAAATTCAATTTTGCCTTAAAGACCCGGGCAGTCATGAGTAGCCACTTCAAACACAACTATGCCAACTGATACTTCACTGCCATCTAACAAACTCATTTCTATTATTTGTCGCAGCATAGGCCGCCCTGAACTTAAACAGGCTTTAGGCTCAATTGCAGACCAAACTTATCGCACAATTGAAATTATTTTGGTGGAAGCAGGAGGAGAATCCCTCAACGACTTTATTAGCTTCGCTGGCCACGTCCCAGTCAAACTTGTTTCATTAAATAAAAAACTGGCGCGAGCAGCAGCGGCAAATGCTGGGCTAGCCGAGGTGACCGGGGATTTTATCATGTTCCTGGATGATGACGACTGGATTGGTGAGAATCACGTGGCACATTTGGTTGACACTCTCAATACCTACAGCGATGTCAAAGCTGCCTACAGCAGTACTCAAAAGATGAGCGCGGATGGAAAGGATAAAAAGGAAGTATTCGATCAGGAGTTTGATTCGCGGCTATTGATGCGTGATAACTTCATCCCTATTCATTCCATGCTATTTGAAAGCACGCTACTTAAACCCGACTGCAGATTTGATGAATCGTTTGATATTTTTGAAGACTGGGATTTTTGGCTTCAGTTAAATCAACACACCGAATTTATCCACACCTCAAATTTAAGCGCCTTTTACCGAGAAGGGGGCGACTCAGAAACAGTCAGTGACGAGGACTACGATCGTTACCAAAATCATAACCCTAGAGGCCAAGGAAGAGCTAAGCTATTTGAAAAGTGGCTAAAACTTTGGAGTGGTGAACAGCTCAACAGTTTACTCGGATTCTTGGACCAAACTAATTCGATCATTGAACTCAACAGTACAATAGAAAACCTTAATTGCACCGTCGTTAGTTCTGGCGAACATAACGAGCAGCTGGATAAGCATATTCTTATCGTTGAATCTCAAAATGAGAGTTTACAATCCGATATTGGAGCAACAAAAACACACAGCCAGCAGCTGGAAAAGCATATTCTTGTCGTTGAATCTCAAAATGAAAGTTTACAATCCGATATTGGAGCAACAAGAACACACAGCCAACAGCTGGAAAAGCATATTCTTGCCGTTGAATCTCAAAATGAGAGTTTACAATCCGATATTGGAGCAACAAGAACACACAGCCAACAGCTGGAAAAGCATATTCTTGCCCTTGACTCTCAAAATGAGAGTTTACAATCCGATATTGGAGCAGCAAGAACACACACCCAGCAGCTGCTAGAAAGCCTAGATGCAGAAAAAGTTGCGCTTGCCAGTTTACGAAATCTCAATTTAGAAAAAACCCAACAGCTTGAAAACTCTGTCAACCACGCTGCGGCACTCGATACCGCGCTGAGATCAATTTTAGGTTCAACGAGCTGGAGAATAATGGGACCTTACCGCCGAGTCGGTCGTTTATTAAAGCGCTTTCTTGGGTTTGGTAAAGTCGATACGCGGGCTCCCGCTAGCTTCGTTCAACCTACTGCCCAAGATGAATCTATTTCTCCAGAGCCTGAAGCTGTTTATACCCACCCTCTCAGTTTCTACGTGGACAAGGCTATTACTTTTAATAATTGTATCTACATTAGAGGATGGGCAACTAAAGCGCCGGGCATTGAAAGTATCCGTCTAAAGACTCATAACAGTTCTGCCTCTGTCAGTTATGGGATTCTCCGCGAGGATGTACAGCAGACCTTTCCTCTAGTTCCTAACTCGGATAAATCAGGTTTTCTAGCTTTTGCAAAGTTCGATTTTGTCGGAAAAACCTATCTAGAGTTTACTGATAGTGACGGCGTGGTATCCCAGAAACCGGTGGTGTTAGAACAATTAGAGGACGCCTCATCGCTTATCGCATCCGGCGAGTTCATTAACTTAAGCCCCGATACCCAGTACACGATATTTAGAGCACTGCAACAAATCAAGGGACTGGAATCTATAGATTCAAATAAAAGCTTTGAATACACACCTCTCGTTTCTATTATTGTGCCCGTGTTCAACGTCGAAAAGCGCTGGCTTGATGCCTGTGTTGAATCGGTATTGCGCCAGTCTTATCCAAATTGGGAACTATGCCTTCATGACGATGCCTCAACTGAGAAAGAAACGCTAGATTGTTTGCGTCACTGGCAGCATCAAGACTCTCGCATTAAGGTTCAGTATGGAGATAACAACCAGCACATTTCTGGTGCTTCAAATAGTGCCTTAGAAATAGCGATGGGTGAGTTCATAGGCCTAATGGACAACGACGATGAACTTCATGTTGATGCCTTATGGCATGTTATTGACACCCTTAATGGTGACCCTGATTTAGATTACATCTATACAGATGAAGATAAAATTAACTCGGAAGGTGAATTTTGTGAACCGCACTTCAAACCAGATTGGTCTCCTGAGTTACTAGAGTCCATGATGTATGTTGGCCATTTTGGAGTAATTCGAAGGTCAGTAATTGATGCCGTTGGTGGCTTTAGATTAGGAGTTGAAGGTAGTCAAGATTACGACCTGACATTACGAATCAGTCAGCACACACAGAGATTTGCTCACATTCCACGCGTTTTATATCACTGGCGCATTATACCTGGCAGCGTCGCAGGTGGCGGCGATGCCAAAAGCTATGCCTATACTGCAGCAATCAAAGCGCTAACAGACTATGCCGACAAACAGCCTGAGCCTAGCAAAGTCACCGAAACAGAACTCTGCGGACGCTATCGAATTCAAAGACAATCTAACAATCCTGATATAACAATCATATTGCCTTTTCATAACAAAGCTGAAATGACGATTGACTGCTTGCGATCTATTGGAAAATCCACCTACACCAACTTCAAAGTGTTACTAATTTCAAATAACAGCGAACCGGCAGAGTATCAAAAGGTCGCTGACTTTAGCGCAAGCTTTGAATATATCGAACTTCACCAGCTCAATATACCTTTCAACTGGTCTGCGATTAACAACTGGGGCGTGGCACAATCTACATCTGAGTTCGTTCTGTTCCTCAATAATGACATGACCGTAATTAACGCAGACTGGATTGAGGCGTTAATGGACTGCGCAGTCAAAGAAGGCGTGGGCGCTGTTGGTGCCAAACTTCTTTTCGAAGACAATACAGTCCAACACTTTGGCGTTGTTATGGGGCTGGGTGGAATCGCCAGCCACGCATTTAAGCATATCGATGGCGATGACCCTGGTTACTTCGGCTATGCCGCGGTAGTAAGAAACTGCTCAGCAGTTACCGGCGCCTGTATGTTAGTTCGCCGCAGCGTAGTAAATCAAATAGAAGGTTTTAACGAAGACCTGAAGGTTGCTTACAACGACGTAGACTTCTGCTTAAGGCTAAGAGAAGCCAAACTGAAAGTTTTGATAACTCCATTTGCGAAGCTCTATCATTTAGAATCTAAAACTCGGCCCAAATTCTTAGATGACATGAATTCAGCGCAGCTTGCTCAATTTGAATCAGAATCTGGCTATATTCGTGAACGCCATGCTAAATATTTTAGCGAGGGAGATCCCTACTACAACAAGGCATTATCCCTGCGCATTGAAAATTACAGCTTGAGAGTCTAAACCTCGGGGATTAAAAGCGCCTTGCCACACGGTAAAATCCCCGCTGAATAAACCCTACTTTTACACGCATACCTGAGCATAGAAAAAGTGCAAGATTATTCCGCGCAGAAAGCTCCCTTCCAAAAGAGCGTTTGAACTGCGCTGCCTGAATACCGACTTCGTTTAAGTGCGGGTTAGTTTTACTTGACACTAAGCGCCGCCAAAAGCTTAACCTTGTTAACGGTGGCCTAACAAATTCTTTAGCGCCAATAGTATTGTTCTCATGCTGGCGATAGTAAATAAGTGGCATATCTAAAAAAATAACTTTCCCAAAAGCCGCAGCAACTATTGCTAACCACCAGTCATGCATAATCGCTTTATCTGAAATCGGTAAAGCTTTTACCGCCAAAGCCTCGTTGATCAGAGTAGTACACCCTGTTATTAAGTTGCTAATAATCAAGTTTGGGAACGTGTTTCTCTTGATTTCCAGCCCTTGAAATACAACAAACGATTTTGCTATTACATTTTTTTCTGACGAAACCACTAGCAGGTCACTATGAATAAGCACAGGGCAGTTTCTGTCAGCATCCTCTGCTCTTAACATTGCGTCCATTTGGATTTCAACCTTGTTATCAAACCAAACATCATCTTGATCACAAAACATTAGGTAGGCTTTTTCAAGGCCAAGCGTCGTCTTATTGGCTAAAACATATTCCATAAGAAATTCAAATCCGCTACTGGCCCCCTTGTTTTTATTATCCAACGCCAAAAGATGGAAACGTTTTGGATGCATTGATGCGTATTTTTCTACTATCGCAAAAGACTTATCATTTGAACCATCGTCTCGAATAACAATCACTAAATTTTTATAGGTTTGGCGAAGCAAAGAGTCGATCTGTTCAACCAAATATTTTTCGCCATTATAGATCGATAGCACAATAGCAATCTTGGGTTCAAACTGAAGCTCAGGCTTAGAGAAAGTACTGGAAGGAACGGCCATTTAGTATTATCGATGAGTATAAGAATCAGAACTAGCTTAGCGATTTCGCGTCTTTAATACCAGCGCGAATATATTTCCAGTATTGCTTTCGCTCTGACGATGAAATCAATAACCATAGGGTCTTGAGGCCAAATCTAAGGACATCTCTTATTTTCCAACCTAATGGAGAATATCTTACTGAATATAAATGTGTGCGATTACGGCTCGAATAATAAGTACGAGAGGGGTTATGCTGAGCCATTATACCGGCGCGAACCAAGGGACTCAGACTACGCTCACCGATGGCATGGTAAAGCAGCGCGGCGTCGGTACCAATAAGGTCATAGTTTTTTGACTTAGCCCGAAAGCACCATTCTAAATCCACATTATCGATAAAGTAATTTTCCTTCATACCACCTATGTCGGCAAAATGTGTTAATACAATTAATGTGCCTGAAGTAATTAAAAAATCTGCCGTGAAATGGACTGTTGAATTGGCGAAAGGCCGATCAGATCTAAGCACAAAGCGATTAAATAACTTGAATGGCGTTTGTCGCATCGACTGTGGGTTGATAAGTCTAGGGCCCACTGCAGCGATACCTTTTTCGCTGAGTTCGCTAGCGTCCTTATAGGCGGCGATCATTCTACTAATAAATAAGTCACAAAGGCTGCTATCTTGATCGAAAAGAAATACATAGTCGTATTGGTTCTCAATGGCCCAGTTAATTCCATGATTTAGCGCTTTGGCCAGGCCAGCATTTTCATTTAGGCGAACTAGTTTCTTGCAGCGATTGTAAACACAGATTGATTCTGCAATGTGCTCGATATCAGCCGATCCATTATCGACAACAACAAAATCGACTTCCTTATTTAATTGTCCAAGAAGTTTCAAAAGCGCTGTGATATCTGGCTGATAAGTGACGACGATCGCGCAGCTTTTTTCGGATTTCATTGTATCCATCTTGGCTGCTTATCCATTAGGCCTCTGTTGGCACTTCCGCAAGGGCAGCAGATTGCTCGGGCTGACCGAGCGCGGAAATCAAAAAGTACACGATCGAGGTGATTCCTAAACCAAGACCAACGACAACTCCCGCATCTAATATACCTCGCCAAGGCTGAGGTAGCTGGCTGGCAATCAGGACAAAACACAGGATCGTACAGCTCAACCCTATAGAGATAAGCTGGCGTTTGCGTGTTGTATGGAAAAAACACATGCAAAATAAGGGAGCTAGCAACAAATGGTGAATACGCGGGTATTGCCCGAGGTAACTGGCCCTAGCGACAACTCTCGGAGCAAACGCAAGGTGAAACCCTTTATAGCCCTCTGCATACGCCATATAAACGACACTCAGCACCAAAGCACACCAGTGAAAGGGACTCAGTGGATAATCCTTAAGAGCAAAAGTCATAGGGGCCAGGCGATAAATCGCAAAGCCAAGCAACAACAAGACCCCACCAACACCCCACATATACGCTACCGCTCTCACCGCTTTTCCACTTATACAAAAATTTGAATGTTATTATAAACCCTTTCACGCCCTAGGAGACAATTGTCCTTTACCTAACTTCAGATAACACTCCTAACGCAACAATCCTAATTATTGCCGTAATAGTGTTGCCACCCAAAGTGGGATATTATTTCTATTTCAGATAAGCCGGTTTATCAGTACAAAAATTCAAGGATTTAGGATGAGTGTAAAACTCGGGGTCGTCATGGACCCTATTGAGTCGATCGTTGTCAAAAAAGATACCACCCTGGCAATGCTGCTAGCAGCACAGCGCCTGGGATGGGACCTATTCTATATGCAACAGTCTGATCTATACCTTGATCAAGGCGCCGCTCGCGGCATAATGACCCCCGTAGAAGTCAAAGATGACGAGTTAGATTGGTATACATTAGGATCGGAGAATGACCAGTCGCTTGCCTCATTAGATGTGATCCTTATGCGCAAGGACCCCCCCTTCGATATGGATTTTGTCTATTCCACCTATATATTGGAGCAGGCACAAAGGGAGGGCTGCCTTGTAGTTAACAATCCTCAAAGCCTTAGAGACTGCAACGAGAAACTATTCGCCACACAGTTCCCTGACTGCTGCCCGCCGCTGATGGTTTCTTCGTCTGCTGCCAAGCTCAAAGGCTTCTATAATATTCATCAGGACGTAATCTACAAGCCTCTTGATGGAATGGGCGGTGCCTCCATATTCCGAATCAAGCCAAATGATCCAAACATAAGCGTGGTAATAGAAACCCTTACCGATAATGGCCGTCGCCAAATCATGGCACAAAAATTTGTTCCCGAAATAAGCAATGGCGACAAAAGAATTTTGGTGATCAATGGCGTACCCGTTGACTATGCCCTGGCGCGAGTTCCAGCCATTGGTGAAACCCGCGGCAACTTGGCAGCGGGCGGTGCCGGTGTCGCACAGCCACTGAGTGATAGAGATAGGTGGATAGTAGCTCAAGTAGGCCCAACCTTAGTTGAAAAGGGGTTACTATTCGTGGGGCTGGATGTGATTGGAGATTACTTAACAGAAATTAACGTCACAAGCCCAACGTGCGTAAGAGAAATCGATAAGGCTTACGGCCTTGATATTGCCGGCGAGCTGATGGCTTGCATAGCTAAACAGCTTGAAAAATAGCATTTGCTTAAGTTTTTAAGAGTTTCCAATGGAAAATTCTGACGAAGATGTATCAAAGGAACGGTTCGGATTCACTATTTTCCTTTCTGCCTGCGTGCATGGCATTCTTATTCTAGGGGTGGGTTTTACTTATTTAGATGAGTTGAATAGTGAACCCGCCATGGAAATTACTCTTGCTCAGTATCGAAGTGAGTTAGCACCTGATAATGCTGATTTTCTGGCTCAGGAAAACCAAGTAGGCAGCGGCACCATTGACGAATCCGTGGCACCGAGTACTCCTTTTGAATCTGATTTTAACGCTGACACTATTCAAGAAGTTGCGCCTGTCCCACGCACCACAAGCATATCAAACCTTATCGAGAGCCAAGATGCTGCAGTAATCACAGCGCTGCAGAACACCGCACAAATAGATCAACAGTTAGAAGAAATCCCGCCGGAAGAGGAATTACCACTTTCGGATGAATCGACAGAGGAAGACTTGAGTTTGGCTATCGCGAGCCTGCAGGCTCAACTAGATCGCCAGCGACAAGAGTATGCACGCAGGCCCAGAAAATATACTATATCTTCTGCTTCAACCAAAAAAAGTCAGGACGCGCTCTATCTAGATACATGGCGCCGAAGAATAGAAGCAGTAGGAAACGTTAATTACCCAGGCCAAGCTCGGCGTGACAGACTATACGGCAGCTTAAGACTTTTGGTGGCTATCTTGCCCGATGGAAAGGTTGATGGCATAAAAATACTCCAATCCTCCGGGCACACCATGTTGGATCAGGCAGCCATTAGGATAGTAGAAATGGCCTCACCATTTGCCCCCTTCCCAAATGAAATGCTTGCCAATGTCGACATACTAGAAATCATACGCACATGGCGGTTCCATGAAGGGAACGCCCTAACCAGCTTTTAACTTATTAAATTGTAAGCGCCATGACTAGCAAAACTCCTCACATGAATTTTGAAAATCAATTCCTTATTGCCATGCCTCAATTGAAAGACCCCTTTTTTGCTGGCACGGTTACCTATATGTGGAAACACTCTGCAGATGGCGCACTTGGAATCGTTATCAACAAACCGTTAGCCGCGTCGGTTTCCGATATATTCGATGAACTGAATATTGTTTGTGATACGAAAGCCGGACCCTTTTCTGAGCAAAAAGTACTTGCCGGCGGGCCGGTGGAGCGAGATAAAGGCTTTATACTGCACAACTCGAGCAAATTATGGGATTCATCCGTTTCAATCAGCAATGAAATATCCCTATGTACTTCACGTACCATTCTCGAAGATATTGCTAATGGAGATGGGCCAGATAAGTATGTTATTGCCCTTGGCTGCGCAGGCTGGGACGCCGGCCAACTTGAACGCGAGATTGCCGAAAATTCTTGGCTAACAGCACCAGCAAAAAGTAATCTACTTTTCTCCAACAACTACAACACCATGGCAAGTACTGCCGCAGCACAACTAGGTATTACCTTAAACCAAATATCACCAGAAGCGGGCCATTCGTAATCATGGAATTTAACTAGTATGGGCCTTGCATTACTTCCCCAAAAACTCGGAGTCACTTTGTCAGCTTTAGCATTTGACTACGGCACACAGAGAATTGGTGTGGCTTTTGGTCAGAGCCTTACAGGAACAGCACGAGCCATAAAAGTGATCAAAGCTAGAGATGGAGTTCCAAACTGGCGAGACATAGAAAGCCTTATTACCGAATGGAATCCTGATATATTTGTGGTCGGCTTACCTTTTAATTTGGACGGTTCAGAAAGCAAGTTTTCAGTACGAGCTACAAAATTTGGTAACAGGCTCCATGGCAGATTTGGAAAACCTTGTTATGGAATGGACGAACGCTTATCTTCGAAAGAAGCGGTAGAAATTGTGGCAAGTGAAAATAACTACGGCAAAAAAAAAGCCGCTATTGATGACATAGCGGCTCAGATTATTTTAGAAAACTGGTTTAATGAATACAGAGACCTGTCGAATCAAAGTCTTTAAAAGCTCTTTAAAAACCACTTAAAAACTGTCAGGAGTTTTCGCTTTTGCTTTAGCCTCCTGTCGCGACACCAACCCTTTCGCTACTAGTTCTTTAAGGCATTGGTCAAGAGTTTGCATGCCGACAGATGCACCAGTCTGAATAGAGGAGTACATCTGTGCAACCTTATCTTCTCGAATTAGGTTACGAATAGCAGGTGTACCCCTCATGATTTCATGAGCTGCGATACGCCCTCCTCCAGTCTTTTTCAGAAGCGCTTGAGAAATCACTGATTGCAATGATTCAGATAACATTGATCGCACCATGTCTTTCTCCGCCGCGGGAAACACATCGATAACCCTGTCGATCGTTTTCGCTGCAGATGTTGTATGCAATGTGCCAAAAACCAAGTGCCCGGTTTCTGCGGCCGTTAAAGCTAAGCGAATGGTCTCCAGATCACGTAGTTCACCAACTAAGATAATATCTGGATCTTCACGCAGCGCAGAGCGAAGCGCTTCGTTAAAACCGTGAGTATGGCGATGTACCTCACGCTGATTAATTAGACATTTCTTACTTTGGTGAACAAATTCTATTGGGTCTTCGATAGTAAGAATATGTTCATACTTTGTATCGTTGATGTAATCGACCATTGCCGCAAGCGTAGTACTCTTACCTGAACCTGTTGGCCCCGTAACCACTACTAGACCCCGTGGCACGTCCGCAATATTACGGAAAATCTCCCCCATGCCCAGCTGCTCCATAGTGAGAACCTTTGACGGAATGGTTCGAAATACGGCAGCGGCTCCGCGATTTTGCATAAACGCGTTGACTCGAAATCGCGCTAGGTTAGGTACCTCAAATGAAAAGTCTGTTTCCAGAAACTCTTCATAGTCCTTACGTTGCTTGTCATTCATGATTTCATAGATAAGCGCATGAACTTTTTTGTGATCCATCTCAGGGACATTTATGCGGCGAATATCACCATCCACACGAATAAGTGGCGGCATGCCTGCGGTAAGGTGTAAATCTGATGCGCCCTGTTTTACGCTAAATCCCAAAAGCTCTGTAATATCCATCAATCTTACCCATGGCAGTCGTTATTAGTTTATTTGGATTGTCCGTTTATGCCCTGTTCTTTTTATCTGAGCTAAAAGCCCAGCAAATCTGGCTAGCAATAAAGGATCTACTCGCCTATAGTACCTATCCTGCAAAAAAGTTCCCAGAGCGCACTAACGATTACTTCAGAGAAACCGTGACCAGCATAGCAGAAAATATTAATCGTACTGTTGCTGATATTCGTCAATTTGAAGCCGAGTATAAGCGCCCCCAAAACTCAGTCACCCTGCTTGCTGTTAGCAAAAAACACAGTGCAGAAAGTATTGAAGTGGCTGCCCAGCACGGAATACACAATTTCGGTGAAAACTACCTACAAGAAGCCTTAGACAAGATCCTCGCGCTCAAGACATTGCCTCTGATCTGGCATTTTATCGGCCCAATTCAGTCAAATAAAACCAAGGCAATAGCTGAGAATTTCGATTGGGTCCACAGTGTCGATAGAGAGAAAATTGCTCGCCGCTTAAGTGAGCAGCGCAGCGGTGATCAAGTTGCCTTGAATGTTTGCGTGCAGGTGAATTTGTCAGCCGAGCTAAGCAAGTCAGGGACAACTCTGAAAAACGCCTTGGAAGTTTGCGCGTTAGTAGCAAAACTACCTCGACTGACACTGCGAGGCTTAATGGCGATCCCCGCACCTCAGTCTAATTTCCAAGATCAAAGGACTAATTTTAATCAGCTTGCCGTCGAGTTTAGGGCACTCGCAGCCCTCTACCCAACCATGGACACCTTATCTATGGGAATGAGTAATGATTTCGAGGCCGCTATCGCAGAAGGATCGACAATGATTCGGATTGGCACAGCTTTATTTGGTAGCAGACCTATCTAAGACTAGGCTTTAGTATTGAAGGTCTTGGTATTCCTCTCAAGTTAAAATACGTTAGAATAATCCCTTACTCAGAAATTCACTTTAGGCGGCACCATTGAGCAGTATTAACTCCCAGAAAAAAACTACAGAAACTGATTATGGGGTCATTGGGTTTATTGGTGCCGGAAACATGGCCAACAGCCTGATTCGCGGTATGATCGCCAAAGGTGCAGAAAAAAGCTCTATTTGGGCTACTGATCTCGATTCCAACAAGCTTTACACATTAAATTCTGAGTGCGGAATCAGAACAGGCAGCACTGCCGCTATTGCTAACAACGCAGATATCATAGTCCTCGCAGTAAAGCCTCAGGTAATGAAAGCCGTCTGTGCTGAGCTAAAACCCCTGTTAGGTGAACGCTCACCGCTGATCATTTCCATAGCTGCGGGCATAACGGTATCTCATTTAAGCCAATGGATAGGGGCAAATACAGCCGCTATCCGCTGCATGCCGAACACACCGGCGTTAGTCGGTAAAGGAGCAAGTGGCTTATATGCAAACGAGCATGTCAGCCAGACCCAAAAAGACATGGCTGAAAAAGTAATATCCTCGGTTAGTCTCTGTGTCTGGGTAGAGCAAGAAGCCGAAATTGATGCGGTTACAGCCCTATCAGGAAGCGGTCCAGCTTACTTTTTCTTGTTTATGGAGTCGATGCAGAAATCAGCGCAGGAAATGGGTCTATCTGAAGATGTAGCACGTATCCTGACCAAACAAACAGCTTTAGGCGCTGCTGAACTGGCAATGGCTAGCGATGAGTCAACCGAGCGCTTACGTTTAAATGTCACTTCCCCCGGGGGCACAACAGAACAGGCGATAAAACAATTCCAATTAGGGGGTTTACCTAAATTGGTCGATACAGCTCTTAAATCAGCGCAATCTCGGTCGATAGAATTAGCGTCACAATTCGATGAAAAATCATAGAGCTCACCCTTTCCACTAGAAAGCGGGGCTAAGAGAGTTAATTATGGAAGTCTTAGGCAGTTCCTTAGGTACTATTGTAAATGCTATAGGCGGCATTTACCTTTTGGCAGTATTGCTAAGGTTTTTACTTCAAGTCGCAAAAGCAGATTTTTATAACCCCATGTCTCAAGCTATTGTGAGAATAACCGATCCTGCAGTAAAGATATTCAGGGTTATTATCCCGGGCTACAAGGGTATCGACTTTTCGACTCTGGTGCTGGCATTCGTCGTTGAAGCCATAGCGATCTGCGGATTGATTTTAGTTTATGGGGGAACAATTCCCTCAATCACCTACATTATTACCTGGGCGTTTGTGGGCGTGCTACTTTTCATTGTGAATATTTACTACTACGCCATTATCGGCTCTATCATTATGTCCTTTGTAATGATGTTCTCGGGAAACACGAACCCTCACCCACTTTTGAAACTCATCTGGCAGTTAACTGAACCTGTGATGGGACCCATCAGAAAGATTGTGCCGCCGATGGGAGGAATGGATTTTTCTCCAATCTTTATTTTTATTGGAATTCAGCTAATTCAAAACTTTTTGATATCCACTTTTGGTATAACCGGTCAACTCGCCCAAGTGATTATAGGTGTTTAGTGCCATTTAGGTGGCAAGGAAGTAGCCGTGTGATAACTAAATAGAAATTGAACCCTATGACCGCCTCGGCCAATGTCCAAAAAGTTTTTTGGTGGGATTTAAATCAACTACACCTACACCTACACTGTGTAATCCAAAAAAATCTGGCGAAAATGTACTAGTTGGGCTTCATAGCAACGAAATAAAAACCAAAATAACCGAGGTAACTCAGGGTGGAATAGCCAAATAAAATCTACTAGGACTTTTGTCACGACAATTTAACTTTAACCAAAGCGACGTTTTGCTACTTAAAGGCTTAGCCAGTAATCACAAACTCTTAGCGATTAGAAACCCAAAAATATTGCCACCCTTTTTCAATCAATAAAGTCACGTTAATCTAACTTTCGACAATGACGAAAAATCGAAGCACAAGGACAAGACTGAATGTCGCGCCAGTTTCCATCTGACAATGTTGGTATCGTTAAACCTCAAACTGTTCACTTCGATGAAGAGCTAACGCTGCGCAGCGGCAAATCACTAAATGGATTCGATTTAGTTTTCGAAACGTATGGTGAGCTTAACAGCAGTAAATCAAATGCTATTCTAATTTGTCATGCGCTGAGTGGAGATCATCACGCTGCAGGCTATCACAGCGAATCAGATGCTAAATCAGATGCTAAATCAGGATGGTGGGATAATTGCATTGGACCAGGGAAAGCAATAGATACTAATCTTTTTTTCGTGGTGTCCCTCAACAACCTCGGAGGCTGCGCAGGCAGTACAGGCCCGGCTTCCATAGATCCGGCAACTGGAAAATATTTCGGACCCGACTTCCCTGTTGTCACAGTGCGTGACTGGGTGAATAGCCAAGCGATGCTCTCCGATAAGTTGGGAATTCAAAAATGGGCAGCTGTGGTTGGGGGAAGCTTAGGTGGTATGCAAGTGATGCGCTGGGCCATTAGTTACCCGGAACGAATTGAACATGCTGTTTGTATAGCAGCTGCACCAAAGTTATCCGCACAAAATATTGCCTTCAATGAGGTTGCTCGCCAGTCCATCACAAATGACGCCAACTTCCACGGTGGGCGCTATCTAGATGCCAACACTTATCCTAAGCAAGGGCTTATGCTTGCTAGAATGGTTGGGCATATTACTTATCTTTCAGATAGCGCCATGGGATCAAAGTTTGGCAAAAATTCAACCTTGTTTGATCCTAATGGTGACAAATTTGGCAGAGATCTACGTTCGGGCACGTTAAGCTTTGGCTTTGACGTAGACTTTCAGGTGGAGAGTTATTTACAGTATCAGGGAGAACGCTTCTCTGAAAACTTTGATGCTAATACCTATCTCCTAATGACCAAAGCATTGGACTACTTTGATCCTGCAATTGATTTCGATGGCGATTTGAGCCAAGCCTTTGAACAAGCTTCATGTAAGTTTCTTATCATGTCATTTAGTACAGATTGGCGATTCCCTCCCGCGCGCTCTAGAGAAATTGTGGAGCATTTATTAAAAGCAAAGAAAGATGTTGCCTACCTAGAAATAGAGGCGGACCAGGGTCACGATTCTTTCTTGCTACCAATACCTCGCTACATTGACGGATTAAGATCTTATTTAGCTCGAGTGTTTAAGGAGTTGTCTAGCGATGCGGCCTGATCTAGAGATTATTCAGAATTGGATCACACCAAAAAGCCGAGTTCTTGATCTCGGCTGTGGCGACGGTAGCTTGCTCAATTACCTTAAACTGAAAAAAAATGTGAATGGTATCGGCTTAGAAATTAACGCTGACGATATACAATCGTGTATCGCTAAGGGCGTTAATGTAATAGAACAAAATATTGACGAGGGCCTGACAAATTTTCAGTCGAACTCTTTTGATACAGTCTTGCTAGCCCAAACCCTTCAGGCTTCAAGCAAACCAGATTTATTAATAGACGAGATCCTGCGCATAGGTGAGCACGGTATTATCACTTTCCCAAACTTTGGGAATTGGAAAAGCAGATTAAGTTTGGCCAGTAATGGTCGTATGCCCGTGTCAAAATTTATGCCTCACAATTGGTACGATACACCAAACATCCATTTTTGCACTGTTAAAGATTTTAATGATCTTTGTGTAGAAAAAAATGTCCGCATTTTAGCTCGCACAGTGGTAGATTCTCAACATCAAGGAAATTGGGCGATGAAAGCATGGCCCAATTTCCTAGGCGAAATCGCCATTTACCATATCACTAAAAATTCTTGAAACTCTTATGAATAAAATAGTTTTAGCTAGTAGTAATCAAGGTAAGCTGCGGGAGTTTAAGCAAATCCTTTCGGCTAAAAATTTTGAACTTATACCTCAGTCAACGTTCAATTTTGTTGATGCCGACGAAACTGGTTTAAGTTTTGTTGAAAACGCAATCATCAAAGCAAGACATGCCAGTGAGCTAACGGGATTGCCAAGCCTGGCCGACGATTCTGGAATCGAAGTGGATGCCTTGCAAGGTCGTCCTGGCATTTATTCTGCCCGCTACGCACAGGTACAAGGCCTAAGCGTTGATCAGGACAAGGAGAACAATAAAAAATTATTACTTGAACTGGCTGATATACCGGAACCCTTAAGGACCGCCAGATTCCAATGTGTTATTGTTTTTATGCGTCACCCCCAAGACCCGACCCCTCTTATTTGTCAGGGTTCGTGGGAAGGCCAAATTTTATCGGAAGAAGCTGGTGTGAATGGTTTTGGCTATGATCCGTTATTCTTTGTACCAAGCCATAATTGTACTTCTGCGGAGTTAAGCAAAGAAATTAAAAATAATTTAAGCCACCGAGGAAAGGCTCTTAGAGAGCTTATGAAATGCTGGCAACCCCTCCTTTAAGTCTTTATATACACATCCCTTGGTGTGTTAAAAAATGTCCTTACTGTGATTTCAATTCTCATGAATCACCGGTCGACATTCCTGAAGACGCCTATATCGATGTCCTCCTAGACGATTTTGATCGCGATTATTCAAACTGTGACGGCCGCGAAATAATGTCCATATTTATAGGCGGTGGCACGCCAAGCCTATTCTCAGCATCAGGATTTGACCGGATTTTTAGCTATTTAAGACGTCATGGAAATTTGACTGAGAATATTGAAGTGACGATGGAGGCCAATCCCGGAACAGCAGAAGCCGAAAAGTTTAATGGATTTAGATCCGCCGGTATAAATCGACTGTCTCTTGGCATACAAAGCTTTAATGACAAAAGCTTGACGCTATTGGGTCGCATCCATGACGGTAAGCAATCCCGACTGGCCATTGAAACAGCCATAGGCGCAGGTTTCGATAATTTCAACCTTGACCTTATGCACGGCCTGCCGAATCAAACACAGTCCAATGCCCTCGATGATCTAACGACGGCAATCTCATACCAACCAACGCATCTATCTTGGTATCAGCTTACTATTGAACCTAACACGGCATTTTACCGCAAGCCCCCTACTCTTCCCCTTGAGGATGTTCTTAGAGGAATTCAACTGAGCGGAGAAGACATGTTATCTCAGCGGGGCTATGGTCAATATGAAATCTCTGCCTTCGCTACTGAGAACAATCAATCAAAGCACAATTTGAATTACTGGAAGTTCGGTGACTATATCGGTATTGGCGCCGGCGCACATGGAAAAATTTCCTTCCCCGCATCGAACACAATCACGCGAACCAGAAAACACAAGCAGCCTAATCATTATATGGCAAATACCACCGATCACACGGCCGCAAGGCTGGTTGTGGGGGAAGAGGATCGAGTATTAGAGTTTATGATGAATGCTCTGCGACTCAAGAAAGGATTTAGCGTTTCTGAGTTTGAAAACCATAGCGGGCAGGCTTTTAGCGCCATTGCAAAGCAGGTAGACTCTCTGGGCCAAGCTGGGTTACTAGATCAGCGGAATCAACAAATAAGGGCCACACCCAAAGGCTATCATTTTCTAAACAATCTCCTAGAGGAATTTCTGTGATAGAGAATGCCAACGATCTAGTTTCCCGTCATTGTGAAACACTACGCTACGGGGCCTCAGTAGTTAAAAAGGAAGAGGTTGAAGAACTCCTTCTGGCAGTGCCCTCTTGGCGGCGCGAGTTTCAAGGTGGCGTAGAAAAACTAATGCGTGAGTATCATTTTGTTGAGTTTAAGGATGCGTTTAGCTTTACCTACAAGATTGCCGCGTTGTCTAATCGGGAAGACCACCACCCTTCAATTATCACCGAATGGGGAAAAGTCACTGTTTATTGGTGGTCGCATAAGGTTAATGGCCTTCATATTAATGATTTTATAATGGCTGCAAAAACCGACTTGATAGCAAAGCTAGCCGCTCGACCGTAATTCACTTAATCAGAATTTAGCAGCGATGAGGACCGGTTTCATGTTGAACGATTCCAAACAGCTGATGCAGGATTTCGGCAAAGTAGTCGGCATTTCAAGTATTAGCTCGACAAATCCGCGCATCGATACAGGCAACCGGCGTGTTGTAGAATTTCTTGCCAATTCGTTTGAAGCGCTCGGCTTCTCCTGCGAGCTTATTCCTACTGACGGTAATCCAGAAAAGCTGAACCTCATCGCAACATTGGGAAATGGCTCTGGCGGGCTAGTGCTTGCGGGCCACACAGACACTGTCCCTCTTGATGAGAAGCTTTGGAGTGTGGATCCATTTAGCGTCACCGAACGCGACGGTAAGATATATGGCCTCGGCATTACTGATATGAAGGGATTCTTTCCTATTATCATGCAGGCGGTTAAGCCCCTGTTGAGTCATAACTTTAAGGAACCTCTCATTATTCTTGCAACCTCCGATGAGGAGACCTCGATGCAAGGGGCAAGAACAATTGCTGAATTAGGTAGACCCAGAGCCCGGGCAGCCGTAATTGGCGAGCCAACTAGCCTCCAACCCGTGCAAGCGCATAAGGGCATTATGATGGAGTCGGTGAAAATTCGGGGGAAAAGCGGCCATTCCTCTAACCCTGCTCTGGGTAACAATGCCCTTGATGCCATGCATGATGTAATTACAGATTTAATGCTGTACCGAGAACAGCTGAAAGAACGCTATAGTTCGCCGCTTTTTGAAGTGCCCTACCCTACTCTGAACCTTGGCTGCATCCATGGAGGTGACAATCCAAATAGGATTTGCGGCAGCTGCGAACTAGAGTTTGACGTTCGCCTCATGCCCGGCATGCATATCGCAACAGTTCGAGAGGAAATAAGGAATAGAGTTAAAGAAGTTATCACCCCGCTAGGCCTAGAGGTCGAAATCGAGGGGCTTTTTACCGGTATTCCTGCTTTCTTCACCGAACAAAATAGTGCTTTGCTAAAGGTCGCAGAAGATCTATCCGGCAATCCTCCGATAAGCGTTGGCTTTGGCACGGAGGGGCCATTTTTACAAAGCCTTGGGATGGACACAATTGTAATGGGCCCGGGAAACATTGACCAAGCCCATCAACCTGATGAATATATGTCGATTGATATGATTGATCCTTGCGTTACTATACTCCGTCAATTAATTACCAAATACTGCCTAGTGTAAAAGATAAAATATGTTAAATAATCAAAAGCTTATTGAGTGGTTTAGAGCGTCGACGACTTATATCAATGCTCATCGAGGCAAGGTATTCGTCGTACTATTAAGCGGAGAAGCTCTATCAGATCCAAATCTGCCCAATATCATTCATGATCTAAATCTGTTGCATAGTTTAGGCGTAAAGCTTGTCTTGGTAACCGGCGCAAGACCACAGATCACCTCCGCCCTTGCCAATCAACACGTCGACACTACCTACTATAAGCAGGTGCGCATAACACAAGCGGGCGATGTAGATATTATTCTAGAGACCGTTGGCCGCTTAAATATAAAAGCTGAAGCTCTTTTGTCGATGGGTTTAACTAACTCCCCAATGGACGGGGCCGATATTCGAGTTTGCCGAGGTAACTTTGTAACCGCGAAGCCTTATGGGATACACGATGGTATTGATCATCACTATACGGGCCGGGTAAGAAAGATCCAAAGCGACGCTATTCACCAGCAACTAGAAAGTGGCAATATCGTCTTACTTTCTAACCTTGGCTATTCACTAACCGGAGAAGTTTTTAATCTAACAGCTGAAGAAATTGCTACTGAAACGGCGGTAGCTTTGAATGCGGATAAGCTTATCCTTCTGACACCTGCAGATGGCATATTCGATGACAGCGGAGATCTTATACCCTCTTTGAATCAGCGTGATGCTGCTAGACATATGGAAAAGTTAATCGACAAATCCGATAGCGAATCTGCCTGCATGGGAAAAGCGCTGCAAGCGGCAATTTCGGCATTCACCCGTAATGTTCACCGTTCCCATTTAATTAGTTTCAAGAATAACGGCGCGCTGCTGCAAGAGCTTTTTACTAGGGAAGGCAAAGGCAGTCTAATAAGCAAAGATAATTTCGACTTGTTAAGGCAAGCTACAATCGATGATGTCACTAGTATTTTAGCTCTCATAAAACCGTTGGAAGAAAACGGAACCTTAGTTTCCCGTTCTCGGGAGTTGTTGGAAACAGAGGTTTGCAATTTTCAGGTGATAGAGCTTGAAGGCGCAATTATCGCCTGCGCTGCGCTGTACCCTGTATCCGAGGAATTGGGTGAGATTGCGTGTCTGGCAATTCATGAAAATTATCAAAAGAAAGGCTATGGAGATCAACTGCTTTCAAGCTTGGAGATCAAAGCCAAAAAAATGGGACTACAAAAAGTGTTCGTATTGACTACAGTCACCGACCATTGGTTTATCGAAAGAGCCTTTGAACCCGCTACAGCTAAAGACTTACCAGAATCTAGAGAGCAGCTGTACAACAACAGCCGCAATTCAAAAGTGTTGCTAAAAACCGTTAGCTAGCTATTCGCTCGAGCAAGCAAATACTGTAATCATAGGGGTTAGTCTCTGATTTTAAGTATTCATTTCGGGATATCTCGGACCACTGAGATTCATCAAAATCCATCAAATGCGTATCGCCCTCAACAGCCCCGTGAACTCGGGTTAGGTGAAACCTTTCAGCGCGAGACAGTGCCTCTCGATAAAGACCAGCTCCTCCTATAATGAACGCTTCGTCAACTTCATTAAGGCTAGAAACGCTCTCGGCAAGTTCAATTGCCGCTTCAAGAGAGGTGACAACCTTGGCCCCTTCCGCTTTGTAATCCTCATTTCGAGTTATGACAATATTGGTGCGGCCGGGTAGAGGTCGACCGATGGATTCCCAAGTCTTTCGTCCCATGATAATACAGTGACCTGTTGTCACTTTTCTAAAATATTTTAGATCTTCTGAAAGGTGCCAAGGCAAACTATTATCTTTGCCTATAGTTCGGTTTTCAGCCATTGCACAAATAAGCGCTAGTCTCAAAATGTCTCTCTTTTATTTAAACAGAAAATGGGTAGGTGATAGGATCGTGATGCTGGTAACCCGCAACTGAAAAGTCATCCAATGTCACCCACGTTTCTAAATCCTTAAGGGATTTTATATCAGGATTAATATTTAGCTGAGGGGGGTCAAAGGGCTTTCGAGCTAATTGTATATCTCGCATCAGTTCGAGTTGATCTTCATAAATATGGGCGTTAACAATCTTGTGATAAGCGGCCCCAGCCTTATGGCCAGTAATTTGTGCGATAAGCGCTAGTAACGTAAAAACCTGAATTTGATTAAAGTTTAAACCCAGCGGTACATCACATGATCTTTGATAACTGGTCAGATAGAGCGTATCGCCGGTTAAAGAAAATGTGTGCGTATGCATGCAAGGGCGAAGGCAGCCTAATTCAAATTCGCCCGGATTGTAAAAGGTTAAAATCTCACCTCGATCATCCAAACCCCGACTAAGGTCATCTACAATTTTTGTAAGCTGATCCAGACTACTGCCATCGGGCTTTTTCCATCCACGGCCTTGAACTCCATAAACCCTTCCAAGGTCGTCATCGCCTTTTCTGGCAGGATTTTTTAACCAAGCTTCGTTTAGGTTAGTGTTTGCATCCCAGGACTTAGTGCCAAGTTCACGAAAGTCAGCGGCATTATCGTATCCCCTTATATAACCCAAAAGCTCTGCGATTGCAGCCTTCCAAAAGCTCTTGCGGGTAGTGATAATTGGAAATTCATTGCCCCCAACATCATAAGTCAGGTCTGCATTTATAACAGTTAGACACTTCTTTCCAGTGCGCTCATTTTCGATCCAGATCCCATGATCGATAATTCGCTGACAAAGAGATAAGTACTGATGCATTTTATGTTTTCACCTGAAATTTGTTTAGGGGCTAGTAGAAAGTGACTTCTTTTTATACGCGATGAACAAGAAAAGGGCTCCTGCGATAATCATTGGGAGTGAAAGCAGTTGTCCCATCGTCAACCAATCAAACGCAATAAACCCTAACTGTTGATCTGGCTGCCGAAAAAATTCAACAATAATGCGTAAGCATCCGTAAATGACCGCAAAAAGGCCGCTGACTGCCAATCTAGGACGTGGTGTTGAGGAGAACCACCAAACGATGCTGAATAAAACAATCCCTTCAAGGAAGAACTGGTATAGCTGCGATGGATGTCTAGCCAGCTGGTCAACATGGGGGAAAACCATTCCCCAAGCCACGTCAGTTGGTCTTCCCCAAAGCTCTCCTCCAATAAAATTACCTATCCTGCCGGCCCCTAAGCCAAACGGTACTAGGGGAGCTATGAAGTCCATAACTTCCCAATAGTCTTTTTTCAACACTCTTGAGTACCAATAAAGTGCAGCAAGCACGCCTAGAAAACCTCCGTGAAAGGACATACCGCCTTCCCACACGCGAAGAAGCCATATGGGGTCGGATAGAAATCGATCAAAGTTATAAAAGAAAACAGACCCAAATCGTCCACCAAGCACTGCACCTAATGCCCCATAGAAAATTAGATCTGATATCTGTTCTGAAGACCATTGCTGGGGCACACGCCTGGCGCGAACAGACGCCAGCCACCATGCCCCGCCAAAAGCGACGATATACATAAGTCCATACCAATGAATACTAATGGGACCGAGGGATAGCGCGACCGGATCGAACTGGGGAAAAGTAAGCATATTGGTTCAGAAGATTCGAATTTAAATTTTGAACAGTGTATATCAAGTAAGATCCATCTTAAATTCAATTTCCTGTTTTCTAAATGAGTCTGCGCTTTAGTTGCGTGTCCAGACCCGCTAAAATGCGGTCTATGTGCCTAATACTATTTGCTCACCAAGTACACCCAAACCACGCTCTCGTTCTAGCGGCTAATCGAGATGAGCTATTCGCCAGACCAACCCAGCAGGCTGACTTTTGGACCACAGAAAACAATACCGCTGAAATACTAGCAGGGCGTGACCTCCAAGCCGGAGGAGCTTGGCTTGGCCTCTCCAGATCCGGTCGTTTTGCTGCTGTAACTAATATTAGAGACCCCTTGCAGTCCGAAAAGAAGCTCAAATCTCGAGGTGAACTTACCCTCAATTTTCTTGCCGGCAAAGATTCAGCAAAAGACTACGCAGAATCCTTAGCTAAACAATTTGATCTATTTGCCGGATTCAACTTACTTATCAGCGATGGGTCAACCTTGTATTACGTGAATAACTTCGAACAAATAATAAGGCCACTGGAACCCGGCTACTACGGTCTGTCCAATGGCATATTGGATAGCGCTTGGCCAAAAATCACCAAAGGCAAAATCGCCCTAAAGCAGATACTTGGAGGCAATGTAGAACTGACCACAGATGCGTTGATCAATATCATGAGCAGTAGAGAGCGAGCCGCCGATGCTGAATTACCAAATACCGGCATTCCAATTGAATTGGAAAGAACGCTATCTTCGATGTTTATCGAGAATCCAGAGCGTCAATATGGCACCTTATGTTCCACCGCCCTGATTTCTGGGGTAAATGGTGAAACCCGATTCAGTGAGCAAAATTACGACCGCACAGGTCAGCCGAGCCAAAGGCATTTCTATGAGTTCACTATTACTCGATAAAGCTGCAACCTATAAATAAGGAAGACTGCTGCTGTGTTTATACCTAGTCATTTTAAGGTTAATGACCAAGCTAAAATTGTCAAATTTCTGCACGATAATAGCTTTGGCGAATTTATCACCATAGTCGATGGCAAGCCTTCAGCGACACCTGCGCCTTTCCTATTTGACGATGAGAGCGGAGTTTTATCATTCCACTTAGCAAGGGCTAATCCCCAGTGGCAAGCAATTAAAAATCAGCAGGTACTCTTTATCGTAAATGGCCCGCATGGCTATATAAGCCCAACCTGGTACGCAGAGGCTGGTGTTCCTACCTGGAATTACCAGGCCATTCATTTTAGCGGGTCTGCCATTGCTTTCTTCGAACCGAAGCGCCTTATGGCACTAGTAAATGAACTAACCGCTAGCTCCGAAAAAAAATTTCCCAAGCCTTGGCAGCCAGACTACCCTCAATCCATGCTCAGAGGCATCGTTGGAATTGAGATGGCGGTGACTGAGATTCAGTGCAAATTTAAACTCAGCCAAAACCGCAGCAGCACCGATCAGGAACAATCGATTAGGGCCTTAGAAGCCCTAGGAAATCATGAACTGGCCGAAGTAATGCGAAAAGAAAACCAATTAGAATAGTTCCCCCTTGAGCTAGATCAATAGAGCCCTGGCCTCAAGTAGTACCCTATTGGTAGATCACTAGGGTATCTACTATAAAGAGTTACTTGATGACTAAATTTCGAAAAAAATATGTTCCCGATTGTGTGCTTAGCAATGTCGAATAGTTGCTCGCTTGGCGGCGGCATGCATATAGGCCTATCTCGAACTATACTGCT
>CAWKZY010000032.1:0-30827 GCA_963854625.1 Gammaproteobacteria bacterium | reverse complement strand
TTTCGTAAAGGCTGGTTATTCTCAATATCACTAGTTCTTGGCAGCGGGCTTTTGCTGCCACCTCAACAAGCACATGCCTTTGAGTGGCGAGATCTTTGGCAAACCAAGGATCAGCAGGCAGCACAAGCCTACTCCGCCGAAGACCACTCAATAGCCGCATCCCTATTTCAATCTCTGGGGTGGCAAGGTGCAGCTAACTATAAATCAGAGAATTACGAAGCTGCAGTTGCCGCATTCTCAGCAGATTCTTCAGCGGACGGAAATTATAATAGGGGCAACTCCCTTGCCTTAACTGGCAATTATGAAGAAGCTATTGCAGCTTTTGATTCCGCTATAGCGCTTGAGCCTGATCACGCTGACGCCATAGCTAATAAAGAGATAATTGAGCAGTTATTAGAGCAACAAGAAGCCGAATCGGGGGAGCAGCAAGAAGGGGATAGTCAGGAAAACGAATCTGAACAAAATTCTGAGAGCGAGTCAGAAGAGCAGCAAGAGAATAGCGAGCAACAAGATCAAGAAAGCCAAGAAGGCAACGAAGATCAGCAGGAGCAAGAGCAACAAAACCAATCTCCTGAAGAACAGGAAAGTTCTGAATCCAATAGCGAACAGAACACGCCTAGCGAATCTAACAACGAAGAATTTGAAGAGCAGCAAGCCCTAGAGCAGTGGCTAAGACGAATCGAAGATGATCCAGGCGAACTACTGCGCAGGAAATTCCGTTACCAATATCGGCAACGACAACTTAACGGTACTGCTGGTGCTGCAAGTGGAGGGCAAATCTGGTGAGCATTCTCGCTAAACTATTTTGTACCGTAGTACTCTCGCTGTGTTGTTTAGTTGCAACAGCTCAAGAAATCGATGTCTCTGTTGATAGAACAGAGCTGGCTCGAGGTGAAACTCTTGTTTTTACGATTCGAGTTTTTGATCAGCGCCAAGGCATGCAATTAGATCTCACACCACTTACGGAAGACTTTGATGTTCTTGGGACACGAACATCAAGCCAAATAAGAAGTATTAATGGCACAGTAGAGGCTTGGACAGATTACATAGTCACCCTCTTCCCGCTAAACGAAGGTGCCATAACCATACCTGCATTGACAATCAACAACGCTACAACCGATGCCATTGATATAACCGTGTCCAATCAAGGGCCTCGCTCTAATCAGTCCAGTGAAGAATTATTTCTTGAAATTGAGGTCAACAAAGAATCAGTATACGTGCAGGAACAACTGCTCTTTAGTGTACGCTTGTTCTATACAATTAACGGAATAAGAAACCCACAGTTTACTGAATTAGAAATGCCCGATTCGGTTATTCAATTAATTGGGTCACCCAATCAATATGAAAAGCTTATTGATGGCGTTCGCTACGGTGTTTATGAGAAACGCTACGTTATTTTCCCTCAACGAAGCGGACCGTTAGCAGTTCCTGACATTTTATTTCGCGGAGAAGTGACCGACGGCTCGAGTAATTTTGTCTTTCGGAACTTAAATACCCGCAGAGTCACGGCCTTCATCGAAGGCATTACAATAGACATAAAAGAAAGGCCTGCTGCAGCACTGAGCAGTTCAATGTGGCTACCTGTGACCGATCTAAGATTAGCAGAAACTTGGAGCACAGATTTAAGCGATCTTAAAATCGGAGAATCTGCTATACGAACTATCACGATGACAGCCGATGGCTTGGACGGTGCTGTTCTGCCGCCCTTCTTAAGCGGTGAAATAGACGGGGTTAATCAGTACCCTGACCCCCCTGAAATTCAAAGAACATTCGTCGATGGAAGTATCGTCGGAACTAGAATAGAGACCGTCTCTATCGTTGCAACCGGCGCTGGCCTTATCGAAATTCCAGAAATTTCGATCCCATGGTGGAATGTTGAAACCGATCAACAAGAAGTCACTATAGTGCCAGCCACACGCATTACCATCGCCAGCCCTGAAGGAGAGCTACCTTCCGAACAAGCAATCGCAAGCAGCCAAGATATAGAAGATATTCTCGACACAGCACCCATACTCGATTCACAAAGCATCGAAGACCAAGCTGAAGCAGAATTTATAAAAGTAGAACCTTTTTTGCTGAATTTACTTATTGCCGGCGCACTGGCGATCGTTGTTCTGAGCATTTATAAGTTAGTGATTAGCCCAAGGAAAAAAGAACTCAGCGAATATGTTGTTGAAAAGACTACCCTGATAGCCGCTAAGTATGACCCGGTCAACAACGAAAGAACCGCTTATAACAAGCTTTCCAAAGCCTGTGCTAGTGGCGATGTGCAAAACGTACGTAAAACTTTAATCGTATGGTGTAAGCATTACTTAGAAAACAGCAACGTACGCACGATGGAGGATATCCTTAACCAAACCGCTAAAGCTGATTTGACTGTGCAGGCTCAGGAAATCCAAACGGCACTTTTCACCCCAGAGAAAAGTCAGTGGCAACCGCTTGAATTGCTCAACCTAATTAAGAAACTGCGCAGTGAAAAAGCGAAACATTCTAAGCAGTATCTCGCACAACAGAAATACGCACTTCCGCCTCTATACAAAACATAAGTACATAGGGTCTTTTCAGGGTTAGTCGCCAAAATTCGTTCAGCCCCGCCTCAAAAAAATCTTAACACGGACTAATGCAGCTTATGAGTTCAAATTCACGGCTTGTATATTCTACTGCTGGCGACAATAGTTGTAAGCGGTGTGGTAAAGCGCTAGCAAAATGTCGCTGTGAGAAGGCTCCCAGCTCACCTGTTCATTCAGATGGCATCATCAGATTATCCCGAGAGACCAAAGGCCGAAAAGGCAAAGGCGTGACGCTAATCACTGGCTTTGAATTAAATGAGAAAGACTTAAAAAGCCTGGCTAAAAAACTCAAGGCACTTTGCGGCTCTGGCGGGACTATCAAAAATGGTATCATTGAAATACAAGGAGACCACCGCCGCTCTCTTCAGGACACCCTTTCAAAAGACTACAGTGTAAAAATTGCAGGAGGGTAAAGCTATCCCCCAAATACTTAGCAGATTCATCAAACGCTAAATTGGCGATACGTAAAATTGGCGTATGAAATTGAAACTTGGACAATAAAACTTTGTGTGCTTAGCATTAATTGTGTAGCTTCTACTTATGTTTTCAATCCGTGAAGGAAAAACTGTTTCAGAGTTCATTCATGACTTTATATGCATCCTTTTAAATAAGGGTGTTATTCCTTTTCTCTGCATACATACTAATGCAGGGAAAAAGCTAACGCACTTTAAAAGAACACATACCAAACCACTAACTTGCGCTCTATAAATTTTATTGAATCCAGCAACACACACTCCTTTTAGCAAGAGAAAATATATATCGTTTCTTTGATTCCTTGCAAAACCAGATAGATTAGTGAAGCTTCCTAAAAACTAAACTTATCAGCAGAGATAAATTATGGAGCCTAATTTCGATGCATTACAGTTAATAGCAGAGCTTGCCCTAGGTATAGTTGGCTTCTCAGCGATATTGATTGGTTTAAGTAGAAGTTCTGATGGATTTAGTGGGCCAGATAATTTTCGCATTCAACTTCTAACTTACTCTGCTTTTGGAGCGATGTTTGGCTCTATTTTGCCTTTTGCTATCTTTAGTGACCAGAATTTGGAGATAGCTTGGTTAGTTAATTGTTGGTTAGTATGTCTTTACTCAGTTGTAGGGCTATTATTTTTTCCTAAAAAAATGCTTTCACTACGAAAACACGGCCATGTTGAAATTTTTCCTCTTAAAGTTTATTTTTTTCAAACAGGCATACTCTCTTCGATATTTATTCTTTCTGGCCTAATGATAACAGGCTACTTAACTGAGCTTACAAATATTTACAATGTATGTTTAATCTTGTTTTTATTACAAAGTTCAGTAGCATTTATAAGAACGATGTTTGTAAGGGTAAATTAAGTAACTATAAAGTGCTAATTTGAACCCGACATAACAATACCGTTAATACTTGTGAGCAAAACAAGGTCAGAACTCATTCTTTTTTAAAGGCTAAAAAAATTGAAAAGACTTGAAGGTGATTTAACTAATGCCTTTTTGAGCTTACGCCCGTACGGCTTAATTCGCCTAGCCTGACTGAGAATATCCGGCTCTTTCACCTGACGGTATTGGTAACTGATCTCAACGTATAGACAGGTGACTTGCATCATAATATCTCTTAAATCTGGCCTCGCCGCAATGACTCTATCTCTGTAGGTTATCGGTCCTTCGCCTTTAATACGTCCTAAGCCAATTTTCTCTAAATCCCTGCTCATTTTGATATAAAGAGAGACTACCGACCCCCGCTTGCTTCTTGGCTCAAAGCGAATTATCAAACAGGCAACACCAAGAACAACAGCACTGGCTAAACCAAACAAAAGGAATAATATTTTCTGCTCAGTGACTTGACCGAATATTTTCTCGAAAAGCTCAATTTGAACATCCTCATCGTAATTCACGACTTTTCGATTCCATTCGTATTCAAGAGCGTCCATGCGCAGCCTGATAGAGTTAATCCAATTCATTCCACCCAGACGTGAGGGGGAAAAAAGAGAGTCCTGTAAAAAAGCAGGGTCATCCCTGAGCGCGGCGTCTACTCCCAACTTCACTCTGTCAGGTGATACCGCACCGGTGGGATCAAAGCGAACCCAACCTTCTCCTTCCAGCCAAACCTCATTCCATGCATGAGCATTATATTGATACACCATCATGTAATTTTCAAAGGGATTTAACTCTGCTCCTTGATATCCAATGACAACTCTAGTGGGGATTCCAGCTGCTCGCATAAGATAGGCAAAGGTACTTGAATAATGCTCGCAAAACCCCTCACGAGTATCAAAGAGAAAATCATCAATTCGATTATCCCCCAACAGGGCTGGATTCAAAGTATAGAAATATTCGTTCTGGCTAAAATGGCTGAGCACTGCCATTACGTAGTCACGGTCACTGCTAACTGACGATCGCAGCTGGCGCGCAAATTCCCTACTTTGGCTATTGCCATTACTAGGCAACTCAAGTGCTTGTAGGCGCACTCTATCCAACAGCACCAAGTCAGTGTCGCTTTGAAGATAAGACCGAAGATCATAACTCAATCGCTGAGTTACTAGGCCATTGTTAAAGAGTTCAAAATTTCTACTTTGAAAAAGATCACCAGCAGTGGCTTCAGCCAGATGTAAACCATAAACCCAAGGTCGCTGGGTGGGCTCTAAGATAATATTATAGTCGACTGGGGCGCCAATCTTACTCATCCGGCCGCCCCATTGTAACTGCTGATCTGCTCGTGCAGAGGCAAAAGAGAATGCTGAACGGCGGTTTTCTCGGCGCCAAGTTTGCCCATCAAAATCCGTTAACACCAAGCCTCGCCAGTACAGTGATTCATGGGCCGGAGCATCAGCGGTTTCAAATTGAACGCGAAAAGCCAAATCTCCAGAACGGCCTAAGCTGCTAATATCACCTGGTGACATTTCATCGGAAACACCCGTCGATGCGCCGCTGTTTTGAATTGGCACAGTCCACAATGGAGCAATACGGGGAAATACATAAAATAGAACAATTGCGAGAGGCATCGCCTGCAACAGAATCTTGCCGGCGAATATACTCGTACCCCAATTATCTGTAACATTTATGGAACGATTAAGCGCAATCATAGCACCAAGAATAACGGCTACAGACAACAAACTATAAGCCGTGGCTAGAATACTTTGAGAGTATAAAAATGCCACCATGGTCATAACAAAGCACAGCGATATCACAACATAGATATCACGCTTTTGCTTCATCTCTATTAGTTTGAAAACAAAACCCAGTGCAAGTAACGCCGCAGCACTGTCCAAACCAATACCTATTGATCGCATCTGAGAGATCGATAAGACAAGTGTAAAGAGGACAACCAGTACCCGAATCCAGCCACTAGGGTAATTAAGCTTGCCTGTGAAAATCAAAATGCGCCAAACTATACATGCCACAGCAACTATACTTATCCACGCAGGCATACGTACACTCTGCGGCAACAGAACTATTGCCACAGAAAGCAATATCCAAATCATTGCCGAACGTGGTATTTGATAATTTAAGTCCATTTACTCAGATTACCTGTCTATTCAATAGACTCAGAAAACAAAAGTGACTTGCTAAAATTAACTTTTAACAAACAGTGCTAACGTTCTTAATATTTTTGCTCTGTGCTCAGGCCCCACCCCCGGTGCGATTTCAAGCTCAGGCAATTTAAGGCCATACGGACGTCCCCCCTCCGCAAGCTTGACCGCGCAGAAGCATATTCGGGAAAGTTTCTCTTCGACATTAAAGCCATAAAACATATCCCAATCTAGCCACACTTGACTATCAACATAGTCGACGAATTGCTTTACCTGCATACCCTGCCCTCTAGCAACATTTTTCCAAGCTACCTGGCGCAGTGAATCTCCCAGGACATAATCACGAAGGCCGTAATAATCTTCGGTTCCGGTAACAACAAAAGATGATTCCTCTTTGTTGGCAGAGCCACCGGTAAAATCGGCCATCGGAAAAGTCACCGGCATAGGGTACACAAGGCAATGTAAATCTAAATCAACGACAGACCATGCTCGGCACAGCCCTAAAGGAAAGTAGGTTGTTATTTTCAGCAGCGGCGCCTTAAAGTCACCCCGCTCGCCAGTCTTGATAAACACTTCCACGGGCTCATGATCATTCTTAATAATATCTACGTAAGTGGCATGAGATTCACGGAAGCTAAGCTCCAGAGCTTCGCGGTTGCGGCCAGAAAAACAGCTTAACTCTATTTTAAACACAGCATAATCTCCGCAGAAAACCGCGGGACTAGACAGGCCTCGGAGTTTAAGCTGGTTTAAATTATTGAAACTATAGAGTATTGAGAGAATGAAGATACTTACCATTAGAAAGGCAAGACCAAACGCCAAACTAACGGCATAGTTGATTGCCGCCATAAAAACTAAACTTGCTGCAAACACGAACATAAGGCCATGACGGGTTGGCAATATATAAATCATACGCCGATCTAAGGTAACTTTTTCTTTAGGCCTAACGCGAGAAGCCGTCCAGCGAGCAAATCTCGCGGTGAGGGCCGAGCGAACATTCAGAGTTTTAAGTCGCATGGCGCGTCCGCTATCAGTAACTGTATGACAATATGACTCTAGTCGATGACATCCACTTCGTTCAACATTCGCTGAACTAGAGCGGACGCGCCTGTCCCCTGATCGTCAGAAATTGCACGTAATCGGTGTTCAACTACCGCCGGCAGTATGGTTTGCAAATCTTCAGGTATGACATGATTGCGCCCGCACATTAAGGCCCAAGTTTTGGCCGCTCGCATCATCGCCAAGCTTCCTCTCGGTGATAAACCAAAGTGATATTCTTCCTTACCCCGGGTAAACGCGATGAGCCTTTGGGCGTAATCCAGCAGGGATTCACTTGCAACCACTGCGGCTGATTGTTTTCTAAATTGCTCAATGTCAGCAAGAGACAGGCACTGAGACACCTCGCTAATTTTATCTCTTTCGGTAGACATTTCCAGCAGTTTGCGCTCGGCTTTTTGGTCTGGGTAGCCTAGTTTGAGCCTCATTAAAAACCGGTCTAACTGTGACTCAGGTAAAGGATATGTTCCAGACATAGTTACTGGATTTTGAGTTGCAATAACAAAGAATTGATCTGGCAAACAACGTGTTTCACCTTCAATGGTCACTTGCCTCTCTTCCATTGCCTCTAACAATGCGCTTTGAGTTTTAGGCGTTGTTCTGTTGATCTCGTCAGCGAGTACAAGCTGACTAAAAATCGGCCCCGGATGAAAAGTGAATTGAGATGTAGTTTGATCGAAAATTGAGATACCTAGGATGTCTGCAGGTAGTAAATCACTGGTGAATTGAATCCGGTTAAAATCCAAACCTAAGGCTTTCGCTAGGGCATAAGAAAGCGTGGTTTTACCCATGCCAGGAAGATCTTCGAGCAGTAAGTGGCCGCCAGAAAAAAGGCAGCATAGAGCTAAGCGAATTTTATGCTCTTTCCCCAATAGCGCTTTGCCTACTTCCGCAACCGCTTTGTCCACTAATTGAGAAGGGGCGCTTTCGACTCTTTGAGTACTGGACTCAACTTTCTTTTCGGTGCCCATAAAAAACATAGAATTTCACTATAATAAACAAGACGGTAGATAAACACCGGATAAAAACTTCGTATTGCATGTTGCCACGTAGATGACTAAGTAAATTGCTGCCTATTTTTTCAGGCAATCCCTCACGAATCGTTGTGAAAATCCGCAACTAAGTTTTGTTGCTTACTCTGACCGTTTTTTTTTCTAGATTTCTTAGCTGAGTCCTTACGGGTGTTCTCTAAACGCTTCAAATAAACCTCGTCCACGCCCGCAGTTACATAGTCACCATCAAACACCGAACACTCAAACCTTTCGATATCAGGGTTACCTTCTGAAGCGGCAGCTATTAGGTCACTTAGATCCTGATAAATCAACCAGTCGGCACCGATGAGTTCTTGAACTTCTTCGTCTGTTTTCCCGGCCGCAATTAACTCCGAAGCGGACGGCATATCGATACCGTAAACATTTGGGTAACGAATAGCCGGAGCTGCCGACGCAAAATACACTTTCTTGGCGCCAGCGTCTCTTGCCATCTGAATGATTTGTTTACATGTAGTGCCACGCACAATTGAGTCATCCACCAGCAATACAGTTTTACCTCTAAACTCTAAATCAATTGCGTTGAGCTTTTGCCTTACTGATTTTTGCCTTTGTTTTTGGCCTGGCATAATAAATGTTCTGCCAATATATCGGTTTTTTACAAAACCCTCGCGGTACTTAAGACCTAAGCGATTTGCTAACTCCAGCGCAGATGTTCTGCTGGTATCGGGTATAGGAATAACCACGTCGATATCATGATCTGGACGCAATTTAAGCAACTTATCACCGAGCTTTTCGCCCATCCTTAAGCGCGCCTTATAAACAGAAATTCCGTCCATAAAAGAATCAGGGCGAGCAAAATAAACATGTTCGAAAATACAAGGGGCATGTACGTGTGGTTCGGAGCAAACTTTACTGTGTAGTTTGTTATTAATGTCGATATAAATTGCTTCGCCCGGCGCTACGTCTCGTTCAACGGTAAAACCTTGAGAATCTAAAGCGACACTCTCAGACGCCATCATATACTCTTTGCCAGAATCAGTGATTCTAGAGCCGAATACCAACGGCCGAATTCCATTGGGGTCTCTAAAACCGACGATCCCATATCCAGTAATCATCGCAACTGCTACGTATCCGCCACGGCAACGCTTGTTAACCGCAGCAACCGCAGCAAAAACATCGTCTGCCCCTGGTACTATTTTTCCCTGCAAACGCAGCTCATGTGCAAATACGTTTAATAGCACCTCAGAGTCTGAGTCTGTATTCATATGCCGCAAATCTTCTTTAAAAAGCTCCCGACTTAGCTCTGCGGAGTTCGTGAGATTGCCATTATGAGCAAGCGAGATGCCATAAGGAGAGTTGACGTAAAAAGGCTGAGCCAAGGCTGGGCTAGAACCACCTGCAGTCGGGTAACGGACATGCCCTATCCCCATTTGCCCAGTTAGCCGACGCATATGACGTGTGCTGAACACATCTTTCACTAGACCGTTGTCTTTACGCAGGTTCAGCTTTCGGTTATCACATGTCATTATCCCTGCAGCATCCTGGCCCCGATGCTGCAACACAGTTAAGGTGTCATATAAACAAACACCTACATCGTCGCTCGTCACTACTCCAACTAAACCGCACATATTTGGCTCCAATTGCGAATAACTGTCTTATATGACAGGTTCAACGCTATTTACGTCATCAATATCGATATACAACTGCGTCCACTCTATCAACGATAGCCCATAGGGGATCAACTGTGACTCTTGCCACTGTGGCGTCTCATTTACGAAGACACCGGTGACAAATAAGATTACGACGATTATTACTGAGCCTCGAACAACCCCGAAGGCCCCACCCAACAGACGATCTACTAGTTTCAGGCCAGTGATCGTCAGCAATTTTGAAATTACATGGTTAATCAACGTGCCGGTCATCATCACAAAAACAAAAACAATTGCGAAAGCGGTGACATACCGCGCGCTTTCGTTACTAATTAGATTGCCGATAAAGTCAGCAAGCACGCCACTGTATAATCGCGCCAGAGTCAGAGCGGCGACCCAAGTCACTAGAGAAAGAACTTCTTTGACTAGTCCGCGCCATATTCCAAACAAGCAAGACAAGCCAATAATGACGAGAATAATTGCATCAACTTCATTCATGGAAGCGATAATCAAAATCCTCTACTAAGGAGTGACAATGGTATAACGAACAACATAACCTGCAAGCTTAAACTCATCCTGAAGCTCTTTTTGATAGCCATCAACTCGATCTCTATCTAACCAAGGTCCCACAAAGACCGCCGTTAGAGTCGCCTGCTCTCGCTCAATATCACGAGCATAGGCTTTATAACCTGATTCAATAAGTCTCTCGAGCAATTTCGCGGCATTACTTCGGTCAGAAAAAGTTCCTAGTCGTACACTCCAGCCTTGAGGCAGGCCGTCGGCGCCAAGCTGGGGGGCCTCTCGTAAATAACTTGGCTGCGAATCAACAATCTCAGCGCCATCGGAGTCGGCCTCTCTAGAAACCAGTGGAGCAACCTGAGAGCCTTGATCAATTGGAGGCTCATCAACTGCGGATTCTGCTGCCTCTTCAAGCTCAGGATTCTCAGCATTTTCGCTATTAGGGAGAGAAGGAGCAAAATCTGGTTGGTTTGCAATTATCACCGGCCGCGTTGGCACAGGGTCTGGCAAAGGCAAAATAATAGGCGCAGGGGGAATGCGGCTGCTGATTTGAGCGTCGTAACTTCCCTGACCATCAAAAATAATGGGCAGAAAAATCAGAGCTAATGCGATTAGCACCACTGAGCCGGCGATTCTCTGTTTAGTTGCTTGTTGCAAACTATGCTGCTCTCGAGTGTTCTCTGGCAATGGCTACGGTATGAAACGATCCAACGACTACAACTCTATCACTATATTGAGCCGCCAAACAGGCCGCTTGGCAAGCCCTTAACACTGTTTCAAAAGGCTTAAAAGTCTGCCCAGGAAAAGCCTTATTCAATCTTATCTGAGCTTGGCTAACTGAAAGAGCGCGCTGGTCATCGATCTCTGCAATATACCAGATATCGACACTGGATTGTAAAGAAACCACTATACCTTCGATATCTTTATCTTCGAGCACTGCTAAAACTGCGATTATCTTAGTTATTTGGGGGGATTCTTTTTTCATATTTTGAAGGCGCCGGTCAAGCAGCTGCGCCGCGGCAGGATTATGCCCTACGTCTAGCACCATTTGCTGCCCAGTATTTCTGTCAATGCGCTTCTCAAAACGACCAGGAAGTTTAATTCTAGCCAAAGCCAAATCAATGCTCTGAGTATCCAGCGTCACATCCAACAAATGCAAAGCTTGCAGACAAGCAGCGACACTTCCTGGATGCAAGTCACCGCAGTTTGTAATTCCCAGGGTAGTTCGCTCACCGGCGACTATAGCGCTCGAGCAATCCATTCGATTGCCCTGAGCCAGTCTCGTTAACTTGAAATCAAAATTCTCCCCCAGAACATATAAAGGGCTATCTAGATCACTAGCACGGTCTCTGATACTTACCGGAATTGTATAATCTGCATAGACCGTGGGCACGTTGCTACGCATAATCCCTGCTTTCTCAAAGCCTATTTTTTCAAGATCGCTGCCCAACCAATCCTGATGATCGAGGCTAATACTAGTAATAATGGCAAGGTCAGGATCGATCATATTGACAGCATCGAGACGCCCTCCAAGACCCACCTCTAAAATTGCAAAATCTAGCGAATTCTGTGAAAAAATCCACAGCGCAGCCAAAGTGGCGTATTCGAAATAACTCAAGGAGGTTGTGCCTCTAGCCTTTTCAATTTCTATAAAGGCTCGACAGATTAATAAATCGTCAACAGCAACTGAGCGCACCCGAATTCGCTCATTGAACTGGTGAATATGGGGAGATGTGTAGGCACAAGTGCTGAAACCGGCTAATTCCAGAAGAGATTCCAGATACGCCACGCAACTCCCCTTACCGTTAGTCCCGGCAATAGTTACCACGCGGGTTGCTGGTTTACCCAAAGACAAAGTTCCAGCAACTTTCTTGATTCGATCTAGCCCTAGCTCAATCTGCCGGGGATGGACTTTTGCTATGTGATCAAGCCACTCGTTAAGAGTCAATGTGATCGCACTATTCCTTATCTAACTCTGGAGATTTTGTCACCGCGTCATCTGGACTTAACGCTAATTCGTCAGTCTCTTCAGAGCTAGCATCCGTTTTCAGTTCAGTCGTTGTCACCGGAGCTTCAACCTTCGGCGTCAAATGCATCAATTTTTCTAACATCCCAGCGACTTTAGACGACAAATCTCTACGGTGAACGATCATGTCGATTGCACCGTGCTCCAAGAGAAACTCACTGCGCTGGAAACCCTCTGGGAGTTTCACCCTCACTGTTTGACGTATAACATCTGGCCCCGTAAAGCCTACCAAAGCATTAGGTTCAGCAATGTTGATTTCGCCCAGCATTGCCAAGCTCGCTGACACACCACCGTAGACAGGGTCTACCATGATGGATATGTAGGGTAATCTTGCTTCACGCAGCTTTTCCAGCGCCGCAGAAGTTTTCGCCATCTGCATTAACGACAGCAACGCTTCTTGCATTCTGGCACCACCACTGGTGGAAAAACACACAAACGGCAAGCCTTCTTGGATACATGTGTTTACAGCACGGGTGAATTTTTCACCGACTACAGCTCCCATAGAACCGCCAATAAAACCGAATTCAAACGCCGCTACGACCGCCGGCACACCCCTGACAGACCCTTTTAGGACAATCAGTGCATCTTTTTCTCCGGTTGCGCGCTGAGCGGCGACCAAACGATCTTTATATTTTTTGAGATCCTTAAATTTAAGCAGATCCACTGGCTCTATATCTGCATCGAGTTCGGTTTGCTCGCCCGAGTCGAGGAAAAGTTCAAGCCGGCGCCTGGCCGTAATTCGAAGATGGTGATCACATTTAGGACAGACTTCATGATTTTCTGAAAGCGATTTTTGGTACAACATCGCGTCACAGCGAGGGCATTTCTTCCAAACCCCTTCTGGCACCATCATGCCTTTCTTGTTGGCAGCAGCTCCAGAGGTGGAAATTGACGGTAAAATCTTATCTATCCAACTCAAAATATTTTCCTGTATGTCAGTCGCGGTGTAGGCTGCTAGCTAATTTGGTCCAAGGCATCTCGAACGTCACTAATCATAGCTGTGGTCTGGCTAATTGGGAATTCAGAATTACCTTCTTGTTCAGTCAACTTAGCTATCTCAGAGACTAGGGCACTACCGATGATCACTCCATCCGCAAATTCAGCCATTGCGACAGCGCTGTCGCCGTCTTTTATTCCAAATCCAACCATAATAGGTAAATCCGTCATACCTCTTAAATTGCCAATATTCTCAGCTACCGAAGCATAATCCACCAAGGCAGCGCCAGTGACTCCCTTCAGAGAAACATAATAAAGGTAACCGCTAGTCACCTTAACGATGCTGCGAGCTCTCTCATCAGTGGTAGTCGGGGCAACTAAGTAAATAGTGTCAATATCTGCAACACTCAACAAACTGTGAAGTGCAGCAGACTCAGCAGGAGGCATATCGACAAGTAAAACCCCATCGACGCCAGCGTCACTGGCACGCTTAACAAAGCTCTCATAACCCATAATCTCAACAGGATTGAGATACCCCATCAAAACCACTGGGGTAGTACTGTTTGTTTCGCGGAACTGTTTGACCAAGGCTATTACATCAAGCAGCGATACACCCTGCTTTAAGGCGCGCTCAACTCCCTTCTGAATAACTGGCCCATCGGATGAGGGGTCGCTAAACGGCACCCCCAATTCAATAATGTCAGCTCCATCTTCGACGAGCTGATGCATCAGCAGTAAACTGCTACCAATATTCGGGTCACCAGCCACAATATAGGGGATGAGTAATTTCCGTTTTACAGCTTTGGCTTCACTTATTACTTTAGTTATCTGGCTCATGATGCTTACAAGCTTATCCCTTCAATTTTAGCCACTGTTTCAATGTCCTTATCTCCTCGCCCAGAGACATTAATTACTATGCTTTGCTCAGGGTCCATACCCTTCGCTAAATCCATTGCATAAGCGATTGCATGACTAGTCTCTAGGGCGGGGATGATACCTTCTAATCTAGTCATTTTGTGAAAAGCGGCCATCGCTTCAGCATCTGTCGCGGCAACATAGTTAACCCGTTTAATGTCTTTCAACCAAGAATGCTCAGGACCAACGCCTGGATAGTCTAGACCTGCTGACACTGAATGGGTCTCCATAATTTGGCCACCCTCGTCAGTCATTAAATAGGTTCGATTGCCATGCAAAATTCCGGGTCTGCCATTGCCACTTAAGGGCGCTGCATGTTGATTGGAGTCTAAACCATAACCACCCGCCTCTACGCCATACATAGCAACTTGAGTATCATGCAGGAACGGATGGAACATCCCTATAGCGTTCGAACCACCGCCAACGCAGGCAACCAGCGCATCTGGCAGCCGCCCCATTTGATCTAAAGACTGGGTTTTAGTTTCTCTACCTATTATGCTTTGGAAATCTCGCACTAGCTGAGGATAGGGGTGCGGACCCGCCACAGTACCTATAATATAGTAAGTGTTATCAACATTAGTTGCCCAATCCCGCAATGCTTCATTCAAAGCATCTTTAAGAGTCTGGGAACCGGATTCGACTGAAATCACGTTTGCACCCAAAAGCTTCATCCGGTAGACATTAGGGGCTTGCCGAATAATGTCCTGCGCCCCCATGTATACATGGCACTCCAGGCCCATGCGTGCAGCAACTGTAGCACTAGCAACGCCATGTTGACCGGCTCCTGTCTCTGCAATAATTCGGGTTTTTCCCATATGTTTGGCAAGCAGCCCTTGACCAATAGCATTGTTAATCTTATGGGATCCTGTGTGGTTTAAATCTTCTCGTTTCAGATAGATTTTTGCACCACCACAGTGAGCTGTTAACCTTTCCGCGAAATACAGCGGCGAAGGTCGGCCTACATAGTGTTTTAGATCGTAGTCATACTGGCGCCAAAACTCTTTATCAGCTGAAAGCTCTTTATACACGGCAGCCAATTCTTCAACCGCTGCAACTAATGTTTCACCTACAAAAATACCGCCGTAGGGACCGAAATGGCCGCTAGCATCGGGGCCATCAAATTGATCTAACTCTACCTCAGCTTGAGACACTTCTTACTCCTTCAATGAATTTTCTAATTAAGGCGATGTCCTTCTTGCCTGGGGAGGACTCAACCCCGCTGCTAACATCAACACCAAATGGCGCCACGCGAACAACCGCTTTCTCGATATTTTCTGGATTTAAGCCACCGGCAAGGACCAGTTTCAATTTTTCGTCTTTTGCGGTGTCTATTGCAATATCCCAATCAAACATTTTTCCTGTGCCACCCGGCGCTTCTTTTTCATAAGCATCCAGCAGTATCATCTTTGACTCAGGATACATTGCTATAGATTTTCGTAGATCGTATTCTTTACCAACACGAAAAGCTTTCATAGTTGGAAGGCCAAAAGACTGACAATAAGCTGGCGTCTCCTCTCCGTGAAACTGCAGTAAATCGATCATACCTGTAGCAATGACCTGTTTGACCACTTCTACGGTCGGGTCAACAAACAAGGCGACAACGCATATGTTAGCCGGCAAGTCTCTTACTATTGCATCAATTTGGCGCACTGATACAGATCGCGGGCTAGGCGGATAAAACACGAGCCCAATAGCATCGGCACCCAATTCACAGGCCGCTAAAGCGTCGCCGTGCTGAGTGATCCCACAAATTTTAATCCACGTGTTAGACAAGGTAAGCAATAAGCTGGGTGCCAAGGCAGGCACAGAGATTCAAGAAGACTTGAGTTTACCAAACTAGATCGACTTAGCCTAATTATGCGACGCTAAAACCGGCGGTTTCACGAGCATTGCAGGGCTTAATAAATCATCAGGATAACCTACCTCAACCAGATAGAGCCCTTGCGGGGGCGCTGTTATAGCTGCTAGAGATCTGTCTTTTGCTGCTAACAAACCCTCGATCCACTGAGGGCTTTTATCTCCGCCACCAACTGCCAACATTGAACCCATAATATTGCGAACCATATGTTGCAGGAATGCATTCGCACAGATAGAAAACACCAGAAATTCACCACGCTGAGAAAAAAATGCCTCAATTACGCAGCGATTGGCTGTCTTTGACTGGCATCCAGCTGCCCTAAATGAAGTGAAATCTTGCTCTCCCAGCAAAAACTGAGCGCCTTCATTCATGCCATCGACATCCAAGCTTCTGCGTTGAGTAGTCACTAAATCAGAAACCAAAGCTGATGCTATTGACCTACTGTGTAATATATAGTTGTAACGACGATAAACAGCACTAAACCGCGCATGGAAGTTATCGTCTACCACCAAGGCCTTCGTCACCCGTATTGTTGGAGGCAAGAGACTATTTACACCTAGCTCCCAAGCTTTCAATCCGCGATTAATTGGGGTGTCAAAGTGGACAATCTGGGCAGTCGCATGAACACCTGAATCAGTTCGGCCAGCACAAACAACCACGATAGTAGAGTCAGCGACCTTACTAAGCGCTAATTCAAGGGCACCCTGAACCGTCGCAAGCGATGGGGATTTTTGTTTTTGCCAACCCGAAAATTTGGCTCCGTTATACTCGACACGCAGTGCAATCCTGGTGGTAATGCCAGAATTGCCAACGTCAGCTGAATAAAATTGATCTCGATTGTCGGATTCAGTCACTGGAGGCTAGGGGTCAAATTACTTAAGGTTACGAAATAGCAGTCTTAGTCTGCGCTTGAACTCAAGGTTACAATTAGATCCTTGGCTTCTTTAATCTGAGCTTCAGTACCTTCTGATATGACTTCCCGCAGTATTTCTTGGGCGCCCTCAGAATCGCCCATTTTCTGATAGGCATATGCTAACTCAAGTTTGGTCGCCGTCTCATCTTCGTCTGACAGACTTTCTGGGTCGCCTTCATAGTCCGGAGTCTCAAAAGCAATGTCATCTTCAGCTAGGAAATCTAAGTCGTCACCAGCATCCGCATCAGTCCCAACAACGATATCAGCTGGAGTCTCAGCCACTTCGAAAGTGTCATCGAAGCCGAAAGCCATATCATCAGCTGCAGTAGCGCTATCGTGTTTGACTGGAGCCGCATGATCAGCCTCATCCAGGTCGCCAAAATCAAGACTGTTTTCATCTTCAGAAGCTGCTGATTCCTCTACTGAGGTAGCAGTTGAGTCGCCATCGAAATCAAAGCCTTGGGGATCAGCAACTGCATCTAACTCTGTCTCGACCTTAATATCGGTTTTTTCAAAATCAAAATCTAAAACATTGTCATCGAGTTCATTATCATCAAATGAGCCATCTCTAATGACCTCTTCGACAGACGTGGCTGCTGAAGCCGGCGCTTCATATGAGAAGACCTCTAAGTCCAGTTCTTGTTCAGGTTCTGCCGACGCAGGCGCTTCCTGACTTGGTTCGGCAACATCGAATTCTAGTGTATCTATTTCTAAGTCTTCAAGGTCTTTGCTGTCGCCGCCGGCTAGTTCTGGCTCGGCGTTTTGATCAAATTCCAAAGTTTCAAAAACGACCTCATCTGCGGCTGTTTCCACTGACAGCTCGACTTCAGTAACGCCGTCGGCTTCCTCACCATCAAACTCAATCCCATTTTTGGTACTGGTTGTTTTTTCACCCTCGGTTGGTGCTTCGATCGCAGGCTCTGAAGCAACTGGGTCTGATTCAGACTCAACGCCGGAATCAAACATCATGCCTACAGTATCCGGCTCAGATTCCTCAGCTAGCTCATCCGAGGACACATCGCGCTGTTCTGAAACTGCAGGTTCTTCAATTGGATCGACAGCCAGATGGAAGGAATCATCTTCAAAGGCGTCTAAATCAATACCAAATTCATCTAAAAAAGACGTTGTCTCCGCTTTCTCACGAAGGGTTTCTGCGTCACTAGCGACCGTGTCCTCTACAGGCGGCTCTATAGTTGTATGAGCCGACAGCTCCTTTCTAAGAGCATCAATCTTTTCGTCTACAGCAGGATTATTCTGATTTTGCAGACTTTTAGCCTGCAGTTCAAAGACTGAAAAATCCCTTCGTGCCACGGTTATTTCTAGCTGTTTCAATAGTAATTGGGCATCCTCAGGGCTCTGTTTAAGAACTTGTGCGAGTAAGAATTCAGCGTGCTCAAGCTGGCCTCGTTCAATTAAAATGTCAACGCCTAAGGCGACATCTTGTTCCGCATCGAGAACTGAAACAGCAGAAATTCCTGACAAACCATCTTGTTTTTGTTCGCCAATATTGAAAATCTCATCTAGCTCGCTGTCGAGCTCAGACTGTTTATAATCGTGAAATTCTGACCCCACTGCCGCATCACTATCGTCAGCAATATTTGTGGCATCAGTCACACCTTTGAATTCGTTTTCATTAATACTATCGAGGCCTTCCGGGTGAGACTGCTTGCCCTTGTTGCGCATTACCAAAAAGCCAGCAAGTGCCAAAATCACAAAAACCGCTGTCGCGATAAGCGCGATAGAATTACCCATCAAGGATTTCAGCAAGCTATCTACGTATCCAGCAGGTTGCGTTTCAGTAGTCGTAACCTCAGCAGGAATTGGAGCAGCATTCTGTGACTCTTGGGCAAGAAGTTCTGCCTCTGCTGCCGCGTTAGCTAACGACTGCTGAAGCTGCGCTAATTGCAAATCACGTAATCTGATGATTTCCTGTGCCGCGGCTATCTGCTCGTCAAGCTCGGCAAGCCTGAACTCTAGCTCTTCTTTTTCAATTCGGGCACGGTCTGCCTCTTCTTCCCGCAGCGCCAGTTGGTTCTCTAATTCTTCGATACGGTCATCAAGTGCATTATCGTCAGCATCCACAGAAATGCCAGCACCGTTAGTGCTATCAGCGTCAGGATCTGAAGTAATTACACTGAGCTGTCCGCTTGCCTCTTCGTCTTGCCTAGGCACTGTATTGGCTGGAGCCGCTAAAGGCTGAACATCAGTCGCAGCCAGCTGATTCTGTCGACTTACTTCAGCAACAGCCTCGCGCTGCCCTATTGCTTGAATATCACTGATTGATGGCACTCTAAGCACCTCACCATTGCGCAGGCGGTTGATGTTGCCTCCAATAAATGCATCAGGGTTGAGTTCTTGGATAGCGAGCATGGCTTGCTGGATGCTGACGCTGTCGTCCGGGCGAATCCGCAGTGCTATCCCTGACAATGTATCGGTGTAACCTGTGGTTATGGTTTCAGGCGCAACTTCTTCAACTGGATCGGCTTCTGCGGTTGCCTGCGCTTTCTCCTCGAAGGCTGAATCATCCGAGACGGATTCAGCGGCTAAGTCCCCAGCATTACTATCATCGGCACTGCTATCGTCAGTGTTACCATCACCAGTGTCATCGACTAGCTCTTCAGATGAATCATCGGCTACATTATCAGGCTCTTCGTCAAGCGCAGTTAAAGGCTTCGAATCATCCACCAAATCCTCAGCTAGCTCGACTTCCAATTCATCCGCAGCAGTTTGTGTCAGCGCGGAAAAAGCCTCGGCTTGAGAGCTATCCGATTCAGTTGATGATTCAACTGAATCGGATGCTTCCTCTGCCGTGTTTTGCATGGCGCCACTACCTACGGCACTTGGCGGCACAATCACTTCCGGCTGAATGCTAGGTTGAACAGAGGGGATTGAACTATTCGATGCGACCGAAGGCTCAGCAGCCTGCCGCGAAGACTGTGGAGTCAGCACTGTGCTTATAGCTCGTCTAACGGGTAAAGCAGTTATGGCTTCGTCTTCGTAAACAGGCAAATCTAAAAGTATCGTATGCTCGCTGAGTAGGCGCCCGTTCGTCCAGCGCGTCTCCAAAATAAAGCTTAAATATGGTTCTCTAACGATTTGATTTGTGGAGAGAATTACAAAATTGCCTTGAGAATTTACATCGGTGGTAAAGCGGATGTTGTCCAGGAATACAGATCGCTCGATATTGAAGCGCTTAAAGTCTTCTGGGGATGCAACCTGAATATTGACGTCCTGAAGCCGAGTATCGCCTAACTGCAACACTTCAATACGCATTCTAAGCGGCTGATTTAATGAAGATTCTACACTGACTCTACCCAGCCCTAAGGCTAAAGCATCAGTTGCTATGAACGATAAAAACACAGCCAATATGGCAACATACTTTTGTAACATGACACTAGATTCTCTCAGTACGCCCAACAACGGCTCAGTCTTACAAAATTCATGTTTTGAGTGTTTTTTCTAAACGCTCTACCAAAAAAATCATATTAATCGAGCGGTACACGTATAATTGAAGCTTGGTAACTATTGCAACCATACCGTTTATATATTAATTTTATTTCTTCAGTGTAGGCTGCAAGTATTCATTATAAATAGCTTTTTATCAACTCTTCAGCTATTTGAACTGTGTTTAAAGCTGCCCCCTTACGAACGTTATCGGCAACAACCCAAAGGCTTAAACCATTTGAAAGTGAGATATCTTGCCGGATCCTGCCTACAAAAACAGCGTCCTGTCCCGCTGATTCTGAAACCGCGGTTGGATAAGCGCCATCGTTATGCTCATCTATCACCGTGACACCCCGGGCATTTTCCATCAGTTCACGAGCGTCTTTAACATCTAGGAAGGACTTTGTCTCAATTTGAATTGCTTCCGAATGGCCAAAAAACACTGGCACACGAACACATGTAGCACTGACCAGCAGTTCTTTATCACCAAATATCTTTTGAGTTTCCCAAACCATTTTCATTTCTTCTTTGGTATAGCCGTTCTCCATGAATACGTCGATCTGAGGCAGCACATTAAAAGCGATCTGCTTTGGAAAAACCTCAGCAACTGCATCCCTTCCATTTAATAACTCGGCCGTTTGCTTCGCCAGTTCATTTACTGCGGACTTCCCTGCACCTGAAACAGCTTGATAGGTCGCCACACTGATACGCTTAATGCCTACCGCCGCATGAATTGGCTTTAAAGCTACAAGCATCTGAATTGTTGAACAGTTTGGATTCGCGATAATGTTTCTTTTGGTGTAATCAGCAACCCGCTCTGGGTTTACTTCAGGAACAACCAAGGGAATATCATCGTCGTAGCGAAAATGAGAGGTGTTGTCGATTACAACACAGCCAGCAGCAGCTGCTTTTGGAGCGTATTCCGCAGAGACACTGCCACCGGCTGAAAACAAAGCTATTTGCACCTGAGAGAAGTCAAATTCTGCAAGGTCGGTCACCATTACCGACTTGTTCTTAAACATGATTTTGGTACCTGCAGTCCTCTCACTGGCTAACAAAAACAACTGAGCTACCGGGAAATTTCTCTTTTCTAAAATCTCTATTAAAGCCTCTCCCACCGCACCGGTCGCACCAACAACAGCAACATTATACTGACTCATCTATCTTCTCTCTCATCTTGTTTAACAGGACTTTCGTCCTAAGTAATTGTATTAGTTAGATTAAGCGGCCCTTAAGGAGTAAGTTGCAGCGACTTGTCTTAGTTCATAAACCCTAAAACGTAATCGTTTAATGCCAACTCAAACGCTAGTGCTGGTGAAGTACCAAGGAGATTTTTGACGCCACTTGTCTTCAAATGCCTTAATTGTGTCGGCTTCTTCTAAGGTTAGGCCGATATCATCCAAGCCATTCAATAAGCAATTTTTGCGAAATGAGTCGACCTCAAATGCAATAACATTGCCATCTGGGCGAGTGATCGTCTGCTCAGCCAAATCTACGGTCAAAGAATAGCCTTCGTCTGCCTGAGTATCGCGAAACAGTTCGGAAATAGTTTCTTGATTAACAACTATCGGTAATAGCCCGTTTTTAAAGCAGTTATTAAGAAATATATCAGCAAAGCTCGGCGCAATCATAACTCGGAATCCGTAGTCATCCAAAGCCCAAGGCGCATGTTCACGACTTGAACCGCAGCCAAAGTTATCTCGAGCAAGCAATATTTTACAGCCCTGATAACGCGGCTGATTAAGAACAAAATCAGGATTCAGAGGTCGTTTGCTATTGTCAGAATCAGGCTCGCCTTTATCGAGATAGCGATGCTCATCGAATAAGTTGACCCCAAACCCTGTGCGCTTAATTGATTTCAAGAATTGCTTTGGAATGATGAAGTCTGTATCCACATTCGCTCTATCTAATGGCAGGACCAACCCCTGCTCAACGCTAAATTTTCTCATTGCATGGTTTCCGTAACCGACCTAAAAAGGCCTATAGTTGTTTAACTAAGCGATTTAACTGAGCTGATTAAGTGAAGTCTCGCACATCAACAAAATGTCCATGAATCGCAGCCGCTGCAGCCATTGCAGGGCTAACGAGGTGAGTTCGCCCGCCGAAGCCTTGGCGGCCTTCGAAGTTTCTATTCGAAGTTGAAGCACAATGCTTGCCATCCCCCAACTGATCGGCGTTCATTGCTAAACACATCGAACAACCAGGCTCTCTCCACTCAAGACCGGCAGCAATAAATATCTTATCCAAACCTTCAGCTTCCGCCTGCTGCTTAACCAAACCAGAACCAGGCACTACCATAGCCACTTCAACCGTTGCTGCGACCTTTTTTCCCTCGACAACCTTCGCCGCTTCCCGTAAATCCTCGATTCTTGAATTCGTGCAACTGCCAATAAAAATGCAATCCAGTTTTATATCTTTAATGCTTGTGCCTCCAGTCAGGCCCATATAATCGAGAGCTAGCGAGATACTCTCGCGTCTGGTCGGGTCACTTTCATCAGTAATTATTGGAATACTTCCATTAATTGACGCAACCATCTCAGGGGACGTTCCCCAAGTTACTTGAGGCTCAATGTCAGCCGCTTCCAATTCAACAATTTCATCAAAATAAGCATCCGGATCACTCACCAGATGCTTCCAAGCTTGCACTGCCATTTCCCACACTTCACCTTTAGGGGCAAAAGGTCGACCTTCGATGTAATCAATTGTGGATTGGTCAACGGCAATCAATCCAGCTCTTGCACCGGCCTCAATGGCCATGTTGCACACTGTCATCCTTCCTTCTATGCTCAGCGCCATGACCGCATCACCGGCAAACTCTATTGTGCAGCCAGTCCCGCCAGCGGTTCCAATACGACCGATAATTGCGAGAACCATATCTTTCGCAGTGACACCAGGCTTGAGAAACCCATTCACTTGCACCCTCATATTTTTCATTTTCTTTTGCATCAAGCACTGGGTAGCCAACACATGCTCGACCTCGGAAGTCCCGATGCCATGTGCCAAAGCGCCAAGAGCACCATGGGTAGAAGTATGAGAATCGCCACAAACAATACTCATTCCAGGCAAGGTAGCGCCTTGTTCTGGCCCCACAACATGAACAATACCCTGACGCATATCGGTCATTTTCAACTCGAAGATGTTGAATTCGTCGCAGTTGTTATCAAGGGTTGTGACCTGAATTTTAGACACTGGATCCGTAATACCTTCTAAGCCTTGGTCCCGCTCACTTTTTGTCGTCGGGATATTATGATCAGGAGTGGCAAAGTTAGCATCCGCTCGCCATGGTAATCGGCCCGCGAGCCTCAAGCCTTCAAATGCCTGAGGAGAGGTAACTTCGTGTATGAGGTGACGGTCGATGTAAATCAATGACGTGCCATCTTCTCGCTGACTTACTAAGTGGGCATCCCAAATCTTGTCGTAAAGTGTTTTTCCGCTCATGCTAAATACCAGTTAATCCTTTATGACACCTAATGTATGTATCACATTGTAAATTATAGATTTAATTACAATATTTCTGCATCTAAATCCTGCTTACTTCTAGACTGTTCTTATTTCTAAAGTCGCAACTAAGCCCTGCTCGCATTCAAATCACAGCGCTACTTAGACGCCACTATCGAGCCATTTGGCCCCTGTCTCTCAACAGATGATCCAGCAAAACCAAGGCAACCATCGCCTCTGCAATTGGTGTGGCTCGAATGCCAACACAGGGATCATGACGCCCGGTCGTTATGACTTCGGTGGGCTCGCCTGTCACTGTAATAGAATCTCCAGGAAGCCGAATACTGGAAGTCGGTTTTAACGCAATACTAGCAAAGATATCTTGACCGCTGCTGATGCCGCCTAAAACCCCGCCGGCATTATTTCCAACGAACCCATTTGGGGTAATCGCGTCTCTATGTTCGCTGCCTTTTTGGGTTATACAGGCAAAACCTGCACCAATCTCGACACCTTTTACGGCGTTAATGCTCATTAATGCCTTCGCCAGATCCGCATCTAAGCGATCAAATACTGGCTCTCCCAACCCTATCGGCACTGAACTTGCCAAAACTGAGATCTTGGCTCCTATCGAGTTACCTTCCTTACTTAAGGCCGCCATATATTCTTCCATGGCCTTAACTTTCGACGCGTCTGGACAAAAGAACGGGTTTCGTTCAACTTCATCAAAATCCACAGTTTCAGCACTGATTGGGCCCAGCTGACTAAGATAACCCCTTATCTCCGTACCACAGGTCTCCTTTAAATATTTCTTGGCGATGGCGCCCGCGGCTACTCGCATAGCTGTTTCTCTCGCAGATGATCGACCACCGCCTCGATAATCGCGAATTCCATACTTTTTCTGATAGGTGAAGTCAGCGTGAGCCGGTCTAAACTGATCTTTAATTTTGCCGTAGTCCTTAGAACGCTGGTCTGTGTTGCGAATAAGCAAACCGATGGGTGTACCGGTAGTCTTGCCTTCAAAGACACCGGAAAGTATTTCTACCTCATCGTCTTCTCTGCGCTGAGTCGTAAAACGGGACTGACCAGGCTTGCGCCGATCAAGGTCTAATTGCATATCAGCAGCACATAGCTCCATCCCAGGGGGACAGCCATCAACCACACAGCCAAGCGCGGGACCATGGCTTTCACCAAAACTGGTGACAGTAAATAATTTCCCTATAGTGTTTCCGGACATTGGACAACTCAGTCGTTGAAAATAAGGTTTACGCCATTAAGAACGCGAAAAGCGGGAGATTGTACACTATTTGCCAGTTACGCTGAAACCACGGAGTTGATCCGCCGTCAGACAAAAGACTCCAGACCCTCCGTAGCTAAACTCAAGCCAGAGAAACGGTAGTTCTGGCAGCGCGTCTTTAAGTGCTTGCTCAGAAAACCCTACCTCCATTATCAACAGACCATTTTCGGCAAGATACTGACCTGCTTGTTCTAGCAGCTTAATCGGAAGCGCCAGCCCATCATTCTCGCTAAGCAAGCCTAGTGCAGGCTCAGCAAAATATTCTAATGGAAGCTCGGCGTATTCATCAGCAGACACATAAGGTGGATTACACAAAATCAAGTCATATTGCCCTGTAACCTCCTCAAAACAATCGCCAAGCAATGGGCGCACTCGGCTCTCAAGACCATGTAAAGAGATATTCGACTTCGCTAACGCCAGTGCATCCTTGGATACATCCACCAAATCCACATGCGCCTGCGAATAAGTCAGCGCGGTCGCCAGCCCGATGCAGCCGCTTCCAGTACACATATCCAAAACCCGCCGAGGGTCTGTATCCAGTAATCCCGCGAAATGACTTGAAATTAGCTCAGCAAATGGAGATCGAGGCACGAGAGCCCTACTATCGCTGTTAAACTTATAACCTGCAAACCACGCGCTTCCGACTAAATAGGCGGCGGGTATATGTTCATCTATGCGTCGATAAGCAGCCGCTTCGAGCTTTGTTAAATCTTCGGTGGACAATATTTTGGCACTTAGGTCGACCTCCTGATCGAATTCGATACCCAGTAACACAAAGACAATATAGACCGCCTCATCATATGGATTGTCGGTGCCATGGCCATAAAAAAGTTTGGCAGAATCAAACCTCAGCGCTAGCTCAGAGATGTAATCCTGCACTGTGACTAGATTGTCCACTAATGAATCCATAAAATGCTTTACCAATAAATACTGTTATCGTAGGGTAGCGCCCAATATTTAAAATTGAGCTGTAAAGGTGAATTATCGATGGAAGAGTCCTTTTTAAAAATCATTCAGGAAATAGGAGAAGATCCTAGCCGTCCAGGCTTAGCGGATACGCCAAAACGCGCAGCTAAAGCAATGAAATTCCTCACGCAAGGCTATGACATGGACCTAGATGAGGTCATCAACGGCGCCCTCTTTCCCACTGAAAATGACGAGATGGTCATCGTCAAAAATATTGAACTATACTCCATGTGCGAACATCACATGCTGCCTTTTATTGGCAAGTGCCATATCGCCTACATTCCCAATGGCAAAGTTATTGGCTTATCCAAAATCGCGCGAATCGTTGATGTGTTCGCACGGCGCCTGCAGATTCAAGAGAATTTAACTACGCAGATCGCCAATTGCATCGTTGAAAAGACCGATTCCAATGGTGCCGCTGTCATTATCGAAGCACAGCATATGTGCATGATGATGCGCGGCGTCGAAAAACAAGGATCTGTGATGACAACTTCCTGCATGCTTGGGGCATTTCGAAATAGTTACAAAACACGAAGCGAGTTTCTCTCACTAATAAAGTAACTAGCGCAGAACAACCTCCACCCTGTTCCGGCATGCCTCACCGGTGCAATTCGGCACCAATGGCCCAACACCGTGAGCAGATACCCTCTTCTGAGATATTCCAGAGGCAAGCAGTTGCTGAACAACCGAATCGGCTCGCTTTTGTGACCGCCCCTGCAGTGCTTCTAACTGCATATCAGCAGCTAAATGCGAAACAATATAGACTTCAAGTAAAGGGCTTTCACGCAACATCTCTATTAACGCCTCTAATCCAGTATGCTCCGCCACATCGTTTTGACCTATTAACGTATCTACTCCGGTACGCTCCACCACTCTATCGTCTTGAAAGGTGATATTTTGCAGCACACTATAGCCGTTCTCTAAAAGCTCAACTGCCAGCTTGCCCTTAGTGACAGTCGACAAGCTGGATATCTTTTTGGCAGGCTCAGTCACCTCCACATATGCATATATGCGCCGATTGCCCCGCGTAATAATATAGACCGTGACGTAAGGAGACACCGGATTTTCCGGCGGCATCTGATACGCTAAGTAATACTGATTTTGAACAGGCCCGTAAAGTATCCGGTTTTTGAAAATATCATTAGCCCAGTCGTTACTGCTGCCGCAAGCTCTTCCCGTACAACCGAACAAGCGCTCAAATGATTTTTCCTCAAAATAGCTTTGGAAAAATCGATAAACATCTTCGCCATTGTATTCTCGCGGTATTTCATAAAGAGTCTTAGTTAGGGCACCTGACACCCTTTTAGTCTCTTCAGGTACCGCCACGCCAGAAATTCCCTGCAATATGCCAAGGGCTATTTGGTGGATCGCCGCAGGAGTATAAGAATTCGAAACAATGACTGATTCTGGAAATGCTTCCATTACATCGTCAGTAATCAGATCGACTGCACTTTGCTGAGCCAAAATTAAAGATGTTTGGAGCAACAAAAAAATTGTGTAACCTATTCTAAACATTTAAGACCTTAAGGGTTAATTCATGGTGTGAGCGTGTAAATCAACTCTGCGCATCCTGGAGCCACAATATCCATTGATACGCACGCGATTTGACTAGTCCCCATATGCCTACCTGTTTCTAACGTCCCATCGACCATCAGGGCCAACAAATTAGAGATTAGAGGATTATGACTAATAAGGAATACTTGCTTGGCTTGAGTATGTTCAATCTTGTCTAGCAGATCATATACGCTAGCCTCGGGCTCCAAATCTTTATCCACTTCAAAGCGAAGCTTCGGGAAATACATTCGAAGAGCTGAACTGGTCTGTCTAGCTCGCTGATAAGGACTCATTATTGCAAGATCAATCATCGGAGTATGTTGGTTTAATTTCGCAATCACTGCCTGATTATCCATTAAACCTTGTCGAGTCAATTCTCTTGCTGCATCTGATGATGCTTGCTTTTCCGCTTCGCCATGACGCATCAAATAAATTATCATTTTTTGTTACTCACCATTATGAGTTTTTTTAAAAAAATAGCGACTCTTCAAATCCTGTGGTTACAAAAAAATTGTATCTGCCCTAACTTGATGTCGACTCAACTCCTTCATCTGATGACTCGGCTTCAGCTGAAGCCAAGTCTGCATCAATAGATTTGCTAGGTGCAACACTGATCTTCTTTTTTGCCGGCGCTTTCTTTTTTGCGGGTTTTCTGGTGGTCGAAGAAGTCTCGCCACTCGCGGCTGATGTTTTATCAGCAGGTTTCTTAGCCTTTTTTACCGTTTTTGGTCTAGAATTTGAGTCTTCAGGTTGAGCTGAGGACTCCTGATTCTTACGTGCATATTTTTCAACCACCGAGAGATCCTCTTCTGGGAAGTCAGAAAAGGGAAACGGCCGCTCATTCGAGTTGTAGGTAATGTAATCGATTATCTGGGACACATACTGCTGCACCACCGACCCCAGCCCTCTAAGGTTACGATTGCTTTCTCCGGTTATCAGGGCGAAAATTATTTGCGCCGTCATCATTACAATAACTACAGGAACAAAAAATAGATAAAGAACAAAACCATAAACCAACATAAACGGAACGCGCACCCAGTGCGAAGTCTGCTTAAGGTTATCGACTATGCCTTCAAGCTTGTCTGTCATTATACATCCTCATTACTAAGTACCTTCTCTTGATGGGCTTCAAATTCAACATCTAATGCCTGTTCTCCCAGCATTAGAGAGGCTACCATATTCTTTATAGATTGTTGCTCATAGATGATTTTGTATAAACCATTAACCAATGGCATGTAGACCCCCAGCTCATCGGCCTTTTCTTTCACATGCTTAACCGTACTCACCCCTTCCACAACTTGTCCAATTTCAGCAACCGCATCTTTCACTGTGCCCCCTTTCCCTAGCGCAAAACCTAATCGGTAGTTGCGACTAAGAGGGGTAGAACAAGTAACCACAAGATCCCCCACTCCAGCAAGCCCCAGAAAAGTCATGGGGTCGGCACCAAGTTCACGGCCAAACCTAGCCATTTCAGTAAGACTGCGCGTTATCAACATACTATTAGTGTTAAAACCCATCCCTAGGGCCCCGGCTATTCCTGCGATAATCGCGTATATGTTCTTAAGAGAACCGCCCAGCTCGACACCGAACATATCGTCATTGGTATAAACCCTAAACGTATCGGACTTTAACAGCTCCTTCACATCGTTTCTGACTTCTTCGTGACTGCTGGCGATAACCGTGCCTGTCAAATGCCCTGCGGCTATTTCCTTCGCCAAATTGGGACCACTGAGAACACCAATCTTCGAATTTGGGGATTCTTCGCTTAATACCTGGCTCATGAGCAGAAAAGTACCTGCCTCAATGCCTTTCGTCGTGCTGATGAGCATTGCATCAGAATCTAATTCAGGAACAACCGCCTTAACCACCTCTCTAAAAGATAAACTGGGCACAGCTACAAACACAACTTTACTGTCATGCACAGCCTCCGCCATGTCTATCGTAGCGTGAACTCGGCTATTAAGTTTATAACGAGGCAGGTATTGGGGATTTTCACCTGTATTGTTTATTTGCGCCACCTGTTCGCTGCTGCGCATCCAGAATTGAACGTCGAAACCGTTGGTCGCAGTGATATTTGCTATGACAGTGCCAAAACTACCACCGCCAATAACCGAAACTTTATTATTTTGCATATTTACTCATTATGAAGTGTAGATTCGTAGGTCATGATAGTCTGCTCACATAGCAATACCAAGGCAGTTGCTACAGGCAGTTGCTACAGGCAGTTATGATTTACGACATAAACCAAGAACCAAAGGCCAACTTATTGTTTTGATCGGTTCATTACCCCAAGCTAGTTTTAGCTTATCGGTAAGTACCGACACTGGGTCACGTTCATGGGTCTTAATATGTTTCTGTGCAGCAGACCAACTGCGAAGAGATTCCTGCACTTGATACTGAGTGCAAGCTAAGAATATCGTGAAATTTGGACTAGGGGGTTTTCTCATAAGTGAATTCCACTCATTGTATCCCTGCTCAACTAAAAACCGCTCTTGCGACCAGCAGCGGCATAGTGTTTAGTGATGAAACTAGTCGATAAGCTTATATGTCGCCTCATCGATAGCGTGAATTCCGTAGGACCAAACCGCCATAACCCCTCTTGGTTTAAATACGGTATCTATAACCTAAAAAACCTCTCCATTTCGAATCAATGTAGAGCCTACAATACACAAATCAGAGCAGCACTAACCGGCTCAAGGGTGAGATCCTTCGCCAACGCCACCCTGTAATCAATATTATCCCCTCGCGGCGCCACGTCAATTTGAGCTGCACCACCATCTATAGCCATCACTTTGTCAAAATAATTTACCCGGGCAATTGATGATTATCCATTCCCCCTAGGCATAGTCCAGAGCCAGAGTCAGAGTCAGAGTCAGAGTCAGAGTCAGATGCTTAGAGCTTGTAGAAGCCGATAGTCGAATAGTTCAGCTAGATAAGTAGGGTGAGCCTGCTCACAGACCTTGGCGTGTCCCTAAAACTTATCCTTAAATGCTATTTTACCCGGCCTGAAGAAAAGCTATCCGGTTGGATTGAAAAAAATCTGTACATCATATGTTTTTGCTGGACAATTTTTGACGTGACGAGCGCGGTGACAAAAAAGTCACTCTCATTATCCGTAGATATTGTGTGCCAGCTTAGCCGTCGGATGTCTCTAAAGATATTGCCATCAAATAATGTCATCAACTATGATT
>CAWKZY010000031.1:0-31507 GCA_963854625.1 Gammaproteobacteria bacterium | reverse complement strand
GTTTGTTCTCTCTAAAAGCGGCAAGGTGATGTTTGATACCTACAGTAATTCTCCTGTAGGAAGAATGGACCCGGAAGAAACCCTGACTCTTATTAAGTATCTTAATGAACTTCGTGCCAAGGCGAAGGCGGCGAGCTAAGCTCGCCTTTTTACCGGCGGTCTCTTCAAGAAAATAGGGGCAAGATGGAACCATCCTGACTTATCGGGGTGTGCCCCTAGAGTGGGGTGCTGGCTGGGTGGTTATAGTAGGCTAACTCACTCGCAAAAGGTGAATTTGAACAAAGGGGGTATGGATATGTTCAGAAAGCAATTAGCGGTCATTTTTTTGATATTATTTTCTCTGTCGGTTTGGGCAGAACAATCTCATTTACAATCAATCACCCTAGCGTCTGGATATGTATCAGGCGCAGCAGAAATTGCTGTATTACAACCTGCGGAAGTGAAGGCTTCTGAGGGTCCATTGCCCCTAATTCTATTTTTTCATGGCGGAGGTGGTTCTAGTTCTGACCTAAATAGGTTTCGTCCAATTATCGAAGATGCTTGGGAACGAAATATTCTTCCCCCTGCGGTAGTTGCAATGCCATCAGCCGAGAGATCCTTTTATTTGGATTTTCAGGATAATAGTCAGCAGTGGGAAACGTTTGTCCTTTCTGACTTGATTCCGCATCTAAGAGCTAATTTCAATGTGGTTCAAGATGCTTCTGGGATGGTGATAATGGGTATTTCGATGGGTGGTATGGGTTCGTTGCGAATGGCGTTTAAAGACCCAACTAATTTTCTTGCGGTAGCAGCTTTAGAGCCAGCGATTGAGGCCTCCTACTCATATGACACAATAGATGCTATCGATAGGACATACAGATCGGAAGCGCTATACCATAGTTTATTTGGGAACCCCGTGGATCGTGAGTATTGGCAGTTAAATCATCCACCCTACATCGCTCGCGAGAACATGGAAACTCTGAAAGATTCTGGCCTAAATATTTATATCGAAGTTGGAAATGAAGATAGGTTGAATCTTTTCCGAGGCGGGGAAATGTTGCACCGATTACTTTTTGATGCCGGGTTAAAACATGAGTATCGGTTGGTGCATCGAGCCGATCATACAGGGGAATCAATTCCCCCCAGAGTTCTCAACGCGCTTGATTTTGTTGGGCGAACTTTGCGTGGCAGCTTTGCAATTGAATAATAGATATACGCGTTAATTCACCTAATTTATTAAAGAATTAAGGATATGACTTTGCCGGTCGGAGTGATGGGACGTTACTATCGAATGGTACCAGTGGGCGGACTTGAACCGCCACTCCCGTGAAGGAACCGGATTTTGAATCCGGCGTGTCTACCAATTTCACCACACTGGCATTGCATTGAACTGTACTAATTCGCGTAGTGACGTGGGAGAAACTTTGCAAATCTTTGCAAGCATTTCAGCTTAACATTTATTACATATATCTTTAAAAAACAATCGCTTGATATTCAAACTGTACTATACGCTGTGTATTTTTAATCCGGCGTGTCTAGCAACTTCACCACACTGGCATTAGTTTTTTTAGGCGTCACAAGCCACAACGAAGATGCTCCTGCGGGTCGGCATTATACCAATTGCGAGGCTTGTAGCAATCGACAATACAGTTTTTAAAAATTCTGATGACTTCAAGTCTTCCACTAACATGGGTTCTCGTATAACCTTGCCGCCAATTTTCTTATCGAAACTAAACCATTTATGAAAGTATCCGACTTCGATTATCATCTCCCCAAGCGCTTAATTGCCGATTTTCCTACGCCTGTTCGCAGTGAAAGCAGACTTTTGTGCTTGAACTCGGAGTCGGGTCATACGCAGCACAAAGTTTTCAACGAGATTACTGAGCTGTTAAATCCAGGGGATTTATTAGTTTTTAACGACACTCGCGTGATTCCTGCCCGTCTCTTCGGTCAAAAAGAGTCAGGGGGGAGATTCGAGGCCTTGATTGAGCGGATGCGAGGAGACAATCAGGCATTAGCCCAAATTAAACTTAGCAAGGCGGCAAAGCCTGGAACCAGGCTGATTTTTGATGATAAATCAAAGCTAACAATTGACAAGCCCCGTGTCACCGCCGAGGTGGTCGGGCGAGAGGGCGAGTTTTACGTAATCCAATTTCCTAAGGACGTGGATAGTGGGGCCGCATTAGATCAAATTGGCCATATTCCGTTGCCGCCCTACATCAAACGTAGTGACAGGTTTCTTGATATTGAGCGCTACCAAACAGTTTATGCAAAGAACGAAGGAGCCGTAGCGGCGCCGACAGCAGGCTTACACTTTGATCAAGAGTTGCTTGCAGCCCTAGATAATAAAGGCGTTGATCAGGCTTTTATTACCCTACACGTTGGAGCGGGCACGTTTCAAACTATTCGGGCAGAAAATGTTGAAGAGCATGAAATGCACAAAGAATGGATAGAGGTCAGTGAAGAGGCCTGTGAGAAGATAAAAAAATGTAAGGATAATGGCGGTCGGGTAATTGCTGTAGGGACTACCTCAGTACGCAGTCTTGAAAGTTGCGCCCTTGACCGTGAATTTTCTCCTTACAGTGGGGAAACTAATATTTTTATCTACCCTGGGTTTGAATTTAAGATTGTGGATGGGCTAATCACCAATTTCCACCTCCCGGCTTCGAGCCTAGTGATGCTGGTTAGTGCGTTTTCAACGAAGGAAATTTTGCTTAACGCTTATAAAGAGGCGATCGCAAATAACTACCGGTTTTACAGTTATGGCGACGCCATGTTTATCAGCAAATAGTAGTTTTGCAGCAGCGATTATCATGAATTGCCTTTGCTAAAGGGTGGCTCTCTCATCTTGGAGGCAACTCTGCTATACTAATTGGATCTATTTAAGATCGCTTTTTTATCAATTTAATCAAAGGATTACGTATCAATGAAAGCACCTGTGCGAGTAGCTGTCACTGGAGCAGCAGGCCAAATTAGTTATTCACTCCTGTTTAGATTAGCAGCAGGAGAAATGCTGGGCACCGATCAGCCGGTAATATTGCAGCTATTAGAGATAACGCCAGCTCTGGATGCGCTTAACGGCACAGTCATGGAAATCGAAGACTGTGCCTTTCCGTTAGTGGCAGGCATTGTTCAAACAGATGACGCCAACGTTGCTTTTAAAGATGCAGACTATTGTTTGTTGGTAGGCGCACGTCCCCGTGGGCCGGGTATGGAGCGTAAAGATCTGTTGGAAGCCAATGCGGCAATCTTTTCGGTTCAAGGAAAAGCTATCAATGATAATGCCAATCCAAATGTCAGGGTTTTGGTAGTAGGTAATCCTGCAAATACGAATGCGTTGATCGCTTATCGTAATGCGCCTGATTTAAAGCCCGGTCAGTTTACTGCGATGACTCGTTTGGACCATAATCGTGCGATTGCCCAGTTGGCTAATAAGACCAGCACTCACAGTACAGACATTAAGAGCATGATTATTTGGGGTAACCATTCCGCTACTCAGTACCCTGATATTCATCAGTGTACCGTTGCAGGAGACGCGGCTATCGGTCTTGTTGATCAGAGCTGGATCGTTGACGATTTCATTCCTACTGTGCAGCAGCGTGGCGCAGCAATTATTAAAGCCCGTGGGCTTTCTAGTGCCGCTTCCGCTGCAAACGCAGCTATTGAGCATATGCGAGATTGGGCATTGGGAACCGATGGTGAAATTGTTAGCATGGGAATTCACAGTGATGGTAGCTATGGAATCGATGAGGGCCTTATTTATTCTTTTCCAGTAACCTGTGCCAATGGTGAATATAAAATCGTGCAAGGCCTTGAGCCAAATGAATTCAGCCAGAACTTAATGAATGCCACTGAAACTGAGCTTCGAGAAGAGCGAGACGCAGTAGCTGACTTGCTGCCTTAAGCCAAACTATTCGAGTCTCGGTGAAATTTTGCAGAAAACCACTTCGACTAAAGCATTGCTGAGACTCGAACTATTTTATGGCCACAGATTCCTCACTAGCACCTAGAACTAGACAGTTCTGGATTGTCCAGCTAATCGGCTGGGCCCTCTGGGTTAGTTTACTCGTTTTACGCGATTTGATTGCGGTCCCTCCTGAGTATATTTTCCCTCGCGCGATGGTGTTTGGTGTCTCGGCAATTGCCGGAGGGGCGGTTACCTTTGGGTTGCGGGCTCTATACAGGCTGGTGTGGGAGCAGGGCCTGGTTATTCGGTTTTTGGTCGCTTGGTTTGGGTCACTACTCGCAGCCACGATTTGGCAACCTTTTAGAAATTTCATTGCGCTGCTCCCCTATGGTGAAATCTTTGATTTCTCTAACGCCAGTGTTCAAGATCTTTGGGATGGTGTTTTAAGCATATCGTTTCCGCTGATGCTGCTTTGGAGCTCACTGTATTTTATTTTCAAATACTATTTGCTGCTTCAAGAAGAAAAAGAAAAAAGTCTGCGTTCAGAGGCTCTAGCCCACCAGGCCCAGCTGCTTATGCTTCGTTATCAGTTAAATCCGCATTTTCTATTTAATACCCTCAACGCGATTTCTACATTAGTGCTCTCTAATGCAACGGCCCAAGCCAATGAGATGGTGATCAAATTAAGTAATTTTTTGCGTTATTCTCTTGATCATTCGCCGCTTGACAAAGTGACCCTTGCCCACGAACTTGAAACTTCTCGACTCTATCTGGATATAGAGAAGGTTCGATTCGCCGATAGATTGAGAATAGAGGTGGATGTGGATTCTGAAGCGCAGGCAGCCTACGTGCCTACGATGATATTGCAGCCGCTTATTGAAAATTCGATAAAATATGCTATTTCACAATCTATTGACGGCGGCGTTGTACGAATTTCATCGCATAAGAGTAATGAGAACTTGGTGCTAACCGTCACCGATGATGGCCCTGGCATCGAAGGTGAGACAACTAAAGATGCGTTAGTTCTTTCAAAAGGTGTGGGTATCAGTAATATACGTAATCGGCTTGATGAAATTTATAGCGGTGACTATGAGTTTACATTTTCAGATGCAGAGCCTTCTGGACTAAAAGTAACAGTGGTAATTCCCTATGACACAAAGTAGTGAGAAAACGATGAAAGCCATTATCGTTGATGATGAAGATCTGGCCAGACAAGGTTTGGCTCTGCGCTTGGCTAAAATTGAAGGTGTCTCTATAGTTGCAGAATGTGCAAATGGAAAAGAGGCCTTGATGGCAATCATTGAGCATGAACCTGATATTGCGTTTCTCGATATACAAATGCCAGTCATGACTGGGTTTGAATTAATCAGTGAAATTCAGTCAGACATATTGCCGTTGATAATATTTGTCACAGCCTACGATGCCTTTGCCATCGATGCATTTAAAGTGCATGCGATCGACTACTTATTAAAGCCGGTAGAAGAAGACCGACTGGTACTGGCGATAGAAAAAGCCAGAAAAGCTAAAGAACAACACTCGGCAATGGATGAGAAACAGCGGTTAATGGAGTTAGTGGTTAGCGTCACCGGAAAATCATCATCGGCAATTGCTGAATTGCTGGAAAGTGATGAGGATCTTGTAGAGCACGCAGACCGTCTAGCAATTAAAGATGGCTCATCTATTACTTTTGTTCCGGTTCGAGATATTGATTGGGTAGACGCAGCAGGTGACTATATGTGTGTCCATGTGCAGGGGAAAACTCATATTATGCGCACTACGATGAAAGAGCTCGAGTCCAAGCTTGATCCATCGATATTCCAGCGGGTTCACCGTTCGACCATCGTGAACTTAGAAAGAGTGGAGAAAGTGTCGTCCCACATCAACGGTGAATTTCATTTGACGCTAAGCTGTGGCTCTTCTTTAAAAATGAGCCGATCTTACAAGGAAAAAGTTAAGCATTTTTTCTAGGGGATTAGCTAGTTGAGCTCGATCTCTGAGATTGTTCTACCGATGAGCCTTACAAACGCAATATGAACTCGGCGTAAGGAGAGGTTAGGTGTAAGTTAGATATGAGTTATTCTTGCTAAAGCATAAGCGTTGAATAATCGTTTTACCCAACAGTTTAGATATTACAGTCAACTCCCTTTTTTAATCAGGTATCAATAACGAAGCGCCGCTGTTGCGACATCTGGTAAGGCACTTCTTTTCACCTAATGCTGCCGCCCGAAATACCTCCGTGTGCATCCCCCGTCCATATGGCTAATGCTCATTATAGGCATTTGAATTTTCAGGACAGGGTTGGCTTGGTGGGCGGTGAGGCATCGTTAAGTATAATTTTCAACTTTCAACTTTCAACTTTCAATTTTCAACTTTCAACTTTCAACTTCCAACTCTCAATCCGAGCCCTATGGCTAGGTCGATCAAAAAGTAATATTTATTTGTAGTTAAGATGATCCAGCGGCAGCTCGGTGGTATTGCAAACCTCTCTAAGCACAAAACTCGAGTGAACATCGGTGACGCCTTCGATACGAGTAATTTTGTTTAATAAAAAATCTTGGTAATACTCCATGTCCGGGACTAACACCTTAAGTTGATAATCTGCTGATAGACCGGTGATTAATAAGCACTCAACCACTTCTGGAAAGTTGCGTACTATTTGCTCAAATATTTCAAACCTATCAGGAGTATGTCTGTCCATGCTTATCTGAATCAGTGCGGTCAACTTCAAATCCAACTTAGAGGGGTTTAGCAGAGTGACTCGTCGATCAATAATACCGACTTCTTCCAATAGCTTTACCCGGCGAGCGCAGGGCGAAGGTGATAGGCCAATTTCCTCCGCTAATTCTAGGTTGGTAATGGTGCCGTCTTTTTGCAAGGCGTGGAGGATTCGTTTGTCGAGTTTGTCCAGTTGCATGAGAATAATCTCTACTTATTAAGGGAGTAAAACTTAATGTATCTTCATTAATGGTAATAATATACTTTATATTTCTTTATATTAGCGATAGTAACTAATATAAAGCCTAAATAGAGGTAAATATGTGTAGAATCACCCTGAAACTTGCTCTATCCTACACATTCTCTGGCTATGAGCTGAGAGTTAAACAAATTTGAAGCTCGAAAATAGATATCCCAAAAGGAAAACGAGATGAACGCTAAACGGTTTGACCATACCAAATACAAGCCATTTAAGCCCGTTGGGCTTCGCGATCGCACTTGGCCGGATCAAGTGCTTAGCGAAGCGCCCACATGGTGCAGTGTGGATCTAAGAGACGGAAACCAAGCTCTCATAGAACCCATGTCTGTTGTTCAAAAGTCAAAAATGTTCGAGCTATTGGTGGAGGTGGGCTTTAAACAAATTGAAGTTGGTTTTCCTGCGGCGTCTCAGCCGGATTTTGATTTTGTTCGTGATTTGATTGAGCAAGGCAGAATTCCTGATGACGTTACAATTCAGGTTCTTACGCAGTCCAGGCCCGAACTTATTCAGCGTACCTTTGAATCTTTAAAGGGTGCGAAGCGAGCAATCCTGCATGTTTACAATTCAACATCAGTGGTTCAGCGCGAAAAGGTCTTTAAAACGGATAAGGCGGGAATTGTTGCTATCGCTGAAATAGGCGCTTCTGAAGTTAAACGCTGTGCAGAATTAGCCCCAGAGACGAAATGGACGTTTGAGTATTCCCCAGAGAGCTTTACTGGCACAGAAGTGGATTTTGCGGTTCAGGTTTGTGACGCAGTGTCAGCGATCTGGCAACCAACTCCTGAGAATAAGGTTATTTTTAATCTTCCATCGACAGTGGAAATGGCGACACCTAACATTTATGCAGATCAAATAGAGTGGTTTTGTAGGAATATTAAAAGCAGAGAGTCGGTTATTGTGAGTCTTCACACACATAATGACAGGGCTTGTGCTGTGGCGGCTGCTGAGCTCGCGGTGATGGCCGGTGCTCAGCGAGTCGAAGGAACATTGCTGGGAAATGGCGAGCGCACTGGCAATATGGATATCGTTATTATGGCTATGAACATGTATAGCCAAGGTATTGACCCTAAGTTGGATCTTCACGACATGGATAAAATAGTTTCTGTGGTGAGGGAATGTACCCAGATTGATGTGCATCCACGGCAAGCCTATGCCGGCGATTTAGTTTTCACCGCATTTTCTGGGTCTCATCAAGATGCGATAAAGAAATGCCTAGATATTTATGAAGAGGGCGCGCCGTGGGAAATTGCGTACCTGCCAATTGATCCGAGAGATATAGGTCGAACCTATCAAGATGTAATTAGGGTGAACAGCCAATCAGGCAAAGGTGGAGTTGCTTATGTGCTCGCCAATAAGTTTGGTTTTGAATTGCCTAGGTGGCTGCAAATTGAATTCAGCCGCGTAGTGCAACGGCACACAGAGCAAAGTGGTCAAGAGATTCATCCAGACCAAATCTGGAATCTTTTTAATCGGCATTATCTAAGTAACGAAAAAGCCCTTAGCATCGAAAATTTTTCCATAGAGAAGCGCGATGGCCGAGAGACGTTTGCGGCCAGCATTGATTACTTAGGAAAGCCTTTGGAAATCAGCGGAGAAGGTGACGGTGTTCTTGATGCCTTTGTTGAAGCTATGACTGTGGCGATGAAGCAAGACTTTGAGATCATGGAGTATGGTGAGCATGCCTTGGGCCAGGGTGCAGACGCGGAAGCAGTTACCTACATTCAAATTAAGAGCAATGGCCAGCGCTACAGCGGCGTTGCAATAAGCAAAGACATCATAGCCTCTTCACTCAATGCGTTCATAGGAGCGGCAAGTCAGCTTCTCCGCGAACAGCTAGCAGCGGCTTAAGTAAATCGATAGCGTGGCAGCTTTTTCACCTATCTCCTAAGATGCTCAAAAGGTGTCGTCCAAACTGGGTTGGAATGAAGGGGTGAGATAGCCGGCTGCTCTATTGCAATAAATTAGCGATCGCTCTAGTCTAAAACTAATGTTCAAAATACTAGTCTCTGCCTCATTGTCATCGTTTCTCTTTGGTCTGTTTGGTGTCAGCTGGGATTCTGTGGATCAAAAAATTGACAGCAAATACCCTCGCGTCAATTTCATTTCTACTGAGGAGTTGCGCAGCAATCAACAATCCGAGGCACCGCTTCTTCACGTATTTGACGTTCGGGGGTCTGAAGAATTCGCTGTTAGTCACTTGTCTGGAGCTCTAAATTACTCAGAAAGCTCCTCTATTGCCGGTCTGTTCGCTAATAAAAATACAGAAATCATAGTGTATTGTTCAGTCGGCTATCGCTCGGCTGTAGTTGCAGACGAGCTGGCTGTCCTTGGCTTTACCAATGTTCGTAATCTTAAGCATTCAATTTTCGAATGGGCCGTAAAAGGCTACCCCTTAGTCAATTCTGAAGGTGTAGTTCAATCTGTACACCCATATAATCGTGCTTGGGGCGCGCTGATAGATGAATCTCTCCATCAATACCCTCAATAAACCTTCCTTAAAGTTCAAACTATTAAGTTGCCACTTGCGACTTATTTATAGATGCCACTATCCTGCGAAATGGATTATTCGGTCGGTTGCGCTCGTTACAATCGAGAGTAGGTTGATTGAGATGCGACAGAAATGAGTCTTATCGACGAAGACGAAGCTTTAATAGCCGCAGCTGTCAAAGGTTCTTCCTATGCCTGGGAGAAACTGGTTAAAAGATATGAGCCCCGTATATACAATCATGGCCTGAGATTGACTGGAAATCCTACTGATGCGATGGATTTGATGCAGGAGGTTTTCTTGGGTGTTTACAGGAATTTACATAGATTTAGGGGGGATGCCAAATTTAGTAGCTGGATATTTCGTATAGCTCACAATAAGGCGGTTGATATGAATCGCCGAAAGAAATTGATGACTGTGCAGTCCAAGGCAGACGACGATTTTGACATACTAGATAGCTTGCCAGGTGAGGTGAAGACTGAACCTGAACACAGGCTCAACGAGCAGGAACTCAATTTACAAGTACTGCGCATGCTGGCCCAGCTGCCCATGGAGCAGCGATTGATAGTTGAATATAAGATTTTTCAATCACTCACATTCGAAGAAATAGCAGAATTACAAGACATGTCGGTGAATACAGCTAAAACGCGCTTTTACACCGCTCTTAAAAAATTGAAAGTAGTATTGGAGGAAGCTAATGTCCTGTCCCAAGACTGAACACTTAACCAAAGAATATTTCTCAAGTGGCTTGAGTGAAGTGACCAAGCAAGAAATGGAAAGCCATTTACGAAGCTGTGAGTTGTGCAATCAAGAACTGGAGTCTCTTTTTCTTGTCCAAAGTAATTTGGGAAACTGGCAAGATCAGCGAGTTCCTCACTGGGATCGGGGTATGGAATTGTACCGACGTGAACACGGTCAAAATGAATCCCAAGGCCGAGTATTCGATTTCTGGCGCTGGCTTCCAACAGCAACATCGTTTGCGATGATGCTGCTTGTTGTTTTTAATACGAACTTGGTGATTGGAGATCAGGGGGTATCACTTTCATTCGGTGATTCATCCGCGAGCTCAGATCTTGAGTCACGTCTAGATGTTTTTCAGAATAATCAACAGGCAAAGCTGGCGGAATTCGTTGCTCGAATAGAAAACCGTCAAGACAGTAATAACATGCAGTTGATGCAGGTGGTATTCGATCAAACTCAGCAAACGACAGCAGAAAATTTAGAGCGGATCTATACGTTTTTTGAGGAACAACGTTTGCAAGATTTGGAAGATATGCGAGTCGGTTATCAAGAGCTGGCAAATAATGATTATGAAACAATTAGGTCATTAGAACAGCTTGCCCAATACGTTAGTTTTAGCGGTGAGGTTCGATAGGAGTCTGCTTATGAAACTAAATAGCGTTATATATTCGATGTCATTGTTTGTGGTATCCAGCGGGCTTCACAGTCAGGAAGTGGATCTGGATTCCTTGCAGGAAAGCATTTCGATATTTTCAAGTATTGTAGAGGAGTCTTTGGAGCTAGATCAGGCTACCGGTATTTTCGGTAATCGCCTAGGTGGTGTTGACAGCATTTATCTTTATGGGCAGGGTGCTGTTCTTGAAATTCGCACGCCATTAGCAAACCAAAAGAACCAGATGGGTTTTTCGTCTCTTGGGCGGGCAATGCGCTCGATAAACAGAGCAAACCCTTTTGCTGCTATTAGCACGCAGTCGGCCAATACTAGCCTAAATGCATCTGGAGATAACTCAGGGATGCAGGAAGGATTGATGGGGAAAATGGCCAGCGTTGATTTTTCGCTAGTGGTGAATTCCTCTATTCAGCAAGCCGCTGCCGCCGCACGTTCATTGCGAAACATCGGCTCGGTTGACGACGCAGGCTATGCTCAGCTGCAACAAGAGCTGGATAGTCTTCGAGTTCAAACATCAGAAAAAATGGCTGAAATGCGCTCGTTGATAGCAAACTCCGTTGATCAACAGAGCGCTGCAGAACGAGAAACCTCGACACAAGGGTCTGTGGCTGCGCAGGATGGTTCATTTGATTTTAAAATAGAATACGACGCTTTTATGGCGAGAGTCGAGCCGCTGAAAGAGCAGGCTCTCAAAAAAGCTGCTGAGTTGCAGGCGCGTTCTGAGCAGGCCCAAAAGGAATACGCAGTCAGGCTCGAGCAAGATATAGAAGCGTTTGAAGTCAAACTGTTCGCGACACTATGTACTTATGGTGCAACGTTACGAGAGTTGCCGAATAACGAAAGCGTGTCCATCATTCTGGAAGACTTAGGCGATGAGACTGAGCGCTCCAAGCAGTCTGATAAGGTTCATGTGGTTGCAAAAGTTGATCTTTTGAAATGCCAATCTGGTGAGATGAATGCAGTTTCTCTGCTTGCAGAGTCCACTACCTACAGCTATTGAACACAGCCGCGATTAGCTTTCGAATAAATGTTTGGTCAGTGGGGGGGCTAAAAAGGTGCCCCTGTAATATTGATATCAGCGGGTGTGAATTGCTTTGCTGAGTCTGTATTTTGATACAAGCGAGTCACAAGTAATAAGATACCTGGCACGTCAAGCAAATCAAAATCATCAAAAATCAACTTCCGCCTAATCCTTTCCCTACTGGTGTACAAAGTGCCATTGGAATTGAAATTAAGAAAGGTGAAGTTTTCATCTTCCACTCCCCAGTTACTGGCTATGACTTCTTGTCCAATGCTGCCATCAAGTTTAGGAAACGGATAAAACCAACGGCTACCAGAATAACCGGCTTCGTAGGTGATAATATTTCCATCGGGGTAATACCACGCGGCATCGTAGGCCCTAAAGTAGTTGGTTGCCAAATTGCCGTTCGGCCAAAATATTGCTTGATCGCCGTGCATCCAATGAAACGCCATTATGCGGCCGTTTGGATAGTAGATTGTGGTGTCTTCTCCAGGCTGCGCCATAAACAGTTGATTGTTAGAGAAATGCCAAGAGTTATAATAGAGATCGCTGGAAACTCTCGCACCGTTGTTATAGCTGCTGTTGCTGCGTGTGGATGCTGTAAGAATAACTGGCTGGCACACCATGGTGTTGAGTTCTGCAAGCTGAGCCTCGGTTTCCCGGAGTTCAGTTAAATCGTCGTAATTAGCCGGGAGCATTGCATTGATAGTGACCAGCTTAGCCATAAATTCTAATGTGGCGCAGGCGCTACTAACATTGGCTGAGCCCGACCCAGCAAGTGCGTTTTGAGTGCTTAGCGCAAAAGCCGATATCAGGATTGTCATACTTAGAAATTTTATGGCTTTCATCATTTTCCTCCGTTAAAACCCAAACGCTTAAATTGTTTTAGCGTCCAGACTTATCTTAGTTTAGTGAAGGTGAATGCTAACTTAATGGAGGTTGGCTACCTCTAAGCTGCGCACTGCTATTTTGGCTTGTTCATGGAGCGGATTATCTTATAGAATCAAGCTGTAAGACATTGAACCTCGGTATTAGGCATTGGTAATTCGCTAACGAGGAAAAGTCTCGGCATTTGGGTAAATTTGTAACGATTCTGCGAAATAATAATAAGTGGTTTGAAGGAGAGTAAGATGGATTGTCCGAAATGCAATTCTGATATGCAAGAGTTAAAAATCGAGACCCTTCATGGCAAAGTGGTTATCGATAAGTGCAACAGTTGCAAAGGGCTTTGGTTCGATAATGGCGAAGCTGAGCAGCTTAAAGGTGATTGGATGGCTGACTTTGCTGATAGTGGGGACCCGGAAGTAGGAAAAACCTACAATACTGTACGAGACGTTCAATGTCCTCGTTGCAGTGCTCCAATGAAGAAAATTAATGACCCTAAACAAAAGCATCTGGAATATGAGGCATGTGAAGAGCACGGGATGTTCATGGACGCGGGTGAGTTTACTGATTATAAACACGAAACATTGCTGGATATTTTTCGCGATGTTATCGCTTCAATACGCAGGCGTTAGAAAAAGCCTCAATCAGTCTCTAACTTTTTTTGGCTAGACTGCTTGAGGGGAATTGTGACTAAAATGCCATCTTGGATGATTCCAAATGGAGTTTTTTTTCGATTCAGCAAAGCTGTGAAACTTACCAATATCGGTCCAAGTGTTTTCAATGCTATGAAAATCTGACCCGCAAGACGCATACAAATCCATTTCATCGCAAGCATCTTCAAGCTTTTTACGGGCCAAGGGGTCTAGATTACTGTATGCGGTTTCAATGGCGGCTCCTCCGGCTTGCTTAAAGTCGCTTAGCAAAGATAGTAATTTTTTCCGAGTAAAAGGGTACCTGCTGGGATGAGCTACCACCGCTATGCCGCCGGCAGAGTTGATGCTTGATATTGCTGTTTCGAGATCGCACCAATTTGCGGGGCAATAGAGTTTACCTTTGCGTGAAAGGTATTTTTTAAAAGCCTGCTGATGGTTTTTAGAAGCTCCTTCTTTGACTAAGAAATTTGCTATATGGCTGCGGGTTCTTGAAATGCAGGGGAGCGATTCTAAATAGGATTCGAGGTCGTAGTCGGTAAAGCTCGCAAGCCGTTTGGCCATTGTAGCCGCTCGTTCTCGTCTCGATTTCTGTTGTATATCGAGTATTGCCGTGAGTTGCTGAGCTTCTACGTCTATCCCCAATCCCACAACATGAATTTCCTGTCCGTTCCAAGTGCAAGAAATTTCCACTCCAGGGATTAAAGTGAGTTCCTGAGGCACCTCCACGGGCTGTTTAAAAACCTGTACGCAGTCATGGTCAGTTATTGCCAAATGGGTAACGTTATTCGCTATTGCGCGCTGAATAAGGAACTCGGGCGGATGATTGCCATCAGAGAAATGGCTGTGGCAATGCAAATCAAATTTCATGGCAGCTCTTAGATGCTAACGTCGGCTTTTCTCAAATGAGAACCATCCACCGGTAGTTTATAAAAAAAGAAATAGGTGAAGCGCAAGTCTACCCTAATAAGCAGTTGGGATTGTAATAACTCGATGTGCAATAGATTGGGAACTGCCATGGTCTTATTGACAACTGATTTGTCATGGTAAGGTTTAGATCCGACGGATGGCTTTGCTAAATATTGGTGAATCAGTGAGTGAACATATTCAGCCTCCTATTAGAGGGCCCTTTTTGACCCGGCGCTATGATATTGTGGCGCTATGATATTTTAGAGGCAGAGAGGCAGAGAGGCAGAGAGGCAGGAGTTCTAAAAAGTCACAAAGCCGCAGACCTCGAAGGACTGATGGCCTAAAAGTGGTTGATTTATGGCCAGTACTAATTTGATGAAGCAGGATGCTCCTCGCTATGGTGGCGATGTGCTGCTCAAGGGTTATTTGCACTGTCTGCCCCAATGCGAAGATTCAGTGAGCCGCCTTGGTGTCAATGGCTAAGCATAAAGCTGGGAAGAATCTTCCTCTATCGGAACCACATCCGCCATATACTGGACCGCTTTCATAGTTTGTTTACCGGTTAGCCTCGTCACTGTGTTGACTATGACGTCAGCAATAGGAGGCGGCCATTGAATCGAGTACAGATTCTGCCCGCTTTGCTATTGAATCGGTATCTCGACGCATTCGAGAGTTGAATTCGATTAAGCTGCCTGGGCAGAGTATTCTGGTGCGAGAAATGGTTTACCATCATGATGCTCCGATTGAGATTTTCAGCACAGTCGAGCGGCAGCTAATGGGTCTGGTCACCCATAGCACTCACCACTTAGCAATTATCTCAATGTAGGCTAGACAATAGGGCCAGCCGATGGATCGGGCTTTCGATAAAGCCGCTTCAACACTGGTCTGTGAGCGCTCTTAGATATATAAATCACTGATTTTAATCGCGTAATTATTTTTTTTGGATTGTATCTTTAGCTTCCGGCAATACTTGACTATTTTACTTAGGTATTTGATAATTTACCGTAAATCAGACCTCCGTAAAGGTATCACTATGCGCTTGACCACCAAGGGAAGATACGCAGTCACAGCTATGCTCGATTTAGCTTTGCACAAGCAAAAAGGCCCTGTCAGCTTGGCTGATATATCCCAGCGGCAAGCTATCTCACTTTCCTATTTAGAGCAACTTTTCTCAAAGCTAAGGAAAAGCTCTTTAGTTAGCAGTATTCGCGGTCCTGGTGGCGGATATGTCCTGAAAAGAGATCCCAATGAGATATTTATCGCTGAGATTGTTGACGCAGTCAATGAGTCCGTCGATACAACAAAATGTCGAGGAGAGGGGGACTGCCAAGATGGCGAAACCTGTCTGTCTCATTATTTGTGGGAGGACCTCAGTGAGCAGATTCATCATTTCCTCGAAGGTATAAGTCTCGCAGACCTGGTCGCAAAGCGAGAAGTAAAAGAAATCGCTGAGCGGCAGGATCGTAAGCATCTTATTGCTAATGAGCGCTTGGCCGAGCGTGGTGCATTCCGCATCCCATCCGTCAACTTGTAGTCAGATTTGTAGTCAGGTTTTTTTGGAGCCACAAATGCAATTTCCCATCTATTTGGATTATTCCTCGACAACTCCCTGTGATCCTAGGGTTGCTGCAAAAATGGCAAAATGTTTAACGTTAGAAGCGAATTTCGGAAATCCAGCTTCCCGCTCACATATGTTTGGGTGGAAAGCTGAAGAGGCCGTAGAAACTGGTCGTCAGCAGGTCGCTGATCTCATAAATTGTGATCCTCGTGAAATTGTATGGACCTCAGGTGCCACAGAAGCTGACAACCTTGCTATTAAAGGAGTGGCTCACTTCTATGCTGAAAAAGGTAAGCACATTATCACCTCTAAGATAGAGCACAAGGCGGTATTGGATAGCTGTCACCAGCTGGAGAGAGAAGGTTTCGAAGTCACCTACCTTGAGCCATCTTCGGAGGGCATCATTACCGCTGGAGATGTTTCAGCAGCTATTCGTCCGGATACGATATTGGTGTCCTTGATGCACGTGAACAATGAAATAGGAGTTATCAGCGATATCGCCGCCATTGGCGAGGTCACTCGAGCGAAGGGTGTCCTTTTTCACGTTGATGCAGCCCAGAGCACCGGTAAAGTTGCAATCGATTTACAGTCTATGAAAGTAGATCTCATGGCTCTAACATCCCATAAAACTTATGGCCCAAAGGGCATCGGTGCGCTGTTTGTGCGTCGCAATCCCCGAGTTCGAATTGAGCCGCAAATGCACGGAGGAGGGCACGAACGTGGTATGCGCTCCGGTACTTTACCGACTCATCAAATAGTGGGCATGGGCGAGGCTTTTCGGTTGGCTCAAGAAGAGATGGCGATAGAAAATGTTAGGGTATTGGCGCTGCGTGAGCGCCTGCTAGAAGGTCTAAAAGAGTTGGAGGAGGTTTATGTCAATGGCCACGAAGACATTCGCGTGGCAGGTAATTTGAACATTAGCTTTAATTTTGTCGAAGGTGAATCTTTGATGATGGCTTTGAAAGATCTTGCGATGTCCTCTGGGTCTGCTTGTACTTCCGCTAGCCTGGAGCCATCTTATGTATTGTCAGCACTGGGTTTAAATGACGAACTCGCTCATAGCTCGCTCCGGATTACGGTCGGGCGCTTCACCACTGAGGAAGAGATTGACTACTGCATCGGAAAAATTACCGATGCAGTTGTTAAGTTAAGAGCTTTGTCAGCAAGCTGGGATATGTTCAAAGAGGGCGCTGATATGGGTTCTGTGCAGCATGCTGCCCATTAGCTCAATATAAACCCATGGTGTTCACGTTAAAGAGGGACCTTTTACTCTGGGTATCAGGGTTGTAGCCTTTTTCAACACGTCCGCCGCAATCTCAGTGCCCGCCACAGGATTTTAGACAGGATTCCCTTAAGCTCGTGGTAGCTTCGGTAAACTTTTAACTATCTGATCTTGCTGAGTCTTGAGATTACAGCTCCCTAAAACGCCGGTTTCGCGGATATATAACACGCTGCTCTTGCTCTTGAGGGTTTGACAATGACCTAGGGCGGAGTCTTGAGAGATCTTAGAAGCAATTCAATCTGTCTGGATTGAAGCGTTAGTTGAATAAAACCCTAAAAAAGCCGGTTTTTTATCACTGCGCGTACATAATTCAAGTATTTGCGCGTATAATGCGCGATCTTTTGAACAACCGAAATAATTGGAGTTAAGATGGCGATCGAACGGACCCTTTCTATTATTAAACCTGATGCTGTAGGCAAAAACGTCATTGGCGAAATTTATACCAGATTTGAAAAAGCTGGACTAAAAATAGTTGCTGCAAAAATGCAGCAACTTGATGAAAAATCAGCCGGTGGTTTCTACGCTGAACATGAAGGTCGACCTTTCTACCCTGACCTGATTAAATTTATGACTTCTGGGCCCGTAATGATTCAGGCTCTTGAAGGGGAGGGCGCAGTCCTTAAAAACCGCGATCTGATGGGCGCTACAAATCCCGCTGATGCAGAAGCTGGAACTATTCGAGCAGATTTCGCTCAATCAATTGACGCGAATGCTGTTCATGGCTCTGACTCTGCGACATCTGCCGAACGTGAAATAGCCTATTTCTTCAGTGCTGAAGAAATCGGTTCGTAATACTGTTTTTAATAGTTACCCTTTTGAGGTTAGTCGCGCATGTCTGATGGTGTAAAAGATCAGCTAAGCAAGACAGATAGCAAGCTTCCTAATCTGGCAGGTTTGGGGCGAGACCGCCTGCGAGCACTGTTTACAGAATTTGGTGAAAAACCATTTCACGCCGATCAGGTGCTGAAATGGGTTCACCAGCGTGGGATCACTGACCTCGACTCTATGACAGATATAAGTAAGTCACTGCGTGAGAAGCTTAAAACTAAAACGCAGATCACTTTGCCAGTCGTAGTTGATGGGTTTTTATCTGAGGATGGAACCCGCAAGTGGATTGTTGAGGTGGCTAGTGGAAGCCGGGTAGAAATGGTTTTTATCCCAGAGGCTGCCCGGGGAACACTCTGTATTTCATCTCAGGCTGGCTGTTCTCTGGACTGCAGTTTTTGTGCGACTGGAAAGCAAGGATTTAACAGTGATCTTACTGTTGCTGAAATAGTCGGTCAATTGTGGTGGGCTGTTAAAGAATTAGGCGGTTTTTCCGGAGAATTGGAACGCCCTATAAGTAATGTCGTAATGATGGGGATGGGAGAGCCCCTACTCAACTTTGAGCCGGTGATGGAAGCGGTCAATCTCATGATGGAAGATTGCGCTTATGGCTTGTCAAAACGGAAGGTTACGGTAAGCACCTCGGGAGTAGTTCCTGCGATTGATCGGATGAAAGAATTTACTGAGGCATCGTTAGCAATTTCTTTGCATGCGCCTAACGATGAGTTGCGCAGTCAAATTATGCCGATTAATAAAAAATACAACATAGCTATGCTGTTAGAATCGGTGCGGGGCTATATGGCCAGCTTGCCTGATAAACGAGTGCCGGTGATTGAATACACGATGATAGCTGGGGTGAATGACCACCGTCAGCACGCCAGAGAACTTGCAGAGCTATTAAAGACATTTCCTTGTAAGATAAATATTATCCCTTTTAATCCTTTTTCCTTAAGTGATTACCGCAGGCCCAGTGGTTCTTCGGTAACCAATTTTCGTCAAATCCTGCAGCGCGAGGGTTACACCGTGACGGTCAGAACCACCAGGGGTGACGACATTGGCGCGGCTTGTGGTCAATTGGTAGGGGAGGTGGCCGACCAGACTAAACGCAGTCAGCGTCACAAAGCGAAAGCAGAATCGAATCGGAAAATATTTGATCGAGCTGACAATCTTGCCGTAACTGCCGACAGACTGTAAGACAAACTGACGCAACGCGGGTCGAACTACTATGGTTAACAATCAAGCTCTAAAAGCTAAATTAGCCTATCTAAAAGTGGCGTGCTTCACGCTGCTGACAAGTTTGATGTTAACTGGCTGTGTCACAACTACCAGCGGCGGTTTTACCTCAACTGCATCTGATGAGAGGGCAGTTGAAGACTATGTCAATTTGGCAGTGGGCTACTACGACGTTAACGATATGGCAGGAGCAAGACGAAACATCAGTAATGCCCTAAAGGTCGATGATCGCAACTCTACGATTTACAACGTACTGGCTTTGATTTTACAAAGAGAGGGCGATATTAGATTGGCTCAGGAAACCTTCGAAAGAGCTATCAGTCTCGATGGTGATAACGCCAGAGCGAGAAACAATTACGCCGCTTTATTGTTCAGCATACAAGATTTTCAAGAAGCCTATGATCAGCTAGAGCAAGTAGTGTCTGATTCTATGTATGAAGGCCGTGCCATAGCGTTTGAAAATTTAGGTCGCAGTGCGCTGATGATAGGGAAAATAGACGAAGCAAAAAATGCTTTTCAACGAGCTTTACAGCTCAATTCTAATCTCTATTTATCAGCGCTTGAATTATCCATTATTCAATTAAATAGAAATGATTTGCCAGGGGCCCGGTCAGCTTTTACCCAGTACCTAACTATTGTTGGCTTCTATAAAATCACTCATCCGCCAAAAGCTTTATTGGCAGGAATAAAAATTGAAAGTTCATTTAATAATCAAAAGCTGGTGGACGAGTTTTCAATGTTGTTGATGACGCTTTACCAAGATACTCCTGAATATAAAACTTACTTAGAATTGACCAATGCAAACTAACGAAAATGAACAGCAAGACGATGCTAGTAAAGATAAGGTGAGCGCCGTTGAATCGGTTGGCGTTATTCTTCGTGCTGAGAGATTGCGTCAAGATCTAAGCGAGAAAGAAGTAGCGGATCAACTGCATATAACAATGCATTATGTAAGAGCTATTGAGTCCAACAGTTTTGAAAAACTACCGGGTGCGGTTTTTGTCAAAGGCTATATTAAAAGTTACGCATTGCTTTTAGGGCTAGAACAAAGCCAGATCATTGGCAGCTATGATGAATACGTTAATGATCAGCAAGATGCTGCTCGCGAAAAAACGCGCATCCAAGTTCGCCGCCGTAAAGACAAAAATCGGCCTTGGGTAATTGGTTCAGGAGTCGCTTTTTTGGGTTTCTTTGTTGCTCTTTGGCTATTCAATAGCGGCTCTGATGAAAACAACGAGCCAGTTTTAGGTTCGCCTTCGAAACCTGAAAACCAAAGCCAGCTAAAACCGCGGCTCGCGGATGATGCCGCCGCAACTCCTGTCGCAATAGTAATCCCTCTTGCGGCGATGGCTGCAGAACCGCCAGCTCAAGACGGAGATGGGCAGATGCAATCAACTAATTCAGCTAATGCGAGTAGTATGGATGGCACAGTCACTGAGGTAGGAACCACCGAAGCAGTCGTTTCCGGGATAAATGAAGCGGCTGTTCAAGCACCGCTAATTTCCGACCAAAATAACCAGCCGCAATTGGGCCAGGACTCAGAAGTGATCAGCGTCAACGATACGATCCCAAACCCGCAGACAGAGCCGGTTAGTGATCAGTTCACAGCGGCAATTGAAACACGAGACGTGCCAGAGCCTGACATTAGTGGCGGACGTATATTGGTTGAAGCCGAAGGCAGTGATGTTTTGCTTATTACTTTTGTCGGCGAGAGTTGGATAGAGGTAAGTGATAGTTTTGAAAATTTAATTTACCGGGACTTACGTGATGCCGGTAATGTGTTGGAAATTATCGGAACCGCTCCCTTTAATGTCTTATTAGGTGATGCTCCCTATGTCAAAATGACTCTAAACGGAACTGTTGTCGATGCGTCTGGAAACATTCGTATCGACAATTCAGTGCGTTTGAAAGTAGGTTTATAGACTATGCGTGGTGAACAAAATATATCTCGTCGTAAGACACGGCAAATAATGGTTGGTAATGTTGCTGTGGGTGGAGATGCGCCTATCTCAGTTCAGAGTATGACCAACACTGAAACTACTGATGTCCCGGCGACGCTCGATCAAATATCCCGTTTGGTTAGTGCGGGGGTCGATATTGTACGCGTTTCAGTGCCGACAATGGATGCGGCAGAGGCCTTCAAATCTATTCGAAGTCAGGTGTCAGTGCCGCTAGTGGCGGACATTCATTTTGATTATAAGATCGCCTTAAAAGTGTTGGAATATGGCGTTGATTGTTTGCGGATTAATCCTGGCAATATCGGCAGTGATGATCGTGTCCGCTCTGTTGTCGACAGCGCTAAAGATAAAGGTATACCACTACGGATAGGAATTAATGCGGGATCTTTAGGTAAAGATTTGCTTCGTAAATACAAAGAACCTAATGCGGATGCAATGGTGGAATCAGCGTTTCATCAGATTGATATCTTGGACCGACTGGACTTTCAGAACTTCAAAATTAGTTTGAAGGCCTCTGAGATATTTATGACCCTTCGCGCATATAGAAAGCTTGCTGACCAAATAGATCAGCCATTCCATTTAGGTATTACTGAAGCCGGTGGGCTGCGTTCTGGAACGGTCAAATCTTCGATTGGGATAGGTGCTCTGCTCATGGATGGCATTGGAGATACGATTAGAATTTCTCTGGCGGCAGATCCTGTAGAGGAAGTTAAAGTAGGTTTTGATATTCTCAAAAGCTTAGGGCTTCGTCACAAAGGCGTTAATTTAATTGCCTGTCCTAGCTGCTCAAGACAAAATTTTGACGTGATATCCGTAGTCAACGAACTTGAATTGAGGCTGGAGGATATAACGACACCGATAGATATGGCGGTGATTGGTTGTATCGTCAACGGTCCTGGTGAAGCAAAGGTTGCAGAAATTGGTCTCACCGGTGCGAGCCCGAGCAACTTGGTCTATGTAGAAGGTAAGCCTGATCACAAGATTGATAACGGAAATCTGGTGGACGAACTGGAAGCCATGGTGAGAGATCGCGTTGCTAAAAAACAAGCGGCGGAAAAAAACATCATTGCTACTGATTAGCAGAGTAGGCGAATAAACTTCATTATGGAAAAACTTCAAGCAATCAGAGGAATGAATGACATTCTTCCTGAACAATCGTTAACGTGGCAATATTTAGAATCTGTATTTCAAAAAGTTGTCGCCGGTTATGGCTATCAAGAGATTCGATTCCCTGTTCTTGAGCAGACTCAGTTGTTTAAGCGATCTATCGGCGAAGTTACTGACATCGTTGAAAAGGAAATGTATACCTTCGATGACCGAAATGGTGACAGTTTAAGTTTAAGACCAGAGGGCACTGCGGTTTGTGTTAGGGCTGCCGACCAACATGGGTTGTTGTATAATCAGCAGCAGCGATTGTGGTATCACGGGCCGATGTTTCGGCATGAAAGACCTCAGAAAGGCCGTTACCGTCAATTTCATCAATTTGGAGTTGAGGCATTTGGTATGGCTGGCCCTGATATTGACGCGGAGATCATTCAGCTTTCTAAAGAGCTTTGGCGACAACTGGGTCTGACAGACTATCTGACCTTAGAGATTAATAATATCGGCAGCGCGGCGGACCGTAAAACTTATGCTGCTGCCTTATCCGCGTTTCTGGAAACTCGAAAAGAGTCATTAGACGAAGATGCTATTCGGCGCATGCACACTAACCCGATGCGGGTACTAGACTCTAAAAACCCAGCGATTCAACAGATTTTGGCCGATGCGCCGCAGCTTTCCGCTTATGTTGGTGAAGAAAGCCGTGAGCACTACCAGAAACTGACGTCTTTATTGGGCGTGCTTGGTATTGTCTATAAGGAGAACGGTCGTCTTGTGCGAGGCTTGGATTACTATAACAACTGCGTATTCGAGTGGACCACCGACATACTTGGTGCACAGAGTGCGGTTTGTGGTGGGGGCAGATATGATGGTTTAGTCGAGCAGCTGGGTGGCAAACCCACTGTGGCCGCTGGATTTGCTATCGGTGAAGAACGTATTGTGTTGATGCTTGATGAGCTGAACAAAGTGCCAGCTCATGCCTTGCGACCAATTGATATCTACGTGGTTGTGGCGACTCAAAGTTTGTTGGCTCAGGGTTTAGTGTTGGCGACAGAAATTCGCCAAAGTCTTCCATCTCTTGGAGTACTTTGTCACTGCGGTGGAGGCAAGCCTGCAAGCCAGATGAAGCGGGCATTTGCTAGTGGAGCTCAGCTGGCAATTATTTTGGAAGAGACTGATTCTGGTCTAGCGCAGCTTAAGCTTCGCATGCTTGACGATTCGAATCGATCAGAAATCATCGATGTTGACCAAATGTGCTCTAAAATAAAGGAATTCATCGTCATTTCTAGGTGATAGTGTACATTACCGTGCCTCTAGTCGAACAAACAGGTAAAATTGCGGTCTTAATTGGAGACTTCCCGATATTGCTCACAGGCAAGGCGAGAAGTTAGTTTTTTTCATCTGTGGTTAGCCAACCTCAGATGGTCGAGTCAAAATAGGAGTAAGTCGTGGCGATTAACGCGGCAGAAGAAGAAACAATTGAATCCCTGAAAAAATGGTGGGATGAAAATGGAAAACAGCTGATGTTGGCGATTGTTGTTGTTGTCGGCGGCTACGGAAGCTGGACACTGTGGCAAGGATCGAAAACAGCTAGCTCAGATGCTGCATCAGACTTATATGAAGAGGTTCTGGGTTTGGCTATTAATGAGCAAACTAGCACGATCAATGATGAGGACGCGGCGCAGATAATTGCTTTAGCCGCTGAGCTACGTCAAGAGCATAGCAGCACAATATATGCTCGGTATAGTGCATTGTTTTCGGCTCAGCAGCAGGTTATGGCAGGCGATTTGGACGCTGCGGAAGAGACTCTGCTCTGGATAACTGAAAACCCTTTAACAGGGCTATTTGTAGAGCAAGATGAAGGTCTTATGCTAACTGCCAATTTACGTCTAGGCAGGGTACTACTAGCGAATGGTGACAATGACGGTGCGCTTGCAGTAGTTAGCAGCCTTGCTCCAAAAACGTTTGAGGCCGGCTATGCTGAACTTCAAGGTGATGTATATGTTGCTATGGGCCGGATAGTTGAGGCTCGGGAATCCTATTTAGCGGCGCAACAAGCCGGCTCAAATAGTGAAGGTTTACGTATGAAATTAGACAATTTGTCTGAAGACAGTTAGGGCTTACTAATACTCCATGAATAAAGCTGCCAGCCTCACCGTGTTTCGGTTTTTGAAAATTTTGCCACTCATTTTTTTGACGGGCTGTTCTACCTTTAGCTGGAATCCACTGAGTTGGTTTTCTGACGACGAGGTGAACCCACCGAGAGAATTAGTAACTATTCAGCGCGAAGTGAATTTGCAGCGGAGATGGAGTGTCAGTGTCGGTAATGGCCAGGGAAAGAACTATACCGAGCTGACTCCAGCTATAGACGGTAGTTCAATTTTTGTTGCCAGTGAAGACGGCGACGTTGTAGCGGTTGCCAGGGATTCCGGTGATGTAATTTGGCGAACGCGCTTACGGGTTAATGTGACCGGTGGTGTTGGTGCAGGTGAAGGCTTGGTTATGCTTGGTTCAGAGAATGCTGATGTCATCGCGCTAGATCAAGCCAGTGGTGAAGAGCTATGGCGCACGCCAGTCTCCAGCGAAGTGCTTTCCGCACCGCAAAGCAATGGCGATGTTGTGGTTGCGCAAACCGTCGACGGCAAGTTGGTAGCTCTCGACCATGCAACCGGCGTTCAACGCTGGATCTACGAAACCAATTTGCCTGCTTTGACTTTGCGAGGAACCAGCCGACCAGTGTTCGCGGGAACCGGGTCCGTGGTCGCTGGATTTAGTAATGGCACTTTAGTTTCGGTTTCTGCGAACAATGGCGTATTTCGTTGGGAAGAGCGAGTAGCTATTCCAGAGGGACGCTACGATATCGATCGCGTTATTGACGTGGACGGCGACCTGGTTTTAGACGGTAGTCGAATTCTGGCGGCAAGTTATCAAGGTAACCTGATGGCGTTTGATGTTGCCACAGGAAGAATTGTTTGGGGGCGCGAGGCATCCAGCTATCACGGTCTTACAAAGGGTTTTGGTAATATTTATTACAGTGACGACAAAGGTCATCTTGTTGCTATACGTGATAATTCGGAAGATGTTGTTTGGGAAAATGACGATCTCGAATTTCGGGAAATAACGGCTCCCACAGCAATTGGAAATTTTGTAGCTCTAGCCGATTTAGAAGGCTATGTGCATTTAGTTTCTCAAATCGATGGCAGAATAGTCGGTCGAACTCAAATTGATAGCGATGGCATCAGAGCAAATATGCTGGCACAGGATGGCAAACTCTATGTTTATGGCAACAGCGGCAGATTAGTCGCCCTCGACTTTCAGTAAACCAGCAACACTCAATCTACTTTTAAGGTTTTAATCATGCGGCCAGTAATTGCCCTTGTCGGTCGCCCTAATGTCGGGAAATCCACTCTTTTTAATCGTCTTACTAAAAGCCGTGATGCGCTGGTCGCTAATCTGCCTGGGCTCACTCGTGACCGTAAATATGGCGAAGGTGTTTCTCAGGGGAAATCATTTATAGCGATCGATACTGGCGGCATAACCGGCTATGAGGATGGAATCGACTCGGAAATGGCGGCGCAATCCTTGCTGGCAATCGATGAGGCGAATATCTGTTTATTTATCGTTGATGCCAAAGACGGCCTCACCCCAGATGACGATAAAATTCTTAAATATCTGAGAAAGAATAACAAAAATAGTTATCTTATAGTCAACAAGGTCGACGGAATGGACCCAGAGCAAGCCATGGCAGAGTTTTACAGCCTGGGCATGCCGACAGTGTTTCCAATTACGGCTAGTCAGGGCAAAGGCGTTATTCAAATGCTGAATAAAGTCTTGGAAGACGCATGGTCGGAAGCTGAAGGTGAATCTGAGCCGGTGGTACCTCAAGGCATTAAAATAGCCATCGCAGGGAGACCGAATGTGGGTAAGTCGACCTTGGTAAATAGAATGCTGGGGGAAGATCGGGTGGTCGTTTATGACCAGCCCGGGACAACTAGAGACAGTGTGTATATCCCGTTTACTCGGAGAGATCAGGAGTACACTCTGATCGATACTGCGGGGATTCGCAAGCGTGGGAAAACCAAGGAAACAGTAGAAAAATTTTCAGTGGTTAAATCCTTGCAAGCGATTCAAGATGCTAATGTAGTTGTTCTCATCGCTGATGCCCGAACCGGCCTTGTAGAGCAAGATCTCCATTTGCTTGGCTATGTATTAGAAACGGGTCGAGCTTTGGTGATAGCCATTAATAAATGGGATGGCATGGCCAAAACTGAAAAAGAGCATGTGAAGACTGAGATTCGCCGCCGCTTTACATTCGTCGACTTTGCTAAGATTCATTTTATTTCCGCATTACATGGAACCGGCGTTGGGGATATTTATGAATCAATACACAAGGCCTATGATTCTGCTAATAAGCAACTCAATACCAATATTCTTACCCGGATTCTTCAAGATTTGGTGAAGGATCATGCGCCGCCAGTAGTTAATAATCGTCGCATTAAGCTTCGTTATGCCCACGCAGGTGGCCATAATCCGCCATTGATCATTATTCATGGCAAACAAACTGATAAAGTCCCTGATCATTATACCCGGTACCTAGAAAAATCTTTTCGCAAAGCATTAAAATTGGAAGGAACGCCAATTCGAATTGAAATGAAAAGTGATAGCAATCCTTTTACTGAGAAAGACGAAGGCCTTTCTCCTAAGAAAATCGCACGCAACAAACGAATTGTTAACAGTAGAAAACTGCCAAGAAACTGATCCGTTTCCTTAGGAGAAGACGCTAGATGACTGTCTCGATCGAGGATGTAAAAGCCGCTGCAAAGCGCATCGAAGGCATTGCAGTAAAAACACCACTTCTGACTTCGCTTTATCTGAACCAATTATTAGACGCTGAAATATTTTTCAAAGCTGAAAATCTTCAACATATGGGCGCGTTCAAATTTAGAGGCGCTTATAATCGCCTGAGCCAACTATCTATAGAAAAGCGCAAGTATGGAGTAGTGGCCTTTTCATCTGGAAACCATGCCCAAGGTATTGCCTTCGCCGCTAAGCTACTAAAAATTCGGGCCACGATAGTCATGCCCCATGATGCTCCAGAGATAAAGAAGGAAGGGACAAAAAAGCAGGGTGCAACGATTAGACTTTATGATCGTCACAATGAATCGCGCGAAGAAATTGCAGCGGCCATCGCCGCTGACTCCGGCGCAGTTTTGGTTCCGGCTTATGATGACGTTGATATTATCGCCGGTCAGGGCAGCTGCGGATTGGAACTGATTCAACAACTTCAGTTAGTAAATGTTGAGCCAGACTATGTTTTAAGCCCTTGTGGTGGTGGTGGCTTAATGTCAGGGGTAGCCACAGCGGTGAAGGCCCTGTCGCCGAAGACCCGGCTAGTCGGTGTGGAGCCGCAGGATTTTGATGATCATTTGCGTTCACGGCAGGTGGGCGAGAGAGTAAAGGTCGATAGCAAGGCCACTTCACTGTGTGACTCTCTCATGGCGCCGACACCAGGAAAAATCACTTGGTCTATAAATGACCGCTTGGTTGATGAGTTTTTGGTGGTGACCGATTTTGACGTTATGCATGCAATGAGTTTTGCTTTCAAATATTTGAAACTGGTGGTAGAACCCGGCGGTGTGGTGGCTTTAGCTGCATTATTGCAGAAAAAAATAGACATTAAAAATAAACGCGTAGCGGTGATATTATCTGGTGGCAACGTAGACCCAGCAGTTTTTACTCGTTGCTTGCGGGAATACCCAAACCCATAATTTTGGGGGAGGCATTGCGAAGGTTTCAGTCCGCGCAAATATTACTTACAATTGAGGATGGCAATGAAAACACTTATTAATTTTTTCTCGCTAATCACGCTACTACTTACTAGTTCCTTATCAATTTCTCAGTCAGTCGATGAGTGTATAGACAATCTCGATTGCCAATCATCGTGGGTCGGTTTGTCGGATGATGATAAAGAAACCGTGTTTGCATTTGCCGAGGACTATAAGGCTTTTATTCATCTGGCTCGTACAGAGCTTAGTTTTGTTGAACAGGCAATTATTTTTGCTGAGGCGAATGGCTTTCGAGAGTTGACTCCGACGACAAGACTTAGAGTTGGCGCAAAACTTTATGAGGTAAATCGTGACCGTACTATAAGCCTTATGGTAATCGGAACGGAATCTCTGCAAAGTGGCTTTCACATTGTAGGTGCTCATATAGATTCACCCCGTTTGGATTTAAAAGGTAGGCCTTTATACGAAGGCAGCGAGTTCGCCCTCTTTCAGACCAACTATCACGGCGGTATTAAATTCCACCAGTGGACTAACTTGCCTCTTGCTCTAATGGGGCGAATTGATAAGAAAGATGGCAGCACTGTTCCGGTGTCTATCGGTCTTAATCCTGATCAACCAATTTTCATGATTCCAGAATTATCGCCTCATGTGGATCGTGGTAGAAACTCACAAACCCTCGGTGATTTTATTGGTCCTGAAGATCTAGATCCAGTTATTGCGCATATTCCTGATCAAGTGGAAGGTGGGGATGTGGCTGATCAAGTTTTAAAATACCTTGCTAATGAATATGGGGTCTCGCGAGCGGATCTAGTTTCCGCTGAGTTATCGTTGGTGCCAGCTGGGGCGCCTCGTGATATGGGTTTCGACCGTGGCCTTATCGCAGCCTATGGACAAGATGATCGCCTTGCATCTTACGCAGCACTGCGGGCTATTGCCGATGTGAACAATCCTGAAAAAACCACCATGGCATATCTGGTGGACAATGAAGAAGTCGGAAACCGCAACAACACTGGAGCACGATCTGAATACTTCGCCGACTTGTTATCACGGATGCTTTATTCGGAGCTTGGTGATGCCTATAGAGAACCGCTGTTTCGGTCTGCTTTGAGGCAAACAAAATTTATCTCTATAGATGTTAACCCTGGTGTTAATCCTGCTAATCCTGGAGCCTGGGAATTAGGCAATGCCCCGAAGCTTGGTTACGGTATAAATTTGAAGCTATACGGTCAGGGCAATACTGCCAACTCTGAATTCATCGCGTGGACGCGAAAGCTATTAGATGATAATCAAGTGCCATGGCAGACGATCACTTACAAAGTTGGTAGCGCCGGCGGCGGCACGATTGGTGGAGAGTTTTCAATTCAGAATATTGAAGTGATTGATTTTGGTGTGCCGCTATTATCAATACACACCCCCTATGCGGTTAGCTCAAAAGTAGATGTTTATAGTCTATATCAAGCTGCCAAAGCATTTTATGGCTATTCAGAATAATGGATTTGCCAAATCAGAAACGACGAACTAAATGACTGAGGTTTTTTTTCAAGATCATTTGTGCGGCATTACCTGCATAGATACCATGCTCGGCCGCCGAGGAATGGCTAGCTGCTATCTGATTGAACAAGATGGCATGCTTGGCTTTATTGATACAGGGACCAATAACTCTGTATCAATAATGCTCGAAGTCCTGCGCCGCAAAGGCTTTGAAAAGGAGCAGGTCGCTTACATTATGCCGACCCATGTTCACTTGGATCATGCGGGTGGTGTTGGTGGATTAATGAAAGAGTTTTCTAATGCTCAATTAGTTGTTCACCCTCGTGGTGCAAGGCATATGATCGATCCCAGTAAACTTGAAGCGGGCTCTCTAGCGGTTTATGGCGAGGAAGTTTACCAAAGGCTTTTTGGGAATTTAATCCCCGTTGACCCGCTAAGGGTTATCCATGCAGAGGATGAAATGATTCTGGACTTTAACGGCAGGGAGCTGTTGTTTATAGATACGCCGGGACATGCACGCCACCATTATTGTATTTTCGACAAGGCGAGTAATGGATTTTTTACCGGAGATACCTTCGGGGCTAGCTATCCTCAACTTAACAGAGGACGCGCGCCGCTAATATTCCCTCCTACGACTCCTGTCCAGTTTGACCCAGAAGCTTGGACACTGTCGCTTAGACGACTAATGTCTTTCAAGCCAGATAGAGTCTTTCTAACACACTACGGCATGCATTTAGACCTTCCTGATCTAGCTACCCAGCTCAGGCTTACCATTAAAGACTACGCTGATATTGCTCGTGAGTACGCCGAGCATAGTCAGCGCACCGAACGGATAGCCACGGCGCTTCTGCAGGGTTGTGTAAACCATTTGCTCGATCAGCAATGTGGTGTGCCAGAAACTCAAATCAGAGAGCTACTGGCCCAAGATATGTCGCTGAATGCTCAAGGCCTAGATTTCTGGCTTTCCTGCACTGAGTGATAGTTATAAAAGTTCCTGTTCTTACCTTCCTTACGTTCTGCGCGTTTTAAGAAATTGGATTACGTGTCGAATTACCTTAAGTTCTGACGAAATTGACCTTGCGAGTTTTACCCTAGTAAAGCTCCTAGCTCCTAGCTCCTAGCATAACTTTGCCGCTGATTTTGTTCTAAGAAAGCAGCCCGTGCTCAGTGCGGTTCCCAGTAAGGGGAGTTGGAAAGCAACCGCAATGCTCTTCGGCTAGGCTATTTTTTATCAGCTGGCTATGCCTATTTAGAAGCCGGCATGGGTGCTTTCATATTGCTTGCGTCAGTATAAATAGCGATGATTGTAATGTCCCTAGTCGATGGCGATAGCTTGACGTCGGTGGAATGGGGTGGCGAAATTAGCGCCTTTTGGGGTTTTGTGATGTTAGTTGCCCGCGGAGTGAACGGGTCACCTTTGCTGGGTTTTAGTGTAATGTCTTTGGCTGGTATTTCCTGAGGTTTTTTCACGCTGGCAGGCAAGCATTCAGCCGATGCGGTGGCCGTCACGACCTTTAATTTTATTAAAGCGGTGGCTGTGGCTGTGTTTTTACTTATGCCTTACGATTGGCAGTGGTCGACATAAGAGATTCTACTGTCTGCATTATCAGGCTCTCCAGCATTAGATGTTGGAGAGCCATTTAGTACGAAGTGCTTGCGCGATTAAAACCGATACAAGCTGCTGTGTTTCAGTTGGCAGCGTCTTTTATCGTAGCAGGCAGGGAAGTGCTGCAGGCAGGTGAGGTCATTTCTATTCGGCTGCCTTAAATTCCAAGCCCTCTGAATCACAGTTGATGTTGCGCTGTTAAGCGCCTCAGAGGGATAGGAATTGGCCTATCGACTTTGTATTTCTCATTGGTTGGCGCTAAGGGCTACCTATCGTAATGGCTAAGTTCTATTCAAACTTGTCTTTCACAGGTTTTCGTTTTTCCTGACGGCGGACCGAAAGCCAACCATCGAGACTATATTGACCCGGGCCGAAAGAAAATAGAAGGAAAAAAGTAAGTATGTACATAGCCGCTAGCTCGCCGTTGTTGAGTGTTGGAAACCATGCTA
>CAWKZY010000030.1:0-32627 GCA_963854625.1 Gammaproteobacteria bacterium | reverse complement strand
GCATAACTATAGCAACCACGCTAGCCGCAGCTCCGGTTTTAGGTCAGTCACTCAATGGCTCACAGGCCATTGAAGAAATTCAAATAACCTCAACATCAAGGCGCTCTGTCGGACTTGCAGATGTAAATGCTTCGGTTTCTGTCCTAAGCCAAGACGATCTTAACCTGATCAAATCTAGCCACTACCAAGAAGCATTGAATCGTCTTCCCGGTGTCACAGTACATCGAAATAATGGCCAAGAAAGTCTAATGGCTATCCGGTCGCCTGTTCTCACTGGCGCTGGTGCCTGCGGCTCATTCTTAGTCGCCGAAAACGGAATCCCCCTTCGTTCGCAAGGGTTCTGCAATGTAAATGAAATGTTTGATGCACACACCGAAAACGCCGAAAGAATCGAAGTAGTACGCGGGCCAGGCAGTGCATTTTGGGGTTCCAACGCAGTTCACGGCCTTATTAATGTTGTTTTACCCAAAGCCGGCGATGCCGGCGAAATAACGCTCGAGCAAGGCCCGCGAGGCTCACAGAGAATTAAGGGCGCTTATGGCAACGACTACGGGAAATTTAAACAGCTATTCCTATTTAACGGCCAAAGCGAAGAAGGCTATCGAGCGGATAGTGGTGTAGACCAGCAGAAACTTTCATGGCTTTACAATTACACGAACGACAAAGGCACTGAATTTGATGGTGGCTTTACTGTTATCAATTTGAATCAAGAAACAGCAGGTTTTGTGGCAGGGACAAATGCCTTTGAGGACAGTAATCTTCGAACCACAAACTCAAACCCCGAAGCATTCAGAGACTCCATCAACACCAGAGTGTGGACGTCCATTAGCCATAGAGTCGAGGACTGGGATCTTGTCATCACCCCATATTGGCGCGAAGTAAATATGACTTTTCTGCAACACTTCTTGCCAGGGCAGCCTATTGAAGACTCCGAACACCGCAGCCTCGGAACACAGCTTGCCGGCTATAAGGATCTGGAAAGTGGCGCACAGCTCGCTATCGGGTTTGATATTGAAAGCACCCAGGGCAGCTTGAAGCAGTTTCAGCCCAATCCTACGTCAGGTTCGTTCTTCCTTCGTAATTCCATCCCCCAGGGCCGGCATTATGATTATGACGTGGATGCTCGCCAACTTGCGGCCTTCGTAAACTATGAACAAAGCTACGGAAACGGCTGGGATGTATCTCTTGGCCTGCGCTTAGAAAATGTTCAGTACGATTATGAGAACAACATGATTAACGGCCGAACTAATGAATTTGGCAAGGCATGCCGATTTGGCTGTCGTTACAGCCGTCCTGACGATCGCGATGATAGTTTTACTAATCTTTCGCCCAAAATTGCATTGAGCTATGCCCTGAATGAAGAACATGATTTGCAATTTAGAGCCCAACGCGGATTCAGAGCCCCTCAGGCGACGGAGCTTTACCGATTGCAGAACGCTCAAACCGTAGCAGAGCTAGATTCGGTTGAGTTGGATAGCTTTGAGATAGCTTTTAAAGGAGCTGGTGAAACCTGGAATTACTCTGCTACCGCATATTACATGGACAAGCAGAATGATATCCTGACTAACAGCGCCCGTGAAAATCTGAACAACAACCACACCAAACACCAAGGTCTCGAGTTCTCACTGGGTCTGGACATAACTGAAACATTGTCTTTTAACGGTGTATTCAACTTGGCTTCACATACCTATGAAAATTCGCAAATTTCGGGAGGCTTAAACATACAAGGTAACGACGTCGACACTGCACCAAATACTTTTGGTAATTTCAGACTTAGCTGGCGCCCCACCTCGGATATAACAGCCGAACTGGAATGGGTGAATATGGGCGATTATTATACTAATGCAGAAAATACAGCCAATTATGAAGGTCACGATCTGGCCAATCTAAGGATTCAGTACACCCTAAGCGAATCCATCAATTTATCGCTTAATGTACTAAACCTGACCGACGAAGCCTACGCAGAGCGCGCAGACTGGACCACATTCACCGGCGACCGTTATTTCCCAGGCGAGCCTGCAAGAGCATTCTTTGCTGTAAACTGGAAATTCCGCTAGCCCTTGAGATAAGCTTAATCGCTTAAGTGACAATGATTCTCGAAAGATCTATAGTCATTGGATGAAAATAAAAATGTCGGCTATTGTCGGCATTTTTATTGCCTTAAAATATTTTTCCATCTTAGAACATTTTTTATCTTCCTTTAACACCCAAGGTAAATTAAACAGTCATGTTCAAATCTAACCCAACAGCTTCAGCAATTGCTTATGAAGGTTTACTTAACTTTTTTGCAGGACCTCATTCCGAAAATCCAATACCAATCACTCACCCTGATGAATTAGTGAACCAAGAAGCAATGAGGGATGTAGCCACCTATAGACAGGCAGCCGTGCTTATCGCCGTCACTCGCAACACTGAGAAAAACAGAAGCGAAATAGTACTGACGGTTCGAGCTGCACATTTGAAAAGTCATGGCGGACAAATAAGTTTGCCAGGAGGAACCAAGGAGGACCAAGATTCTGACTTTCAAACAACCGCACTACGAGAAAGCGAAGAAGAAATTGGCCTTTTGGCTCGCCAAGTTCAAGTCCTTGGAAAATTAGGTGACATGGCACTTCCATCGGGATTTCGCATAACCCCGTTTGTCGGCTTGATAGACAGCGGGCTTAATTTTATAGCGGCCCCTGAAGAGGTCGCTGACATCTTCCATGCTCCGTTAGAGCTATTGCTGGACCCAAGCGCCTACACAAAAACAACCATGAAATTTAATGGCGAGAATAGAGTTATATTGGAAGTGGTTTTTGAAGAATATCGAATTTGGGGAGCCACCGCAGCAATTCTCTATCATCTAGCAAAGCAAGTTAAACGGACGTCGCCATAAATCAATTTACATCATAGCCAAATAAAAAAATAAAAAGGGCTCAATCTACGAACTGCGACAGAGAAAATGAAAGGGCTCGGGCATTTGCAGAGCCCTACTTTTATAAGCGCTTTGCAATTAGTAACATCTAGATGTTGGTAAAGCGCAGTCATTCCAGAATAGCTAAATATCTTCGTCTCTGAAATCACTTAACAAAGCAGACTTTTCCTCAAGAGAAACCCCAGCATTCGCTTGAAAAACCTCATGACACACTTGATTCCTTCCCTGTTTTTTTGCCAGATACAAAAACCCATCAGCCTTTTCGACAAACTCTTTTTCAGCCAAAGAACTGCCACGACTATAAACATCTACCCCAAAACTTGCCTCAATCCCCAATATCGATTCATTAGCTTTTACCGGCGAATTTTCAATAATAAGTCGCAACCGGTTAGCGAATCGCACACCTTGTTGGAGGGTTGTATCAGGTAAAATAATAGTGAATTCTTCGCCGCCATAGCGACAGGGTATATCAAGGCGGCGTACTGTTTTCTTGACCAGTGCAGCTACATGCTTAAGGACAGCATTTCCCACCTCATGACCGTGCATATCGTTCACATCCTTAAAATGGTCTAGATCAAACATTATTAGGCAAGTTGGTTGGCTTGATCGGCGAGTTCGTTCCATTTCCAGACTTAAAGCTTGATTAAAATAGCGGAAATTGTAAAGGTCAGTAAGCTCGTCAATACGAACCATATCGGAGAGTTGCCGCACCTCTTCGCGCAAACGCATTACTTCTGACAAGTTAGTGCACTTGTCATCACCCGCAGGACAGGGAACCGATATCTTCTCTATTTTCTGTGAATCATTCATGCTGTATTGCGGAACCTGAAGCGATAGTGTCATTTAGCGGGACAGACATCATTTCTAGCACGCGTCCTATTCTTTTTATTTTGTTGAATCACCATGTTCTTCTAACCATAACTTATGGGGCGATCAACGCTATACGCTCGGCCTTCATATTCTATTCAAATATCTAACCCGAAAATCGTTGAATATCTATAAATTCACACCATTCGTAAAGCCCACAGAGAACAACACTAGCATAAAACACCATCTTGAAAAAACACTCAAAATGATATTTTGGAATAATTAAGGTCAAGACTATCCAAAGCAGAGCTAGGGCATTGCCCAAGCGGGAAATTCCCCAAGCACGTCGAATGTTAGGTGCCCTAAGGTATAAACGAACCCAGTGAGCAAGACAATGGACAGCAGATCCAGCCAAAATCCTGCGATTACCATTTTCATTATCGGCACGCGCCCAGATCCATAGACAATAGCATTGGGCGGAGTCGATACCGGCAGCATAAATGCACAGGATGCCGCCAAAGTAGAGGGAATCAATAACAATAGCGGATGCACACCTATGGCTTGGGCCATGCTAGCCATTATCGGCACAGCCAGTGAAATTGTAGCGGTATTTGACATCACCTCAGTCAAACCAGTCACAACTCCAGAGGTGCCAATAACGATAGCCAGCGGGCTTGCGTCTCCCAATGTTGATTGCAGCTGAGAGGCTATATAAAGAGAAAGGCCCGAGGTACTGAAACCCTTAGCGAGAGCTAGGCCGCCACCAAACAGAAGTAAAATTCCCCAAGGAACCTTTTTAGTATCTTCCCAATCCAGCAGCCTACCGCCAACAGCCTTACCCGCAGGCAGAATAAACAGCAACAATGCCATTGCAATTGACACCGTGCCATCATCAATGAGATAGCCCACAGGATTTGAACCTGCGCTAAGCAGAAGCTGATCAAGATAATGGCTCCACCCAAACACATCGACCTCTGCCCCAAAAAGCCTTTCCTTTCTAGTCATCCATAGAAGCGCGGCCAAACCAAAGACAGTGCCGACTCGTTTCTCTTCCACCGACATGGGCCCGAGCTTTTTAATCTCACCCTGAATAAAATCCTTACCACTAAAAGGGGTCGTTGCCGGTAATGGAAACACAAACCGGGTCAGTACCAGCCATGCCAACACCATAAAAACTGCACTCATGGGCAGCGCGAATAGCATCCAACTCGAAAACGTTATCTCTGGAGCCTCTGGAAACAATTGCGACATTTGGGTAATTAACACTCCATTGGGAGGCGTGCCAATAAGCGTGGCGAAGCCCCCAATTGAAGCTGAATAAGCTATACCCAATAACAAGGTTAAGGCGAAATTTGGCGCTCTATCACTAACTGTTCCACCTTCGGCAATCGTTTTCTCATTCAACTCTTCATACAAAAGAATCAATGACATCCCCATCGGCATCATCATCAGAGCTGTTGCTGTATTGGACAGCCACATGGATAAGAATCCAGTAGCTACCATAAACCCCAAAACTAAGCGGTGCGGCTGGCCACCAATAGTTCTCAAAATATGTAATGCAATGCGCTTATGCAGATTCCATTTCTCAACGGCGATGGCGATTATAAACCCGCCCATAAACAACAAGATGATCCAATCCATATACTGATTGGCAACATTGGGAAACACGATATCAAAATCAGAGACACTATAGTCTCCATTAAAGGACACTGAGCTAAGATCTATTCTATTCGCTGCCGGCAGCTCACGTCCTCGCATTATTCCCATCACTGGAAATAAAACTATAGGCAGCAATGCCGTAGCCGCCAAAGGTATCGCCTCTGTAATCCACCAAATGGCCATAAGAGCTACAATAGCTACCATTCGAGTCGCGGCAGGATTTTGAGGATCAAGGTCCAAAAAAAGAAGAATCGAAACAAAAGCCAGTGGCCCTAGCCAAAGACCAATTCGCGAACGCAAAGAATCAGAGTTATTGCCCAGCGGTGGTAATTTTGCAGCAGTAGTCATCTCTCGGCCTTATTTGTTTTTATTTGTTTGTGTGTTCATTTAACTTAATTGCTTAGTTCGTGATGACCACATCGGCCAAACTAAACGCCATTCTGCCTTCTTTTTTAAAGCAAAACTTCCTAAAAAAATCTCTAAATCCAGATAGACACGCCTTATAGCGCGGTCACTGTAATGCGCGCCAAACTTTGGATTATTGGCTCTAAGATTAGTAAAGGCCTGCGATAACTGCACTTAAGCATACAACTGACAATCGACGCCCGCCCCTGTCATTTCTGTCTCAAATGCCAGAACCTGCTCAGGTGGCACCATTGGGTCATTGTGACCATGCAAACAAAGAACCTTGGCCCTGATCTCTTCATCACCCACGTCTCCCGCGGTTGACGATGCTTACCACAGTCCTCTCTTTTGCCCCAGCCCGAGCCAGTCCCAAGACGCACATCCCACCAAAGCAAAACCCCATCGCTGCCACTTTGCTTGAATCGACTTTCGGCAAATCCAGCCCCACCAACATGCTCCGCCTCAATGCTGCTCGATCAATGGCCAGGGGTTCATCAATGAAGAATTAAGGTCAACATTACCATCTTCACCAAAAACGCCTTTGCCATACATACCTAAAGCAAAACCGACAAACCCAAGGTCAGCGATGGTGTCAGCGGTTTCTGTGGCGAATTGTCGACGCACACTCCAGTCGTGAGCGCTTTGTATAAGCGCCTTCTAATCACCAGATTCGGGAAAATCTTCATAGCTTATATAGGCCTCTAGAACGGTATCCCCACCCTTGTAGTCTAGCGTTTCATAGTGCATTCAAATGCCCCGACCTTGTTGGAAATATAAGAATAAGCCGTTCTTTAAAACTAGTGTATTGCCTCCAAAAGTGCCCGCCGTGAATAGTCAGTTAGGCGAGCACGCATCAGCAATAGCTATTATAACTGGGCCAGCATGGCCTCAGACGAACTAACCTTAATCTCGCCTGGTGCTTCAACACCTAAATAAGTCACTGTTCCATCTTCGACAATCATTCCAAACCTTTGGGCACGCACTCCCATACCAAAGCCAGAAGCGTCGAGTTCTAGACCCAGCGCCTTTGTGAAATCAGCATTCCCATCAGCCAGCATCAAGATCTCTTCAGCATTTTGGGCCGCTCCCCATGCCCCCATAACAAATGCATCGTTCACCGACATACAGGCAATCGTATCTGCTCCTTTAGCTTTGAGCGCATCGGCATCGACCACAAACCCCGGCAAATGAGTCATCGAACAGCCTGGGGTAAATGCACCAGGTACTGCAAAAAAGACGACTTTTTTACCGGAAAAAATCTCTTCACTGCTTATTGGCTTTGGACCTTCACCTGTCATCACAGAAAAACCTACCGCTGGCACTTTATCGCCTACTTGAATCGTCATTTCACGCACTCCTAAGATAAAAACTGCAAATATTAAAGAACAACAGTGTACCAAATTCACATTCACAATCTACCTAACTAAGCCTAAACCCCCTTAAGCAAGCCAACTTAAACACTGCAATACCAAGGTTTAGATTGATTGCCGCTTTACCCAAAGCTAGACCTGAGGTTGAATAGACCTTCAGTGGAATTTTCCAAAAGTGACAGCCATGGATACACTTCTCTTCATTACATCGAAACTACTTTGGGCTTTTGTCTCACCAGACAGCCTCCTCTTGATTCTGGGGGTAGGCGCTTGGTTTGCATCTGTGATTGGCAGGGTCCAATTATCAAGGCGGCTTAGCTCTGTTTTAGCTCTCAGTCTTATAATGATCGGGTTTCTGCCATTAGGCGAATGGCTTATAGCCCCACTGGAAAACCGCTTCCCTGCGAATGTCGCACTGCCCGCCAACAGCAAAGGGGTAATCGTCCTAGGAGGTGCTATCTCGCCAGCTCTGTCTAATATTTGGGGGCAGCCAGAATTAAACGGGGCCGCAGAGAGACTCACTGATTTTTATTATTTAGCGAACCTTTATCCGGACGCACAGCTGGTCTTTAGTGGTGGCAATGGCTCCGTCACAGAGCAGCAGCACAAAGAAGCCGTTGTGGCTCAGGTGTTTTTCGAACAGCTCGGGTTAAATGGCAGGGCAATACTTTTCGAAGGGGAATCACGTAACACAATGGAAAATGTCAAAAACAGTAAAGCACTGGTAAACCCGGGCGCAGGCGAACATTGGATATTAGTTACCTCGGCCTCCCACATGCCCAGAGCCGTTGGCGTATTTTGCCAACAAGACTGGAAAGTTACGCCCTATCCAGTAGATCACCACTCGAAAACTGGAGAGCTTTTACGGCTAAATTTCAACTTCGCGGAGAATTTAAGCTTACTCACATCCGCATCGCGGGAATGGCTTGGTTTGGTTGCTTACAGATTGCTGGGGCACAGCAACCAGCTGCTCCCAAGCTCAGATTCTTTCTGTGGGACTATTTAGTCTTAGAAGCCATACTGGAGGCTATGTCAGGTTGCTTTCGCGGCACTTTGCTTGACACTATACCAAGCCGAAGTCTACGAGCCGTATGCAGTCTAGTTTAAGATGCTGCGAAGGCGGTTGCTGATGTCTTCAACACCTTGCTTGACCGATTCCTCAGTCTGTTGAACACCCTCTTTAAAGCGCCCCTGAACAGATTCCCGCAGGTCGCTCAAGCCAGGCATTTCAGCATTCAGTATCTTTGTGCTGACAGCTACAAGGATTTTCTCAAGTGCTTGTGAGACTGTTGCCGCTTGATTTTCAGTACCGATGTTCCTGAACTGGATATCGCCAAGAACTACCGACTGCTCAATAATCGACGCTATCAAGTTTACCTGCGCACCGTTTAAATTGAATTCAGTGATTATCAGCCCTTTACCTGAATCGACAACCATATCTTCACTGGCTTCACCTGAAGTACTTGGCAGATTGGCTAGCAAGGCGCGGATATTATCGGTAGTGATTTTAGTTTCATAGGTAATTACCGGCTCAACAACTGTAATCTCGATAATTTCAATGACATTACTTAGCAGTGACGAAGTATTCAACGATACGGTAATTTCACCCAGCTGCATTATATTTTCCGCAGTAAACCCTTCTGGATTTCCAATGGTTAGTCCCCGAATAGTTCCCGACCCATTTAAGGGCGAGATTGACACTGAAGCAACTGATATTGCCGTTCCTAAGACCTGACTTCCCACCACCTCAATACCATTTTTGACAATTGAGTCTATGTAAAAAAATGCCCCCGCTAACAATAAAACAACAACGAAAATTAACGACACCAAAACTTTTTTAATCACCTTACATCCTCTCTAACTGTCAAATGGCAGCACACTGCCAATCACAGATTCAATCCAATCTATATGGAGGGACAGGCGTTCGTAAACTGCAACCGAGCCGTATTTACCCTGAGTTTCCTCAGAATAATCAGGACCTTTAATTTCTCCAACAGCCACCCCGGCAAGAACCAAACCGATCGCACTTTCCATCAGCGCCGGGCCGCCACTGTCACCGAGACTGGGCATTCCCTCCATGGCCAAGGGGATATTGCCAGGCAGCCTCGGGTCATCAAACTTTATTTGCAAACGAGACCCAGCCTGCTCAACTACATTTTTTGCCATCCTTAATTTACCGTCATCAAACTGACGACCGGTAGTGCCTATACCAAAGTAGCCCCAACCCACCAGCCGCACAGTAGCGCCGAGTTCAGTAAAATCCTGCTGCAACGGATAGGGCGTCGGAAATGATGAAGCCTCTCTAAAACGCAGAAGCACTAAATCAACATCCGACTTTGCGGTCATATCAAAATTTGGGTGAATAATTGCGGCATCAATCTCCCGGGTTTTACCTGCAACTTCCACCGCGAACCGGCGCCGATTTTCAACCGCGCTAGCCAAACTGGTTTCTGCCAAACAATGAGCTGCACTAATGGCCCAGCGTGGATGGATAATCGTCGCCGCGCAAACACGCCGGCGCCCTTGCCGCTCAAGATAAAACACCGCTGGATACGCTGATGGGTTGAATTCATAGCTATCGGATCGAACATCATGGCGAACAATGATGGCATGACTAGAAAGACCTAGGTACGCAACCAACACCAAAGCTATAAGCGGAGGCAAAAGGCCTGACATTCTAAAGAAAACGGCCCTCCTCATAACCCTCTACCCTTCATTTTGGCCGTCGTTGGCTGGTTCTTCGCAGGGGACGCAAGTTTGGTTTGTATTGCTCTTTTTTAGCAAATTTAAACACCCCTACAATCCTCTTTAAGACCACCAAAATTGTCACCACAGTGAAGGCCAATATAATAGCCGCAAGCCATTGCTCATGGGTCCAAGTAGAGGTGTCTATAAGGTTACTAAGCACTTATTTACCCCGCCAGGTTTCGTTTTAAAATAGGGATAAGCGAGCTTAAACTTCGTTGGCAAGACGAGATACAATTTCTTCAATTTTTTCGATGCGCTGCCAAGGATCGTCGACCTCAAGCAGGTCTTGCTTTTGCTCAGGATTCAAGGGCATTAAGTCACTTAACCGCCAACCCAAATCCCAGAGATTGTCATAATCGATAATCAGATTTTTTTGCTCCACAAGAGGGTGCTTTTCTAAACTCTCGAGCAAATCCACCAAACCACTATGCCTATCCTGCAAAGGAATTTCCTGACTGCCAACCGCATCAGTGGCACTAAACTCGACAGTGGCATGAAGAAGCCCAGAGTCAGCTTGCCAACAGTCTTCTATTGCAAACTTATTAACTCCTTCGACGGTAATGCCAAGCAAGCCGCTTTCCAGTTGATCCCAATCGGCAATTTTTACACAGGTGCCAGTGCGGTGAATGGCTTGTTTGGTTTCACTATCCTCCATCGAATCACCTTGCTTCAACAGACAGATGCCGAATCCAGTATCGCTTTTCATACATTGTGTGACTAAATCTATATAGCGGCGCTCGAAAATTTGCAGATCGACTCTACTGCCAGGAAAGGCAACAATACGAAGGGGGAACAAAGCTATTTCTTTTTTCTTAGACATAGTGACAGTGTAAATTTAATTAAGAAATTTTTCATCCTAAAATAGAACTTGTCGCAAATATTTAAGGCGTGGGTTTAAAGTGTCTCACCAAACCTAGCGCCTAAAGCTTTAAGTAATTTTTCGTGAATACCACCAAACCCGCCATTACTCATCACGACAATATGATCCCCAATTTGTGAATTTTCTGCCACGAATGCAACTATCTCATCAACTTCTGAAAAACTAAAGGCAGGGGTTTTACTCTCTCTAATCATAGACTCCATATCCAGCCCAGAACGCTCCGGCTTTTGCCAAACCACCATGTCGGCGGCCTGACTTGCGGCCACCAACGCCTGCTGGTGAATTCCTAATTTCATTGTATTCGATCGCGGCTCAATAATAGCGACGAGTCGGGAATGCTTATACTGACTAGGCAACTTAGCTGCAAGGCCTTCTAGCGTTGACTCAATGGCAGTTGGGTGATGAGCAAAGTCATCAAAAACACTAATCCCAGCGACAACACCCCGCAACTCCATTCGTCGCTTCACACCTTTAAACTCAAGCAACGCGTCCACAGCTGCGGAAACGCCCACACCAACATGATGCGCGGCGGCGACCGCTGCCATAGCATTCTTCACATTGTGCAGACCTGTCAACTCCCATTTTACAGTCGACCGACTAACAACCTCACCTGCTGCCCCTTGACCATACTTAACGATCTCAAATTTGCCTCCATGATCATCCAGTAGACAGACATTCCAAAAAATACCTCCGTTGGCAGCAAGTTTTTTGCAGATTTCCTCAGAAATAGAAATCCCAAATTGCTGACGCCCACTCCAGCAACCCTTTGCAAGCACCGCCTCTAAAGAAGCCTCACCATGAGGGTAAATGATTTGACCTGTGCCAGGAATGGTGCGGACCAAGTGATGGAACTGTTTTTCAATATCACTTAGATCATCGAAGATATCGGCGTGATCGAATTCCAAATTGTTTAGGATGGCCGTGCGAGGAGAATAGTGAACAAACTTAGAGCGCTTATCAAAAAAAGCCGTATCGTATTCATCAGCCTCAACAACAAAAAAATCAGATTCTCCGAGACGAGCCGATGTGGGGAAATTATTAGTAACACCACCGATGAGATAGCCGGGTTTCATTCCGGCATACTCTAGTATCCATGCCAACATCGCACTCGTAGTGGTCTTACCATGCGTGCCGGCAACTCCGAGCACCCACTTATCTTGCAGAACATACTGAGCAAGCCACTGCGGGCCAGAAGTATAGCTAATCCCTTCATTGAGAATGTATTCGACCGCGGGGTTACCTCGAGACAAGGCATTACCAATCACTACAATATCTGGTCGGGGCTGCAGATGGTCGACACTATACCCCTCCATTAACTCGATGCCCTGCTCTTGCAATTGCGTGCTCATGGGTGGGTAAACATTTGCATCACTGCCGCTGACACGATGTCCAAGCGCTTTAGCTAACACCGCTAAACTGCCCATAAAAGTGCCGCAAATACCTAGAATGTGGACATGCATGTGTGTGAGTTCCGCCTCAAAATTAATAGTGAATTTGGATGTTTATATCACAGAAATTCAGTAGGATTACTAAGATAACAATTAACATCGGCCGACAATGTCAAACTTATCACAAAACTTTTGGGAATTTTCTCTGGACCTCTATAGCTCAACCGAGATTTCGACTGCTTGCTTGGATCTGCAAAACAAATATGGCGTAGATGTTAACTTACTGCTTCTGTGCTGCTGGTCCGGCACCTGTGTGGGCGAACTGTCTGAAGATTCCTTAAGCAAAGCCCTAAACTATTCAAAGCAGTGGCGCGAGCAGGTAGTTTCACCTTTAAGACAAACCCGTCGCTGGATGAAATCAAATATGCCAGCCGATCAGAATCAGCAGATAAGCTTCCACGAGGTAAGAGATGAGATCAAAGCAGTAGAGCTAAGGGCTGAAAAACATCAGCAATCTGTGCTCGAACAAATCGTAATGAGTCAGTCAAACTCTGGCGCAGGACTCAGTCCAGAAAAGGCTATAAGGGAAAACGTTTTTAAGCTATTAAAGCAAATGAAGGTCGCCGAGGACTCTGAACTAAGGGCGACACTTTCACTTGTGATCAATGCAGCTGTAGCTAATTGAAGCTTAAGTCTGCTGCTCGCTACCGGCCTCACCACCTCGACCAATAAATAGAGCTGATGCAGCAAAGGCTATAGCGCCGGCAAGCCAAAGCAGCCCATTGATCGTGGCACTATCTCCGCCGCCGGTGAAGGAAAAAACAGCCAAAGCAAACCAAATCAATGACACGACCCAGCATAGCCCTTTTGAAAATTTTGCAAACCCTGCACCTTTGGAAAACATCGCACCCTCTTTAAGTTTTTGTTATAGAAAGGCACGTAGAAAAACACTCGCTTGGTCCTCAGTCAAGCATCAACGTTTAATTCTACCCAATATAGCGAGGTTTTATCCCATTATGAGACGATCTTTGAAAAACGCTTCTTTTCAGCTTATTTTGAAGCGGCTAAATCGATAACGACATCCCAATTGAATTGTACGAACCGGTTTAGCTCACTGATTAGTATCCGCTCCTGATCACTGTGCGCACCAAAACCCAATGCAGCGTCTTCTCTATCTATAGCAGGCCCTATGCCATAACACTGAATTCCCTTGTTTCGCAGATAGGCCATATCAGTAGCACCGGTACTCATCGTTGGCAAAGTGATCACACCATAATGCTTACTTATATTCGCTTCGATTGCAGCAAATGCAGGTGTTTGCAGGCTGGCCTGACCGGGAGGTCTGGTATTGCGATCTCCTAGCCCAACGTTGACTGAGGGGTCGTTTATCTGCCGCCTTATTGAATTCAAGAATGCAGGAATATCTTCGTCAGGCAGCGCCCTAAAATCGACACTAGCTTTGGCCTCAGACGGAATAACATTTATCCTATAGCCGGCATCAAAAATAGTAGGCGATAAAGAGGACCGCAGCATAGAAGCATGCCGAGGCTCGTTGGCGAGAAAATATTCATCTGACTCTCCTACCATGCCCGGATCAAGGACATTAAGGTAGCGCTGGGCTGCGTCAGATGGAGAGATTGACGCTAAACGCTCAAAATATGCAGCAGTGGTTTCGTTCAGCCTAACTGGTGAGCGCCAATCAGCAATAGCGGCAATGGCTTTTGCTAACCTAACTACCGAGTTGCTCTGCAAAGGCACCGAACCATGCCCCGCGACACCCGTGGCGACGAGCTCCACTCGGTAGGGAATTTTTTCCACAGTTTGTATGCCCGCGTATTGCACTTCGCGATTAACTCTTGCCACCGAGCCGCCTTCGGCCAGGCAGAATTCTGACTCTATTTTGTCAAAATGATTATTGACCATGTACTCAATGCCAAACTGGGTCGCCCCCTCCTCGCCTGACTCAGCAAGGAAAATAACATCGCGATCCAGCTCAATGTTTTGACGTTTCAGCTCCAACATAACAACTAAGGCTGCAGCCAAGTTATCTTTGTCATCCACCGCACCCCGACCATACACGTAACCATTATCGACCGTTGCGCTAAAAGGAGGGAATGTCCATTTCTCAGGATCTACGTTAACTACATCAGTGTGAGCCATCAATAACAATGGTCGCTTGCTGCCATTTCCCTTAAGCCTAGCCAAAACATTTGGTCTATCAGGCTCAATTGCCAGCATCTCCACTGGAATTCCTTCAGCCTCTAAAACGTCACGTATATATTCTGCAGCAGGAAGCTCTCTGCCAGGCGGGTCACTGGTGTCAAATTGCAGCAACGCTCGAAAGTGCTTAAGCGTTTCCTCCTCAATTGACTCCCAATCTGGCCCGCTGCCTTGCGCATTAATAGAGACTGCAAACACTAAGCAAAAACTGGTAATAAAAAAGCGCATGACAATATTCCTCAAAGTATTGAGTTGAGTGTTGAGCACAGCAACCAAATCAAGCGTCGCTGATATCAGTTTTTTCTAGGTAGCACAAAACCCCTTCCATTTTGAACCATAATTCATTTGCATATCTTTGCCACTTGCTTTTAGTCGATGTGGCGAGAACCCTGCCAACGCTTCACTATTCCGGGATCGAGATCGAAAAGGTCTAGCACCCTGCCCACCTGATGATTAATCAAGTCATCAATAGTCTGTGGCTTAATATACATAGCAGGCATGGGCGGAGCAATTATCGCGCCTATTCGGCACGCTTTTAGTAATAATTCGCAATGCCCCGCGTGCAATGGGGTTTCTCTGGGCATCAGCACCAACCGTCGCTGTTCCTTAAGCACGACGTCGGCAGCCCGCACAATTAGCGAATCTGCATAAGAATTTGCAATCGCTGAAAGGGTCTTTATGGCACATGGCGCCACAATCATGCCTGCGGTTTTAAATGAGCCACTAGCAATATTTGCCCCAATATCTTTATTGGAGTGAACATGATCCGCCAGCGCTTTTACATCTGTCGCTGCCCAAGTCGTCTCTATGCCGATGTTTAACTTGGCTGATTCTGACATGACAAGATGGGTTTCAACGTCAGGGACATCTTTTAGCACCTCCAACATACGGATGCCGTAGATGACTCCGCTAGCGCCAGACATACCAATAATCAACTGCATAATGTTCAACCTAGAAATAAACTTAAATGAAGGGCGATTGTGGCATCAATTTCTCGCCACTGGCAAGGCATTGCCGCAGCTAGTAAGATGCAATATAACACTCAATCATTTCCCAAAGCAGCAGAACCAAATCTTATGAGCAAGGTTAATTTATTCTACGCCCAATCCGGCGGTGTCACCTCGGTAATCAACGCTAGCGCCTGCGGGGTTATCGAAACCGCAAGACTAAACAAAGACAGAATCGGCAAGATCTACGCCGGTAAAAACGGAATTATGGGGGCGCTAAACGAAGAATTAATAGACACCGGCAAAGAATCCGCTTCCGCAATCGCCGCCCTAAGACATACTCCCGCCGGCGCATTTGGCTCTTGCCGCTATAAACTCAAATCCTATGACGAAAACAAATTGGAATATGAGCGGCTAATGGATGTATTTAGGGCGCATAACATTCGTTACTTTCTCTACAACGGTGGTGGCGATTCTCAAGATACTGCGAATAAAATATCCCAATTAAGTCTTGCTAAAGGCTATCCGATTACCTGCATCGGCGTGCCCAAAACAGTGGACAATGACCTTCCCATTACAGATAACTGCCCGGGCTTTGGTTCAGTCGCTAAATATGTTGCCGTATCAATTCGTGAAGCAGGGCTGGATGTCGGCTCTATGTGCGAAAGCTCAACCAAAGTCTTTGTGATGGAAGTAATGGGCCGTCATGCAGGCTGGATTGCTGGGGCTGCAGGTTTAGCCGCAGAAGAGGAAGGTGACGCACCTCATATTATTTTGTTCCCAGAAATTGCCTTCGATAAGGCCAAGTTTTTAAGAAAAGTTAAAAGTTGCGTAAAAAAGTTTGGCTACTGTGCAATCGTTGTATCCGAAGGCGCGCAAAATAAAGACGGTAGCTTTCTCGCCGACACAGGCGGAACAGATGCCTTTGGTCATGTTCAACTTGGCGGAGTCGCACCCTTCGTTGCAAATATGATTAAGGACGAACTGGGTTATAAATATCATTGGGCTGTTGCTGATTATTTACAAAGATCAGCTCGACATATCGCCTCTGGCACTGATGTAGAGCAAGCCTACGCGGTCGGAAAAGCGGCTGTCGAATTTGCCCTAGCAGGCAAAAATGCCGTTATGCCAACGATCGTTCGAGGTAAATACAAAAAGTATTCTTGGAGCATTGGCGAGGCAAAATTATCGGATGTTGCCAATGTTGAAAAGATGATGCCGCGAGACTATATCAGTCGTGATGGCTTCCAAATCACCGAGAAAGCTCGGCAATACTTCGCCCCCCTTATACTTGGAGAGGATTACCCACCTTATAAGAACGGCATGCCTCAATATGCCCGGCTTAAAAAAGTTCTGGCCCAAAAGAAATTGAAAAAATGGCGCTGGACCTAGCCAGGGCTAGCAGGGCTGGTCTTCAGGAATAGGTCCGTTGTCACAAGTAGAGAGCGCCACCGTTTTTTAAGGCCCACGCTCCCAATGCGCACGCTATTAGGGCGCCAATCTCGTGACTTCCCAATCCGAATCTGCTGTTTTAAGGTAGCGGAATCGGTCATGCAGCCGATTGGCCCCGCCTTGCCAAAACTCGAATTCAGTAGGCACAATACGATAGCCTCCCCAGAAATCAGGGAATGGGATTTCTTCTGCTTGGTACTTTTGCTTCAATGCCTCAAACTGATTAAGCAGCACACTTCGAGAACTAAGCACGGCGCTCTGCTGCGAAGCGACAGCCGCGACTTGACTACCTTTTGGGCGGCTGGCGAAATATTTAAGGGACTGCGCTGCTGATATTTTCTCAGCAACACCACAGACTTTTACCTGTCGCTCCACAGAATGCCAAGGAAAATGTGCACTGATTTTAGGGTTCTGGTTAAGTTCCTGCGCCTTACGACTGTTATAATTTGTATAGAAAATCAAGCCATCTTGATCAAAGCTTTTCAACAACACTATACGCTGGGAAGGCTGACCATCAGAGGAAACTGTGGCAATGGTCATCGCTGTCGGGTCCGGCTGCTGGAGTTCAATCACCTGCTCCATCCATCGTTCAAACTGATCAAAAGGACTGCTGGCTAGATCTTTGTGCTCCAATCCACCCATTAAGTACTCTCGCCTAAGAGATTCTAGTTCCATATAAATTCATCACTCATTTCTAGTCCATAAAAAAGCAAAATTCCTAACGTACAAAATCGCCAAAATTCCATAGCTGCCGGCGCGTGTTTCCAGTCTGATAATAAAATATTCCGTAACCGTGCTTATTGCCAGCAAAAAACTCGCCTTCATAGCGCGTTCCACTTGCCCACCGAAATATCCCTTCACCGTGATAGTGGTCGTTAAGAAATTCACCGCTATAATTTTCGGTGTTTTCTCTTAACCAAAATTCAGAATTTTTGTTCTCTTCCCATTTGGGAAGCTTAAAAAAATAGGAGCCCTGTCCATTGCGCTTGTTATCTTTCCATTGCCCTATATAAAGGTCACTGTCGCCATTCCAAAAAGTTCCGCGACCTTCTCGCACGCCGACATTCCAATTCCCGTCATATACTAATTTATTTGTGAAAGAGACAGGCAATTCGAGGCGCCCGCTGCCATTGAATTCACCTTCCATGAAATCCCCAACGTAAGTCCCATTACCCCACTGGGTAGCTAGCTGCATCGTGCCTCGCCCGTCAACGCAATTACCATAAATACAATTTTCGGCAGTCACTTCTTTGAGCAATTGCCCAAAGCCTGTAACGGGAACAAACAATAATATTACAAATGCTAGCAATGATCGTCTAGTAAGGTATTTCAAGTACTTAGCCTCCCAAGAAGGGGTCTGTATCTAATAAATGTATCTAGCGAGCAAACAGTATACTCGATCAAGTATAGCCGACCAACGCAGGCGGCTCTCTCTGCCGACCTACACGACTCTACGCAGGACGTTCAGAGGGGATATAGTCACCACCTGCCGAGTAGAATTGACGCCCAGCCCAGCGATTATGACCATACCTAGAACAGGGCCAGCCACCCACACCCAGTAGTGAAAACTGAATTCTTGTTCAAATATTTCTTCCTGTAAATAATACAAACTTGCCTCAGCCCCAAGCGTGGCCACCACACCCGCGACAAAACCGATAAGCGCAAACTCGATTAGCAAACTACTTAGAATCAGTTTCTTACCTGCCCCGAGAGTTCTTAAAATTGCATTTTCATGAAAACGCTCATCTAGAGTCGCGTTAACACAGGACAGTAGGACCAGTGCTCCGCACAGTAAAACCAAAACTGAAATCAACTCTATCGCAGAGGTTACCTGAGCTATGATATTTTGGATCTGCTCAATTAAGGCGTCAATTTCGATGACAACCACAGTAGGAAAAAGCCGGATTAAATCATTGAGAAGTATTTTTTGGTCTTTTTCCATCAAAGCCGTTGAGATAAATGTTGCACCTAAATGATCAATAGTCCCCGGCGTGAAAATAATGAAAAAATTGGGTTGCATATTGTCCCAACGCACGCTTCTAAAACTGCTCACTTCAGCAGAGATGGTCTGCTGATTAATTTCGAATTCGATGGTGTCTCCAAGCTCAAGATCTAACCAACCTGCATACTCTTCTTCGATAGACACGTACCCCGGCTGAGAATTTTCTCCCCACCACTGACCTGCAGTAATGCGATTATCTACCGGAAGCTCATTCGACCATGTTACCTGCCGGCGACTCAACCTTCCGCCGACCTGCTGCCCATCATCCGGCTCTACCTCGCTGTCGGTTTGCTCCGCTCCAGCCTGCCCCTCCATTGACTCTCTGATCTCACCGTAGCGACTATCAGTTTCGCCAGCGCCTTCGGTTAATGTACTGCCCCCCTCTTGCTCACCCATGTCTGTCTTGGGGTCAGGAATACTGCCATTAACAGTGTTGACACGGGCGCTAATGAGCGGATAAAAAGCATTCCCTGTAATACCGTTCTCGGCGAAGAAATTTTGAATTCCCTCGACCTGATTTTGAGAAACATTCATCATGAAATGGTTTGGGGTATTCTCTGGTAGCTGAGCTTGCCAATCGTCAATTAAGTCGGTACGGAGTAAGGTTAAAATAAGCAAGGACATAATGGTGATTGAGAACACCATAACCTGCAGAACATTTTGCTTACGTCTTCTGCGAGCGGCAGTCATGGCGAGTTTCCAAGCGCTACCCGCTTTCATACCTATAGAGCCAGTGGAACGTAACAGCAAATAGGAAACTACTGACAATAGAGCGGCGATCCCCGCTACAGCACCAACTAACACTGACGTTAAAATAAGGTCTTGGCTGTACCAATAGACTAAGAAAATTGCACCACCGATGCCGAAAAAGTAAGGCACGCTATCACCTATTTTTTGCTGACTAATATCTTTACGCAAGACTCGAAGTGGTGGTGTTTCTCGGAGTGCCAATAATGGTGGAATCGCGAAAGACAGCAAACAAATAAACGCAGTGGATGCGCCAATGACATAAGGCTGATATCCCGCGGCCGGCAAAGCCACGGTAATCACGGACTGCAAGAGTTGTAGAATACCCACATGAACTAACCAGCCAAGAACGCTGCCAACAATTATGGCTACCCCTGCCAGCGTAATCTGGATGATCAAGTAAATAAAAGTAATCTGAGAAGAGGTGCAGCCAAACGTTTTCAGTATCGCCACATAATCGTAATGTCTTTCACTGTAGCGTTTAGCAGTCAGGGCGATAGCTACCCCTGCAAGCAGCACTGCGAACAACGAACCCAACAACAAAAAGCTCTCTGCCCTGTTAAGCGCATCACTCACTTCCTGGCTCTCATCGCGCACATCACGCAAACGGTACTCACCGTTAAATTCTGTAGCAAGCCACTGCTCGAAATCGTCCAAAGCGACGATTGCATTATCAGCAAATAGATAACGATAACTAACTCGGCTACCCAACTGAACCACGTTTGTTTGAGCAACGTCATCCATATGCAGCATTAACCGTGGCCCAGCATTGTCTATCATGCCTCCACCTGAGCGGTCCGGCTCTGCAATGATAATTTTGCCTACTCGCAACTCAGCTTCGCCGACATAGACTGAATCACCAACTTCTATCCCCAAGGCTGGAAGCGCCCGGTTTTCCAACCACACCTCACCAGGCGCAGGCCCGCTGAGAATAGGCGTGCCCCGTGTGAATGCAGCATCAGTGATAATGACCTCTCCTCTTAGAGGATAGGTGTCACTGACGGCTTTAGCAGACACCAGCATATTTCCAGAATCTGAAAATGCCATAGATGTGAATGAAAGAGTTTGCGCTGTTCTAAATCCGCGACTTTCAGCTTCATACAATATTTCTTCTGGCAATGGCCGGCCGCTGCCTAACACTCTATCCGCTGCCAACATACTCGCCGATTCTAGAATGAGGGCTTTCTCAAGACGATCAGTGAATAGCGCTATCCCGGTAACCGAAGTGACAGCCATGACCAGGGCAAAAAACAAAAGCCTAATTTCACCACCGTTCCAGTCACGCCAAAGCAAGCGCAGCGCTATAGAGCTTAAAACACCAAAAGACTTGCTATCGCTAAGAGGTGTAGATTGTGAATTAGACACTCACTAGCTCCTCTTTGATTAGCTCACTTACTATTTCACCGCCGACAAGGTTTATGCTGCGATCGCATTTTTTGGCTAGCCGCTCATCATGAGTCACAAGCACCAAGGTTGTCGAATACTCTCGGTTTAGCTCGAACAATAAATCAATGATTTTAGAGCCAGTTGCCGTATCTAAATTCCCGGTCGGCTCATCTGCGAAAAGAATTTTACCCTGAGTAGCGAACGCACGAGCAATAGCGACACGCTGCTGCTCCCCACCTGATAGCTGATTTGGATAATGATGCCCCCGCTCTTCTAATCCAACTCGCTCAAGAAGCTTCTTAGCCTTCCCCTGAGGATCGGACTGTCCTTTTAATTCGATTGGCAGCATAACGTTTTCAAGAGCAGTAAGACTGGGAAGCAGTTGAAATGACTGAAACACAAAGCCCACCAGCTGACCGCGCAAAATAGCCCGCTGCTCTTCATCCATAGCTGCCAGAGAGTGACCGTCTAGCAATACGTCGCCCGTGGTGGCAGCATCTAAACCTGCCATCAGTCCAAGTAAAGTTGATTTTCCAGACCCTGACGCGCCAACAATGGCTACCGCTTCTGCTTTTTCAATCTTGAGGCTAATGCCCTTCAAAATAGTGAGTAAGCCCTCGCTTGTCTCAACGCTTTTCACTAAATCTATTGTTTCAATCATTTATTGCCAGTCTCGTAAATCAGGGAACCCAAATCCACGGGCTAAACTAATGTTAGCGCCGGATAAGAATTGTATTTATGGTGTTTATTAAAGTACGCTATAACAACGTCACCGGTTTAACATAATTATCTACGTTGTAGCCATTCAAGTACCCCTTTAAACGATGAAGCCCCTAATTAATCGACTACTCACCCCCTTTTACCAATCCCTAAGCCGCTTCGCTGCAGTGGCAATTGCTTGTATTTTGCCAAGCATGGTTTTTTCACAATCCACCTGGGCAGCGCAGCCGTCCACATTGTTAGTGTTTGGCGATAGTTTGAGTGCAGCCTATGGGATGAAAGAGAGCCAAGGCTGGGTGCGTTTATTAGAAACCCAAATAAACCAGAGCGACCTAAACTTCAGCGTTGTAAATGGCAGCATCAGTGGCGAAACAAGCACCGGCGGATTAGCTAGATTGCCTGCGATGTTAGAAAACTACAGTCCTGACATTGTAATTCTTGAGCTAGGTGGAAACGACGGCTTACGTGGCTTGCCTCTAGCTGCGCTAGAGAAAAACATGAGGACGATGGTCGATTTGATTAGTCAGAGCGGGGCCGAAATCCTCTTAACCGGCATTCAGATACCCCCAAACTATGGGCCTCGTTACACCGAACCATTTTTTGATATTTACGAAAAAATCGCGAAAAGTCAGGATCTGTCGCTGGTTCCTTTTTTAATCGATGGAATTCCGCAGCAACCAGACCTTATGCAGGCGGATGGAATCCATCCAAAAGCTGAGGCGCAGTACCTAATACTTGAGAATGTATGGCCGTACCTTGAGGAACTATTACGGCAAACTTCAGCTAAATAATCGAGCAGGAGTTATAAGTTCAGACCAGCTGCAGTTGAATATTATCAACAACATCTAAATCAAAGCCTTGGACTTGGTACCACTTTCGAAGAGTGCGTATATCTCCTCGGGCCTGCCCAAACAGAGAGTCAACTCGCTCATCTCTGCAAAAATCAATTACTTCTTTAAGCAAAGCTGAGCCTACGCCCTGATTTCGATAGTCCGAATTCACTTCGATGATTTTAAGGCAGTAGTTAACGCCGGGTACGCAAGAGCCCTCACGCCAGCTATCGTTGGCCGCGCGCTCATGTTGGTTCCGCGAACGGGAACTGAGTTGAGCAAATGCGATGGCATTGGGACCACTAAAAACATGAAAAAAAAGACTCGAAGACAAACCATTTGGTTTCTTCACCTTGAGGTCGGGCAGTTTACAGTTTAGCTGGCTCATGGCGTTCTCTGTTTTGGCTTAATCAGTTTCAATTTTGTTATTTTGGACTATAAATTATTAAATTAAAATAGCACCCAATTTAAAGCCTTGTGATTTCAGTTTGCCTAAAAACGTGAGCACTGTTGCTCAGTTAAGGCCGAAATCGAAGACATGCAACCAACGACCCACGTATTAAGCGGTAACGGTAGAGTCTTTCATGCGGAAAAGCATCGCTGCAGAGGCAATATTACAGATAGCAATGGCCACTAGGGCCAGATTGTAATCGCCCACAAGATCATAGTAGTAACCTACCAAGATGGGGCCTACAGCAGACATGCCGAAGGTAAATGGCATTGCGGTAGAGCGAACGGAACCCAGATAACGTCGCCCGAAGAACGATGCCCAAATAACCTCCTGTAGGGGCAGCAAGCCACCCCAGCCAATCCCCATCATCAAAAAGCCAAAATACACTAAGCTATCTGCCCTTTTTGCGACGCTAACTACAATCAACATCACCGCTAGCCCGGTAACTAAAGCCCCAAGTGACGCGAGTTTTTTAGGGTTATAGTGGTCGATCATTATCCCCCATACAGGCTTGCTAAAAAAAGCAGGCACTGAAGCTAGGGATATCATGGTCGAAGCAACTAATCGGGAATAACCCGCATCAGTCATTAATGGAATCGTTTGTAAAAGCATAACAGTGATTGATATTTGAAATAGACCAAAGGCGAGCACTAAAAAATAGAACGTAGACGTACGCATAGCTTGAGCACGGTTGAGTGATTTTTCGAAATCAGCCGCAGCAGCCTCAGCATCGCCACTTGCGACCTGTTCATTAGACTTACCATCCGGGTGCAGGCCAAAATCCTCTGGACGGCGCTTCACCATAAAGGCTGCCGGGAAGGTGACAACAGCCGCTATGAAGGCCAAAACTTCCCATGCGGCGCGCCAACCAAACTGATCTACTAACCAGGTAACCGTTGGCGGCAGCAAAATTCCAGCCAGAGAAATACCCATACCTGCAACGGCGATAGCTCGTCCTCTTTTTTCGACAAACCATTTCCCTAGAGTCACATTTACCACAAGGTTGCCAATCATAGCCGCGCCTGCTGTAAGCATTAAACCGTTAATCAAAAGCCATTGGGTCAAATTGTTAATACTGCCGAGACTATAAAGAGATAGCGAAAGAACAACGCCACCGAAAAGAACGAAAGGTTTGCCGCCATATTTATCGATATAAGTACCGATAAAAAAGCCAGTCATTGCGAGAACTATTTGCCCTATCGAGCGTGACGCTGAGAATTCGGCCCGCGACCAACCAAACTCTTCAGTCATCGGAATCATAAACGAGCCAACGACATAGTTTGACATTCCAACAGCTATAAACTGAGTTAAAAACCCAGCAAATACTATCCAGTAGCCGTAGTAATAACGGTCGCGTTTTACTATCAAAAGAAAAGCCTGAAAATTTTAAAAGAAGAAATTTTAGCCCACCATCTCTTTATAGTATACCCGCAGCGTATAAGTACCCCAGGCAAGTGCGATTAATAATATACTTGACCCTATGGCATCGTCCCATGTCGCACTTTGAAAATCCTATTCTAGCCACCCACGAGGCCTAAGCAAGTAACCCAGTCATACCTCATAGGCCCATCCGATCCAGTCCCATCTGCTAATAGAAGCAATTGGAGCGCTCTAGCATAGGAATTGTTAGATGAGGTCCATCATGCTTTGGTCTGTTCACCATAGACCAATTGAAACGGCGAACCCATCTCTATTCCAAATCAGAAAAGCAAAAACAAGAGGAACTAACACCGGATACAGGCTGCCTCTAAAATAATTACGGCCGGCCCAAATGGGATGAGCAGCATATGGCCGGCCTCGTGAAACACAAAATCAGCACTGTGAAACCATAAGCGACTAATTTTGTTGGTTTGGAAATCCGTCATGATAAAATAGATTCCCCACGCGAAGAAGATAACCCATAGGAATAAATAGAGGAAAAACTCCCCTTTTGGAATATCTGGCCGCGAAGGGGCAAAACCTAGAAAGCCCCCGCTTCAAAGACTGGCCTTGTCGCTCGGTCTTTAGACTATCGCCCAATTACGCATCTATAGCGAGAGACTTTAACCCTTTGCTAAACCCCAAGCCGAAGCTTGAACAGGTTCCTACGACGGAGTCGTCAGTAGCTTGACGAGTATGCTGGCATTATGCGCAAGTAGTTTACATGGATAAACTTTTACTCCTGACAAAAACAAAAACCACGCCCAACAGGAATCGCGTGTTAGCTAGAGCTTAAAATGGCACAACACAGGGGAGCATGAGGTGAGAAATCAGCTCACAAAAAAGAATCCGACACCAGGCTCAGAGGGTTAAAATCCTAAGCTTCAAATGGAGTCATTTTAGCCCCGCTCTCGTACAGCGAGCTCGGCTGAATTGGATTTTTTAAGGGCGGTCTGGAGGATTAAAAAAGATTGGAGACACAGGAAAGCCACTCACTTTTGGGCCAGAACCCAAATAAATATGGATCTGAGGCGCCCCCTGGTAATATCGGCTGAGTGTATAGGCTGCAACCAAGTCGTTATAAAGCCGGCTGATCACCTCAAGCTTATCGAGAACATAGTTGTCCGCGCTATTGCGGTAACCACGCCAAAATATATCTTCTAAGTCTGTATAACGCCGGCTCACATCATTGAACTGAGATCTAATGTTTGAGGGATTCCGGGTTCGATGAATTGCATCAATCAGCTGCGATGATTCGCGAGCCAGGCTGCTGGCTCGATGGCTAAGGCCACTGAAACCTGTGGAAACCCCCTGCTCCTTAGCAAGCGCATAGCTTGCCAAATTAAGCTCGTTTGCAATACGTGAGAATTCAAAATCTGAGGCGGAAGTGGTGTTTAATGGCAAGGCTATCAGGAGGAGAAAGTAAGAGAATCGCAATAGTGACTGACAGCTAGCGATAAAAGAAAATAATGGGAACCTTATCAGTCTTTGGCCAATGCCGTAGGGTGCGACTTGCTCGCGGTAGATCATGTCTCACCCTCCTTTGATTGGGCGCATGATACACGCCCTACCCGAAACAAAAGCAATCACTTATGCTATTTAACTTAACAATCTTACGTGGCTGCATTCCTACAAATGTCCAAGTATTGTTTTACAACGGACGCGACGCCTTGTTGCAAGGATTCAACCACTAAGGCATGCCCAATAGACACTTCCAAAATCGCAGGTATGGTCAGAAATTTGGGCAAATTTCGCAAATCCAAATCATGCCCTGCGTTTAACCCGATACCAAGTTCCGCAGCTTTAGCCGCGGCTAACAGGTACTCCTGAAAAGTATCTTCTTGTTTACTAGTGCCAAAATTACTGGCAAATTGCTCTGTGTAAAGTTCCACCCGATCGGCGCCAATCTCTTTAATTTTTCCGAGCTTAGACGCGTCCGGGTCCATAAACAAGCTGGACCGTATACCCGCATTTTTGAGTCGGCTTAGCACTGCATCTAAAAAAGTCTCATTTTTATCAACATCCCAGCCATGGTCGGAGGTAAGCTGACCAGGTTTATCCGGAACAAGCGTGCACTGTGCCGGCTTAATTTCCAGAACCAATTCTACAAAGTCGTTAGATGGGTATCCTTCAATATTAAATTCCACTTCCTCTTTAGACCTTAAAAACTCACCTAAATCAAAGGCATCTTGACGGGTGATATGACGCTCATCGGGACGTGGATGAACCGTTATCCCTTTCACCCCCAAACCGATTGCTTGTGCTGCAAAGTCCACAACACTGGGATAATCTCGACCTCGAGAATTACGTAACAACGCTATCTTGTTTACGTTTACGCTAAGAACTGTCATCGCACCACCCTTACAATTTGTTTTGGCAGCTTAGGCACTAAAAAAATCCACTGCTACTTTTTGGAAGGCCTGAGGCTTATCTACGTGTAGCCAATGTCCAGCCTCAGAAATTATCTTCACACCTGCATTTGGAAACAATTCAAGTATTTGCGCTTCGTGCTTAGCTTGCACATAAGGCGATAGGTCTCCTTTGACAAAAAGGGTTGGTTTTTCGAAGATGTTACCACCCAGGGGTTTCTCCATAAGCCGATCATAACTGGCTTCGATTACAGGCAGGTTAAGCCGCCACACAAACCCCGAATCGCCTTCGCGAACCAGGTTAGTCACTATGAATTTTCGGGTAGCCTCATCTTCAATGTAGTCTGCAAGCCCAGTCTCTGCTTCACTGCGAGATTGAAGTGAAGCCAAATCAAGTGCATTCATCCCAGCCATCACTTGCTTATGGCCATCTGCTTTGCCTGTATACAAAACTGGGGCAATATCAACGACTAATAAGCGATCGACCAAATCCGGATAAGACAAAGCTAGCTCCATTGCTACTTTACCGCCCATGGAATGACCCAAAAGGTAGGTACTAGGAAGGTCAAGAGATCTTAATAGCTCTTTGATATCCTCAGCCATCACCTGATAATTATGTTCTGATGCATGAGCTGAATCGCCATGATTGCGCAAGTCGACGCCAATCACTGCAAATTTCTCGGCAAGCGCCTTACAATGTCCTCCCCAATTACTCTGGCTGCCAAAAAGACCATGCAACACAATGAGAGGTTGCCCTTTTTCTGAGTATTTTTTGTAATTTAGTTGCATATTTTTACGTCAACGATTTTAAAATTTCGAGAACATCACTATCATGCGATTTAGTTTTCACTTTATCCATGATGTGAACGAACTTGCCATCTTTATTGATAATAAAAGTACTACGAATAATACCCATGAATTCGCGGCCCATAAATTTCTTAAGCCCCCATACACCGTATTTCTCAGCTATTGTATGGTCTTCGTCAGCAAGTAAGCTAAAATTCAAAGATTCCTTAATCTCAAACTTTTTCAGACGAGCGACCGGGTCTGGACTAATGCCAATAGTAATCCCGTCAAACTTAGCCAATGATTGCAAACTGTCACGCAATCCACAGGCCTGAGTGGTGCACCCAGGCGTCATTGCCTTGGGGTAGAAGTAAAGAATTACATTCTTTACCCCGTTATAATCCCCCAAACTGATTTTGTCACCGTTCTGGTCCAACAAACTAAATGCTGGAGCCTTGTTGCCTAATTTGATTTCGGCCATCATTTACTCTTCATAATCTAGGATATATGTCGTTAAGCTTATTATACCGCTGTTTGCCAAATCGCGGTTAACACTGAAAAAGAACTGACACCCTTGTGCCAGTTCTGCCACAACGGAACTAACTAGAGACAATGAGCAGATCACCCAAATCTATCGTTATTCTAACTGGCGCCGGTATCTCCGCCGAGTCTGGCATAGAGACTTTCCGAGCTAGTGATGGCTTATGGGAAAACCACTCGGTTGAGGATGTCGCTACTCCCGAAGGCTTTGATCGAAACCCTCAACTAGTTTATGGCTTCTACAATCAGCGGCGCAGCCAACTGCAGTCTCCTTCGGTACGCCCAAACAAAGCCCACACCGCCTTGGCCGAGTTCGAGAGCCGGTACACTGGATCATTTCTTCTTATAACTCAAAATGTAGATAACTTACACGAACGGGCAGGTTCAAAAGATGTTCTGCATATGCATGGCGAACTGCTTAAGATGCGCTGTTTGAACTCACGATTGGTTTTTGATGTTCGTGAGGACTTCGATTTCGATACTGCGTGTCGCTGCTGCCGATCCCCGGGCAATCTCCGACCTCATATAGTATGGTTTGGCGAAATGCCTTTTTATATGAACAAAATCAACGCGGCTCTGGAGGCATGTGATCTTTTCATTGCTATCGGGACATCCGGCAATGTTTACCCCGCTTCGGGTTTTTATCAGACCGCTAAAATCCGAAGAGCACATACAGTTGAACTCAATTTGGAAAGAACAGGCTCCACATTCGACCAACACGAATATGGCCCTGCCAGCGAAACAGTCCCAAAATACTTAGCCAATATACTAGCCTAATTTTTCATTCCAACCGCTCTATGCTAGCCTCGAATCCTAATAATTACCTTTTACAACCTTATCAGAGGCCTAAATGACTGAATTGAAATCCTCTACTTACAGAAAACCTGTTTACAAGAAACCCGTGTACGAAAAATCCGCTCAAGACCAAACTGAGTACAGAAAAGTCCAACGAATGAACCCGTCATTAGCACTCTTTATTTTAACCTGCCTAACTCTCTGCCACTCTTTGACTGGGGTTTATGCAAGTGAGAACGAAATACCCGCCCATATTGGGAAAATAACAGCCCAAGAGTTGCTGTCGGTATACCCTGCGTTCGCAAAAGAATATGACGACTTCGAACCTAGTCCACAGCAGCTTAAGGATATACAGGCCCTTGCGGGCAAAAATATTGTCACCTTATTCGGCACTTGGTGCCATGACAGTGAGCGAGAAGTACCTAGGTTGCTCAAATTATTAGAGCTGGGAAATGTTCAAGTTAAGCAGCTTACCTTGTATGCAGTGTCCCGCCAAAAAGATGATCCCGACGGCTATTCAGAAAGATACCAGCTACAGTATACGCCTACTGTTATAGTCAATGATGGCGCACGTGAAATAGCCCGGGTGGTAGAGCGGCCTGAGGGAAGCCTTGCTGGAGACTTAGCAGCGCAAATAAACAGCGACAAATAAACACCAGCCATTATTTTAACAGAAAGCTAGCCACTACAAGAGACCTTGCCTATGGGCCAACTCAGTCTCTTTTTTTCTAAAAGGGGACTGACGGGCACCTCAAAGATCCTCTTTAGCAACGATTTGCTCTCGCTTCTTACTCGCCTATTTAAGCAAGCCTTTCACTATCTCTTACTGATCTAAAAACAGCCCTTTTAAGCAACAACATTGTAGGAGATTTTCCTATTCATTGAACTACACTTAAAGTAAGAAAACCTGTTGCATTGGCTCTGTAGTCAAATCCGAATAAGGGGATTGTTATCTATACCAACCTAATAGACTTACAAAAAGTTAGAGATAAACAGATAAAAAAAGCGCCTCTATCGCATACTGATCGCTCTGCCTATAACCGAAATTTACTGTTTAACGGCACAGTGAAGAACGCCTCCGAAACCAAGGATGGAGGATGCCTTACCCCTGTCATTGCATTCAACCGGGTGTCTAGAAAAAAATAATGCACACAACTGTTATCTCTCATGAGAATGCCACCATTGTGTGTGGCCTTACCTATTTTGCGCAGCAATTGGAGGAGATTTCACACTATTAAATGCGCGACCGCGGAAGCAGTTATTAGTTCTAGCAAACAGAGCAATGTACCCTCAGGGATAGATGGCTTCACCATTCCTAATACGGAAGCGCTGCAACTCAAGAAGCATTTGAAGGCCCATCCTAGCGACATAGACGTTATAGCTTCAGCACCGCGTCTTCTATCTTCATTGCTTAAAAGTGTATTCAAAACAGCCCCCATGGACACCTTAAATCAGGCGCGCCTATTCCGGGTTTTCTCCATACGGTAGAGGCCTTAGGTCAAAGGTCATTTATACTAAAACCAGCGCCTCTCAACGTCTTGTGTTAACGAAAATAATCAGCAACCGATATAATTTCGATTCCTTGTCGCCGCGAGAATTTGAAATTTCGTAAAGCTTATCTTTGCTCAAACTGAAGAAAAAGTAGCTTAAGAACTCTTCTTAGTTGAAGATCAGTGACCAACCCCATCAGTACTATCACGAAAAAACTCCATCCAAAACTAGTGCAGATAATGTTTATACCGGGCTTAAGAAAGACTTTGTCGTAAATCTTAAGATTTAAAGTTTGCATCACGTTGTAAACATCTTTTGACTTGATCGACCGCCCTCCTTATTTATAACTTTTCCATCAACGTAAGCTGAAATTTTACCTTTCCTCTCGAGACCTGCTAACACCGCACTATTTGAATTTCACTCGCCGCTCTCGACTGGAACATCGCCGACTTTTCAGGCCGACCCTGTTTTTGCATTTGAGAGACGTAAAATCCTGTTCGAGCTTCGGTGATATTCTCACTGACGTTGAATGCTCGAGCCGTCCCTGCATTTAAAGAACAGGATCACTGGCCTACTCACTGGCACCGGTTGCCAGCCCCAGCAGCGCAGCATCCTGCGGTGCTACGGCATCGATCATCAATTTGATGACTGTAACCCTGATAAAAGAATGCCTGAGAAAGCAGACAGTGCTAACGGAAGTATGATCTAGATCTCTACATATTACAGTGTCAAACAACTTATTTTCGTTTTCCCCGAGCACTTTATGTGGCTTTCCAAACAATCATCTCGCCTCTCAAGGGTAACTATTTCGTTCTAATCCCTTGGTTAGTTTCGACCTTCTTAACCGATAATTGCGATCTACTCAAAACATAGACGAGCTATGATTAGCTTCCGTATCCCCTTTACGGTTTGGATTGCTCTAGAGTGGCCGACTCAGAATGCCGGCACTGGATACGTATATTCGGATCTGCCTGTGACTGCGGAATAATTACCTCGCTATGCTGCGATAAACCCCCGTGAAAAGACAGCCTTTCAGAAGTATCAGCCCCATAGCCCTGCGCCAGCCAGCCAGCCAAGGTGCGAAGCATCCTCTGAAGAACTCCAACGATCAGTAAAATAAAAGTGGGAAGGTCTGAGAGCTGGAGAGAAGAAAGATGAAAGAGTTAAGAAGGGAGCGTTGGACTAGTGACCCCGAAACAACCAACTTGCCCTCTAATCTCCCTCAAATCTCTTTGCAGTTTGATATGTAGTTCTGGAATAGCGACAATGGACTCATTCAACTTATGTGATCTGGCTTATGGGCTTTTTGTCGACTTAAACACAGCACTAACGCACAAATCATCTACTCACATTTCCTCAGAACAAAAAGGCAGTCACCACCATGTTCCGAAAAATCATCAAAGGGCTTCTGGGACTATTCTTTACTCTTGCTCTATTAGCCATTGTTGTTTACGTGGCAACAGGACCGCAGCAACTTAAATCTGATTCTGCAAGCATAGGCTGGTTGCAAGCAGGGCCCTATTCTGCTGGCTCAGCTGAATTCGTTTTTATTGATGAATCGCGCCCCACGGACGAAAGCCGAGGCAACCCAGGCAAACCCAATAGGACCTTTCCAACCACTATCTGGTATCCGGAAGATGCAAAAGGCACACTGCCACTAATCGTACACAGTCACGGCATTGTCTCTACCCGCAATGAGCTTGCGTATCTAATGGAGCACCTAGCAAGTTATGGTTATGTGGTGGCAGCAGCAGATTACCCTTTAACATCAGGGTCAACTCCCGGTGGCGCTAATGCCAATGATGTAATGAATCAGCCCGCGGATGTATCATTCCTTATCGATTCCGTCTTAACTCTCGCTACAGATCAGATTTTCAGCGGCCAAATCGATGAATCAAAAATTGGTCTTACAGGGTTCTCCCTGGGTGGATTAACAACAATCCTCAGCACCTATCATCCGCGCTGGCGCGATCCAAGAATCGCCGCGTCAGTTGCTATAGCAGGACCTGCTGTCGCGTTCACTGAGGCGTTTTATAAAAATTCTACAGTTCCTTTTCTCATGATTTCAGGAACTTCCGATGCACTCATTGATACCGCGTACAATGCCACTATAATCCCCGAGCGCAACGCTGGTGCCGACCTTGTCATTATAGACGGAGGGACTCACCTTGGCTTTGTTGGCGCTGCCGAGCCTGCCTTTAGATTTATGCATAATCCGGACAGCCTTGGCTGCAGCGCTGTGTTGTCAGTTCTCGACGAGGACCCAAACGATATTTTTACGAAGCTAGGCAGTATCAA